>CAZEHX010000004.1:0-266040 GCA_964511745.1 uncultured Parvibaculaceae bacterium
TTTGCGTTTCCGTGGCCGTGAAATGGCGCATCAGGACCTGGGCATGAAACTGCTCAACCGTGTCCGCGAGCAGGTGGACGAAATCGCCAAAGTCGAGCTGAACCCGAAGCTCGAAGGTCGCCAGATGATTATGGTTCTGTCGCCGCGCTAGGCAGTGCGCACCGCGCAACAATCGAGGCCCGCTCTTTCCTGAGAGCGGGCCTTTTTGTTACCCGCGGCGCTACCGCGTATCCTCACCAATACATTTCAAAATCAGGCAAGGCGCATACCGATGTCAGACGAGATCACTTTGTTGGTGGAATCCAAGATTAGCGATGGCAAGCGTGGCGACCTTCTTGAAGTTGTCGCGCGCCTGAAAAGGCATGTCGCCGCCACGGAGCCCGATACGCTGCGATATGACTGGTTCATTGATGCGGAGGGCAAGACGGCGCGGGTT
Source organism: uncultured Parvibaculaceae bacterium (assembly GCA_964511745.1). GTDB lineage: Bacteria > Pseudomonadota > Alphaproteobacteria > CGMCC-115125 > CGMCC-115125 > Pyruvatibacter. The sequence continues at coordinate 437 of CAZEHX010000004.1, forward strand.
GTAGAGGTTTATGCGTCGTCAGAGGCTGTGATCTTTCACGGGCAGAACTACGCCTCCTTTGCAAAGGAGCTGGCTGATTTACGCACGGTCGTTTCCCTGAGCGTGTGCGGCATGCCGTCCAAGGCGCTGGCCGAAGCGTTTGGCGCCAGGGGTGCTGGCTTTTTCGGACCCGTCTGACGCCTCTTTTGCATTCGCGCAAATCGCGGTCATACTTCTTCCCGAAAACTAAAAAACAAACATAACGGGAGGAACACCCCATGCGCTTTGGTGTGTTTTACGAGCTTCAGCTGCCACGCCCCTGGGGCGAGGACGGGGAACACAAGCTGTTCAAGGAGGCGCTGGATCAGATCATCCTCGCCGACAAGCTTGGCTATGATTATGCGTGGGAGGTGGAGCACCACTTCCTTGAGGAATATTCGCATTCCTCAGCGCCGGAAGTCTTTCTCGCCGCAGCGGCCGGGCAGACCAAGAACATCCGCCTTGGCCACGGCATCCGGCAAGTGATCGCCAATTACAATCACCCTGCGCGGACGGCTGAAACTGTTTCGACGCTCGATCTCATTTCCGATGGCCGCGTTGATTTTGGTATCGGTGAAGGTGCGACACGGCTGGAGCTTGGCGGCTTTGACATTCCAGCGCGCGAGAAACGCGCCATGTCGCTCGAATCCGCTGAGCAGATCGCCAATATGATGGTGATGGATCCGTATCCGGGCTTTGAAGGCAAGAGCTTCTCCATGCCCTGCCGCAATGTCATTCCCAAGCCGATGCAAAAACCGCATCCGCCGATGTGGATGGCCTGCACCAATCGCGACACCATCAAGGTTGCGGCGTCGCTTGGCCTTGGTGCGCTCGCCTTCTCCTTCGTTGATCCTGAAGAAGCCAAAGCGTGGTCTGAGATTTATTACGGCATCATCAAGTCAGACCAATGCGTGCCGCTTGGCCACAGCGTCAATGCCAACATTGCGATGGTGTCCTCGTTCTCGATCCACGAGGACCGCGAAGAAGCGATCCGCCGGGGCCATGAAGGGTTTGAGTTCTTCGGTTACGCGCTTGGCCGCATGGTGACGCAGGACTTTTTGCCCGGCCGCACCGACATGTGGGCGGAATACATCAGGCAGCGCGGTGACCGCACCAAGGAAATCATTGAGCAAGCCGCCTCACAGGCGCCTGGTGGCCTTGGCGGCATCGGCACGCCCGACGACATGCGCGCGCATTTGAAAGCCATGCAGGGGGCCGGCGTCGATCAGGTCATCTTCATGCAGCAGGCGGGTAATAACAGCCACCAGCACATCTGCGAGAGCCTTGAGCTTTTTGCGTCCGATGTGATGCCGGACTTCCAAGCAGACGTTGCTGCCCGCGAAGCCAAGAAGGCTGAGGAGTTAGCGCTCTTCATCGAAGCAGCGCTTGCCCGCAAAAAGAAAATGCCGCCGATCGCCGATAAGGACATTCCGGTGATCCCGGCGGCGGTCTCAAAGCCACAGGTAAACCAGACCGCCGCGAAATAGGTATAAGCCCTCCGGTCATGCCGGAGGGCTTATACAGCGCTGCCCGCATGGTTATGGAGTCAGCCGCTGCGCAAAGAAGCCGAGAATGTCGTCGCGCGCCTGGACAGTCGGCTGGCCTTCTTCGTCGATCAGGTGAACCGTCACCACGCTGTGGGGTGTCGTCACGACCTTTGCGAAGAACTCCGGCAGCTGCGTATTGGCAGCACTGTCCGGCAGCACGCGGCCATCAAACCTGTCGCCCAGCGCCTCGGTGTATCGGGCAAAGCGTTCAGCGCGGCAGATGGCGTCGCCCTCAAAACGGTAGGCCAGCACCGTCAGATCGTCACGGTCCAGCCGCTCGCGGATCGCGGCAAGCTCCTCGGGCGTGCTTTCAACATCGTCCAACTTGTCCAGCGGCAGCGACGGTTGTGAGAGGACGGGCGCCAGCACCGCGTCTTCCAGCATCATCGCCAGCGCGAAATTGCCGGTGAAGCACATGCCGATGGCGCCCACACCCGGTCCGCCGCACTCCTCATGCGCCAGCCGCGCCAATGCCCGCAGCCATTGGGTAACCGGACTAGAGCCATTGCCCGCAAAGGCGCGGAACTCGGCACTGACACAGGCATGCTGAAAGGTCTCCATGCCCTCGGTCGCATTGGGCACGGCCCCGTCGCGGCCAAACAGCGACGGCATATAGACCGTGAACCCTGCGTCCCGCACCCAGCGCGCAAACCGCGCCACCCACGGGCTGATGCACGGCATCTCGGTCATAACGATGACCCCAGGCCCCGACCCCGCCACATGCACCAGCTTGGTAACGCCGGGTGTCGCGCCATCCAGCGTAATCTCGCGATGGTCAAAATCGTCCAGCGGGTCGTCCTGCATCAGGTCGCGGGTGGTCATCTGGCCTGCTCCTCATAGATTGGATTGCCATGAGCCTATGAAGCGACCGACCAGGCTACAACGCAGTTGTGTCCCTCACTTTCGGCCAATTAGGCTGAATCTGCGAGAATCGCTTGGAATCCGCGGGGAAAATCCGTCGAACATAGCCACGGCTCATTTCCTTGGCCACCATACCCGGAAACCGGGTGGAAATCGGCTAAAAGGCCCACTTGCATCCCCCCATTTGCCCCTCTATAACCCCGCCTCTTAGTGCCGCCTGGCCTGTAGGGCATGCCATGGCGGCTTTGTTGCTGATCTCGCGCCGGAGATATGTCCGGCGCTCTTACGTTTAAGGAAGACGCGAAATGCCCAAATTGAAGACGAAGAGCGGCGCCAAGAAGCGTTTCTCTCTCACGGCTAAGGGAAAAGTGCGCGGGGGCCAGGCTGGCAAACGCCACGGCATGATCAAGCGGACGCAGACGCAGATTCGTAATCTGCGCGGCACCACCATCCTGTCTGCTCCGGATGCGAAGGTGATCAAGAAGTTCCTGCCTTACGGCTGAACCGCCCCCTTATTTTTCAAATCCGTTGAGGAGAACCCGACATGGCACGTGTCAAACGGGGCGTTACAACCCACGCCCGTCACCGCAAAGTAATCAAGGCCGCCAAAGGCTATTACGGTCGCCGGAAGAATACCTTCCGCACCGCCACGCAGGCCGTGGACAAGGCAGGCCAGTATCAGTACCGCGACCGCAAGGTCCGCAAGCGGACATTCCGTTCGCTTTGGATCCAGCGCATCAACGCCGCCGTGCGCGAGCATGGGCTTACCTACGGCCGATTTATCAACGGCCTTACGGTTGCGGGCATTGATGTGGACCGGAAAGTTCTGTCCGACATCGCGATCCGCGAACCTGAGGCCTTCAAGGCTCTGGTCGATCAGGCGGCCGCCGCGCTGAAGTAGCCCTACAAGGCTCCCTACCAAGACGAACAATCGCTGTTTTGCCCGCGCGGGCGGCTCATAGGTTCAAACCAGAACCAAGTGAGCCGTTACGCGCGTGGCAACAGCGATTTTTTTATGCAACAAGGCCCCACATGTTTTTGGGCCGGGATGAGACTTAAATGAGCGACCTTCAAAGCGACGCCAAGACCCTCGAAGAACAGTTCACCGCAGCCATCGCGGATGCTGAAACCATCGACGCGCTGGAGCAAGTGCGCGTGGCAGCTCTTGGCAAAAAGAGCCGCATCTCAGAACTGATGAAGGGTCTGGGCAAGATGAGCTCGGAAGAGCGCAAGGACGCAGGCCCGCTGCTGAACGGCCTCAAGACGCGCATCGCCGACCTCATCACCGCGCGGCAGGCGATGCTGCATGATGCCGCCCTCACCGTGAAGCTTGAGCAAGAGCGCGTCGACGTCACCTTGCCCGTCGCCCTGCCGCCTGCAGAACAGGGCCGCATCCACCCAAATTCTCAGGTGATGGACGAGATCATCGCGATCTTCGCGGACATGGGTTTCGACGTGAAGGAAGGTCCGGATATCGAGACCGACGAGTACAACTTCACGGCGCTGAACATTCCGCCCGAGCACCCTGCCCGACAGATGCACGACACGTTCTATTTTCATGAGCGCGAAGACGGCTCGCGGCTGTTGCTGCGGACCCATACGAGCCCGGTGCAGGTGCGGACCATGCGCAACGAAAAGCCGCCGCACCGCTTCATCGCGCCGGGCCGCACCTTCCGCTGCGACAGTGACCAAACCCATACCCCGATGTTCCATCAGGTTGAGGGCATGGTGATCGACGAGACGACCCATATGGGCCATCTGCGCTGGACGCTGGAAGAATTCGCCCGCGCCTATTTCGAGGTGGACAGCGTCGAGATGCGCTTCCGCCCCAGCTACTTCCCGTTCACCGAGCCGTCGATGGAAGTCGATATCCGCTGCGACCGCTCGGGCAAGGACATCAAGATCGGCCAGGGCGACGACTGGATGGAAATTCTGGGCTGCGGCATGGTCAACCCGAATGTGCTTCAGGCGTCAGGCCTCGACCCGGAGGTCTATCAGGGCTTTGCGTTTGGTATCGGCATCGACAGGCTTGCCATGCTCAAATATGGCGCGCCGGACCTGCGCGCCTTCTTCGACGGCGACCTACGCTGGCTCAAGCATTACGGCTTCTCGGCGCTCGACGTACCCTCGCTGTACGGAGGGCTGAGCCGATGAAGTTTTCGCTCTCATGGCTCAAGGATCATCTTGAGACCACCGCAACGCTTGATGAAATTTCCGATGCGCTGACGATGCTGGGTCTGGAAGTGGAAGAGATCCACGATCCCGCCAAAGCATTGTCCGCCTTCACGGTTGCCAAGGTCATCTCGGCTGAAAAGCATCCCGACGCGGACAAATTGCAGGTCTGTAAGGTCGCTACTGGCAAGGGCGAAATGCAGGTGGTGTGTGGTGCGCCCAATGCACGCGCAGGCCTCACCGGCATTTTTGCACCCGAAGGCGCTTACGTGCCTGGCATCGACATGACGCTGAAGCCGACGCAAATTCGCGGTGTGCAGTCCAACGGCATGCTGTGTTCCGAGCGCGAGCTTGAAATGTCCGATGAGCACAAAGGCATCATCGACCTTGAAGGTGACTTCGCGGTGGGCATGTCTGCAGCGGACGCGCTTGGCCTCAATGATCCCGTTATTGAGATTGCCATCACGCCGAACCGGCCGGACTGCACGGGCGTGCGCGGCATTGCGCGCGATCTGGCGGCCATGGGCATCGGCACGCTGAAGCCTGAAACCATCAAGCCGGTGCTCGGCGGTTATGACAGTCCCACTAAAGTCGCGCTGAAATTTGAAGGCGACCCGGCCTGCCAGTTATTCCTTGGACGGACGGTCCGCGGCGTCAAGAACGGTGCATCGCCGGAATGGCTGCAAAAGAAGCTGCGCGCCATCGGCCTGCGGCCCATCAATGCGCTGGTGGATATCACCAACTACATGTCGTTTGATCGCGCGCGTCCCTTGCATGTATTCGACGCCGACAAACTCACCGGCACCGTGCACGCGCGCATGGGCAAAGCAGGTGAAAAGTTTCTGGCGCTGGACGGCAAGGAATACGAAGCCGACGAGAGCATGTGCGTCATTGCCGACGACAAAGGCATTCTCGGCCTTGGTGGCGTCATGGGTGGCGACGCCACCGGCTGCACCGAAGAAACAACAAACGTGTTCATCGAGTGCGCGCTGTTTGACCCGATCACCATCGCCACCGCTGGCCGCAAGACCGGCATCACGTCAGATGCGCGCTTCAGGTTCGAGCGCGGCATTGATCCGGAATTCGCCCATGACGGCATGGAGATGGCGACGCAGCTAGTGCTCGACATATGCGGCGGTGACGCCAGCAGTGTTGAGAGTGCGGGCAGCGTGCCTGCATGGCAGCGGCAGATTGCGTTTGATACGGGCCGCGTGCGCAAGCTGACCGGGCTCGACCTTTCCGATGATCGTATCTTTGAAATCCTTGATGCGCTTGGTTTTGAGAGCAACCGCTCATCCTCGCCCGCGCAAGTGACGCCTCCGTCCTGGCGGCCTGATGTGCATGGGTCCGCTGACCTTGTGGAAGAAGCGGTGCGTGTTCACGGCATCAACGAGGTAAAGCCCGTGGCCCTGCCGCGTCTTCATGCTGTGGCGCAGCCCATTCTGACGCCAATGCAATCGCGCGTGCGGCTTGCCCGCCGGGCGCTGGCCGCGCGCGGGTTGTCTGAAGCCGTGACATGGGCCTTTTGCTCAAAGCAGCAGGCAGAAATTTTCGGTGGCGGGCAGCGGGTGCTGGAACTTGCTAATCCCATATCGTCGGAATTATCCGACATGCGGCCCAGCGTGCTGGCGACACTTGTCGCCGCCGCGCAGCGCAATGTGGATCGCGGCATGCGCGACGTGGCGCTGTTTGAAGTCGGTGCGCAATATGCCGACGAAACGCCTGAAGGCCAGACTATGTCTGCTGCCGGCATCCGCGCCGGCACTGTGACGCGCGACTGGGCCGGTGGGCAGGTTCCCGACGCCTTCACTGCCAAAGCGGATGCGCTGGCCGCGCTTGCTGCTGCTGGCGGCCCTGCCGCCAGCGTGCAGGTGTCGCCGGGGGCCGCCGACTGGTATCACCCCGGCCGTTCGGGGTGTCTGACGCTTGGCCCCAAAGTGCTGCTGGCGATGTTCGGTGAGCTGCATCCGCGTGTTGTCGGGGCCATGGGCCTCAGCGGCCGCGTCATGGCGTTTGAGGTTAATCTCAATGCCATTCCCGCTCCGCGCAATAAAGCCACCCGCGCAAAGCCGCCGCTTGATGCGTTTGACCTGATGCCGGTGCGCCGCGACTTCGCCTTTGTGGTGGATAACGCGGTTGCCGCGGACGCGCTGCTGCGGGCCGCCAAGAGTGCCGACAAGAAGCTGATCGCCGACGTACAGGTGTTTGACCTCTACGAAGGGCCGGGCATCGAGGTTGGGCAGAAATCCGTCGCCCTCGAAGTAACCTTGCAGCCGCGTGACGCGACCCTGACCGACAAGGACATTGAAAGCGTCAGCGAGAAAATAGTTGCTGCCGTCCACAAGGCGACGGGCGGCACCCTACGGGGGTAGTGTCTGTCATTCGCTGCCGATGATTCGGTGGCCATGACGGGGACAAACGCCAATGGCCGGTACAGGGGACAGGAACAGCGCTTCCTTTGAGCCGGAGCCCTATGATGAGGGCACAGGCTCGACGCGGGCATGGTTTGACCGGCAATTGCTGCTGGATTCCTGGGACCGGCGCGGCCTATCCCCTCTTAACTGGGTCATCCTCGTACTGATTATCGCCAGTGTGGTGCTGTTCACCATTGAGACCATGGAGGGTCTCTCACCGGGGCTGGCGCAGGTGCTGGAGCTGGCGAATGATGGCATTTTGCTGGTTTTCGCCATCGAGTTCTGCCTGCGGCTGTGGTCCGCGGGCGAAACACGCGGCGTTTCGGGCCTGACCAACCGGGCTTTCTATGCCGGCCGGTTCTGGCTGTTTATCGATTTTCTGGCATTCGGGCCTGAACTGCTGATGCTGGTGGTGACGGGCTTTACCGGCGCCGATATGGCGTGGCTGCGGGCTTTCCGGCTGGCACGGCTGTTCAAGCTGGCGAAATATTTCGAGCCGGCGCGCATCGTCCTTCAGGTGCTGCGGTCGGTCTGGCGGCAGCTGCTCGTGGCGGGCGTCATCGCGTCGCTGGTCATCTATTCAGCCGCCGTCATCATGTATCTGTTTGAACGTGATGCGACGCCGGAGGCCTTTGGCTCCATCCCCAAGGCCATGTGGTGGAGCGTGGTGACACTCTCAACCGTCGGCTATGGCGATGTGGTGCCCGCAACCCTTGGTGGGCGAGCAGCAGCGGGGCTGCTCATTTTGGGCGCTATCGGGCTTGTCAGCCTGCCTTCGGGCATCATCGCCGGGGCCTTTCAGGATGAATTGCGCCAGCGCCGGGAGCGCGAACGGGCACAGGCGGACGCAGAGGTTGCCCCGCGCCCGGGAATGTAACCGGCTGCGGCACCAAATTCCCTATGCGGCGCATGGCGCGGGTGCTATATGCCGCCTCCATGACCGACCTTTCCCACATCCGCAACTTCTCCATCGTGGCGCATATCGACCACGGTAAATCGACGCTGGCCGACCGGCTGATTCAATTCACCGGCGGGCTAACCCAGCGTGAGATGAAGGAGCAGGTGCTCGATTCCATGGATATCGAGCGCGAGCGCGGCATCACAATCAAGGCGCAGACCGTCCGGCTGGAATACACCGCCCAGGACGGCAAGCCATATGTGCTGAACCTCATCGACACGCCGGGCCATGTGGACTTTGCCTACGAAGTGAACCGCTCGCTGGCTGCCTGTGAAGGATCGCTACTGGTTGTAGATGCCAGCCAGGGCGTGGAAGCGCAGACGCTGGCCAATGTCTATCAGGCCATTGAGGTGAACCACGAGATCGTGCCCGTCCTCAACAAGATCGACCTGCCGGCGGCTGAACCTGACCGCATCAAGCAGCAGATTGAAGATGTGATCGGACTGGATGCGTCCGAGGCCATCGAAATTTCGGCCAAGACCGGCCTTGGCATCGACAAGGTGCTGGAAGCCATTGTCACCAAGCTGCCCGCGCCCAAGGGCGACAAGGACGCGCCCCTGAAGGCGATGCTGGTGGACAGCTGGTACGACGCCTATCTGGGCGTGGTGGTGCTTGTGCGCATCATCGACGGCGAACTCAGAAAGGGCCAGCGCATTCATATGATGCGGACCGATGCCGCCTATCAGGTGGATGAGGTTGGCGTCATGCGCCCCAAGAAGCAGAAGGTCGATGTCCTCGGCCCCGGCGAAATTGGCTACCTCACCGCGTCGATCAAGCAGGTGGCGGATACAGCCGTCGGCGACACGATCACCGACGAGAAGCGCCGGGCAGCCGAGCCGCTGCCAGGCTTCAAGCCGGCACAGCCGGTGGTGTTCTGTGGGTTGTTTCCGGTGGATGCGGCGCAGTTTGAAGACCTGCGCGAGGCTCTGGGCCGACTGCGGCTCAACGATGCCAGCTTTGAATATGAGATGGAAACCTCAGCGGCACTTGGCTTTGGGTTCCGTTGTGGCTTTTTGGGCCTGCTGCACCTTGAAATTGTCCGTGAGCGGATTGAGCGCGAATTCAATATTGATCTGATCACGACGGCGCCCAGCGTGGTTTATCACCTGCATATGACCGATGGCAGCACCATCGACATGCATAACCCTGCCGACATGCCCGATCCGATGAAGATCGACACCATCGACGAGCCGTGGATCAACGCGACCATTCTGGTGCCGGATGAGTATCTCGGTGCCGTGCTGAAGCTGTGTGAGGACCGGCGCGGCGTGCAGCAGAATCTCACTTATGTGGGCGGGCGGGCGATGGCGGTCTATCGCATTCCGCTGAATGAAGTGGTGTTTGATTTTTACGACCGGCTCAAGTCGGTCACACGTGGTTACGCCAGCTTCGATTATCACATCGAGGACTATCAGCCCGGCGACCTTGTGAAGATGTCGGTGCTGGTCAATGCGGAGCCTGTGGATGCGCTGGCCATGGTGGTGCATCGGGGCCGGGCCGAAGCGCGTGGCCGCTCCATGTGCGAAAAACTCAAAGACCTGATCCCGCGCCATTTGTTCAAGATACCGGTACAGGCGGCCATCGGCGGACGGGTTATCGCGCGCGAAACCATTGCGGCGATGCGCAAGGATGTGACCGCCAAGTGCTATGGCGGCGATGCAACGCGTAAACGCAAACTTCTGGACAAGCAGAAGGAAGGCAAGAAGCGCATGCGGCAGTTTGGTCGGGTGGAAATTCCGCAGGATGCGTTCATCTCAGCTTTGAAGATGGACGACAACTAGCACCTGTCCGGGAGCGCGGAAGCGGTGCCACCCGCAAGAGAGCGGCGTTCCTCCACTTTGCCAGCAAAGCAGACCTGCCCGTAGCCATCGTGATCGAGGGACACGTGTCGCTCACCGCCATTGTCGGCGAGGCCGTTGGGTGGGCACGGCCATCGTGAATACGCTATCGGCGGCCGCGCAGCAGGCTTGGCCCCATGAAAGCGAGCCCCAACAGGCCAAACACAGCAACCGCCGGCTGGTTGAGGACCCAGGTGATGCCTGGGTCCCAAAGCTCCGGTGCGATGTACCGCTGAGTTACAGCCTGCGTGAGATTGAGCGACCCCGGCGCGACGGCAAACCAAACCTCGCCAAGCAAGATAAGGAAGCCACCTTCAAAAAGGCCATAGATCCCAGACCCGGCCGCAAGGCCGAGAAAAAGAACAGCGATAATGCGCAAGATCATACCTCGGCCTCCAGAACTGCAGAACTCGAGCGGTCGGGCCGATACGCAGCCCTATTTCAACCGTTACGCGGACGGAAGATCAGGGCGATGATGATGCCCAGAACGCCCAGAACGGCCCATGCGGGGTAGCTGAGTACGGAGACCACACCGGGATCCCAAGCAGCAGCCGGCAATGTTGCTTCGGCCCAGGCTTTGAAACCTTCGAGTGTCGTCATGCCCAGACGCTCATCAAGCAGAGCCCAGACCTGTGCGAAGGAATTGATCCCCACTTCGCCGGATTCGAGCGAGCGCAACACATCTGCGCCAAAAACCATCAAAGCGCCTGCAATAAGTACTAGTCCGATAAGACGGAAAATAACCATTTTCTCTAGGCCCCCCAGTGGCCAAACGCATGAATTAACAGCAGCTATTGCGCATCGGCCGGCGTCCCCACGCCCACGCAAAACCCGCACGTCCGCCGCTCCTCGTGGCGGGCGTGCTGTTGACCATAGTCAAACCGCAGTCGCAGGCCGGACGCAAGGGTAAAGAATAGCGGCGAATAAAGGTGGTTTGGCGTGCAATCCGGCTTGAAGCCCGCTGTGCGATAGGCTATTCCCGGCCCTCCCGTGACCTTTCGACAGGTACCGGTGATGCGGAGAGGTGGCCGAGTGGTCGATGGCGCACGCTTGGAAAGCGTGTAGGCGTGTAAGCGTCTCGAGGGTTCGAATCCCTCTCTCTCCGCCATTTCCTTGGTTAACGCTGCAATGCCCGCGGCCAGGGGCGACGCGCCTTCCCCGACGACCCAATGACTGCCCGAGCCCGGGCGAAAACCCTAATAGATCTACTGGTTTAATGTTTCAAATGAGCCGCCTTGCCGCCTTTTTGCATGCGGCATTCATGTGACACCCCGTCACGGAAACATGGTTAACAACTCAGGGGTATGTGATTTGGGTCAGGACGAAGGGTCGCCTGCTAGTTGACGCGCGCCACTACCAGCGCGCGGCGGGGCCGGGCAAAGAACTTGTCTTCCATCACCAGATCACCGGTCAGATATTTTCCCATGGTGGATGTGTAGGTGAATGTTACCTCCGCCACGATAACGCTGCCATTGGCGGGAATGAGATTGGCCGGCACGGTGTAGCTTGAGCCCTTGGCATAAGGGGTAGCATTCTGGGCATCGCTCCAGTCCACCCGCGTATTGCCGCCGCCATGGTCTGAAACGCTGGTGAGAATGATTTCGGTGCCGGATCCATCAAAGGGCGCCAGAATGGCCGATGACGCGCCAAAGATATCCGCAATGTCAGAATTGCTGAGCACCATGGCCTGGGCTGCAAGGTCAGCGGCTGTGCTAGCCACCGATGTCGCCTTGCGATCGGCGATCAGGGCTGAAGACAATTCAACCGCGCCGAAATACATGACCATCATCACCGGCAGGATTAGAGCGAATTCCACAGCCGAGACGCCGCGTATGTCGCTGCTGAAATTACATACGAGCTTATGAAGCAAACGCAGCACCATCACTCACCCCCCCGGTGCCGGTTCGGGCACATTGCCGAACGGCTCATTGCGGAAAGCAGCACTTGAAATGATCAGCCGCGAGGAGCCGGACATGTTCGACATGGCCTGGCCCAGCAAAGGCGTTGCGATCTCCCATACGTAAAACACACGCACCAGCACAATGTCGCCGGAGTCGCCGGGCTGGAACATCAAATCAGTGCGCAAGTCACCGTCCGCATCAAGCGGATTGGTGAAATCCACCTGGTTGAAGCTGTCGAAGCGCCGCACATCAATTTGCATGCGTTCATCGCACCCCATGAACATGGCGTCGCAGATTGTATTTCGAATGTCGTCCTTCGACATGCCTTGCAGCTGTGCCTGCCCGGTGCGCACGAGGCGGGCGGCGTCGGCTGCGCCAGTCTCAAGACTGACGGAGGCAAAGAACACCGCCGTTGCTTCAAGCGTTGCAAACAGCATCCCGAAAAAGGGGAGTGCCAGCATGGCGAACTCAACCGCAACCGAGCCTTCACGCGCACGGCGGAAGCGGCTTAGAAATCCCCGAGGCGCAGAACGGCCCGGGCGGCTGTTGCAGGGTATGTGCATGAAGCCGGTTTTAACCGTGATCAGTTACCAAGTCCGGTGAGCGCTTCTGCAAATTTTCAGGGTCTGGTTGACCTTTCGCTAACCGGTTTTCTTAAGACCTGCTTCACCCACCGGGCCGTATTTTGAATGACAGGAAACCCCTGAAGGAATTTGGAGTCAGGCACCCTGCCTGACCCACCCAGCCCGGCTCAATGTCGGCAGCAGGAGCATCGGTAGAAATCAGATGCGTCACGCGTTCAGCAGATATGTTTACCGGGCTGTAGCCAGCGCGCGCCGTCATGCGACGACTTTCGCAGCGGATGGCAGCGGCAACATGGCGATCATCTTTGCGCTCGCGTTACTACCACTTTCTGCGGCGGCAGGTGCAGCCGTCGACCTCAACCGCGCATTCATCGTGCAGCAGCGTCTCGAGCGCGCTCTTGATGCGGCGGGTCTTGCGGTGGGAACATCACCTACAGCCACCGAAGCTGAAATGAAGGCGATAGCGCAAAGCTTTTTCGACGCCAACTACGACGATTCAGAGACCGGCGTGGCCAGTGAGATTAGTACCGTTTCGGCAAACGGGCGCATCACGCTGTCAGCGACCGCTGAACTGCCAACAACCATCATGAAGATTGTTGGCTTCGACACGCTGACGGTGGGCAGCAAGGTTGAGATCGTGCGCGAATCCAAGTCGCTGGAGATCGCAATGGTGCTGGACAACACCGGCTCCATGGCCTCCAACGGAAAGATCGGCGCACTGCGTACTGCCGCCGAAGACCTTGTGAAGATCATGTTCGGCGATCAGGAGAACCCACCGCTGTTGCGCATGGCGCTTGTACCATTTGTCACGGCCGTGAACATCAAGGCCGATGGCTTCGATATGAACTGGATGGACCAGAACGGCGACTCGCGTTTTCACGGCGAGAACTTCGATCCGAACAAAGGTCCGACAAATCACTTCGCGCTGTTCAACAATATCAGAAATGCGTCATGGAAGGGCTGCGTCGAGATGCGGCCGGAACCCTATGATACGCTGGATACCGCTCCCAGCGCCGGCAATGCGGACACACTGTTCGTCCCCTATTTCTGGCCTGATGGGTCCGACAAGGACAATGACTACAAAAACGATTACACCAACGATGAGACCAACGGCAACGGGCCCAAGCGTCAGCGCAACGGCGGCAAGTACACTAATGCCAATATCTCGGTCGACGAAACACCGTCCAGCACCAAAGGGCCCAATCGCAGTTGTGCGCGTCCTCTTGTTCCGCTGACCAATTCCAAGACAACCCTTCTGACGGAAATTGATGCAATGGCGGCCTGGTATGATTCCGGCACCAATATTGCTGAAGGCCTTGCCTGGGGCTGGCGTGTGCTCTCACCCGGAGAGCCTTTTACAGAGGGCAAGAGTTACTCCGATCCGGATGTGCAGAAAGCCATTATTCTGCTGACGGACGGCAACAATGAAATTGTCGGTCAGAATACGGATAATAATTCCGACTACACGAGCTTCGGCTTTGTCGGAACCGGACGACTGGGCACAACCAGCCGCAGCACTGCACGCGATATCGTTGATGATAAAGTGGCGGAGATGTGCCAACGGGTAAAGGACGAAGGTGTGCGGGTTTATACCATCACCTTCCAGCTCAACTCCTCGAGCCTTGCAGAAGTGTTTCGTGACTGCGCGTCCAAGCCTGAATTGTATTTCAACTCGCCGAGCAATGAAGAGCTGAAGCGAACATTTCAGGCAATCGCGTTCGACCTCAGCAATCTGCGGATTGCCAAGTAGACGAACGCATTACGCATTTCTTCCGAGTACTGATTTAGTTCTGATCGGTGGGCGGAGCTATTCGCCGGATGATCCCTTGGCGGTGGCTTCAGCACCGTCGGTTGCAAGGCCCATTTTCGTTCCGGTCTGTCGGGCGATTGTATCATTCACCTCGTCCGTATCACCGATACGGAGGATTGGGTGGCAGTCGGGCGCACAATTGTAGCTGTACTGAGCACTGCCGCGATTGAGCGTCAGCAACCGCGGTGCGAGGTCCACCACATTGACGATGAGTGATGCTGTCTGATTGCCATCGTGATCGAAGACCAGAATATTGGTGGCGCCGTAAGAGCGACCCGTTAGCAGCAAAGTGTCGGATGTCTGGATGATTGCATCAGCGATAGATGGATTGCCGACCGCAACCACAGCAGCCGCACCCTCAAGCCGCAGCATCTTTGTCTGATCGATGCCAACAGCGAAGTCGTGCCTCACCATTTCATACATGCCACCGGCCAGCGCCGGATACGTGCCGGCAACCGTCAGGGCTGCGGGCGAACCCAATGCCAGTGCTATGGCGGCAACGGCTGAAGGCAGGTTGGTGGAACGGCGCATGGATCGGCTCCGGCATCATTGAAATGATCGGGGCGCAGCAGATATCCGCCAGCCCGCAAATTCAAAGCCCAGCCTCGCGCGAAATGGTGAATAAACCGCGAAGGCGGGCTTTCAGGTTTGCCTAAGCCTTTGGGAGATGGATTAAACCGGATCTTAGGCGTGCCCGAGCTATCAATGACCGTCGCGCACGTATCCGCCCCAAGCGCCCATACCGCCCCGCCATACAGTGTTCAGGGATTTTCATGTCCAGACCGCTTCCACCGCAATCGCTTCCACAAGAGCTGCACCACGACGGAGCTGCCCTGCTTGCTGCCACTGCGTGCCTGTCCCCGCTTTCCGGGGACACTCTGGACGCACTTGCTGCGGCGTCGCGGTTCGTAAGCTATGCAACAGGCGACATTGTCGGCGGACCGGCGGCGCAGGAAGACAGCGTAGCCTTTGTCAGCACGGGTAGAGTACGGGTGTCATGCCCAGCAGACCGGCATGGCGACATTGCCTTTCATGACGTGCCCGCGGGCGAGGTCTTTGGGCATCTGGAAGCGCTGTCGCGTGAAAAGCCCCAACTTTCAGCCGTTGCCCTGAGTGACGCGCGCATTGCCTTCATGCCCGCTTCGACGTTTCTGGCAGCCCTTGAGACCCATCCGGTTATCGCTGTTGAACTATTGCGCGCGCACGCACTGGCAGCGGTATCCTCGGATCCCCGCACCCCACGTGAACCCGGTGAAGGCGCACATCAGCTTTATGCAGAGCTTTTGCGTATGGCAGAGGCGGACCCGCAGGCGCCGGGCCAGTTGGCTATTTCAAAACTGCCGCGCCACCGCGAGCTTGCCGGGTGGACCGGCCTTTCGGAAAGCGACGTGGCCGCCGCGCTTGCAGGCCTTGTAAAGAAGGGCTGCGTTGAACGCCGCTATCCAGGTCTGGTGATCCTGGATGCAGATCGGCTCCGGAATCTGGCCATTGCAGATGACGTTACGGCACGGACCGCGCCCTAACCGGCAATATTCCAGCCAAATTTTTGTCCTACAGGCTACCGATACGCCAGTTTCCATGCACGCTGCTCAGCTGGGGGGACAACAAATTGCACCTGATATTGCCAGCTGCAGGAATTGATTAACCAATCTGCATATTCCCAAACATCGAATCCAGTACAGTTTTCTTCTTTTTCATAGTTATTTTCATGTTTTTACTTATCTATACATAAAATCCAATTTACTCATTCCGTTTTTATCTATTGCACCGGCATTTTATCTACAGAATTAAGAAGCAGGTAATTGGGAGCCTATAGGTTGGCCCTCGGTGTTTGACGGCCTGTCCCGACCGTCTCGCCTTACTTGGGAGCCGCACCCCGCTGTTCCCGAAATGGATCGATCCAGAGGAGGCTTTTATGAGCCATTTTATGAAGCGTTTTGCCGGTGATGAATCCGGTGCCACGGCCATCGAATATGGCCTTATTGCTGCCGGTATTGCCGTTGCGATCATCACGGCCGTGAACACGCTCGGCACGAATATCGGTACGACATTCGGCAGTGTTTCGGCTGAAATGAAGTAAGCCAGACACAATTTCAGGCGATATACACCGCTTGGGTAAAAAGGCCGCCGGACACTCAGTCCGGTGGCCTTTTTTGTGACCCGCCACCAAGCGCGTTTGCGCGGTTGCAACCAACTCACATGCGGACAGATTGCCTCTGATTTTAAGGTTTACCCACCCTTTACAGCTTGGGGTGCCTAATGGGCTGCATCATCTCTGCCGGAGCCGCGCACACACCGTGATCGACCTTACTTCCCTGCCTGCGTATACGCCGCTGCAATGGCTGATCATCGCGGTTTTTCCGTGCCTGATGCTCGCTGCGGCCACAACCGATGCGGTGGATATGCGCATTCCAAACTGGCTGACGAGTTCTCTGGCACTGGCATTTCCGATCGCTGCCATGGGCACCGCAATGTCCTTTGAAACGATGGGACTGCATACAGCCGTCGGTCTTGCCGGACTGGTCGTGGGCATGGGCTTTTTCGCCGCCGGCTGGATCGGCGGCGGTGACGCCAAACTGTTTGCCGCGACGCTCCTGTGGCTGGGACCGGAGACCGCGCTGGCCTTTACGCTTCTCTCAACGGTTCTGGGCGGCCTTTTGACGCTCCTGCTCCTCTCCTTCCGGCAACTCCCAATGCCCGCACCGCTGGCTGCGCGTGACTGGATCATGCGCCTGCACGACCACAAACAAGGTGTGCCCTACGGCATCGCACTGGCTGCGGGCGGCATCATTGTATTTGTCCAAAGCGGCTGGATAGCAGGTGCTGCGTGACCAAATTGCGCGCCAAGCGGCGCCACGCATGGGACCCCGCATTGCATTTGCTGCGTACGGTTAACCGCGAATTGACGAATTCCCGCTTTGATACCCGGAGGCTGGCGGCAACTTCCCGCTTGGCCCCGAAAACGTTTGTTGAAACGCCTGTTGAAACGCGAAGGCCCGGCTGATGTCTGTTGCCCGCATCGCAGTTCTAATTCTCGCCGTGCTCGCTGCTGCCGCAGCGGCTTGGCTTGCCTCGTCTTTTGTAGGTGTCGAACCGCAACAGGTGCAGGCTCCGGCCCCGCAGATCGCCACCGACGAAGTGCTTGTTGCCGCCCGTGACCTGCCGGTTGGTTCCAAAGTCGCTGCCGGAGATCTGCGCTGGCAGACATGGCCGAGCGAGGCTCTTACCTCGGGCTATATCGTCAAGGCGCGGACACCGGACGCCACAACCGACCTGAAAGGCGCGCTCGTACGTGCCCCGATGCTCAAAGGTGAGCCGATCACATCCGGCAAAGTCATCAATGCAGGTGATGCAGGCTTCATGGCCGCCCGGCTTGGCGCCGGCATGCGCGCCGTCTCCGTTGCTATTTCACCAGAAACTGGCGCCGGTGGCTTCATTCTGCCCGGCGACCGTGTGGATGTGATTGTTACCCGTGAAGCGCGCGGCGATACCGGCCGCGAGGTCGAGGCGCGCAGCGATACGGTCCTGACCAATGTACGCGTCCTTGCCGTTGACCAGACGTTCAGCGAATCAGGCAACGAAGAGGGTGAGAAGGTTGTTGTCGGCAAGACAGCAACCCTGGAACTTACGCCTAGGCAGGCAGAGACCCTCGCCCGCGCCAAGGCACTTGGCGATATCTGGCTGTCATTGCGCAGCCTTGCGGACATGTCCACCGCCGGGCCTGAAGACACAGGCGCACTGAGCGCCAATGCAGCACCTGAATTCAAAGGGAACACTGCGGTCAGCGTCGTTCGCTACGGCGTGCGCTCGCTTGAGCAGCCGCGGGTGGGCCGATGAGCAATTCCATGACCTTGATCTCTTCTATCCGCACCAAAATCGCCAATGCCCGCGCTGTGAGTGCGCATGTTGCGGCCGCAAGCTTTTCAGCTTTCGTGTTCTTTGCAGGCCCTGCTGCCGCACCAACGCGCGCCGCGCAGCTGCTTGGTAATGAGCAGGGCACCCCGGTCGTCAAGGTCGATGTGGGTGGTGAAAGTGCGACCAGCCAGATCATGTCGCTGGGCCTGAACAAGGCTGCCGTTGTCGAACTGCCGGTCGATGCCGCCGATGTGCTGATCTCCAATCCTGAAATTGCCGACGCCATCGTCCGCAGTGCGCGGCGCACCTACCTTCTCGGCATGAAGGTGGGCGAGACCAATGCATTCTTCTTCGATGATGCGGGCCGTCAAGTCCTCAATCTTGAAATCCGCGTCGAGCGCGATCTTGATTCATTGCTGAATGTGCTGGGCCGGCATCTGCCCGAAGCCCGCATTGAAGCTGAAGCCATCAACGACAACATCATGCTTACGGGCATGGTGTCGAATGCCGCAGCCGCCAGCAAAGCCCGTGACATTGCAGCCCGGTTTGTCGGCGACGACACCAAGATCCTCAACATGCTCTCCATCGAGGGCAAGGAACAGGTGATGCTCAAGGTGACGATTGCAGAGATGCAGCGGTCGCTTATCAAGCAGTTGGGCATCGATCTGTCGTCCATCACCTCAATCGGCGACCTGGCGCTTCGGCTGGCAACGACAAACAACTTCTCCCTGCAAGGCCAGTCTCTGGGCGGCCTTACCACAGCACCGACAAGCCAACGCGCGGCATCAGCGGGCGGTTCAGTGTTTCCGCAATCAAGCGGCATGTCGTTCAATGACGGTGGCGGGTCTTATGTGGATGGTGCCATTCGGGCGCTTGAGCGCAATGGCTTGCTGCGCACACTGGCGGAGCCGACGCTGACGGCCATTTCCGGTGAAAGCGCCAACTTCCTTGTGGGTGGCGAGTTTCCGGTGCCATCCGACCGCGACACAAATGGCAATGTGCGCATTGAGTTCAAACAATTTGGTGTGGGCCTTGCCTTTACACCGGTGGTGCTGTCGGAAGGCCGCATCAGCCTGAAGATTTCCACCGAAGTCAGCGAGCTGTCGTCTGACGGTGCGTTTGTGGCGCAAGGTGGCACCTTCACCAATGCCGACGGCAACCTCGTGCAGATCAATGGCGTCACCATTCCCGCCCTTCGGGTGCGGCGTGCCGAAACTGCCGTCGAGCTGCCATCTGGCGGGTCGCTGGCGCTGGCAGGTCTGCTTCAGGACTCCACGCGGGAAAACATCGACGGAGTACCCGGCGCAAAGGACATTCCCATCCTTGGGTCGCTGTTCCGCTCACGCGACTATCTGAATGCTGAAACCGAGCTTGTGGTGATCGTTACACCGTATCTGGTGGACCCCAAGCATGAGAGCGAGTTCGCGCTGCCGACTGACGACATTGCGCCCGCCAGCGATCTTGAAACCCTTTTGATGGGCCGTCTCAACGCCACCTATGGCGCAGACAAAAAAGACCTGAAGCAACAGCTTCAGGGGCCTGTCGGCTTTGTCATGGAGTAATGCAGCAATGGCTATGACATTCCGCATACCCCGTCTTATGGCTGTCGCTGCGTTGGCGATGTTTGCCGGCGCATGCTCCAATTTCGGCCAAAACGGACCGCTGCAGGCAACGACAGTTTCCGAGCGCCACCCGATCACCGTGGACGATCAGGCAGCACTGCTGATGATCCCGGTTACACCGGACAGCGCCTCCCTCAGCAATGAGGACCTGATGCGGCTTGATGCTTTTGCTACCCGGTACAAGGCACGTGGTGATGGACCGCTCGTCCTGTCCATTCCCACCGGGGCACCCAATATGGGCGCTGCATCGCGCACTGCCGCCGAAGTTGAAACGCGGCTGGATATGCTTGCGGTAGGAAACGGTAGAGTGCGCATGAGCCACTACCGCGCATCGGGTGCTGCATCTGATGCACCATTGATCCTGTCATTCACGCAATATGTGGCAACGCCTTCACCGTGCGGAAATTGGTCGGAGGACTATGCCTTCAACCCACGCAACACCGCATCACCCAATTTTGGCTGTGCCACCCGTAACAATCTTGCCGTCATGGTGGCCGATCCGCGCGACCTCGTAACCCCGCGCGACATGGACCCCGCCGACGCCCAGCGCCGCGACGAAGTGCTTGCGCGGTATCGGGCCGGCGAGACCACCCAGACGGAACGCGCCGAAGAAGAATCCGGCGCCGTCAGCCAGGTCAACCAGAACTGAGCATATGCGCATGAGCGAAGCCCATCACATAGACCCGCCAATGCCCCCCTTCGCGGATGAGATCGCCGAGGAGCGCGCACGCCTGCAGGCGGCTGCGTCACCGGACGGCGGTAGCATCATCCGCCCGGTTCCGCGCGTGACCATACAGGCCTTCTGCGAAACACCGGATGTCGGCATGTCGCTGCAGCGTGCGTCGCAGGACCGCCGCCTCGCCAAGGCACACCTGACTGTGCATATGGGCGGCGTTGCCGCAGCTCACTCGCATTATGTGGACACACCGACGCCCGGCCTCATCATTGTGGAAAGCCAGCTTGGCGGTTCGCAGCTTCTGGCATCACTCGACAAGCTTGCGGAGGTCTGCGATGCGGGCACACGCATCGTCGTGGTCGGCCACGCCAATGATATCGGTCTTTACCGCGAACTGACCCGCAAGGGCGTCAATGATTATCTGGTGGCACCGCTGAGCCCAATTCAGATCGTTGAAACGATTTCTCTGCTTTATGCAGATCCCGAAGCGCCGCCGCTTGGTCGCACCATTGCCTTCACCGGCGCGCGTGGTGGCACGGGCTCGAGTACCATTGCGCACAATGCAGGCTGGTGCATTTCGCAACACATGAACGAAGATGTGACCATCGTCGATCTGGATCTGGCGTTTGGAACCGGCGGCCTTGATTTCAATCAGGACCCGGCGCAAGGCGTGGCCGATGCGCTTTATGCACCTGAACGCCTTGATGACGTATTGCTTGAACGCCTGCTTGTGCGATGCACGGAACATCTGAGCCTGTTTGCGGCACCTGCAACGCTTGATCGCGACTATGCGATTGATCAGGAAACCTATGAGATTGTGCTTGATGTGGTGCGCCATTCGGTGCCCTGCGTCGTGCTGGACCTGCCGCATGTGTGGGGACCGTGGACGCGCAAGCTGCTGCTCGAAGCGGATGAAATCGTCATCACCGCAACGCCGGATCTCGCGAGCCTGCGCAATACCAAGAACCTGCTCGATATGCTGTCTGCGGCGCGCCCCAATGATGTGCCCGCCCATCTGGTCATCAATCAGGTCGGCGTTGCCAAGCGGCCTGAGATACCTATCAAGGATTTCGCCGAGGCGCTGGGCAGCGACCCCGCACTGGTGCTGCCGTTTGATGCAGCCCTGTTCGGCGCTGCTGCCAATAATGGACAGATGATCGAAGAGTTAGACCCGCGCAGCAAGACTGCGCAGGGCATGCGTCACCTTGCATCCATTGTCTCCGGACGCCCCATCGCTGGTAGCAGCAAGACTGGACGTTCGCTTCTGGCACGCCTGCTGGGCAAGAAAGGATAAGCAACAGTGTTTGGCCGCCGCGACAATGATGGCTCAACGCCACCTGCGCCGCCAGCGCCGGGCAATGCTGCTCGTCCTGCTGCACCAAAAGCACCGTCCGGCGCTGCCGCGCCCTCACCGGCGCGCGCCGCAGCTCCGCCACCCGTTGCCAAATCTGCCCCCAAGGTTGCGGCCAAACCCGCGCCGTTGGCATCAACGGCCGTCCCTGCGACGCCGCGCGTTCAGGAACGATCCGCCGACTACTACCGCATCAAAACCACCATCTTTAATGCGCTGATCGATACAATTGACCTGACGCAGCTCGCTCAGCTTGATGCTGCCAGCGCGCGCGAAGAAATCCGCGACATCGTCAACGAGATCATCTCCATCAAAAATGTGGTGATGTCGATCACCGAGCAGGAAGAGCTGTTGCAGGATATCTGCAACGACGTGCTCGGCTATGGCCCGTTGGAACCGCTGCTGGCGCGTGACGATATTTCCGACATCATGGTCAATGGTGCGACCCATGTTTTCATCGAAGTCTCGGGCAAGACTCAGGTGACCGGCGTCAAATTCCGCGACAATTCACAGCTGATGAACATCTGCCAGCGCATTGTGAGCCAAGTCGGCCGGCGCGTTGATGAATCAAGCCCCATATGTGATGCACGGCTGCCCGACGGCAGCCGCGTCAACGTCATCGCGCCGCCTCTGGCCATTGACGGCCCGACCCTCACCATCCGTAAGTTCAAAAAGGACAAGTTACGGATGGATGATCTGGTGCAGTTCGGCTCCATCTCGCCTGAAGGGGCAAGGGTGCTGAGCATTATCGGCAAGTGCCGCTGCAACGTGCTCATCTCAGGTGGTACGGGTTCGGGCAAGACGACCCTGCTCAACACCATGACCGCCTTCATTGAAGAAGACGAACGCGTCATCACGTGCGAAGACGCCGCTGAACTTCAGCTTCAGCAGCCCCACGTGGTGCGGCTTGAAACTCGCCCGCCGAACCTTGAAGGCTCGGGCGAGATCACCATGCGTGACCTGGTGCGCAACTGTCTGCGTATGCGCCCTGAGCGCATCATCGTCGGCGAAGTGCGCGGACCTGAAGCATTTGACCTGCTTCAGGCCATGAATACCGGCCATGACGGCTCGATGGGCACCCTTCACGCCAATACACCGCGTGAAGCCATGTCGCGCCTTGAAAGCATGATCACCATGGGTGGCTTCGCGCTACCGTCGAAGACCATTCGCGAAATGATCTCAGGCTCCATCGACGTCATCATTCAGGCCGCTCGCTTGCGCGATGGCTCGCGCCGTATCACCCACATCACCGAGGTGACGGGTATGGAAGGCGACGTGATCATTACTCAGGATCTGTTCGTCTACGACATGGACGGCGAGGACGCCCAAGGCAAGATTCTCGGCAAACACAAATCCACCGGCATCGCACGCCCGGCCTTTTGGGAGCGTGCGCGCTATTACGGCCTCGAACGCGATCTGGTAGACGCGCTTGAAGCTGCAGATATCTAGGGAGCGTCCGGCATGTTTGACGCTCAGCTTGTTTTCATTGCCACCGTATTCATGGGTGTGCTCGGCGTCGGCGGTGTCGCCTATGCCGCCATCGCACCAATGCTGACCAAGCGCCAGCAGAGCGGCAAGCGCATGAGCGCTGCCACCGGCGGCAAACGCATGGCGCGCGCGACGCGCAATGCCGCAGGTGACTCCAATGCCCAGCGCCGCAAACAGGTGCAAGAAACGCTCAAGGAAATCGACGACGCACAGGCAGCCCGCAAAAAGAAGATCTCAATGCGTGCGCGCATTGAGCAGGCGGGTCTCGACATCTCGGTGCGCAACTTTACCATCGCCAGCGCCATTGTGGGGCTTGTGGTGGCAGCCATCGTCATGCTTGCAGGACAGATGCCGATCGTCGGGCTGCTCGCAGGCTTTGCTGCGGGCTTCGGTTTGCCCCGGTGGACACTCAGCTTTCTCAAGAACCGCCGCCTCAAACAATTCACCGAAGAATTTGCCAATGCTGTCGATGTCATCGTGCGCGGCCTGAAAGCAGGCCTACCGCTGCACGACTGCGTGACGATTATTGCTACCGAGGCCCAGGGTCCGGTGCGTGAGGAGTTCAAGGAACTGGTGGAAGGACAGCGCGTCGGCATTACGCTCGATCAGGGTCTGGAGAAGATGACCCAGCGCGTACCAACGCCGGAGCTGCGGTTTTTCCACATTGTGATTTCGATTCAACAAAAAACCGGCGGCAATCTATCTGAAGCGCTGGGCAATCTCTCAAAGGTGCTGCGCGACCGCAAGGTGTTGCAGGGCAAGATCGCAGCCATGAGCCAGGAGGCGAAATCCTCCGCAGCCATTATTGGCGCGTTGCCACCCGGCGTCATGGCGCTCGTTTACATAACGACACCGGATTACATCAACCTCCTGTTCGAGGAGCGCATGGGCAATGCAATGCTCATTGGCGGCGGCATCTGGATGCTGCTTGGCGTACTGGTGATGAAGAAGATGATCAGCTTCGACTACTAGGCTTTTTTGTAGTCAATTTGGATACGGCGTATACAGATGATGGATCTCGTCAATACTATCACTGACCCACAGGTCATCGTGATGCTGCTTGCGGGCGGAGCTGCCTTCGCAACCATCATAACGCTTGGCATGCCCTATCTGTCAGAGGATTCTCTGTCGACGCGCATGAAGTATGTGTCCACTGAACGTGATGCTCTACGTGCGAAATTACGGTCCGATCTGGATGATCAGGAGGGCGCGAGGCGCAGCGCGCTACGCCACCAACCCAAGGGCCTTTCCAAGAAGCTGGTGGAGAAGCTCAATCTGCGCAAGATGCTTGAAGATGAATCAACGCAGATGAAGATGAAGATGGCGGGTTTTCGCGGCACGGGCCCGATCTATACGTTCCTGTTCTTTCGTATTGCCATGCCGCCGATCGTATTCGTGGTGGCGATCTTCTACGTCTTTTTTGTGCTCAATCTTTCCCAGCCGCCACTTGCCAAGCTGGGCATCGCTGCACTTGCAGGCTTTGTTGGTTTTTATCTGCCAAGCGTGTTTGTGCAAAACATCATCACACGGCGGCAACAGGCGATCCAGAATGCATTCCCTGATGCGCTCGATCTGCTGTTGATCTGCGTTGAAGCCGGCATGTCGGTGGAAGCTGCGTTCAACAAAGTTGCAGGTGAGATCGGCGTTCAGTCCGTCGAGCTGGCTGAAGAGTTGGCGCTGACAACCGCTGAACTTTCCTACCTGCAGGACCGACGCCAGGCCTATGAAAATCTAGGCAAACGCACAGGCCTTCCCGGCGTGCGCGCTGTCACGACCAGCCTCATTCAGGCGGAGCGCTACGGTACGCCGCTGGGGCAGGCATTACGCGTGATGTCTCAGGAAAACCGCAATATCCGCATGGCCGCCGCTGAAAAGAAAGCCGCTGGCCTGCCGCCGAAGCTGACGGTGCCGATGATCGTGTTCTTCCTACCGGTGCTGTTCGTGGTCATTCTCGGCCCGGCCGTCATCCGCTTCACCATGAACTAGGCAGCTAGCCCTTCAGCAGACATCAACATTTCCCCGACTGCACAGGAAAGCGCTTGACCTGCCCAGGGCAGGGAAGAGCATCGTTCAAAGAGAACGTATGTCTACTCGATGATGATGGGGTTGTTGTCGGCGTTGGCTTCGCGTGACCACAGGGCGGGTTGCGAAACAATGGCGCGGAGTTTTTCCATGTCGCCATCAACGGCATCGGGCGCAAGCTCTGCCCGCGCCAGGCGTTCGGCATCCGTATAGTCGCCGCGCAGGCCCAGCACCAAAGCAAGGTTCTGGCGCATTTTGGCGGTGGCTTTGGCGGTGGAGACCGCCTTACGCATGGCCAGTTCGGCTTCTTCAAGGTCGCCGGTCAATGCATATGAAAGACCAATATTGTTCCACGGGGCGGGTTCGCCCGGTGCGGCGGCGATCGCGGTGCGATAAGCATCACGCGCGGCCTCTGGCTGACTGAGCTGGTCGAACGCCACGCCCTGTGCGGTCAAGGTACGCCAGTTATGTGGGTCTGTAGCCAGCGCCTGCTCGAAAATAGGCAGGGCTTCCGATGCGCGACCTGTTGCAGTCAGCGTCTTTGCAAATTCGGCCAGCAGTCGCGGGTCATCCGGATTCAGGGAGCCTGCGCGGCGCAGCACGTCCAGCGCGGCGGCTGTCGAGCCTATCGCGCGAAGGGCGGACGCGTATTCCGACGCTGCTTTCGCATTGCGTGGGTCCTGTTCATAGAGGCCGCCCCAATAGGCCGCCTTGGCTACCACATTGCCTTCGACCTGAGACTGAATCTCAGCATCAGTCAGGGTTGATTCCAGAGATGGTCTTGCGTTTGAGCCGCCTGTGGTCTGACAGCCGGCCAGCAGAGCTGCTACGGCACAAGCCGCTGCAAGCCGGCCAATTGGATGGCGGGCGGGCTTGAAACCAGACTGCAATGGGCTTCGCGGGTTCACCGGGCGTGCTTCCACCTGTCACTGCGCAACGCAGGATGGGCCAAAATCATATGGCGAATGGTGACAGGCAGCCCTCAAGAAACCCTTAATCATACGCCCCGAATTGAAACGCGGGTTTTATGCCTCACTGACCCATCTGGGCACGGGCGCCCAACAACCATGCGCGCATCGCCGGCATGGCGTTAATGGATTCCATATAGGCGCGGGCAATGCCGTCGCGATCACCGAGTGCCGTCAGATCCGGCGCATAGGTATCGAGCCGTGAGACAACCGGTGCATACATGGCGTCGGCAATGGAGAACGCGCCCAACAGGTATGGCCCGCCCGCCTGCTCGCCAAAGCGGCCGCGCGCCTCGGCCCAGATGGCGATGATGCGGCCAATATCCCGCGCCACAGCATCATTCATGCCTTCGCCGGGGCGGTGATGGATGCAATCCATCGGCATGTCGCGGCGCAACGGCACAAAACCCGCGTGCATTTCAGCAACGATGGCGCGCCCATGGGCGCGCGCGACCGGGTCATCCGGCCAGAAATGCGCGTCCGGCAGCCGGTCGGCCAGGGTTTCAAGAATGGCGAGGGAATCCCAGATGACTTCATCGCCCCATTTGAGCACCGGAACCTTGCCGGCGGGCGAATGCGCAAGGCCCTGTGCGCGGGTCTCATCGCCCTGACGTAATGTCACATGCGCCTCTTCAAAGGGGATATTGGCGTAAGTCAACGCCAACCATGGGCGCAAACTCCATGACGACCAGTTCTTGTCTCCGATGACCAGTGTAAGCGGGGGGGTCTGCATCGCGGCTACCTCCTGCCTGCCAGCCTTTTGATCCGGCTGTTGTTATTCCAATGGGCCCCTAGACCGTGTCATATACTTCGATCGCCTGCCAACCAAAGAACGGATGCGTTTTTTATGCTTGATGTGCTTGCTGAACCTGGCCCCTCCACCAATACAGCCACCCCTGTCACGGCTCTTGCCGCCTCGGCGCTTGACGGCTGGCTTGCCAATGCCGCGCCTGCACAGGCCGCATGGGTGAAAGCGCAGGGGTTTGCCGCCAAGGCCGGGGAAGCAATTGCGTTGCCCGGTGCGGATGGGTCAATCGGGCGTGTCCTGTTCGGGTTGGGCGATGAAACAGATCCTTTCATCTATGGCGCGCTGCCTGAAAAGCTTCAGGCTGGCGACTACTTGCTTGATCCTCTTCCAGACAATGCGAAGCAGGCTTTTCTCGGCTTTGCGCTGGGGACCTATGCGTTCAATCGCTACAAGTCGGCGCCTGTGACCAAGCAGGTTCGGCTTGTGCTGCCCGACGGCATGGACCGGGACGAGGTATCGCTGGTGGCGCGCGGCGTCTTCCTTGGCCGCGATCTCATCAATACGCCGCCCAGTGACATGGGGCCCGCAGAGCTTCAGGCAGCTGCCGACAAATTGCGGCAACGCTTTGACGCACATCTCAACGTCATCACCGGCGAAGATCTGCTGACGCAGAATTATCCGATGATCCATGCGGTGGGGCGGGCGAGCGACCGGGCACCACGCCTGATCGATCTCACTTGGGGCCGGGCCGATGCGCCGAAGATCACGCTTGTGGGCAAGGGCGTTTGCTTTGACACCGGCGGGCTCAACCTCAAGCCCGGCAACTCCATGGCACTGATGAAAAAGGACATGGGCGGTGCGGCTGCCTCGCTGGCTCTGGCGCAGATGATCATGGAGCGCGGACTTGATGTGCGGTTGCGGGTGCTGGTGGCGGCGGTTGAAAACTCCGTATCCGGAAATGCATTTCGTCCCAGTGACGTGCTTTCAAGCCGCAAGGGGCTGAGCGTCGAGATCGGCAATACGGATGCGGAAGGCCGGTTGGTGTTGGCAGATGCGTTGGCGGAAGCCGATACGCAGGAACCAGAACTGCTGATTGATTTTGCAACGCTCACGGGCGCCGCCCGCGTGGCGCTTGGTCCGGAGCTGCCGCCGTTCTTCACCAAGGATGATGCGCTGGCAAACGAGATTGCCGGTGCTGCCGAGACGGATGATGACCCCGTGTGGCGATTGCCGCTTTGGGCGCCTTACGATGGCTGGCTTGAAAGCAAGGTTGCCGATGTCAGCCACATCTCGGATGGCCCTTTTGCCGGCTCCATTACGGCCGCATTGTTCCTCAACCGCTTTGTCACGCAGACAAAATCCTACGTCCATTTCGACATTTACGGCTGGAATGCCAAGCCGCGCCCCGGCCGGCCCGTGGGCGGCGAAGTGCAGGCGGTGCGCGCACTTTATGGGCTGTTGTGCCGCCGCTACGGCTGAGCCGGCACGGACCGGATGCATTTTCATTTCGCAAGCGGTTGCAATTGGTTGCGTCACACCGTTACGATTAACCATAAGGACGCCGAGGACGGTTCTTGGGGGACCGCCACTCGTCGCGCGACGCAGGGGGATCAGTCGCCATGGAGCTAAAGCCCATTGAGGCTTTGAAGCTTTGGTTCGATGTGGTGTCGGACTCGGTACGCGATGACGGGCCGGATCTGTCGTCCCGGCAGACCGCAATTCTGCTCACCGTTTAACTATCGCCACCGCCGCATACGGTGCGCGGACTTGCCGAGAACCTCAACATTTCAAAGCCGGCCATCACCCGCGCGCTGGACGCGATGGGGCGGCTTGATCTTCTCAAACGCAAACGCGACGAAGCAGACAAACGTAACGTGCTTGTTCAGCGAACGGTAAAGGGCTCTGTTTATCTTTCCGAGTTCGCAGAACTGATCGCCAAACACGCCCGGAACACCTGATGCCTGACCTGCATACTGCTCTCGACCCGCGCCTTAACGCCTACCGGGCGGACCTTGCGGCTGCATGCCTTGAGGGCAAGGTTGCAGCGCCGCGCTTTGTGACGGGCACGTCTGCGCAGGTCTGCGTTCCCGTCGCCGCCTTGCGCCGCACAGCGGCACCGAACGGTGCACGGGATACGGAGCTTTTGTTCGGCGAAGCCGTCACGGTCCTTGACCGCACTGATGGATGGGCATGGGTGCAGGCGACGCGCGACCAATATGTTGGCTATGTGGCCGCTGATGAGCTGCACGATGGCGCACCGGCACCGACCCATCATGTCGCTGCGGTGCGCAGCTTTATCTATGAAGCCGCCGATCTCAAATCACCGGTGCGCAACTGGGTGTCGCTCAACACACCGCTGGTCGTTTCCAGCCAAAGCGGTAAGTTCAGCGTTCTTGCAGGTGGTGGGTTTGTGTTCACTGCGCATCTGCGTGATGCCGGCAGTGCGGCTCGGGATTTTGTGCGGGTTGCGGAAAGCTTTCTTGAGACGCCCTATCTGTGGGGTGGGCGGTCGAGCCTTGGGCTTGATTGTTCAGCGCTTGTGCAATGCGCGCTGGAAGCTGCCCTCATCCCCTGCCCGCGCGATACGGATATGCAGGAGGCCGCGCTTGGTGAGACGT
This sequence comes from uncultured Parvibaculaceae bacterium, assembly GCA_964511745.1. Taxonomy (GTDB): domain Bacteria; phylum Pseudomonadota; class Alphaproteobacteria; order CGMCC-115125; family CGMCC-115125; genus Pyruvatibacter. Next base: position 29,888 of record CAZEHX010000004.1, read on the forward strand.
TGGATAGTAAAGCATCGCTTCAGCGCGGCGATCTCATTTTCTGGAAAGGTCATGTGGGCATCATGCGTGATGCGACGACGCTGCTGCACGCCAATGCGACTCACATGAAAACCGCGCTGGAACCGGTTGAACCCGCAATCACGCGCATTGCGCAAACCGACGGGCCAGTAACATCCATAAGGCGGCTGCCTGCGCTGACTGGCAAATAGGCTAAGACGCAACCACCCCTTCGGGTGCCGTCTCAAGGTCAAATGCCGCTGCCATCAGCGCCTTGGTATAATCCGTTGTCGGGTGATCAAATATCTGGTCGGACGTTCCCTGCTCTACAACCTTGCCGTTACGCATGACGATCACTTCATCAGCCAGCGCGCGCACGACCTTCAGGTCATGGCTGATGAACAAGTAGGCCAGGTCATGCTTTTGTTGCAGGTCACGCAGCAGGTCGACGATCTGTGCCTGCACGGACATATCAAGCGCGCTGGTGGGTTCATCCAGCACCACGAAATCAGGTTTCAGCGCCATGGCGCGCGCAATCGCGATACGCTGGCGCTGCCCGCCTGAAAATTCGTGCGGGTAGCGGTCCATGGTTTCCGGATCGAGGCCTACTTCGGTCAGCGCTTCGGCAACGCGCTTGCGACGCTGGTCATAGTTGAGGTCGGTGCCGTGAACCAGCAGGCCTTCTTCCACGATCTGCGCCACTGAGAGGCGCGGGCTCAAAGATCCGAACGGGTCCTGAAACACGATCTGCATTTCGGCGCGGCGGCTGCGCAATTGCGACCAAGATTCATCCTCGATGTGTTCGCCCATGAAGACGATGGGACCATCAGAATCAATCAGCCGCAGCAGGCCCAGACCCAACGTCGTCTTGCCGGATCCGGATTCCCCGACGACGCCCACCGTGTGGCCGCGCCGCACAGTGAGCGAGATGCCATCCACTGCCTTTACATAATCAACGGTGCGCTTGAGGACACCCTTCTTGATCGGGAACCAGACTTTGAGATTGTCCGTCGACATGATCTCCGGCGCATCGGCGCGCGCTGTCAGGGGCTTGCCCTTGGGTTCGCTGTTCAGCAGGTGATGCGTGTATTCATGCTGCGGGTTGGCAAACAGGCTTTGGGTTTCGCCGGTTTCAACAATATGCCCCTGGTTCATCACGCAAACCCGGTCAGCCATTTTGCGCACGATGCCCAGATCATGGGTGATGAGCAGCATGGCCATGCCCATTTCCCGGCTCAGGCCTTTCAGCAGCTTGAGGATCTGCGCCTGCACAGTCACGTCCAGCGCGGTTGTGGGCTCGTCGGCGATCAGCAAATGCGGCTCATTGGCCAGCGCCATGGCGATCATCACCCGCTGCCGCTGGCCGCCTGACAATTCATGCGGATAGGCACCAAGGCGCTTTTCAGGATTTTGCAGGCCTACCTTGTTGAGCAATTCCAGCACGCGCACGCGCGCAGCCTCTGCGCGCATGCCGCGATGGACCTCAAGCACTTCGCCCACCTGCCGTTCAATGGTGTGCAACGGATTGAGCGAGGTCATCGGCTCTTGAAAGATCATCGAGATTTCGTTGCCGCGAATGCCCATCAAAGTGCGTTCGCTCGCACCCATCACCTCATTGCCGCGATACTTGATCGAGCCGGATGGATGGGATGCTGCCGGATAAGGCAGCAACTGCATCAGTGACAAAGCGGTGACGGACTTACCCGACCCGCTTTCCCCCACCAGTGCCAGCGTCTCGCCTTCGGCTATGTCGAATGAGACATGATCCACCGCGAGCGCCTGCCGCCCGTCCTGCATAAACGCGACGGACAGATCTTCGACCTCAATGAGCTTTTTCTTCTGATCACTCATTGCAATGTCTTTCGCGGATCAAATGCATCCCGCACGGCTTCGCCCACGAACACCAGCAGGCTCAACATGGTGGCGATCACAATGAAGCCGGCAAAGCCAAGCCAGGGTGCCTGCAGATTGTTTTTGCCCTGTGCCAGCAGTTCACCCAGCGACGGCGAACCCGGCGGCAGGCCGAAGCCCAGAAAGTCCAGCGCGGTCAAAGTTGTGATTGATGCGTTCAGGATAAAAGGCAGGAAGGTGAGCGTTGCCACCATTGCGTTGGGCAGCACGTGCTTGAACATGATGGTGATGTTGCGCAGGCCCAGCGCGCGGGCGGCAGCGACATATTCAAGGTTGCGGCCGCGCAGGAACTCCGCGCGTACCACGCCGACAAGCGCGACCCATGAGAATAGCAGCAGCGTGCCCAGCAATATCCAGAACGTCGGCTCGATGACGGCAGCAATGATGATGATGAGATAGAGCGCGGGAATGGATGTCCAAATCTCAATCACCCGCTGGAAGATCAGATCGGTCCAGCCGCCCAAGAAGCCCTGCACGGCGCCTGCGGCAACTCCGACGATAGACGAAAACAGCGTGAGGATAAGGCCGAAGAGGACGGAAATGCGAAACCCATAGATGACGCGCGCCACGACATCACGACCCTGATCATCAGTCCCGAGCCAGTTCTCCGTACTGGGCGGCGCGGGTGCGGGCACCGGCAGGTCGAGATTGATGGTGTCGTAACTATATCGGATCAGTGGCCAGACAATCATCCCGCCTTTGTCTTCAATCAGCTCCTGCACAAATGGGTCGCGGTAGTCCGCTTCCGTTGCAAAGTCGCCGCCGAAGTCGGTTTCCGGATATGCCGTAAAGACAGGCATGTAGATGCCGCCGTCGAATGTCACCAGCAATGGCTTGTCATTGGCGATGAATTCGGCAAACAGGCTGAGGATAAACAGCGTCGCAAACAGCCACATGGCCCAGTATCCGCGGCTGTTCGCCCTGAAGTTGCGCCAGCGCCGCTTGTTGATAGGCGACGTGCGGGCCTTGTTGAAACGGCCTATCCAGGTGGCTTCCCAGTTGATGCGGCCCAGCGGTGTTTTTGACAGCAGCGCGCTCATGGCTCAGCGGGCCTCAAAGTCGATACGCGGATCGACCAGCGTATAGGTAAGGTCCGAAACCAGGGTCACCACGAGGCCGATGAGGCCGAAGATGTAGAGCGTGGCAAACACCACCGCATAGTCGCGATTGACGATGCTTTCAAAGCCAAGCAGCCCCAGCCCATCAAGCGAAAACACCGTCTCGATCAGCAGCGAACCAGTAAAGAACGCGCCGACAAAGGCACCGGGGAAACCCGCAATGACGATCAGCATGGCATTGCGGAACACATGGCCATATAGCACTTGCCGTTCGCTGAGCCCTTTGGCGCGCGCGGTCACCACATAGTGCTTTTTGATTTCGTCCAGAAACGAATTCTTGGTCAGCAATGTGGTGGTGGCAAAGGCTGAAATGACGAGTGACGCCACCGGCAGCACGATATGCCAGAGGTAATCCAGTACTTTTCCGAAGATGGACAGGTCGTCGAAATTGTCAGACGTAAGCCCGCGCAGCGGGAACACGTCAAAATAGCTGCCACCTGCAAATACGACGATCAGCAGCACTGCGAACAGGAAGCCGGGGATGGCGTAGCCGACGACGATGACCGCCGATGTCCAGACATCAAACGGCGTACCATCGCGCACGGCTTTCATGATCCCCAGCGGAATGGAGACGCCATAAGCGATGAGCATGGTCCACAGGCCAAGCGAGATTGAGACAGGCAATTTTTCCGCTATCAGGTCGAGTACTTTCACGTCACGGAAATAGCTCTCACCGAAGTCAAAGCGGATGTAGTTCCACACCATGTCGGCGAAGCGCACATGCACGGGTTTATCAAAGCCGAATTGCCGCTCCAGATCCTTGATGAATTCAGGGTCGAGGCCCTGGGCACCGCGATATTTGGCGGTTGCGCCCGCGTCGCCGCCATTGGCCTGCGCGCCAGCGCCCATATCGCCGCCGGGGGCCCCGCCGATACGGGCTGTGGCGGAAACGTCATTGCCCGAAAGTTGCGCGATGATGCGCTCGATCGGCCCGCCGGGCGCAAACTGCACAATGGCGAAGGCGACCAGCAGGATGCCCAGAATGGTCGGTATCATGAGCAACAGGCGTCTGACGATATAGGCTGCCATCGGGTGCGGAATTTGTCCGTGCTCGGTTGCGGGGGCTTAGCGAATCGCAGTCTGCCCTAACGAGGGCAAGTCTGGAACCTAGAAGACTACTGGTTAAGGGCAGCTTCTTTTTCCGGGTCTATCCACCACAGACGAACAACGCCCCTGTCATATTTGGGTTTCACATCCGGCCAGCCGAACTTGTTCCATACGGCCAGATTGTGCTCGGCCTTGTTCCACTGGGGTATCCAGTAGTGGCCCGCCCGTAGCACCCGGTCGAGCGCGCGCGCAGCGGTGGTGATTTCTTCGCGGCTCCGCGCGCCCACAACCCTGTCGATCAGCGCATCCACCACCGGGCTAGAGATACCGGAGAGATTGCGGCTGCCGGGCTCATTGGCAGCCGCAGAAGCCATAAAGGCACGCAGCTCCACGCCCGGTGTCTCGCGCATGGAATAGCGCATTGTGGTGATATCGAAATCGAAATCCTTGATCCGCTCCTGATACTGGGCGGGATCAACCAGCCGCATCTTGGCATCGATACCAAGCAGCGCCAGATTCTTGGCCATAGGCTGGATTATCCGCTCAAAGGTCGGGGCATCGGTAAGGAACTCAAGGGTCATCACCTCGCCGGCTTGGTTCTTCAGCACGCCGTCGCGCACCTCCCACCCGGCTTTCGCAAGCATGTCGCGCGCCAGCTTGAGCTGGCGGCGGTCCTGGCCTGACCCGTTGGAGACCGGCGGCACATAGGCCTCGCCGAAGACGCTTTGAGGCAGCTGGTCGCGGAACGGTTCCAGCAACGCCAGCTCCGCGTCGTCGGGCGTCCCAATGGCCTTCATGCTGGAGTTTTCAAAGAAACTTTGCGTGCGCTTGTAAAGGTCGTGGAAGTGGAACCGGTTGGTCCATTCAAAATCAAACGCGTGGCTCAGGGCTTCGCGCACTAACGGGTCTGACAGATACGGGCGGCGGGTATTGATGAACCAGCCCTGCGCGCCAGAGGGGCGATTGTCCGGGGTCGTCAGCTTCAGAACGCGACCATCCAGTACGGCAGGAAAATCATACCTGGTGGCCCAGAAGCGCGACGTGAACTCCTCGTGAAAATCATACTCGCCGGACTTGAACGCTTCAAAGCCTGCCGTGCGCTCGCGGAAATACTCATATCGAACTTCGGCAAAGTTGAAGCGGCCGCGATTGACCGGCAGGTCACGACCCCAATAGTCCGGGTTCAAACGATGGGCGATGCTGCGGCCCTGCTTCATGTCACTCACTGAGTAGGGTCCGGACATCAAAGGCGGCTCAAGCGTGGACGCCGTGAAATCATGCGTTGTGTAGTAGGCCTTTGAGAGTATTGGCAATTCCGCAATGATGAACGGCAGGTCACGCACCAGATCACCCTTGAAGGTGTAGAGCACGGTCCGGTCATCCAACGCCGTGGCTGAGACCACATCGCGGATTGGCGTTGTCAGATGTGGGTGACCATGCTTCTTGAGCAGATCAAATGTGAAGACCACATCATCTGCTGTCGCGCGGATGCCGTCGTGGAACGTGATGTTATCGCGCAGGCGAAAGGCGACGGACATCTTATCGGGCGCTATGGCAGCGGCTTCCGCTGCCAACCCGTACATGGCGTCCGGCTCATCCAGAGCGCGGGTCATCAAGGTATCGAAATCAAGACGGATGCCATGCGCGCCCGTGCCCTTGAGCACAAACACGTTGAGCGTGTCGAAGGTCGTGAAACCCTGATTGAGATAGGCTTCGGACGGCGACAACCGCAACGTGCCGCCTTTGGGTGCGTCGGGATTGGTATAGTCAAAATGCGTGAAGTCGGCGGGGTATTTGAGGTCGCCGAAAATGGAAATGCCGTGCCGCCACACCCCGCCATTAGGCGCTAGTTCCTGCGCACTTACCGAGGTGCTGAGTGCAAAAGCAACGGTGGCAATGAGGAGCGCCATCCGCGCGATCATTCGCTTCCCTTTGCAGCATTGGCATTCTCGTCGTACCACCAGATATCCGGAAAGCCGCCTGCCTGTGCATAAGCAGGCAGCGTTTCGGGCAAGCCAAACCTGTCCCACCGCGCAGTGCGCAGCGGGCTCCACCATTGCGGCACCAGATAATGGTTCCACAACAGCACCCGATCGAGGGCGCGCGATGCGGCGACCAGCGTCTCACGATCAGGCGCAAAAATGATCCGGTCGATCAGCGCATCCACCGCCGGGTTCTTGATGCCGATGGTGTTGCGGCTGCCTTCACGATCGGCTGCTTCTGATCCCCAGAAGTCGCGCTGTTCGTTTCCGGGCGACAGGGATTGGGAGAACGTATTGACGATCATGTCGAAATCGAAAGTATCGAGACGGGCCTGATATTGTGACGTATCGACGACGCGGATTTTTACGTCGATCCCAAGCCGTGCCAGGCTTTGCTTGTAGGGCAGCACCACGCGCTCGAAGGTCGGTGATACCAGCAGCACCTCCACTTCCATGGGTTTACCAGTCTCGTTATTCACAAGCTTGCCGTCAGCGATGTCCCAGCCGGCCTGTTTCAGCAGCGCCGTTGCGGTGCGTAAATTGGCACGCACAGCGCGTGGGTTTCCGTTGACCGGATTCTCATAGTCGGCTGTAAAAACTTCGTCAGGGATCTGGCCGCGCAGGGGTTCAAGAATTTCGAGTTCTTTAGGGCCGGGCAGGCCGGTTGCCTCAAGTTCTGAGCCTTCGAAAAATGAACCCGTGCGCGCATACTGATCAAAGAAGATGTTCTTATTCATCCACTCAAAATCAAATGCCAGGTTGAAGGCCTGACGCACGCGCGGGTCTGCGAACTTGCCGCGGCGCAGGTTGAAAATGAACGCCTGCATGGGTGACGCGTTTTCGGTCGTGAATTTCTGCAGCACGATGCGCCCATCAGCGACCGCATCAATGTCATAATCAGAGGCCCAGCGCTTGGCGCTGTTCTCAACACGGAAATCATACTGATCGCCCTTGAAGGCTTCGAGCATGGACGTGTCGTCGCGGAAGTATTCGTAGATCATCCAGTCGAAATTGTGCTGGCCCACATTCACCGGCAGGTCCTTCGCCCAGTAATCCTTGACGCGCTCAAACACCAGCCGACGGCCTGGATCCACGTCCACGAGTTTGTATGGCCCTGACCCGAGCGGCGGCTCCAGCGTGGAGGAAGCAATGTCACGACCTTCGGATCCATCCCAATAATGAGCAGGCAGCACATATAGCTGCCCCATGATCTGCGGCAGTTCACGGTTGCCGGTTTCGTTGAACTCGAAACGCACACGGTGATCGCCCAGCGCCTCCACCTTGGTGACATTCGCATAGTAGCCGGCGAAATGCGGGTGGTTGGTGGTCAGGGCATTGAAACTGAAAATCACGTCCTTCGCCGTGACCGGCACGCCGTCGTGCCAGCGGGCTGTATTATGCAGTTCAAACTCGACCCAGCTGAAATCCTCCGGATACGTCACAGATTTGGCGAGCAGACCATATTCCGCGCCCGGCTCATCCATTGAGGACACCATCAGGGTCTCATAGATGGGGGTGATGGCACCTGCCACGCCCTTCACTACGAAAGGATTGAGCGAATCAAATGCCCCGGCCACAGCCTGACGCAGACGACCACCTTTGGGGGCCTGCGGGTTCACATATTCAAAGTGCGGAAAGTCAGCGGGATATTTGGTTTTACCAATCAACGACAGTGCGTGCGTTGTCGTGGTGCCATCCTGCGCCTGTGCGGTTGCAAGGGGCAGCACCGCAGCAGTTGCGAAAGCAGCGAAAGTTAGTATCTGCGCAGCGCGTCGCCACATGAGAAAGTCTCCGGACCCTGACAATAATGCCGTTTCGGCAGTCGATCCGCACATTGTGACGAAAGTGCGCCGGATATGCGAGAGGCGGACCCCATAACGCGGCCCGCCTCTTCAAGTTTCGGTGTATTTTGTGTTGCAGTGCTGCCTAGTGAGCAGGACCGTCGGCCTGTCCGTCGCGCTCGGGAGCAGCATGCTCGCCAGCTGCTTCACCCATCGCATCCATTGCTTCTTCGGGGGCTGCTTCTTCGACGGCAGCGGCGTCTGGTGCTTCAGGAGCGGCCATTTCAGGCACGGCCGGCTTGGCGTAGGGGGTGGCGGCCTGCGCTGCCAGATAGGTCATGACGGCAGCGCGATCCTCAGGCTTGCTGAGACCGGCAAACGACATGATTGTACCCGGCACATAATCAGTCGGCTTGGTGAGGAAGGCGTTGAGCGATTCCCAGTCCCACACGCCGCCTTTGCTCTTCATGGCATCGGAATAAGCGAAACTGTCCAGATGGGCTTTCTTACCGCCCATGACACCCCAAAGGTTCGGGCCGACCTTGTTATCGCCACCCTGATTGAAGCTGTGGCAGGCAACGCAGCGGCGCGCCACGCGCTCGCCTCTGTCGGCTGTGGCCTCGGCGATCAGCGCTTCAAACGGCTTTTCAGGGGCAGCTTCCGCAGCAGCACCATCTGAATGGCCGCCTTCAACTTCAACGCCTTGAACGATATAGGCCTGCTTTTCAGGCTCAACCGGAGCATACAGGACCGGCACCAGAAACATGCCGACGCCCAGAAGCACCAGGAGCGATGCCAGAACGGCGCCTGCGATCTTGTTGAATTCGAAGCTGTCCATGTTGCTGCTTGTCCGGTGTTGCGTATTGAAGTTCGAAGCGAAAGACGCTTGGGCGGGAAGAAAGGCTATTTTCACAGGCCCGCCAAGAGGCGCGATGCCACACCGGCGCAACCGCCGGTTTTGGCGGTGTCCCGTGCGCGTGCAGACTACCCGCTTCCGGTTTTCGCGGGCAAGCCGTATAAGCCCAGCAAATGCGCGGCAAATCCCGTGCTGCCCTGTCACTGGCCTTCACCGGGCGCGGCGAAGCGTCGCATCCTGCCTGCAAGCGCCCTGTTCGCCCGGTTTACCTGCCGTATTTCCGCCCGGAGCCTTCAATTGTCCGATGCCCCTGATAGCTCGAAAATGCGCCCTCTGGTGGTGATTCCCGCCCGCATGGCGGCCACCCGCCTGCCCGGCAAGCCGCTTTTGGACATTGGTGGCAAGCCGATGATCGTGCGGGTGTGGGAAATCGCGCAAAACTGGGCAAAAAGCGTTGCCGGGGCGGACGTCGTGGTGGCTGCCGGAGACCCTGAAATCGTTGATGCGGTGACGGCGGCGGGCGGCAAGGCGGTCCTCACCGACCCTGACCTGCCCTCGGGCACGGACCGGTGCTGGGCGGCGGCCGAATCACTGGATCCGACCGGCAATTTCAACGTCGTCATCAACCTGCAGGGCGACCAGCCGGTGTTTGATGCGGAGATATTGTCTGCAGTGCTGACACCGCTCAGCGAGCCTCAGGTGGATATCGCGACGCTGGCCTCGGTCATCGTCGATGAACGTGAGCGCGATAACCCCAATGTCGTGAAACTGGTGCCGAGCTTCCCGACACCCGATAGCCCAGTTGCCCGCGCGCTTTATTTTACCCGCGCCACCGCCCCCACAGGCGACGGGCCGCTGTATCATCATGTGGGCATCTATGCGTTCAGGCGCGAGGCGCTCAAACGCTTTGTGGCGCTGCCACCCTCGCCGCTTGAGATACGCGAGAAGCTGGAACAGCTCCGCGCGCTTGAACATGATATGCGTATGGATGCGGCCATCGTACCGCAGGGCACCCGCATCGGCGTGGACGGCCCGGACGACCTTGAGCGCGCCCGCGCCTATTTTAACGACGAGACAGAATCATGAGTGCAGACAACATCATCGTCTATCAGGGCGAGCCCGGTGCTAATTCGCAGGTTGCCTGCCGCGAAGTTTATCCAGATATGGAAGCGCGCGCCTGCGCCACCTTTGAGGAAGCTTTCGCAGCAATCGCCGATGGCGACGCGCAACTGGGCATGATCCCGATTGAGAATTCACTGGCGGGCCGCGTGGCAGACATCCACCATCTGCTGCCCGACTCAGGCCTCTACATCATCGGTGAACACTTCCTACGCATCCGCCACGCGCTGATGGCCCCCAAGGGCGCGACACTTGAGAGCATCAAGACCGTGCGAAGCCACGTGATGGCGCTGGGGCAATGCCGCAAGACGCTGCAATCGCTCGGCCTTAAATCAACCGTTGCAGCGGATACCGCGGGCTCAGCCCGCGAAGTGGCGGAGCTTGGCGATATCGCCTGCGCGGCCATCGCTGCGCCTGCGGCAGCGGAGATTTATGGTCTCGACATTCTCAAGACCGACATGGAAGACGCGGCGCACAACACCACCCGCTTCCTCATCATGGCGGCAGAGCCTGACGACGCAACGCCCGAAGAAGAACCGGTCATCACCAGCTTCATCTTCCGTGTGCGGAATGTTCCTGCCGCGCTCTACAAAGCCATGGGTGGCTTTGCCACCAATGGCGTCAATATGATGAAGCTGGAAAGCTATCAGATTGCAGGTTCCTTCAACGCCACGCAGTTCTATGCGGACATTGAAGGCCACCCGGACCGCCGCAATGTGCGCCTCGCGCTTGAAGAGCTGCAGTTCTTCTGCAGCGAGCTCAAGATTCTGGGGATTTATCCCGCGAGCGAGTACCGCGCCGAAATTGCCGGGAACTAGCCCTCGTCCACCCATGCCCGGATGAGCTGGTGGGCGATGGCGAAGGGGGGCGGCACCCAGAAGCCTTTGTTTTCGCCTGCGAGCACGGCGCGCAGATCATCCTTTGAGAACCAGCGGGCTTCTTCAAGCTCGACGCCATCGACCGTGATTTCCTCGGTCTCGGCGTGTGCGTGGCAGCCGATCATCAGCTGTGACGGGTACGGCCAGGGCTGGGTTGAGTGGTAGCGCACATTGTTTACGGCGACGCCTGCCTCTTCCATCATTTCGCGGGCGACGGCTTCTTCAATCGACTCACCGGGCTCTATGAAGCCTGCAAGGGATGAAAACATGCCCTTGGGGAATATCGACTGGCGGCCAAGCAGCGCCATGTCACCGCGGGTTGCCAGCATGATGGCGACGGGGTCCGTGCGCGGGAAGTGCTCTGCATTGCATTCAGGGCAGACGCGCTTGTAGCCGGCTTCTGCCATGCGGCTGGGATGGCCACAGGCGGAGCAATAGCCGTGGCGCAGGTGCCAGTCGATCATGCTTTTGCCCTGCGCCATGATCGCCAGTTCGCCGGATGTGATTTCGCCCTTCATGGCAAGGCCGCGCAGATCTTCAAACTCGCCCATGCCTTTAAGCGCGCCGTTTTCAGGGTTCTCGCCGAAGGTCACGTCAGTGGCAAAGAGCGCGCGACCGCGCTTATTGATGCCCAGCAGCACCGTTGTCGAGGCCGGGTTCATCAAGGGCTTGATGAGTTCGGGCGGCATCCAGCCGATATCCTTGCCCTCGCTGGGGGCTGCTTCGGGCAGCACAAACGGCATCAGCTTGTAGAACGGCACATAGCGGCTTTCAGGGTCCGCCATCTTTTCCGCCAACCAGTCCGCGTCATTGCGCTTCTCGCTCACGCGGTCCAGCGGATTGTTTGCAAAGATATTGGGATTTTGTTCAAGCGCCATTTTGGCCGGGCCTCTTTAAAATCTACTGCCAGATGTAATGCGGGTGCGAAAATTGGATTTGACTGCACGAAACGGAGCGTGCGGGGGCAACCCTAACCGTATGTCTCTTTCTCACAAAGGAGACCCATATGACAAATTATCTACTCATTCACGGAAGCTGGCACGGTGCATGGTGCTGGTACAAGATTGCGCCACGGCTGGAAGCCGAAGGTCACGGCGTTGTCGTACCAGACCTTCCCGGCCGCATTCTCAATCCGGCACCCGCACGGCGTGTAAGCCTTGGGCGCATGATCAAAGACATTGGCGCGCGACTTCCTGCGGACCGCAAAACAACAGTTGTTGTACATAGCCGGTACGGCATCCTGGCCTCGATGCTGGCGGAAAAATTTCCCGAACGTATCCAACGTACGATCTATCTTGCCTCATACATGCTGCCGACAGGTAAGCGGGGCGCTGAATATTTCCGCTGGGACCGCTCGTCCCATCTGGCCCCGCATGTCACCATCAGCAAGCTGGGCATGTGGGACAGGCTTGAGCCGCAGATTTTCCGCGCAGGCCTTTATCATGACTGTGACGAGCAGGATAATCGGCTGGGCCATATGCTGCTGGGGCCGGAACCACTGCGCCCGGTTCTGGCAAAACTTGCGCTCACGGACGCGCGATACGGGCAGGTGCCACGTGCCTATATCAGACTGACCGAAGACCGCGCCGTTACACCTGCATTGCAGGACCGGTTGCTCAACGAAACCAAGGTCGACCGGGTCGAGAGCATAGCCGCCAGCCACTCAGCCTATTTCTCGCGGCCTGATGAGCTTACCGCAACCATTCTGAAGCTTTCACAGGACTAGAACGAGGTGGCGCCGGGCATCAGGCCGCATCATGAAAGATGAGGCCCAGTGTCCGGCGTTGACCCTTGCGCACCTCGCTGACGCCGTGGCGCATCTGCACGCGGTAAAAGCCGCGCTTGCCTTCCACGGGGCGTTCGCGCACGGGAACAATCACAGCGTCACCGATGCCGGGCCTGATCACCATGGGCCGCGACTGCATGCGCGGGCGCTGCTCGACCAGTACAAGTTCGCCGCCTGCATAGTCCACATCCGGGTCTGACAGCATCACGATGACCTGAAGCGGGAAATGGATATCGCCGTAGATATCCTGATGCAGGCAGTTGTAGTCGCCCACCTCATAGTTCAGCAGCAGGGGTGTGGGGCGCATCTGCCCGGCGTCATGGCAGCGCGACAGCATCTGATCCAGCGCTGGCGGCCAGTCATCGGGGATGCCCATCTTCACCGCCCAGTCATTGGCGATAGCGGCAAGTGGCGGGAAGAACGCGCGGCGCAGCTCATCAATGATTGAAGGCAGCGGATATGAAAAATATTTGTATTCGCCACGCCCGAAATTGTAGCGGTCCATTTTGATGACCGAGCGGAACCCGGTGTCGTCACTTTCATAAAGCGCGCGGATTTCATGGCATCGCGCGGGCGTCAGCACCGATGGGATAACTGTGTATCCGTGCGTGTTGAGGCGGTCTGCTTGCGTTGCCCAATCCACGTGTTCCAGCAACTCAGGACGTAGCATTGCGGGCTCTTTCAGCGTCCAGCAATGCGCGTTTGCGCTCCATGCCCCAGCGGTAGCCGCCAAACTCTCCATTGCCGCGCAATACCCGGTGACAGGGCACCAGCACGGCGACGCGGTTCTTGCCGCAGGCGGTGGCGACCGCACGATGGGCCGTCGGTTTGCCTATCCCGGCTGCCGCTTCGCTGTAGCTCACCACATCCCCCTCCTTGATACTGAGCAGGAAGCGCCAGACGCGGACCTGAAACGCTGTGCCTTTGAGGTCGAGGGGGATATCGGGGCGTGGCGCGTTGTTGCTCAGATGCTGGTCGAGGGCCTTTATCCAGCGATCCAGATCTGCCGACTGGGAGGCCGGTGACCCCGATATGTCAGCATTGGGAAATTCGCTGGCGAGTTGCTCCACCAGGACCTTTTTGCCGGGGCCGAATTGCGCGAAGCAGACGCCGCGGTCGGTCGCCGCCATCAACAGCCAACCCAGCGCCGTCTTGCGGCAGGCGTGGGAGATTTTTTCGCCCTTGCCGCCTGCGCGATAAGCCTTGGGCGTCATGCCGGTATTGCTGAGCGCGCGGCCGTAAACCCGGCTGGTGGAGCCGTAGCCCGCCTCGAAGATGGCACCGGCAATGCCGTCGCCTGATTTAAGCGCCGATTTGAGCTGATCCATGCGGGCGGCATCCTGCAGCGCCTTGGGGGAAATGCCGATGGCATTGGTGAAAGCCCGCTGATAGCGCGACACCGAAAGCCCTGCCCGCTTGGCAAGTGCCGCCAAAGTCAGCTTTTCGTCTGCGTGGGCGATGATGTAGCGCGCCGACGCGATGAGATTGTCCGCGCCTGAGGCTTTTTCCTCAGGGCGGCAGCGCTTGCAGGCGCGAAATCCTTGGCGCCTGGCTGCTGCCGCATCCGCAAAGAAACGATAGTTTTCAGGCCGTGCGGGGCGGGCGGCGCAAGTGGGCCTGCAAAATACGCCAGTCGTCACGACCGCATACACAAACCTGCCGTCAAAGGCATAATCCCTGGACTTGATGGCGGCGCGCATTTCATTTTCAGATGGCATCGACATCGCGGTTCTCTCACTTGGTTGCCTCAATCTGACGAAACCCTAGATTTGCGCGCGTGTGCGGTCGCTCCGATTAATGCTGCCAAATCCCAAAGCTGGCAATTGGCGGGTCTCATGGGTTGCGCTTGGCACCCCGGGTTCTGATATAGTGCTTTCGGGAGGTTGGCGGCGGACAGGCCTTGTCGCCAACCCGGTCAGATCCGGAAGGAAGCAGCCGTAACGAATTCGGCCTGGGTCGTTTGTCCAGCCTCCCACCTCATTTTACCTGCCATATGCCGGAGTGCCGCCTGTTCTCATGACGCCCCCATCTGATACCGCGCATGAGAATGACGGCCCCGATCTGGGCATGACGGCAGAGGACGGCGGTTTCGACCTTATGGGGGGCGACGCCAAAGCGCCGGAAAAGCAAGCCGAATATCAGGTGCTGGCGCGCAAATACCGCCCGCAGACCTTTGATGATCTCGTCGGTCAGGAGGCGATGGTGCGCACCTTGCGCAACGCCTTTGCATCGAACCGCATTGCGCATGCATTTATTCTCACAGGCGTGCGCGGCATCGGCAAAACCACTACGGCGCGCATTCTGGCCCGTGCCCTCAATTATGACGGCGAGGGCATCGACGGGCCGACCATCGACATGCCGAAGCTTGGCATAAACTGCCAGGCGATCATGGATTCACGTCATCAGGACGTGATGGAGATGGACGCCGCCTCGCGCACCGGCATCGACGACATTCGCGAGATCATTGAAAGCGTGCGCTATGCGCCGACCTCCGCGCGCTACAAGGTCTACATCATTGACGAAGTGCACATGCTCTCGAAGGCCGCATTCAACGGCCTGCTGAAGACGCTTGAAGAACCGCCGGCGCATGTGAAGTTCATTTTTGCCACCACCGAAATCCGCAAGGTGCCGGTAACGGTGCTGTCGCGCTGCCAGCGGTTTGACCTTCGACGGCTCGATACCGAAGCGATGAGTACGCACCTCTCCAACATTGCCGCCAAGGAAGGCGTCACCATTGATGATGGTGCGCTGGCGCTAATCGGCCGCGCAGCGGAAGGCTCGGTACGTGACGGGCTGTCGCTGCTCGACCAAGCCATCGCGCATGGCGATGAAGGCGAAACGATTTCAGCTGAAGGCGTGCGCGCCATGCTGGGGCTCGCCGACCGAGGCCGCGTGTTCGACCTCTATGAGCATGTGATGAAGGGTGACGTCGCAACGGCGCTTGGCGAACTGGCCGAGCAGTATCACGACGGTGCGGACCCTGGCGTCGTCATTTCCGACATGGCGGAACTTACCCATTGGCTGACGCGGCTGAAGCTGGTGGAAGCTGCTGCGCAGGATAAGACCGTCTCCGACATGGACCGCAAGCGTGGGACGGAGATCGTTGCAAAGCTTTCCGTCAAGACGCTGGCGCGCACATGGCAGATGCTGCTCAAGGGATTGGCTGAAGTCGAACGCGCGCCGTGGCCGCTGGCAGCAGCTGAAATGGTGCTGGTGCGGCTTGCTTATGCAGCTGACCTGCCAACGCCTGACGAACTGATCAAGAAGCTTCAATCGTCGCCCGCGCCCGCCGGCGGTGGCGCTGCACCGCGTAGCGGTGGTGGCGCTGCATCAGGCGGTGGCGCCTCGGCTGTTGCGTCCGGTAGCATGGGTGGTGCGCCCTCGCGCGGACCGACCATGGCTCAGCGGGCACCTGAGATGCAGACGGCGCCGCGCATTCAACTACAGCGGTTTGAAGATGTTGTGGCGCTGGCGGACCAAAAGCGCGATGTGAAGCTGCTCAATGCGCTGGAACATGATGTGCAGCTGGTGAATTTTGCACCGGGCCGCATTGAGCTGGCGCTGGTCACTCAGAACAATCAGGTTCTGCAGGACTTGTCCGCCAAGCTTTCCGCATGGACCAATGAACGCTGGTTTGTGACGCAGGCCAAACGGGATGCAGAACCTGCGCAACCAACCATTGCCGACGTAAAGCGCAATGCGCGCGAAGAGCTGATGGCGTCCATACGCTCAGAACCCTTGGTGCAGGCTGCTCTTAATGCTTTCCCCGGTGCCGAGATCGTTGACGTTCGCGACCTGGGTGCCGATGCGGCCGCGGAAGCTGCCAGCGCGCCCATGCCGGTTGAAAGCGGCGATATGGATGACGATCAGGATACAGAGGATTTTATCTAATGAAGAATCTCGGCGGCCTGATGAAGCAGGCGCAGGAAATTCAGGCCCGGATGGGCGAGATGCAGGACAAGATCGCCAATCTTGAGATGGATGGCACGTCGGGTGGCGGGCTCGTCACCGTGACACTGGCGGGCAAAGGCGAGCTTAAGCACGTAAAAATTGACCCGAGCCTGATGGTGGCGGACGAAACTGAAATTCTCGAAGACCTGCTGGTGGCAGCGCATACCGACGCCAAGACCAAGCTCGACGCGCGACTTCAAGAAGAGATGAAAGCCGTCACCGGCGGCATTCCCCTGCCCCCCGGCTTTTCGCTCTAGGCACCCCAATGGCAGGACACACAGCGGGCGCTGAAATTGAGCGGCTGATCCAGCTTCTGGCACGGCTGCCGGGTTTGGGCCCGCGCTCTGCCCGCCGCGCGGCGCTGCAACTGCTCTCAAAAAAAGAAACCTTGATGCGGCCCTTGGCGGATGCCATCAGCGAGGCTGCTGACAATGTGGTTGCGTGCTCGTCATGCGGCAACATGGATACACAGGACCCGTGCGCTATTTGCGCAGATACGCGGCGCGATCAGGGCGTCATCTGCGTTGTCGAGCATGTGGCTGACCTATGGGCGCTGGAACGTGCCGGTGCCAATTCAGGCATGTATCACGTGCTTGGCGGGACGCTGTCAGCACTTGATGGCATCGGGCCGGACGATCTTAATATCGCTGGCCTGCTCAACCGCATGGAAACGGGTGACATCCGCGAGGTGGTGCTGGCGCTCAATGCAACAGTTGATGGGCAGGCAACGGCTCACTACATCACCGACCAACTTGAGGGCACGGGCGCAAGCATCAGCCAGGTGGCGCACGGCGTGCCTGTTGGTGGCGAACTTGATTATCTCGATGACGGCACGCTTGCTGCAGCCATGAAGGCGCGGCGGCCTTTTTAAATTTCTGATTAGGGAGCGCGACGATGGCCCAGCAGTTCGAAAAGCTTGATGAGCGGCTGCGCAAGGTCATTGCCGCGCAGCATATCTTCTTCACCTCTACAGCCGCCGAGGGCACACGGGTCAACATCTCTCCACGCAGCACGCAATGCCTTCGGGTCGTGGACGACAACACCGTGCTCTATATCGACCAGACCGGCAGCGGCAATGAGACGGCCGCGCATCTGGCAGTCGATGGACGCATGACCGTCATGATGTGTTCGTTTGATGCAGCGCCGATGATCCTGCGGCTGTATGGCCGCGGCGATGTCATTCCGTATTACGAAGCTGAGTATGAAACGCTGAAGGCCGCACACTACGACGGGCAGGAGCCCGCCGGGGCGCGGCAGATCGTTCGGCTCAACTTTGATCTGGTGCAGACATCCTGCGGCTACGGCGTGCCGCATTTTTCCTATGAGAGTGAGCGTGACACGCTGACCAAGTGGGCGCAGGATAAATCGCCCGAAGAGATGCAGGCCTATCGCGCCAAGAAGAATACGAAGAGCATCGATGGGCTAAAGACATGGGCCGCTGACCGCCCGTGAGTGTCGAGCGCTAGCCGCTGGTGAGTTTCAGCTGCGGCGGGGTCGGCTCGATGGCGTCGATCTCGTTGTCGTCGCCAAGTTCAAGCTCGGTGATGCGTTCACCGCGGCGGACGATTTTTTCGGCCGACGTATCAATCTGCCTGAGGTCGGCCTCGGCTTGCGCGAAATGCTTTTTGAGATTGTCGGCGCGGCTGCTGAGGCGGCCAACGTCTTCCAGCATCTTGCCGACTTCCGCCTGAATGACGCCAGCCTGCTCGCGCATCTGCGCGTCTTTCAACACCGCGCGCACGGTGTTGAGGGTGGCCATCAGGGTTGTCGGTGAGACGATCCACACCTTGGCTTTGAAGCTTGCGTCCACCGTGGCGGGAAAATTGGCGTGCAATTCCGCGTAAACGGATTCGGACGGCAGAAACATCAGCGCTGAATCCGCCGTCTCGCCGGGCACTATATATTTGGATGCGATGTCATTGACGTGCTTCAACATGCTGTCGCGGAAGAAGCGCTTGGCCAGTTTGCTTTCTTCGTCCGTCTTGGCGTCGATCAGCGCGCGGTAGCTTTCCAGCGGGAACTTCGAATCAACCGCGATGGAGCCCGGCGGGTTGGGCAGCTTGATGAGACAATCCGCCCGCGAATTGTTGGAAAGGGTTGTCTGGAAGCTGTAGGCCGAGGGTGGCAGGGCGGCTGAGACCAGATCCTGCAGCTGGATTTCGCCGAACGCGCCGCGCGCCTGCTTGTTGGCCAGAATGTCCTGCAGGCCCACCATCTGGCCCGAGAGCTCACCGAGCTTCTTTTGCGCTTCATCGATCAGCGCCAGCCGCGTGTGCAGGTTGCCCAGCGTTTCGCCGGTTTTCTTGGTGTTGTCCTCCAGCCCGTCGCCAAGCCGCTTGGAAACCTGATCCAGTCGCTCATTGAGGGTGCGGGTCAGTTCAGCCTCACGCTTTGCCTGTGCGTCGGCCATGGCCGCCATACGGCCTGACAGCTGCGACTGAGCATCCATCAGGCTGGCCAGCGCCTTTTGCTGGGCTTCTGCGGCGCGTTCGGCGTTCTCCCGCGCGGAATTATCCGCCGGCCGGCGCAGCACAAGGGCAGCAAGCCCGGCGGCGGCCAGAGCGGCGATAACAACGATGAGAATGACGAAGCCTAAGTCCATAAGCGGCAATTTCCCTGAGAAAAGTCCCAGAATCGACTGGGGTAGGCCTTCACTATACCCCGCCCCCTCGGTTGACGCCCGCATCGGGCTCGCTTATTTCACGCCACATGGCCCTACGCGAGATCATCACAGCGCCCGACGCGCGCCTGAAACAGGTGTCTGCGCCCATCGACAAGGTGGACGACAGCATTCGCGCGCTGATGGATGACATGCTGGAAACCATGTATGCGGCGCCGGGCATCGGCCTTGCGGCCATTCAGGTGGGCGTGCCCAAGCGGGTGATCGTGATGGACCTGGCGCGCGACGGGGAACCGCCGGAACCGATGTATTTCGCCAATCCGGAAATCATCACGACCACCGAAGACATGGCGACTTATGAAGAGGGCTGCCTGTCGGTACCGGAGTTCTATGAAGAGGTCGACCGGCCCGCGACCTGCCGCGTCAAGTTTCTGGATTACCAAAACGAGATGCGCGAGATCGAGTGCGACGGGCTGATGGCCACCTGCATCCAGCATGAGATGGACCATCTGGAAGGCATTTTGTTTGTCGACCATCTGTCGCGGATAAAACGCTCCATGGTTCTCAAGAAACTCGCCAAGGCAAAGAAGCTGGCTGAAACAGCGTGAGGCGCCAATGACGCTACGCCTCGCTTTCATGGGCACCCCTGATTTTTCCGTTCCGGCCCTCGCCGAGCTGATTGCCGCCGGGCATGACGTGGTGGCGGTCTATTCGCAGCCGCCGCGCAAATCAGGCCGCGGCATGGCGGAAACGCCAACGCCGGTGCATACCTTTGCGCAAGCGCAGGGCATCGAAGTCCGCACACCGGAGAAACTCAAAGCGGCGGATATTCAGGCAGACTTCGCAGCGCTTGATCTCGATGCAGCGATTGTTGCGGCCTATGGCCTGATCCTGCCCAAGCCCATTCTGGATGCACCGCGGCTTGGCTGCCTGAACATCCACGCATCGCTGCTACCGCGCTGGCGTGGGGCTGCCCCCATCCAGCGCGCCATCATGGCGGGCGACAAAGAAACCGGCGTTGCGATCATGCAGATGGAAGCCGGGCTTGATACCGGGCCGGTGCTGCTGGCAGAGCGCACGCAGATCGGCGCGCATGAAACCGCGGGCGAGTTGCACGACAGGCTATCGCTTATCGGTGGCGGGTTGATGGTGCGGGCGCTTGCAGCGCTTGAGCGCGATACGCTGGAAGCGAGTGTGCAGCCGGACAAGGGCGTTACCTACGCGGCCAAGATCGACAAGGGCGAAGCGCGCATCGACTGGACGCGCCCTGCGGCAGAACTTGATTGCCACATTCGCGGCCTCTCGCCCTTTCCCGGTGCGTGGTGCGAGATGGAGAAAGACGGCAATCCGGTGCGCGTCAAAGTGTTGCGTGCGATGCCGGTGGAGGCATCGGGTGCGGCTGGAACAGCACTTGATGACGCGCTGACCATTGCCTGCGGGTCGAGTGCTTTGCGGCTGGAACAGGTGCAACGTGCAGGCAAAGGCGTTCAGCAGGCGAATGAATTTCTGCGCGGGTTCCCCGTAGCCAAAGGCACACGCGTATCGTGACCCAGCGCTACAAACTCACCATCGAATATGACGGCACGCCCTTTGTCGGCTGGCAGAAACAAGACAACGGGCGCGGTGTGCAGGATGCAATCGCAGAAGCCATTCACGGCTTCTGCGGTGAGCGGGTGACGGTGGCGGGTGCAGGACGCACCGATACCGGTGTGCACGCGCTAGGTCAGGTGGCACATATTGATCTTGCGCGCGAGACGGATGCGAACACGGTGCGCGATGCGCTCAACTTTCATCTGAAGCCTGAGCCGATCTCTATCCTGCAAGCCGAGGAAGTCGACGCTGAATTTGACGCGCGGTTCTCGGCGACGCGGCGGCATTACCTTTATCGCATCATCAACCGGCGTGCGCCGCTGACGGTGGATCGTGACCTGGCGTGGCAGGTATCGGTGCCGCTGGATGCGGCACGCATGGATGAAGCGGCACAGATGCTGGTGGGGAATCACGACTTCACGACATTTCGCGCATCCCAGTGTCAGGCGGCATCACCTGTCAAAACACTTGATGCGCTGGATGTGCGGCGCGAGGGTGAGGCGATTGTCATTATCGCGCGGGCGCGCTCATTTTTGCACAGTCAGGTGCGGTCATTCGCCGGCACGCTCAAGGCCGTTGGCGAAGGCAAGATGACTGTGCGTGACGTTAAGCTGGCGCTTGAAGCGTGCGACCGGTCGCGCTGCGGGCCGGTGGCGCCGCCGGACGGGCTTTATTTGATGCAGGTCGATTACGACTGACCTCTAGAGGTCGATCACTTCGATCGCTGCTTCATCAATTTCGTTGCCGAAGAATATTTTTCCAACGCGGGCAAAACGCTCGGCGCCATCGGTTGCCAAAAAGTGCACGCTGCCTGTGTGGTCGGCATCCGCTGACATCTCTTGCGTCAGTGTTGCGGCCACTGCCTGCGCAGTGGTGGTTGCCGAATCAACCAGCGTGACGTCATCGGGAATCTGGGCGCGGATTGCATCCGCCAGCACCGGGAAATGAGTGCAGCCGAGCACCAGCGTGTCCGGGTGGGTATCGCCCGCAAACAGAGGCGCAAGATATGCGCGGGCCGCTTCATGTGTGGCGGCGGAGGAAACCCAGCCTTCCTCAGCCAGCGACACAAACACCGTGGCAGATGCCTGCGTTACCTTTGCATCAGCGGCGTGGGCTTGGATCGCCTTTGGATAGGCGTTGCCGCGCACAGTGCCTTCCGTTGCAATGACCGCGATATGGCCGCTGCGGCTGGCGGTGATCGCTGCTTCGGCACCGGGCTCCACCACACCAATGACCGGCACCGGGGCAAAGTGTTGCGCGAGCGCCTGCGTGGCGACGGCGCTTGCCGTGTTGCAGGCAATGACCAGCAATTTGACGTTGCGGGCCACCAGCACATTCGCCGCCTGCGTGGCATAGCGCACCACCGTGTCGGCGCTCTTGGTGCCGTAAGGAAGGCGCGCGGTATCGCCGAGATAGATCAGGTCTTCATGCGGCAAGAGATCATGCAACGCGCGCAATACGGTGATGCCGCCGACGCCGCTGTCAAACACACCAATGGGGCGATTGTCGCTCATGGGTGCACTCAAGGCGTACCGAAGAAAACGGACGCTATAACCAGATTGATGAACAGGCTCATGACCAGATCAAGCGCGACGAAACCCGCCGCCGAGATGCCTGGGGCAGCCAACACTTCGCGGGCGATTACCCAGCGGAACCAAATCACCGCCAGCACCGTGACAAGATTGATGACGACTGCCGTCTCAGCAGGCAGGAGGCCTGCCGCATACAGCAGATAAGGCGGCACCATCACCAAAGTAACCGCCAGCGACGTCCAGTTATAGACGATGATATAGGCGGCAAACCGCCCGGCGAGACCGAAGGTACGGGTCAGAAAATACATGGCCAGCGGATAGCCAACCCATTCAATCCCCAGGGTCAGCATGTCAGACAGGATGAGGACTAGGAAACCGGGCATCGGCTCCAGTGCTGTGTCGCCCAGCTCGACCGACATGCGCGTTCTTACAGCCAGGAAGAAAACGAAAATCGGTACCAGATAGATGACCACGCCGAAGGACCGCCAGAACGAGCCTGCAGACAGGTCAAAAAACCGGCTTGCATCGGGATCACGGCGGGCAATAGCCAGCGACCCTTCGAGCGCGCGCAGGGCCTCGGCGATTGTCGGCATGGCTATGCCCTCGCCTGCCGCTCGGCTGCGAAATCTGCAGCGCGGGCAAAGTAGCCGGAGATGAGTGCCGTGTAGATGGCGCTCAGCCTTTCGATGTCATGCACCGGCACGCGCTCATCAATCTTGTGCATGGTCTCACCCACGAGGCCGAATTCAAGCACCGGACAATGGTTCTTGATGAAGCGGGCGTCGGACGTGCCACCGGTGGTGGAAAGCTCCGGTGCACGACCAAGCACCTGCTCGACGGACTGTGCAACCAGCTCAACAAACGGACCAGGCTGGGTAACAAAGCTTTCGCCGGAAATTTTTGCACTGACCTTGATGGTGGCGTTGCGGGCAGAGGCTACGCCGGCCACGGTCTTTTCAATGAGCGCGATAAGGCCTGCGCCCGTATGGGTATCGTTGAAGCGGATGTTTACGCGGGCGCGTGCGGACGCTGGAATGACATTGGTTGCCTCGTTGTCCACATCCACTGTTGTGATTTCGAGGTTCGAGGGCTGGAAATGATCCGTCCCCTGATCGAGCTCAATTTCTTCCAGTGCCGCGAGCGCTGCTACCAAATGCGGCACCGGGTTATCCGCCAGATGCGGGTACGCCACATGACCCTGCTTGCCCTGCGCGGTGATGACGAAGTTGACGCTGCCCCGGCGGCCGATCTTGATCATCTCGCCAAGTTCATTGGGGTTTGTCGGTTCACCGACAATGCAATGATCGATCTGCTCTTTGTGGCGCTCCAGCCAGTCCAGCACCTTGACGGTGCCGTTGACGGCGGGGCCTTCTTCATCACCGGTAATGAGGAAGCTGATCGAACCCGCATCCGTACCGTTGGTTCTGATATGCGCAGCGGCCGCGGCGGCAAAGGCTGCGATTGAGCTTTTCATGTCGGCGGCACCCCTGCCCCACAACATGCCGTCTTCGACGCGGCCTTCAAACGGGCCGACGCTCCAGTCACTCTTGTTGCCGGTGGGCACAACGTCTGTGTGTCCGGCAAAACAGAGGTTGGGCGCACCGGTGCCGATGCGGGCGTAAAGATTATCCACCCGATCCTCGCCTGCTTCTTCAAAAGGTAAGCGGTGGCAGGTGAAGCCGAGATCGCTCAACGTCTTTTCCAACAGGTCCAGCGCCCCGCCTTCGGCAGGGGTGACGCTTGGGCAGCGGATCAGCTCCGCGGCCAGTGCTACCGGATCAATGCTGGAGGACGTATCGGTCACTAGTCGCGCAACAATTCATTGATGGAGGTCTTGGAACGAGTCTGCGCATCAACGCGCTTGACGATGACGGCGCAATACAGGCTCGGGCCGGGCGTGCCGTCGGGCAAGGGCTTGCCGGGCAGTGCGCCGGGCACAACTACTGAATAGGCAGGTACTTCGCCCATGAAGATTTCGCCCGTCGCACGGTCGATGATTTTCGTCGATTGCCCCAGGAATACGCCCATGGAGAGCACCGAGCCTTCGCGCACGATGACGCCTTCGGCGACTTCCGAGCGGGCGCCGATGAAGCAGTTGTCTTCGATGATGACGGGGCTGGCCTGCAGGGGCTCCAGCACGCCGCCAATGCCGGCGCCGCCTGAAATGTGTACGTCCTTGCCGATCTGCGCGCAGGAACCGACGGTTGCCCATGTATCAACCATGGTCCCTGAATCCACATAGGCACCCAGATTGACGAATGACGGCATCAGCACCACGCCCGGCGCAATGTAAGCGGAGCGGCGCACGGTGCAGTTGGGCACGGCTCGGAAACCGGCGGTGCGCCACTGGTTGTCCCCCCAGCCTTCAAACTTGGAGGGCACCTTGTCCCACCACGTGGTGCCCGAACCGGGGCCGCCTTCGATGGGGGTCATGTCGTTGAGCCGGAACGACAGGAGCACGGCCTTTTTCAGCCACTCATTGACAGTCCATGTGTCGCCCTTCTTCTCGGCAACGCGCGCTTTGCCTGCATCAAGCGCACCCAGCGCATCGTTCACCGCATCACGGACCTCACCGGTGGTGGAGGTGTTGACCGCGTCGCGATTGTCGAAGGCGGTTTCAATGGTCTTGGCGAGGGACGAAAGGCTCATGAGTTATGTCTCTTTTAGGGCGGTTATCAGGGGCATTGGGGGCCGGGCGGGCACGATAGCCGCCGCCGGGTCTCAGTCAACCAGAACAACTGCATGGCTGCCGCCTAGAGCTCTTCCAGGAAGCCTATCAGGTCATGGGTGGTGTGGTGCACATGCTCGCCGTCGCTGCCGTGATGGGCGCGCTCGGTGGCCCATTCCTCGCCCGTATGCACCCAGACGGTACGCATACCCAGTGCATGAGGCACCTCCAGATTGCGGGCAATATCCTCAAACATGGCGGCTTTCTGCGCGTTGGCGCTTGAATGGCCGAGGAAATGGTTGAAAGCGTCCGGATGCGGCTTGGGCACGAAATCGCACGCGGCGATATCGATAATGGCGTCAAACCGGTCCAGCACGCCAAGCTTTCCAGCCACATTCTCAGCATGGCGGGCGGAGCCGTTGGTGAAGATGAAGCGCTTGCCCGGCAGCCGCGCGAGGGCTGCATCCAGTGCCGCGCTCTCTTCGACTACGGCCAGATCAATATCATGCACAAAATCGAGGAACGGGCCGGGTGCCATGCCGTGCTCGGCCATCAATCCTGCCAGTGTGGTGCCGTGTTCCACATAGAACTTCTTCTGGATGCGGCGGGCCTCAACCCGGTCGACATCCAGCTCTCGGGCAATAAAAGACCCCATCCGCTCATCAATCTGGGCAAACAGGTTGCAGTGAGCGGGATACAGCGTGTTGTCGAGGTCGAAAATCCAAGCATCCACGTGGTCAAATTGCGGGTGCCGGATCGGCTGGTTGCGGGGTGTTTTTGCCATGATGGCGGGGAATGTGGCGCGCGCCCGACGCATTGGCAACAGGATTTGAGTGTATTGTCGGGTTAACAGCCCGTTAGGTATGCGGCGCTAGGCTTGGTATCCCGGGATTTGTGACCAGAGGAACCACCGATGCTGCGCTTTATAAAGCGGCTGACGGGGCAAGATGCGGAGGCACGCCGCGCGCTTGCCTATGATGAAGCACGCGACCGGCTGGCATCGCAAGATACCCAAAAGCGCAAGGCGCTTGCCGCGCGTGCCGACCTCAAACCGGAGATGCTGTATTATCTGGCGGAAGATGCTGACAGCGAAACCCGCGCGCTGGTGGCCGCGAACCCGGCAACCCCACATCAAGCCAATGAGAAACTGGCAGACGATGAAGACGCGGGCGTCCGCCGCGAGCTTGCGGGCAAGATTGCCCGGCTGCTGCCGGATCTGACAGCCAAGGAAACCGCCAAACTCCGGGATCAGACGCTGGAGCTTATCGAAAAGCTGGCGCGTGATCAGGAACCACGTGTGCGCGCCATTCTGGCTGAAGAACTCAAGACATCTACAATTGTGCCGCACGACGTGGTGCAACAACTGGCGCACGACACAGAAATTTCCGTGTGCGGACCTATTTTGCGGTATTCGCCGCTGCTCAATGATGCCGACCTGATTGAACTGATTGCCACCTCACAGGTGACCGGGGTGATTGAAGCAATCGCTGGTCGCGACGCCCTGAGCGCCGATGTGGCGGATGAAGTTGTGGCTTCGCTGGACATTCCGGCGGTGGCAACACTATTGGCCAACAAAAGTGCACAAATTCGCAACAGCACCATGGAAGAAATCGTCCGCAATGCGGAGGAGGTCTCCCAGTGGCACGGGCCGATTGCCATGCGGCCCGATCTCTCCATTCGCGCGGTGCGGCGTATTGCGCAGTTTGTCGGTCGGGACCTGCTCTACGGGCTTGCGGACCGGCTGGGGCTGGATGAAGAGACCCGGCGGGCCCTTTCAGGCCGGATGAATGAGCGGTTGTCGGAAACCCCGCCGAGCGAAACCGAAGCTTCAGCCGCAAAGATTGTTCAGCGGGCTCGCGAGCAGGGCCGGCTTGATGCGGCCTTCATCTCAGAAGCCGCCGAAGCGGGCCTTTTTGAACAGGTGGCGCAGTCGCTTGTGCTGCTGTCAGGACTTGGGCTCACAGATGTGCGGCGTGTACTAGCCTCTGGGAACGGCAGAGCCCTTACCGCACTGGTGTGGCGGGCGCGGCTGCCGATGCGGGTATCAGTGCTCATTCAGACACATGTGATGCGGCTGAAACCGCCCAAGCTTCTGCCCGCGCGAGGCGGCAGTGAATTTCCCTTGAGCGATGAAGAAATGACGCTGCTGCTGGACTATTTCGGCCTGGCTGCCTGATAGACGCGCACCAGCGCCCAGATGCCCTAACGCAGCCGCATGGTGTAGGTCTCAGCGCCCGACACATCGACTTCCTGAAACGGTACTTCATCATACCCGCGCGCGGCGCAGTTTGTCCGCCCCCGGATGAAAAACCGCGTTGGCTTGGTGCAGAAAGTCCTGTCACCGCCCCAAACCAGAGGTGCGTCGCCACGCTTGGCGACATCGCCATTTTCTTCCACGGCTTCCGCATAGACATAATAGACGGGCTCGGTGAGCGCGCTGGTCATGGCCGGCGCACAATTGCCGGCGGGGACGCGTATCCAGCCCGACGAGCGCCATTCGTCCGCCTGCCGATAACCGATACTTGCCCAGATAAGCCGCTGCGTATCGTTGCAGAAGTGAAAGCCACTGCGGCGCTGGCGGCGTTCGCCTGCAGCTTCAAGGGCCGCGAACAGCATGCTATCCACCGAACCGGTTGCCTTCAGGCCATTGGCTTTTTGAAAGGCCTTGATGGCCTTTGTGGTGCGCCCGCCGGAATATCCGTCAACCGCCCCGGCCTCATGGCCAAGTTCGCGCAACAAACGTTGGGCGCCTGCGATGCGGGCGCGTTTGTTATCGAAATTGCCACTTTCAGAGAAAGTGGCCGTCCAGTCGGCAGCACCACCGGTATCGATGCGCGAGAACTCGACCTTCTGCAGACCACGTCCGGTGCAGCCGTCTGCACTGACAAACTGGAAGTCGCCGGTATCAATGCACAGCATCCGGTCGCCGGAAGTAAGCCTGCGGCTGGCACCATGGGCGGCGCGGGTGCGCGCAAATGCGTAATATTCAACATCCCCCAGATCATCCTCGACGACATTTATGCAGTCGCCGGGATTGATCTTGAACCAGCCTTCCACCTGCCAGCCTTCGTCGACTTCCTGGGCGGCCGCAGCATCCAGCAGATAGCTCGACCGGTTGCAGAATTCGAGCGCGGCCTGCGCTGGTGCCACATAAAGCAGGCCCACCAGAAGCAAGGCGAAAGCTGCAAAGACTGGTCGCACGTGGTCAGCCAATGAGCGACCCCGCACCATGCTCGGTGAACAATTCCAGCAACACCGCATGGGGTACACGTCCATCAAGAATAACCGCCGCCTCGGTGCCCGCAGCGCGCGCCTCCAGGCAAGTCTCGATCTTCGGGATCATACCGCCCGAAATCGTCCCATCTTTGATGAAGCCCGCGGCATCTTCCGGCGTGATGTTGGTCAGGAGGTTGCCCTGCTTGTCCAGCACACCGCGCACATCGGTTAACATCAACAACCGCTTGGCACCCAGCGCACCGGCAATTGCACCGGCTGCCGTATCCGCATTGATGTTGTAGGTCTCACCATCTACCGACACGCCGATGGGAGCGATGACGGGGATCAGGGCTGAACCGATCAACACGTTGAGCACGTCCGGGTTGATCTTTTCCGGTTCACCGACGAAGCCGAGATCGAGCACTTTTTCGATATTGCTGTCATTGTCACGCATGGTCTTTTCAACCTTGCGGGCAACGATGAGCTGGGCGTCCTTGCCCGAGAGACCGACAGCCTTGCCGCCTGCCTGATTGATGGCGGTGACAACTTCGCCGTTGATCTTGCCGGAGAGCACCATCTCCACAACTTCGACGGTTGCCTTGTCGGTGACGCGCAACCCGCCCTGAAACTCGCTTTCGATGGCGAGGCGCTCAAGCATGTTGCCGATCTGCGGACCGCCGCCATGCACGACGATGACATTGATGCCGACCTGCTTGAGCAGCACGATATCGCGGGCGAACTGGGCGGCGAGCTTTTCGTCGCCCATGGCATGGCCGCCATACTTCACCACCACGATCTTTTTCTCGTAGCGCTGCATGTAAGGCAGTGCTTCGGAGAGGATGTGTGCTTTATCGAGCCAGTCCTCGGCGGTCTTGTCTGTCATGGTGCGGATATCCGCCATCATCGGGTCTGTTTGTTTTGTGGGCCGGCGAGCGAAGGTTGCCGTCGATATGTCTATAGCCAAACCGTTCGTGTGCGGCCAGTTTTCAGCTTAAGCATTGTTAAGGCCCATGCAATACGGCGCCTTGTCTAATGCTCGCGCAAAAGAGCCACCTGGGCTTTGACGTCTTCGAGGCCCAGCCCGGTGCGTGAGGCTGTCACCAGCACCTGTGGGTGTGCTGCCACGTGGCGGCGCATCACTTCGGTTGTCTGTTCGATTACCTTGGCAAGCTCTTCACGCTTGGGTTTATCCGCCTTGGTGAGCACCACCTGATAGGAGACGGCTGCCGTATCCATCAGTTTGAATATCTCTTCATCATTGGCTTTGACGCCGTGGCGCGCATCAATCAGCACGAAGACGCGGCGCAACGAGACGCGGCCGGCCAGATAGCGGGTGATGAGCTTGGTCCAGGTGCGCACCTTGGATTTGCTCTCGCGGGCATACCCGTAGCCGGGCAGATCAACCAGATAAATACCGTCAGGGTCGCCTGCAGGCAGCACGAAGAAGTTTATTTCCTGGGTGCGGCCCGGCGTATTGGATGTGCGGGCCAGATCCTTGCGGTTGGTCAGCGCGTTGATGAGACTTGATTTGCCCACATTGGAGCGTCCGGCAAAGGCGAACTCAGGCCGATCACCTGCGGGCAGCCCGTCCTCGTTCACCACGCCTTTGACGAAATCAACGGGGCGCGCGAACAAAAGCCGCCCAGCCTCCTGCAACCGGGCGGATTCTTCTTCATCAATGTCAGGCATAGCTTCAGCCCCTTAGGACGCGTCGCCGCCCGGCTTGTTCTTGTTGATCAGTCGACCGATCCACTGGAAATCCTGTCCCCATTCAGGCGACACACCCTGACGGCGCATGATCACCCATTGCTGGAGGATCGACAGGGTGTTGTTCCAGGTCCAGTAGATAACAAGACCCGCCGGGAAGGTGGCCAGCACGAATGTAAAGATCACCGGCATCCAGCGGAAGATTTGCTGCTGAATTTCATCGGTCGGTGCCGGATTCATCTTCATCTGCAGATACATCGTGATACCCATGATGATCGGCCAGATGCCGATGGCCATGAAGCTGGGTACATCCCACGGGATGAGACCGAACAGGGTGAAGATTGATGTGGGATCCTGCGCCGACAGATCGTTGATCCACCCAAAGAACGGCGCGTGACGCATTTCGATGGTGACGTAGAGCACTTTGTAGAGAGCAAAGAAAACCGGGATCTGGATCACGATCGGCAGGCAGCCTGCGAGTGGATTCACCTTTTCGCGGCGATACAGCTCCATCAACTCCTGCTGCTGACGTTGCTTGTCGTCGGCAAACCGCTCACGGATCTTGCCCATTTCCGGCTGCACTTTTTTCATCTTGCTCATCGCCGTGTAGGACGTGTTGGCGAGCGGGAAGAAGAGCA
The DNA here is from genome assembly GCA_964511745.1 of uncultured Parvibaculaceae bacterium. Taxonomy (GTDB): domain Bacteria; phylum Pseudomonadota; class Alphaproteobacteria; order CGMCC-115125; family CGMCC-115125; genus Pyruvatibacter. The sequence goes on from CAZEHX010000004.1 coordinate 60,285, forward strand.
GCTTGATGAAGACCGTCAGTATAAGGATTGCGACACCAAAGTTGCCGATCACGCCCTCAATATAGAGCAGGGCGAGGAACATTGGCTTGGTGATGAAGTAGAACCAGCCCCAGTCAATGGCGAGTTCGAAATTGTCGATGCCGTACTGCGCTTCATAACCGTCAATGATGTCGACGACCTTGGCACCGGCAAACAGACGATCTGTGACCGAGGCCGTGCCGCCAGCAGGAACGGTGACGGAATTACGCAAATAGTCCGCCTGATAGATGTCTTCCCCACGTAACGGCGTATCAGAGAAGGAAACACGGCTTTCAACGCTCGGATCGGGAATGAGCGCCGTCATCCAGTATTTGTCGGTGATACCAAGCCAACCGCCCTTCGTGCGCGCACGCACGGGACCGTCATCCTGCAGATCGTCATAGTCTATCTGCTGTAATCCATCCGTATCCGGGAAATAGCCGATCAGACCTTCATGCAGGATATAAATGCCCTGGGTCTTCGGCGTACCGGTGCGGGCAAGCAGGCCGTACGGAAACAGAACAATCGGCGCCCCGGTGGCATTTTCGACGCTCTGCTCGACGGTGAACATGTAGTCGTCATCAAGCGAGATGGTTTTACGGAAAGTAAGGCCGGCCCCATTGTCATAGGCAAGTGTCACAGGCGATTGCGGGGTCAGCTTGCCCGGCGTCTCCTGCGTCCAGAGGGTGTCACCCTTGGGCAGCACCAGATTGGCGGAGGCTGCAGCCGTCCAACCGAACTCGGCGTAATACGGATTTGCACTGCCACGCGGTGACAGCAGGACAATCTCGGGGCTCTCGGGGTCAACGGTCTGGCGATACTGCTTGAGCATCAGATCATCAATGCGGCCGCCGACCAGCGAAATGGAGCCGTCAACACGCGGGCTGTCGAGCGCAACACGCGGCGCGGTCTGCAGTGCCTGCGCGCGCGGCAATACGGCCTGTGCTGTCGACGCGCCGGCCAGCGCGACGGGATCATCAACGGTGGGTGCATTGCCAGCGCCTGCTTCAGGCACAGGGACACCCCCTGCGCCCGGGGTCGTCTGGCCACCAGCTACGCTCTGGGCGGTGGTGGCAGGATCAACAGGTTCGGGCGGTGTCGCGAAAAAATACTGCCAGCCCACAAGGACGGCGACACACAGCACGGCGGCGAAAAGGAAATTGCGGTTTTCTTCGGTCATGGGCGGGGTGCGTCTCAACTCGTGACAAATGCGGGCATCGTGACAAATGATGTCAGATGACCGGTGCGTGGGTCGCGTCAGGCGGCAGGTCTGCGGCTCCCATGCACTTTTGCCAGCGCCTGCTCAAAATCTGAAAGCAGCAGCTCAAAAGGGCGGGTCAGGGTGCCAGCGCGCCCGATAACTACATAATCGCGGCCCGGAAGGCCATAGCGGGGGAGTGTCGCATCCGCTGCTGCGCGCAGGCGGCGCTTGGCGCGGTTGCGGATGACCGCGTTGCCGACCTTGCGGGTGACTGTAAAACCGATACGGAAGGGGGATTGGTCTAAAGCTGCGCGCGGGCGCATTTGCAACACGAGACCGGGCATGGCCACGCGCTTGCCGCGGGCGGCCTCAAGGAATTCCGCCCGGCGCTTCAGGCGCTCAATCATCATGACGTCCGACTTTGGATGCGGGAAAATCCCGCAATTCCGCCAGAAATTTAGGCTGAAAGAACCTTGCGGCCCTTTGCGCGACGGCGCTGTAGCACCCTCCGGCCATTTTTGGTGGCAAGGCGGGCGCGGAAACCGTGACGGCGCTTACGCACGAGACGGCTTGGCTGAAATGTCCGTTTCACGGCACAACTCCGGAGTTTAAGCCCCGGTTTGCCGGGGAAATTCGAAAATCAACTTTAGTTCTGGCGACCGTCAGGTGAACGCGCAGGCATCAGAAAATGCCTGCAAAAGCGTGTTTTGACCCTGCAGCGCTGGAGCGGCGGGTTTTACGAAAGGGGGGCGGGCTTGTCAATTGAAGGTTTCAGTTGGTGCATCTGACTTTTTCCCAACCCTTCACACCGGAAAACAGCCGATCACAAGACCGGGAGGTGGGCTTTCGCGCGCATCGCATTTGCGCCACTTACACAGCAATGATCGGATAGGAGCAGATGCGGTGACCGAAAGTGCTGGCAGGGATGCGCGTGACGGGCAACATATGACGGTCTTTTCTGCGATCAAAGCCGCTTTTCTGCGCCCTTTAAGCGCTGCCGCCCTCGCGCTCGGCCTTTTAACCATCGCCCCTGCAGCACACGCCGCAGCAGGCGACCTCGCCACACCATTCAAGGTTCACAACCCGATGAGCAGTAAGACCGTCGATAACAGCCAATGGGCGGATATTCTTTCAAGCTATGTGACGCTTGGTGCGGACGGCGTAACGCGGGTGCATTATGCGGATCTTGCAGGCAGCGCTGCCGACGTGGAAAAGCTGGGCGCCTATATCGACCTGCTTCAGAACACCAAAGTCTCCGCCCTGAATCAGGACGAGCAATATGCGTTCTGGGTCAATCTCTACAATGCAGTGACGGTGGAGGTGATCATCGAGCATTACCCGGTAGCATCGATCCGCGACATTTCAATTTCACCCGGACTGTTTTCAACCGGCCCCTGGGGCAAGAAGCTGGTAACCGTTGAGGACGAGGAACTGTCGCTCGACAACATTGAGCACGACATTCTGCGCAAGGTCTGGGACGAACCACGGGTGCATTACGCCGTTAATTGCGCGTCCTTTGGGTGCCCGAACCTTGCGACTGTGCCTTACACCGGCAAGGCGCTGGAAAAGCAACTGACGAAAGCTGCCAGCGATTACATCAACCATCCGCGCGGCGTGGCGTTTGATGGGGACAGGCTGACGCTTTCAAAGATCTTCGACTGGTACGGCAAGGATTTTGGTACCACCACCGCCGAGCGGCTGACTGCAATAGCGCAACATGCAAAGCTGGCGCTGGCCAAAAAGCTTGCCGCGCATAGTGGCCGCATCCGCTACGCCTATGACTGGTCGCTCAATGACACGGCCAATGATCCCGACGCCGCAGGCAACTAAACACCTTATTCACGCGGGGACTGCGCGATGACCGACCAACCGACAAACAACGAAAAGCAAGGCTTCAGTCTTGGCCGCATGCTGCCGCTGATCATTCTGGGCGCACTGATTGCAGCGGCATTCTATTTTGATCTGCATACATATCTTTCGTTGCAGACGGTGGCTGAGAACCGCGAGGCACTGACCGGATTTGTCGCGGCCAATATCATTGTGGCGGTTGTAGCCTTTGTCGCGGTCTATATCGCAGTGGTGGCGCTTTCGCTACCGGGTGGTGCTTTGATGACAATCACCAGCGGCTTTCTGTTTGGCCCGGTGCTCGGCGGACTGACAGCCGTTGTGGGGGCTACCATCGGCGCCACCATCATTTTCCTGATTGCCAAGACATCGTTCGGTGAGCCGCTTGCCGCGCGTGCCGGACCGTGGCTTGAAAAGCTGCGCGGTGGCTTTCGCAAGGATGCGTTGTCCTATCTGCTGTTCCTGCGGCTGGTGCCTGCCTTCCCGTTCTGGCTGGTCAATCTTGCGCCTGCCGTTCTGGGCGTCGGGCTTGGCACATATGCCATCGGTACTTTCGTGGGCATCATTCCGGGCACCTTTGCCTTTGCCTTTGTGGGGGCGGGTCTTGATTCAATCATTGAAGCGCAACAGGTCTCGTTTGATGCCTGCGTCGCGGACAAGGGTGTTGATGGGGGATGCACCTTTGCACTTGATCCCGGCTCGCTTCTGACACCTGAAATTCTCATCGCTTTTGCGGCGCTTGGCGTGGTGGCCCTTATTCCGGTCGTCATCCGACGCATCCGCGACCGCAAACAGACCGCCTAGGGGAGACCGGGCCATGAAAAAAATCTCAACCGATATCTGTGTCATCGGCGGCGGCTCCGGTGGCCTTTCCGTGGCGGCAGGCGCTGTTCAGATGGGCGTGAAGGTCGTGCTCATTGAAGCCGGCGAGATGGGCGGCGATTGCCTCAATTATGGCTGCGTCCCTTCCAAGGCGCTGCTGGCCGCAGGCAAGCACGCATATATGTTCGGGCATAGTGAAGCGTTCGGCATTGCCGCCGCCGTGCCGCAGGTGGATTTCAAGAAAGTGCATGACCATGTGCACGATGTGATTGCCACCATCGCTCCAATCGATAGTCAGGAGCGATTTGAGGGGCTGGGCGTGACCGTCATCCGTGAGATGGCGCACTTCAAGGATGCGAAAACCGTCATTGCCGGCGACACCGAGATTACGGCCAAGCGCATTGTCGTCGCGACAGGCTCAAGCCCGATGGAACCGCCGATCCCCGGCCTGGAAGATGTGCCGTTCTTCACCAACGAAACCATCTTCAAGAACGAAACCCTGCCGGAGCATCTGATTGTTATCGGTGGCGGGCCAATCGGGATGGAAATGAGCCAGGCGCACCGGCGGCTTGGCGCGAAGGTCACAACGCTTGAAGGCGGGGTGGCGCTGGGCAAGGACGACCCGGAGCTGACCGCCATCGTCAAGAAGCGGCTCACCGACGAAGGCATCGATCTGCGTGAGAACGCCATGGTTCAGCGCATTGAGAAGACCGATGCGGCCGGCATCCGTGTGGTGTTCGAGAAAGATGGCCAGGAGCAAAGCGTCGAGGGCTCGCATCTGCTGCTTGCCGTCGGACGCAAGCCGAATGTGGACACGCTTGAGCTTGAGAAGGCCGGGATTGAGTATAGCAAACGCGGCATCAAGACCGATGACCGGCTGCGTACCACCAACAAACGTGTGTTTGCCATTGGTGACGTTGCCGGCGGCCTGCAGTTCACCCATGTGGCGGGCTATCACGCCGGCATCGTCATCCGGAATGCACTGTTCAAGCTGCCCGCCAAGGCGGATCATTCCGCGGTGCCCTGGGTTACCTATACGGACCCGGAAATGGCGCATGTGGGCCTGACTGAAGCACAGGCACACGACCAGCACGGCGACGCTGTGAAGGTGCTGTGCTGGAGCTTTGAGGAAAATGATCGCGCGCAGGCGGAACGCCGCACGGAAGGCATGATCAAGGTCATGACCGGCAAGAAGGGCATTGTGCTTGGCGCATCCATTGCCGGGGCCGGAGCGGGCGACCTGCTGGCACCGTGGATTCTGGCCGTCGGGCAAAAGCAGAAGATCGGCATTATGGCGCAGTTCATTGCGCCCTACCCGACCATGACGGAAGTTTCCAAGCGCGCGGCTGGCGCCTATTACACGGATACGCTGTATAGTCCCAAGGTGCGGTTCGTCGTTCGGCTTTTGATGCGCCTGTTCGGCTAGCGCCAAATAATAATTAGGCACCCTGACTAGGGGCGGGAACAGGCATGGGCGACGGGGGCAACGCAGAGAATCAGCGCAGCGAGCACAATCGCGCGGCCGCAGTGCTGCTACCGCGGTGGCTGGCCCGAAGCCTTTCAGCGCAGCTCCTTGTGCTGACGGTCGCCTTTGTGATGCTGGCGGAAGTTTTCATTTATGTGCCGTCCATCGCCAATTTCCGCCAGACATGGTTGATGGACCGAATCAATGCGGCTCAACTGGCGACGCTTGCGGTTGAAGCCGCTGCAGATCACGGGGTGATGCCGGAGCTTGAAGCTGAACTTCTGCGCAATGCAGAGGTCAAGGCCGTCGCCCTCAAGCGCAACAACCGGCGGGAACTTCTGCTCGCAAGCCCGATGCCGGACATGGTGACGACCCGCTATGACCTGCGGTCGCCGGGCATGTTTGATCTCATCTATGACGCCTTCGATACGCTGCTGGCGGGCGGCGGGCGCACAGTGGCCATTGCCGGTGAACCACGCTTCAGCGGCGGCGAATTTATTGAGATTGTTATCGACGACACGGTGCTGCGGCGTGACATGATTGCCTTTTCCGGCAACATTCTCGTGCTGTCGATCGTCATTTCCATTTTCACCGCGGCCCTTGTGTTCCTCGCGCTCAACCGGGCGCTGGTGCAGCCGATGATGCGCATTACGCAGAACATGGTGCGGTTCCGGCAGTATCCGGAGGATGCATCACGGGTGATGGTGCTATCAGGCCGCATTGACGAGATCGGCACGGCGGAGCGCGAGCTTGCCGATATGCAGGGCGAGTTGCGGCAGGCATTGCGGCAAAAAACTCGGCTGGCCGCACTGGGCACTGCCGTGAGCAAGATCAACCACGACCTGCGCAATATTCTGGCCAGCGCGCAGCTTATTTCCGACAGGCTCAGCGGCGTCGATGACCCGATGGTGCAAAAGTTAGCGCCACGCCTGTTCTCGTCCATCGACCGAGCCATCAAACTTGCAACCGACACCATGAAATTTGGCAAGGCCGAAGAGGCCGCGCCACGAAAGCAGGATGTGCCACTGGCAGCCCTTGTTTATGAAGTCATGGATGCCGTGCTGCCGGTGGATGAGACGCGCATCGAGGGACGCATCGGTGTCGCCGACAGCGAGACCGTCTTTGCCGACCCGGATCAATTGTTCCGCATTCTGCTCAACCTGGCGCGCAATGCATTTCAGGCAATGGAAGATACCGGCCGCTCCGGCACGCTTACCATCACCTGTGAAATGACCGACATCGGCAAGCGGCTGGTGGTTGCGGATACCGGTCCCGGTCTGCCGGAAGACGCGCGCGCACATCTGTTTGAGCCGTTTACCGGTAGTGCGCGCAAAGGTGGCACCGGGCTTGGCATGGCAGTGGCCGCCGATTTGGTGCAGGCCCATGGGGGTATTCTCGAACTGCACAAGACCGGGCCTGCGGGCACGGTCTTCCATATCTACCTGCCCGCACATGATGAAGAACTCAAAGGCAAGGCGCCTGCGTCCGGCGCGGAAGCGATTGAAGAGACCGCCACCGCATGAGTTGGAACCCGGACACCTATTTGCGCTTTGACGACCATCGTACGCGGCCTGCGGCGGAGCTTCTGGCCCGCGTGCCGCATCAAACGCCTGCACATGTGTTTGATCTTGGCTGCGGACCAGGCAACTCCACCGCGCTCCTTTGCGCCCGCTGGTCCGATGCAGCCGTTGAAGGCGTGGATAGTTCTGAGGAGATGCTGGAAACGGCGCGGACCTCCGGCCCCGCGGCTACGTGGTCTCAAGCAGATATCGCCGATTGGCGCTGTGGCACGCCGCCTGATGTCATTTTCAGTAATGCGGCCCTGCAATGGCTAGGCGGGCATGACGCGCTGCTGCCGCGCCTGATGGAACAGCTTGCATCCGGTGGCGTGCTGGCGGTGCAGATGCCGCGCAATTTTGACGCACCAAGCCACACATTGCTGCGTGAGGCGGTGGAGGAAACCAACAATCCGCGCCTGATACAAAAACTGCGGCAGGACCCTGTGGCGGAGCCCAAAACCTATCACCGGATACTTGCTCCGCATGCTGCCAATGTGGATATCTGGGAGACCGTTTATCTCCAAGTGCTCGACGGCGACGATGCTGTGCTGGCCTGGACGCGCGGGACGGCGCTGGTGCCCTTCACGTCTGAACTTGAAGGCGCTGAGCTGGATGAGTTTATCGAAAACTACCGGCGCAAACTTGCCACAGCCTATCCACGCGAGGCTGACGGGACCACGCTTTTTGCATTCAAGCGCATTTTCATGGTGGCACACCGCCGAGCATAGTTGATGTGCTTTATGGTGCATTGCAACCAAAGCTGCGGGGTGCGACGCTTGAAGTCAGTTGTCCCATTCACAACGCAGCGGTCTCACAGGTTTCATGTCCACTCTTGATCTCGGTGTCATCGGCAATAGTAGTTACGGTGCTCTTATCGACCCGCGAGGTCGCATCGTCTGGGCCTGCCTGCCACGATTTGACGGCGACCCGGTCTTCTGCGACCTGCTCAACGGCGGCGACAATGCGGTGGGCGGCGCTGATTTCGGCTTCTGGGACGTGGAGCTTGCGGGCTTTGAACGCAGCGAACAGAACTACGAACCCAATACCGCCATTCTCAAAACGCGGCTTTTCGACGACAAGGGCAATGGGCTTGAGATCACAGACTTTGCGCCACGCTATCTGAATCTGGGCCGGGTGTTCCGGCCGGTGGCGCTGATGCGCCGGCTGCGCCCGATTGCCGGGAAGCCGCGCATCACCATACGTATCCGGCCGCGCTTCAACTGGGGTGCGCGGGCTCCTGATATAAGCCACGGCTCCAACCACATCCGATTTTTCCATACCGGGCAGACCTTGCGGCTCAATACAAATGCGCCGTTGGCCTATGTGATGGATGAAGTCCCGTTTCTGCTTGAAGAGCCTGTTGACCTGATGCTGGGGCCGGACGAACCGCTGGCAAGCAATCTGCACGAGACGGCAAACACGTTTGAGCAACGCACCGCGGATTACTGGCGCACCTGGGTGCGGCGGCTGGCGCTGCCGCTTGAATGGCAGGAGGCGGTGATCCGCGCGGCCATCACCTTGAAGCTGTGCACCTTTGAGGAGACCGGTGCCATCGTGGCCGCTATGACCACCTCCATCCCCGAAGCGCCCAACACCCAGCGCAATTGGGACTATCGCTATTGCTGGCTGCGCGACTCGTTTTTTGTGGTGCGGGCGCTCAACTCGCTGGCCGAAGTTGAGACCATGGAGAACTATCTGCGCTACCTGCACAATATTGTGGGGGAAGCGAACGACCATTTGCAGCCTGTCTGGGGCATCAGCCGTGAAGCACATCTGGTAGAGCGCGAAATTACCTCTCTGTCAGGTTATCGCGGCATGGGGCCGGTGCGCGTCGGCAATCAGGCGTACGAACATTTCCAGCATGATGTGTATGGCAATGTGGTGCTGGCGGCAGCGCAGTCCTTTATGGACGAGCGGTTGTTCCGTCCGGGCACGCGGGAAAATTTTGAGCGGCTGGAGCATATGGGCGAACTGGCGTTCAAAAACCACAACCAGCCGGACGCCGGCATGTGGGAACTGCGCACCCGTGCGCGGGTTCATACCTCATCCAGCCTGATGTGCTGGGCCGCCTGCGACCGGCTCGCGAAAATTGCCCGCCACATGGAGATCATGGATCGCGCATCCTATTGGCAGGACCGGGCGGACATTATTCACGCAACCATTACCGAAGAGGCGTGGAACGACGACATGAATGACGGTAAGGGCGCATTTGCGGAGAGCTTCGGCGGCAAGGACGTCGAAGCCGGATTGCTGCTGATGGCGGAGGTCGGCTTTCTGCATCCTGAGGATGAACGCTTCCGCAAGACGCTGGATGCCGTCGAGCGCACCTTGAAGCGCGGCAAGCATATGTACCGCTATGCGGAGGCTGATGATTTCGGCGAACCGGAGACCGCGTTCAACATTTGCACCTTTTGGTATATTGACGCGCTGGCACGGGTTGGCCGCAAGGACGAGGCCAGGGAGATTTTTGAAGAGATGCTCAGCGTGCGCAATCCGCTCGGGCTGCTGTCGGAGGACACCGACGTCCAGACCCGCGAATTGTGGGGCAACTATCCCCAGACTTATTCGCTGGTGGGCATCATCAATGCGGCGATGCGCCTGTCGCGCAACTGGGAGGAGGAGGTATGAGCAGACTTGTTGTTGTCTCAAACCGCGTCGGCCCTATCGGCGACGCCAAACGTGCGGGCGGGCTGGCGATTGCGCTGGTGGAAGCACTCAAGAGCTCCGGCGGCATATGGTTCGGCTGGACGGGCGATGTAACGCCAGAAGCCGATACGCGCCTGAAGCTGGAATCCGCCGGCCCGCTGACGCTTGCCACCGTTGATCTGTCCGAAGCCGACTACGAGGATTATTACAACGGCTTTGCCAATCGCTCACTATGGCCGCTGTTTCATTTCCGCACCGGACTTGTCGAATATGACCGGCGCAACTTCGAAGGCTATGAGCGCGTCAATGCGAGCTTTGCCAAGTCGCTTTTGCCGCTCCTGCAGCCTGAGGATCTGATCTGGGTGCATGACTACCACTTCCTGCTGTTTGCCGAAGAGTTGCGGGCGCTGGGCTGGACGCGGCCGATCGGACATTTTTTGCACATTCCGTTTCCGCCACGCGAGTTGCTGACAACCCTGCCCGACCATGAGCAGCTGGTGCGCGCCCTGTTTGCCTTCGACATTCTCGGTTTTCAGACCGAGAATGACCGCGATCGCTTCTTTGACTATGTGCGCATGGAAGCCGGTGGCAGCATTCTGGGTGACAAAGCGCGCTGCTTTGGCCGCACGGTAACGGCGCGGCATTTCCCCATCGGCATTGATGCGGAAAATTTCAAGGAATTTGCGACCTCCGACGAAGGCCAGAAGCAGTTCACGTCGATGCGCGAGATGCTGCGCGGGCGCAAGCAGATCATCGGTGTCGACAGGCTCGACTACACCAAGGGTCTGCCGCAGCGCTTCAATGCGTTTGAACGGTTGCTGGAGGATCACGCAGACAAGCGCGGACAAGTGAGCCTGCTGCAGGTTGCGCCACCATCACGCTCGGAAGTGACCCAGTATCAGGATCTGCGCACCGATCTTGAAGGTATGGCGGGACATATCAATGGCCGCTTTGCCGAGTTCAACTGGACGCCGATCCGCTATCTCAACCGCTCCTTCGGGCGACAGGCATTGGCGGGCCTTTACCGCGCCAGCCATGTGGGGCTGGTGACGCCCTTGCGTGACGGCATGAACCTTGTCGCCAAGGAATACGTGGCCGCGCAGGATTCCGACGACCCCGGCGTGCTGGTGCTGTCGCGCTTTGCGGGGGCAGCCAAGCAGTTGAAGGATGCTGTCATCGTCAATCCCTATGACGTGCAGGGAACGGCGGATGCATTGGCGCGGGCGCTCGACATGCCGCTGGAAGAGCGCCAGAGGCGGCATAAGGCACTGTTGCGTAATGTGTCCGAGGAAGACATCAGCCACTGGCGGACAACCTTTATGGAAGCGCTGTCGGGTGTGGAGACGGCGGGCATCACCGGCGGCAGCATCCATGCGGACCGCAATGGGGTGGTCGGCTAAATGACGGTGGATACGAGCGACGCGGTTCTGGTCGCCGATATCGGGGGCACGCACGCGCGCTTTGCTTTGACGCCCTCAGGCGCTTCAAGACCGGATGAACCTGTTGTCCTGATGACGGCGCTCTATCCAAGCCTTGAAGATGCGCTGATGACCTTCCTTGAACAGGCGGGGCCAGTGGCGCTTTCAGGTGTTGCAATTTGTGCCGCAGGGCCCGTTGAAGGCAAAGGTGCCGATGCACGCATTGCCATGACCAACTGCCCCTGGGTTGTAGAGGCCGCCGCCATCGCCAAGGCCACGGGGGTCGCGCAGCCAGTGCTGGTCAATGATTTTACCGCAGCCGCCGTATCTCTGCCCTATCTCACTGATGACGACGTAGTCACGATTGGTGGCGGCACGGCGCAAGCGGGTGCGCCGATCGGCATATTGGGACCGGGCACAGGGCTTGGTGTCTCCGGACTTATTCCAGCACCTGACGGCACTTACATTCCCCTCGCAGGCGAAGGCGGACATGTGTCGTTGGCGCCGAGCAATCAACGCGAAATCTCATTGCTGTTTCAACTGATGCAGACCCATGGGCATGTATCTGCGGAACGGGTGTTGTGCGGGCCGGGCATGGAAGAGCTGTATCAGGCGCTCGGCGCACTGGATGGATCGCCCGAAACCGGCAGACCAACCGCGCCGGACATTGCGCGCATGGCGCAGGCCGGTACGTCGCCGCTGGCGCGTGAAACGATTGAGATTTTTACAGGCCTGCTGGGGTCGGTCGCCGGTGATCTGGCGCTGACACTTGGCGCAAAAGGCGGTGTCTATCTGGCCGGCGGTATTCTGCCGCGCTGGGGAGACATGTTGAACCACAGATTGTTGAGGCACCGGTTTGAAGCAAAGGGCCGCTTCAAGACCTATCTGGCGGAGATACCGCTTTATCTGATCACCGCCAAAGATATTGCTCTTGTCGGGCTGACGGCACTGGCGCGCGGCAAAGCCTAGGGCAGCACGAGACCTTCACGGCGCGGGTCCGCCCCGCCCTCAAGGCCACCCTCCACAACGCGAATGCCATGCAAGCCACTGGTGATTTCCTTCACCTCCACAACATGCCCGCGAGCGCGCAAGCCGGCGGCCAAAGTCTCAAGGCGTGTATGCTTTTCCAGCTCCAGCACCGTGTTGCGATGAACATGACGGGGCATGTCGATTGCCTCCTGCATGGTCATCCCCCAATCGAGCACGCCAATGAGCGTCTGCGTCACGAAAGCAATGATGCGACTGCCGCCGGGCGAGCCGATGGCAGCGTAGAAATCACCATTCTCATCCAGCACGACCATCGGGGACATGGAGGAGCGCGGGCGCTTGCCTGCTTCCACACGGTTGGCGATCTTTCGGCCATTGCGGCTTGGCTCGAAGGAAAAATCCGTCAGCTGATTATTCAGCAGGAAGCCGCCGACCATCAAGTGGCTGCCAAAGGGTGCTTCAATGGACGTCGTCATGGAAACCGCGTTGCCGTAGCGGTCACGGATGGAAAAATGTGAGGTCGAGTGCGCGGGCTTGGGCGCGGTCGGTGCCAGCGAGGTATCGGAGCGCGCTGGCCGGCCTGCGGGCAAGGGCTCCTTCGACCAGGTTTCGTCGGGATGAATCAACCGATTGCGCAGGCGCAGATAGGCACGGTCAAGCAAGCCTTCGATGGGGACATCGACAAAATCGGGATCCGCGAGATACATGTCGCGATCCGCATAGGCAAGACGGCTGGCTTCGGAGATCAGATGGATCGCATCCGTCGAGAGCGGCGTCGCGTCCTCCATGTAGAAACTTTCAAGCAGGCCGAGTATCTGCAACACCGTGGTGCTGCCGGATGTGGGTGGCGGCGCACCACAAACAGTGTATTCGCGGTAGGGCGCGCAGACCGGCGTGCGCTTGATGGATTTATACCCAGCCAGATCTTCAGCCGTCATCTGGGCCGCATTGACCGGCGCATTATTGACCGCCGCCAGAATGCTTCTTGCGATGTCACCTTTGTAAAAGGCATCCGGCCCTTCATCCGCGATCAGGCGCAGTGTCGCCGCATATGCCGGATTGCGCAGCGTGTCACCGGCCTTGAGGGGAACCGGGTTGCCGTCAGCGTCTTTCTCGTCGGGGCGGAAGAAATAGCTGCTGGTGACTGGCATCTTCGGCAGAGCGGGTGACCAGTTGATGAGCTTGTTGAGGCGCGGTGTTACCGTGAACCCGTTTTCAGCCAGCGCAATTGCCGGTTCGAACAGTTCTGCCCAATCAAGCACGCCATGTTCTGAATGGGCGTCTGCCAGCATGGCGACAACGCCGGGGACGCCGACGGCACGGCCGCCGACGACAGCATCAAAGAAGCTCATGGGCTTGCCATCAGGCTTCATGAAGTGGTCGGGCTTCACATAGGCAGGCGCCGTCTCGCGGCCATCCCATGTTTCCACCTTGTGGGTATCCTCGTTCCAGTAAACCAGAAACGCGCCACCACCGATGCCACTTGATTGCGGTTCGACAAGCGTCAGCACGAGTTGGGTCGCGATCGCGGCATCCACGGCGGAGCCACCGCGCTCCAGCATCTCCATGCCGGCTGCACTGGCAAGCGGATGCGCTGCACTGATCATGTGGACCGGACGCGGCGTCAGTGCCGCATTGAGCAGGAAGCCGATGGCGGCAAACCCGATCAATGTGCCCACGAGTGTCAGAAACAGTTTAATCCGGACCATGAAGAAACCTTGAGCAGGAAATGGGAGCGGGGATGCAGTACTGGGCACGCTATCTTGTCTGCTGATTTGCAGGCGCGCAGCATACCGATGTGGTGCCGGTAAAGACCAGCCTTACAAATACCTTTGCGTCCGCCCTCCTGCTTTCGCCTGATGTAAGCATCGCGCATACTGCGCGCACAATTTTCTGCTAGAGGACGCCACATGACGATCCCCCCCTTTGCCCCTGGCCCCCGTAATCTGATCAGCGATGTGCCGGGCATATTGGTCGGGCAGGCCGAGGACCATGCCGTGCGCAGCGGCGTGACGGTTATTGTGCCGCAGGACCGCGCTATTGCAGCGGTTGATGTGCGCGGCGGCGGACCGGGCACGCGCGAAACTGACGCGCTGTCAGCCGATTGTCTGGTGGATGCGCTTGATGCGGTGGTGCTGTCTGGCGGGTCGGTTTACGGGCTTGATGCAGCCTCGGGCGTGACTGCATGGCTGGGCGCGCGCGGACGCGGGTTCAGCTTTCAGTCAACACAGCTGGTGGCACCTATCGTGCCGCAGGCCATTTTGTTTGACCTCACCAATGGCGGCGACAAGTCGTGGGGCGAGACACCGCCCTATCGCCAGCTTGGTATTGACGCGGTGGCCGCGGCGGGCGCGGAATTTTCGCTGGGCAATGCGGGCGCGGGTCTTGGCGCGCGGGCGGGCGCGCTCAAGGGCGGGCTTGGCAGTGCGTCTGCGATGGCGCCGGGCGGTTTTTGCGTCGGGGCGATTGCGGCGAGCAATCCATTTGGCTCCACGGTGATGCCGGGCAGCGGACGGTTCTGGGCGGCGCCTTTTGAAAAGAATGATGAGTTAGGCGGCCAGTCTCGGGTGCCGGCACCAGATCGCCTGCCCGATGACCCCTACACAGATTCCAAATTGGGTGCGTCACCCGGCATGAACACCACGATCAGCGTTGTGGCGACTGATGCAGCGCTCACCCCCATAGAAACAAAACGGGTCGCGATGATGGCGCAGGATGGCTACGCGCGCGCGGTGCGGCCTATCCATACGCCCTTTGACGGCGACGTTGTGTTTGCTCTGGCAACGGGCACATGCCCGCTGCCGGAGGATCAACCGCGCCCAGCCATAGTGGCCATGCTGGGTGCCCTGGCGGCGGATGTGGTGGCGCGCGCCATTGCCCGCGGGGTCTATGAGGCGAAAACACTGGGCGACGCGCAGTCCTACCGCGACACGTTTGGCGATTAGTTTGCGGTTACGCCAAAGACGAGCGGTGCCAGAAAGGTAGCGAGCAGTGTGATGAGCACAATGCCGACTACGTTGAGCGCAAAACCTGCACGCATCATCTGCGGCACAGTCACGTAGCCCGAAGCGAACACAATTGCATTGGGTGGTGTCGCTACCGGCAACATGAAGGCGCAGGATGCCGCCATGACGGCTGCAACAGCCAGCACCAGCGGCGAGTGGCCGGTTGCTTCGGCAAGCGCTGCAGTTACCGGCAGCAATGCCGCTACTGTTGCCGTGTTGCTGGTGAGTTCGGTCAGAAAAATCACCATACTGGCCACGGCGAGCACCAATACGATCAACGGCAAACCCGACAGTCCAGCCAGTTCTTTGCCCAGCGCTTCTGCAAGGCCCGTGTGGGAAAATGCCCCGGCGAGTGCCAGCCCGCCGCCGAAGAGAATCAGCACGTCCCACGAGATGCGCTTTGCATGCTCCCAGTCGAGCAAGCGGGTGCCGGCTTCCAATACTTCGCCATCGCGATGGGTGCGGCCGGCTGGGATGAGGAACAGCGCCAGAGCCCCCGCGATGGCGATACCTGAATCCGACAGGGCGCCGAGCATCGCGAAGTCATCGAGCAGTGGCCGGGTGAGCCACAACAACGCCATCACCGCAAAAACAATAGCGACACGACTTTCAGGGGCTGACATGCGGCCCATCGCATCAAGTTGTCCGCGCACGATCTGCTGCCCATGTTCGGCTTCATCTGACGTGCGGCCAAGGTCAAACGGATACACGAGCCGGGTCAGCACCAACCAGACCGCAGGTAACATGATGATTACGATGGGTGCCGCCATCACCATCCATGCGGCAAAGGAAACTTCGATCCCAAATTCCTGCGCGAAGAATGCCGCGAACAGCGCGTTGGGGGGTGTTCCCACCAAAGTGCCGATGCCGCCGATGCTGGCGCTGTAGGCAATGGCCAGCATGGTCGCGAGACCGAACCGCTGGGCGTCCTTCGGTTTGGCATGCGGGCTGTTCAGCAAGATGACCGACACGACTGACGCTGCGATTGGCAACATCATTATGGTGGTGGCGGTGTTGGAGACCCACATGCTCAAAAAGGCGGTCGCCACCATGAAGCCGGCAATGAGGTTGCGTGGCTCCGCCCCTGCGCGCACGGCAATGGAAAGCGCCATGCGGCGGTGCAGGTCCCAACGCTGCATGGCCTGTGCCACCAGGAACCCGCCCATGAACAGAAAAATGAGTGGGTGCGCATAGGATGCTGCCGTTGCACTAAAGTCATGAATGCCAAGCAGGGGAAACGCGACCAGCGGCACCATTGCTGTCGCCGCAAGGGGCAGGGCTTCGCTCGCCCACCAGATCGCCATCAGAGCTGCAACCGCAAGGGTCAGCCAGGCGGGCTGGCTGATGCCCTCAGGCGGGCCAATAAGAGTGATCAGGAAAAATGCCGCTATGCCGCCGACAAGACCGGCCAGGCGATGATGCGGCTGCGGGCGCGCAGCCTGAACGGCGGCGTGCAGAGCTGCGTGCTCAGGGATAGCTGGTTGCGGTGTTTGGTGATCAGACATCAGGCCCCCATCTGCAAGCCGGCGAACGGTTTGCGGCGAGACCGGATGCAGGCGACATGCTAGCGGACGTAAACGCGCACTTCATTGGCCGGTACGTCACCACGGGTGGTAGAAGACAGGCGGATGCGGTCTGCGGGCAGGCCCATCTCGTTCATGGTGCGCACGACCGTTTCCGCATTGCGGCGAGACTGGCTCTGCGCAATCTGCACCTTGTCCGGGCTACCGGCGGAGGGGCTGATGGCCACAACATCGAACTGGGCGTTGGGGCGAACCTCAAGCGCACGACTAAGCGCTGTGTAAAGCGCCTGCTGATACTGCACGTTGGGCCGGTCAAAACGGATGGTGACCAGTGCCGGCGTGCCGGCGGCGGCTGGCGTCGACAATGCCGGTGCGGCAATGGCTGCGGGCGGTGCAATGTTTGACACCGAGAGACCTGAACCGAACAACTCGCCTGCCTTGATGGCATTGGCCAACGTCGTGAGGCTTGAGCGCTCATTGGCCACGTAAGTGGTCTGGCGGGCAATATCGTCGCGCAACTCTGTCAGCACACGCTCGATGAGCACTGTGGTCTGGCGGGTTTCGTCCTGCAAGATGCGCAGCTGGCGGTGATCTTCTTCAATGGCACCTGAGAGCGAGAACGTGGCCTGGGTTGCTTCCAGCAGATAATTGGCGGTGGAGGCATGGGTTGCGATCTCTGTGGACTTGCCCGACATGGCGTTGATGTCCGAGGAAATGGCATCAAGCTGTGCCTGTGCCGTGTTCCATTGAGCCACCAGTTCCGGGTTGCCCGGCGTGGTGCCCCGCTGCAAGCGCGAGGTGATGGCCCCGCGGGTCTCATGGTAGTCGCGCGAATTGGCGGTGGCCCGGGCGCGCAATGTGTTGACGCTGGCGGTTTCGGTTTCCATCACGCTCTGCAACGTGCGCAGTTCCTGGCGCAGGTCTTCAACCTTGCGGCCAACGCTTGTGCCGGTCGGGGATCCGTCCGTGACACTGAGCGCTTCAAAGCTCTGGGCGGCAACGCCGACATCGGTTGCCACTGCGCGGGTGCCCGCTGCATTGGAAGCTGATGTGGTGCCGCTTCCTGAATTGCCGAACAGGTCCGAATCGCCCAAGGCCGCGCAGCCGCTCAACAGCAAGGCTGCACCGGCCACCAAAGCGAGTGACGCGTGTTTCAGGGAGTGGGCGCGGGGAGCATTAAAAATGTGGGGGGTGGTCATCGCGCGCTCTTATTACCCTTTTGCTTATGCAGGCAGTCTGCCATCGAGCTGAACCGACACATGCGCGACACTGCCGCGCTAAAAATGCCGGGAACTATAAGGCAGGCCCCCTGAAACTGGAGCGCAGGCTCACCTGAGCCGCGTCCGGTTGATACAATTACCAGATGCAAAGCTAACAAGAGGCAAATGCCCCGCCACCCCGCATCCGGCAGACTGAGTCGCGAAGAGCTGTGGTCCCCAGGCACCGCCGCATCTGGCGCCTGACGGGCTCGTCCGCCGGTCTCCCTTGCACCTATAGTGCAGCGGGAAACCGAAGTCACTCTAACCAATGCGGAATCCGCTCACAAGCGGGGGTTTTATGGTGAATAGCAGGCCCCTGAAACTCTGCGTACCGGCATATCACCAGCGCAGGTCACTGCAACCATGGTCATATGCGGCCATCCGCAGCATCCAGACATGCCCGACTCACCTTCAAAACTTGCCGGCTTTTGCCGATCCCGCGTCTATTACCGGCCATTGCCACTTGCACAGCGGCGCGACCTGCATTAGAGCTACGCGCCTTCGCGGGCGGGGCCACATGCTCCCGCATTTGAGGGAGACAGGGTCTGCCACGGCCACTTTGGCCATCTCATATCCGCGATATCCGCGCCGGTAGCTCAGCTGGATAGAGCACCAGACTACGAATCTGGGGGTCGGGAGTTCGAATCTTCCCCGGCGCGCCATTGCTTTCGCAAAGGCCGTTTCATCATAATAAGTGGTTCGAATCCCATTCGAACCAGTGCGCCATTGCGTTCGCAAGGGTCGCCTCATCTTACTAAATGGTTTGAACCTTGTTCCAACCAGCATGCTCCTTCCATTATCCGGATACGCCCCATGACCGACCTGCTTTCGCCGCTCGCCTTCACCTGCGGCCAAACGATGCCGAATCGCTTCATGCTGGCCCCGCTGACCAATTGCCAGAGCCATGCGGACGGCACGCTGTCTGATGACGAGTACACCTGGCTGACCATGCGGGCCAAAGGCGGGTTCGGGCTGACCATGACCTGCGCATCGCATGTGCAGGCGGTGGGTCAGGGATTTCCGGGTCAGCTCGGCATCTGGGATGACAAGCATATTCCCGGGCTGATGCGGCTGGCTGACGGCATAAAGCAGCATCACAGCGCGGCGCTGGTGCAACTGCATCATGCGGGCATGCGCTCGTCGCTGGTGAAGGATCTGATTGATGGACCACCTGTGTGCCCATCGGATAATGAGCGCTCAGGCGCACGTGGGCTGACTTTGGCGGAGACGCAGCAGCTGGTTGAAGACTTCGTGCGCGGTGCCGAGCGGGCCGAAGCGGCGGGCTTTGACGGCGTCGAACTGCACGGCGCACATGGCTACATTCTCTGCCAGTATTTCAGCGCCTCGATTAATCACCGCGACGATGCCTATGGCGGCGACGTGGAGGGGCGCTTCCGCATTCTGTTTGAGATCATCGAGGGCATTCGTGCGCGCTGCCGCAAGGATTTCGTGCTCGGGGTGCGGCTGTCGCCGGAACGCTTCGGCATGCAGCTTGGTGAGGTTCTAGGCGTTGCCGGCAAGCTGCTGAAGGATTCCCGCGTGGATTTCCTCGACATGTCCTTGTGGGATTGCTTCAAGGAACCGGAAGAGGGCGAATTCAAGGGGAAGACCCTGGCGGATTACTTTGCAGCGCTTGAGCGCGGCAGTGTGAAGCTGGGCGCGGCGGGCCAAATCCAGACACCACAAGAAGCCGAACGGCTGATGGATTTGGGCTATGACTATGTGATGCTCGGCCGGGCAGCCATGTGGAATCACGATTTTCCGCAGCGTTACGCTCAGGATCGTACATTTACACCGGCATCACCGCCGCTCACACCGGCACAACTGGGCGCGGAGGGCATTTCCCCGACCTTTGTGACCTACATCAAATCCAACTGGCCGCAATACGTCGCGGACTAACCACACGGCCGACCCGTTCCGGGTGCACTTTGACATTGGCAAGCAAGGCTGCCGGCAACGCTTGCGCTGCTAGTCGAACATCTTTGCATCATCGGTGATGAGGCCCGTGAGGCCCTGAACCAGTCCGTCAAACTGATCCTGCTCAAGACGAAGCAAACGCTCCATCAATTGCAATGCCGGATCGTTCTCGAGCTTTTCCTGACCTGCGGGGGTCAGTTCCACTTCACATCGCCGCCTGTCGGTTTCGGGCCGCACATACACAACCAGTTTGCGGTCGCGCAGCCGCGACAGGGTCTGCGATGCACTTGAGGGCGACACCCTGAAGAATTCCGCAAACTCGCCGATTGTCGCATTTGTCGACTGGTCGGAGAAGAAACGCAGAGCCGTCCATTGGGTCTGAGTGAGGTCGGATTTATCGCACAACTGTGCAGATAGCCGGGAGGTAATCTCGAGCAGCTCGACAGCTGCCATTGCCGCCTCTTCACGGGGGGTTAGGTTTTTCAATTTCGTCACGTCGTCGAACTGCTTTCTTTTACCGGCAGCTCGCGCCGTTCACTGGACATAACGCGCAAAACTTATACTCTCCCCCTTGAAACACGCATAACGCGCAATTCGTTGTACTGGTTACTAGGCGCGCAGCTGAACATATGCTGCACACCGATGCTTGTGGATGAAGGACCGACCTGAGTGCTAATTGCACATCCGGAAGCTGTAAAAAAAACAATCTACGAATATAATAAGTGGGCTAAATCCAACTTTAGTCTGATCAGTAATGATTCGGACTAGCGTTCTTTTAACAACACCTATTTCGATATGTGTTGACTGTGTACTTACAAATTTGGCACTCCCCAGTGCCACCCCTTCGGCCATTGCGCCCTTCGTCAGTTTGTCGGCACACACCCCTCCGACAAACTGTCAGCGGTAGCATATGCACATAAAAATGCTGCATCAATGAACTTTATGCTCTTTTGGGTGTTCATATGTAGGTTACGCCAAATTCTTTCCCGCGCTGCAGGCGCAATAGGAGCCTAAAAATGACGCAAAGACCGGCCGCGAATGCGGATCGCACCGTTCCGAAAGACCGGACCGAGCACATTGCGGCCCCATCCGGCGAGGCATACTCAAAGGGCGCAGCGAAAACTGTGCTCGTGGTTGACGACAACGCCTCCAACCGGTTGCTGCTCAAGCGGCTGGTAGCAGCACTTGGCCATGTGACCATTCTGGCCGAGGACGGCTATGAGGGGATCGAAAAGGCGCGCTCATCGTCACCGGATGTCATCCTCATGGACATCGTGATGCCCGGCATGGACGGCGTGGAAGCGATGCAGAAAATCAGAGAACTTGGCAGCAAGGCAGTTATTTATGCCTGTTCAGCCGAAGTCGATGCGTGGGGAACGTCCTCATTTGAGGAAGTCGGCTTTGAAGGATTTCTCAAAAAGCCGATCGATATACGGGACCTGTCGATACTGCTGCGGACGGGATCGCTGCTCGAGGCAAGCTGATAGCGCGCCCCCCCCGAATCAGGTGTGATGAGCTAGAAGCTTGTCGCGAGAAAAAACAGCCCCTGCCATTCCTGGCTATCGGTCCGTCCAGTATCGCGGTCCAGCGGCTTGGCCAGTTCAATGCCGCCATTGACCGTGTCCGCGACAAGAGCCCTCAATCCGAAGCCGGCAGAGGACAGAGACTGACGGCTGTCGCCGAATGCAATATTGCGATTCCAAACGGCCCCGGTGTCGTAAAAGACATAAAACTGTGGCTTTGACAGCAGACCCTCGATGCCAAAATCCGGCGCCAAGGTCAGTTCGGCTGAGCCGGCAATGCCGTCATCCCCGGTCAATTCACCATATTCATACCCCCGGCCGAAGCGCGCACCGCCCAGGGTGAACTCTTCAGATGACACAAGCGGCGCACTGGCGCGCTGGGCGCGCCCTGAAAGGGTGGCGGACAGGGTATCGCCGATGATTTGCTGGTAGCGGGAAATATCCACCATGACGGTAGCGGCCTGCGGATCAGCGTCAAAGCGCGACAGCAGGGCATCGCCCTTCTTTGCGGCACCCAACATGCGCACACCCTTGGAGACACGGACCGTCGCGTAGGTGCGCCCGCCTATCGGATCCACAGTCATGCCGGAAATGCTGCCGCGCAGAACGACGACCGTTTCATCGAAGGCGGTTCCGAAAATGGCCTTCTCCTCGGCATCGCGCATATCGAACGTACCGCTGACCCACAGGCTTTGATCGCGGCGACGAAGAATCGGATAGGAGATTTGCGCTGACACGGTGCGGCTGTTGCTCTCATCATCAATCGAATCAAGCGTGCCGCCGGCATCAATCCAGCTTCCTGAAGCGCTCAAACTTGCCTGCAAGCCGGACGAGCCAAGTGGTGTCGCATACGCAACGCGAATGAGCTGGAGCTCTTCAGGGTCGTGCGGCACGGTGAAGCTTGTAAGCGAGATGGCATCCCCGAAACCAAGCGCATTTCGCAATTCCACACTGCCGCCCACCTGGATGGGCCCAACTTCGGCGGAACCACGATTATCCGTGTACAGCGTACCCCCGAGGGCATCGAACGTAATATCCAGCGCCAGTTCAAAGGCACCGGGCATCTGCGGATCTTCGTTCAAGGTGGCGTCCTTCAACGCGGCACCGGGAAAATCATTGATGAGCAACATGTTGCGCTCAAGCGTTGAAAGCGTCAGCGGGCGCTCGGCTTTCAACCGCTGTGCATAGCCGCGAATCGCATATTCAGGCACCGTCCCGCTGGTGCTGACATGGGCCACATAACCTTCGATGATCTGAATGCGGATGAGACCGAGCGACACATCCTGCCGTGGAACCACGGCGCGCGACAGGGCATAGCCGCGGTCGCGATAGATTGCCGTTATGGCGGCGGCAATTTCTTCAAGCTCAGCCGGTCCTATTTCCGTCGCAAGCTTGTCTGCATATGTGCCGGCGATATCTTCGCCGCTGACGACGGTCGCCCCTTCAATGGTGACTGCGGACAGGACAAAGCGCTGGTCCTGCGCATCGAGCCGGGCTGCCCTGTCGACCTCTGGCGCTGGAGCATCAGCCTCAATCCGGCCGCGCAGCAGGTCGCGGTCGCGGATCTGGTCTTCCACGCGGCTCGGATCAGCCGTCTGGGACGCCTGTGCAAACGCGTCTGACGGACAAGAGAGGCTTGCTGCCACAAGGGCAACGAGAACGGCCCTGAGATGAGGATGCGCGATGACCATGGTTTTCATGGCGGCGCCAATGGTTCCGCCGCAATTTTTCATCCCGTCCCGCCTCATAACACTGCGAATTCCCATGTGAGGATTTGCAAGGGTTTATAAGCCTAAAAATCTCTTAGCCACTAAAATACATACCTAAGTGTTAAGTGATCCTTTCCTTTGTTCTCAAGGCTTTGTTTCTAGAGGTTGTGTGTTCTGCGAGAGTTCTCCTGGGTTCGGAGCTGATTTGATCGGGAGTTTTGTGATGAAACGCTATATCCAGAATGGATTGGCCAGCGTCGTTCTTATTGTTGCTGCCATTGCCATGGCGGCGACAGCACATGCTGCGGACCTTTGGCAGATCGATTCGCAAAGCGGCGAAGTCTGGGTCGCCATGGATGGCGCGACGCCCGCGTCGCTGGGCGGCACCAAAACGCTCCCTTCCGGCACCACCATCACCACCGGCTCTACCGGTCGCGCAATCCTGCGGCGTGGTGATGAAGCCGTGGTCATCGCGCCCAATACCAGTATCGAGCTGGCACCCGAAGCACGCGAGGGTCTGGCAACAACAATCATTCAGTCAATCGGCACAATCCTTTTGTCGGTTGAGAAAAAGAATCACCAGCATTTTGAAGTGGAAACGCCTTATCTGGCGGCCGTCGTGAAGGGCACCAAGTTTGCGGTAACCGTTGCGGACGGCAGGTCGTCGGTGCATGTGGTCGAGGGGGCCGTTGAGGTGCTCGACTTTGCCTCCGGCGATGTCGGCATGGTGCGGCCGGGCCAGACGGCTGGCGTTTCCGCAGCCATCGGTGGTGGACTTTCGGTAACAGGCCCGGGGGCAACTGCCCCCAGCAAGGCCCAGCGCATGGGCCGCAAGCCGCGCGCGGCTGTGCCGAGCAATGCCAGCAACAATTCCGGCATTACGCCCGTTACACCCAAGCCCGTGAAACTGCAGACGGCTCTGGGCGTACAGAGCCTTGATGTGCCCGCTGCAACCGGTGGCCTCGTGCGGGCCGCAGTGGCACCGGGCGAAGGCTCTTCTTCGGCTGCTGATGCGGCCCAATCCGGCAAAGAAGATGGGGCCATCATATCTGCCCGTGCCAATGCGTCCGCAACCGGCGTTGCAAATGCGTCACCAGTTGCCGCATCCCTTGCGCCTGGCGCCGGGAATAGCGGTAGCTCGAATGACGCGGGTGGTGGTGGCCTGGCGCTGGGTGCGGCTGCTAGCGGTGGTGCCGGGAACAGCAGCGACGCTGGCGGCGGCGGGGTAGCCCTTGGCGTGAGTGCCAGCTCAGGCAACAGCTCCGGTGGTGGATTGGCCCTCGGTGTGAGCGCGGGTGCAGGTAACAGTTCCGGTGGTGGACTGGCCCTCGGTGTGAGCGCGGGTGCTGGCAACAGTTCCAGCGGTGGGTTGGCCCTCGGCGTGAGCGCGGGTGCCGACAACAGTTCCAGCGGTGGGTTGGCCCTCGGCGTGAGTGTCGGTGGCAACGGCCTGGCTCTAGGCGTCGGCAGCAACAATGCCGGTGGCAACGGAAATGGCAACGGGAACGGGAACGGGAACGGCAATAATGCTGGTGGCAATGGCAACGGCCTGGCTCTGGGCCTGCTCTAGGCCTTAACCAGATCTAACCAGTCTTTGCAGGATACTGACCAGCCGGGAGGGCAACCTTCCGGCTGGTGTCGTTTGGAAACAGGGATTTTCGGCGGGTGCAAAGGCTTTACCAGGCATTGTTGGCAGTAAGCGTGGCACTGGGGGCGTATGGCTCCGGCGTGCTGGAAACGCTCGAACTCGCTATGCTGGAAAGCCGGTTTGACATCGTCACCCGCCCGGCCAGCGGTGACATCGTTGCCGTTCAAATTGACGCCAGCACCATCAAGAAACTGGGCCAGTGGCCGCTGCCGCGAAATACATATGCTTTCGCGGTGCGGGCACTGACAGCCGCTGGCGCCAGCGAAATTGCCATCGACGTTGATATGAGCGCGCGGACCAATCCAAATGAGACCGCTGCACTTGCAGATGCGCTGAAAGACGCCGGTGGCCATGTCATTCTGCCTGCCTTCACGCAACTTGCGGTGCCGGGCGATATTGATGCCGGACTTATCGACGCCCGGCCGCATGAAACCCTTGGCCCGAATGCATGGCTGGGTAGTGTCACCGTCATTCCCGATGCGGATGGCCGATTGCGGCAGCTGATCTATGGCATGCGCGGTGCCAACGACGAGTTCCACTATTCGATGTTTGCCCTGCTGGCCGGCAAAGCAAAGACGTCGCCGCAACCATTCTATGTGGACTACGGTATTGATGTGAGCGGCATCCCGCGCATCTCGTTCGCCGATGTCATGGCCGGTGACTTTTCCGTTGAAGCGGTCAACGGAAAACGGATCATCATTGGCGGCACAGCGGTGGAGCTGGGCGACCACTTTGCAGTGCCCCGCTACGGCGTGATGTCCGGTCCGATGGTTCAGGCAATGGGTTTTGAAACCCTCTATCAGGACCGTAGCATCCATCGCACAGGCACTTTTGCCGTTGTGCTGAGCGTATTGCTGATAGTTGGCTTCGCCGTATGGCTGCCCACGCGATGGGGGTGGCGAGCACGTGGCATGACCGCCATTGCAGCCCTGGTCCTGCTGGCGGCCAGTGCAGTTCTGGCGCAAGCAGCTGCAGCGATCAGCATTGATACCATTCCCATGATGCTGGCGCTGGTGACAGCGATCGGTACACAGATCATGTTGGTTGCCGATGTGCAGCAAACCCAAGCCGCGCGCCAGAAACGTATTGCCGCGTATCAAAGGATCCTGCTGCATCGGGTGGTGTCGGATAGTTTCGATGGCATTGTCATTCTGGATGAGAACGGTCAGGTCGAGACAGCAAACGATCGCTCGTTTGAGCTGTGTGGCGTGTTGCCTCAAGAGTCCGGCAGTAGCCTGGATGAGTTGTTTTCCGAACTGTCCTTTGAAATCGAACGCCCGGATGACGGATGGCATACGCTGCCGCGCGGAGATCGCTTCCTCGCCACGCGCGACGATGGTGGTGAAAAACTCTACGTCGAACTGGTGATCAATCGCAGTAAGGTGCCGGACACGGCCCATACCGCACGCGGCCACGCATCCCGCATCGTGTTCGGCCTGACAATTCGGGATGTGACGGACGGTGTGCGTGCCGTGACGGCCATGAAAGAGGCGCGTGAACAGGCCGAGCGGGCTAACCGTGCAAAGACGGACTTCCTCGCCAATATGAGCCACGAACTGCGCACACCGCTCAACGCAATCATCGGCTTTTCACAAATCATGGCCAGCGAGGCAAGCGGTCCGGTGGGTCATCCTGACTATCTGGAATATGCCGGGCATATTCACGAAGGCGGACGGCACCTGCTGTCCATCGTGACGGATATTCTGGATATTTCGCGTGTCGAAATGGGCGACATGCCGATGGTAGAGGACGAGCTGAGCCTCGCTGAAATTACAGAATCAGCAATAGCTGTTGCCAGAGACGATGTGGCCCTATCAGGTAGCAGCATCGAAACCGATTTTGACCCTGCTGTGCCAAACATTTTTGCAGACGCGCATCTGGTGCAACAGGCGATCCGCAATCTGCTCACCAATGCAGGCAAAGCCTATGATGGGGGGGGCAAAATCTATGTACGCTGCCATGCAGGCCCCGACGGCAGTGTCATTGTCGAAGTCGAAGACGAAGGCCGCGGCATCCCCGAGACAATGCTGAGTTCAATACTTATGCCGTTCCAGCAGGTTCAAAGGACCGCCAACCGAACTGCGGGCGGTGTCGGTATGGGCCTTACAATAGTGGCAGCGTTCATGAAGCTGCATGATGGCGACCTGCAGATTGACAGCAGGTTGAAGGAAGGCACGACCGCACGCCTTGTCTTTCCGGCAAGTCGCGTGAAACCGGCAGATAGCCGGATGGCCACATCCGCCTAGCGGCCAAGGTGCTCCGCCGGATGTGAGGCTCTGCCAGCCTCAACCACATTTATGCAAAAACAGTCCCCACCCAAGCGGCCGCGCAGTGCTATTGTGGCCCCTTACCTACTGCGGTCCGGCCCGAGTCCCGGATTGCCTCCATCTGCCTCCAAACCCGTCAGAAGCCACAATCAATGACCAGCAAATCCCATCTCGCCATCGGGCCTGCCTCCCACAACTATTTTTCGCAACGGCTTCGGCTGCACTATGTGGACTGGGGCAACCCGGAAGCACCGCCGTTATTGCTGGTGCATGGGGGCCGCGATCACTGCCGCAACTGGGACTGGGTGGCAGAAGACCTGCGCAAGGATTACCACATCATCGCGCCTGATCTGCGCGGTCATGGCGACAGCCAGTGGATGGTCGGCGGCACCTATCTCACCAATGATTATGTCTATGACATTGCCCAGCTCATCCATCAGCAGAAGCTGGCGCCGCTGAAAATTCTGGCCCACTCCTATGGTGGTGCGATCTCGCTGCGCTATGCGGGGATTTATCCCGACACGGTGAAGAAGCTCATCGCCATTGAAGGGTTGGGGCCGCCGCCGAAGATGCTGGCGGCGCGCGCCGGGAAGGCGGCGCATGAGCGGCTGTCAGGCTGGGTGGATCAGATGCGGGATCTGTCTGGCCGCACACCGCGCAAATACCCAACGCTTGAAGACGCCCTGCAGCGGATGCAGGGGGAAAACCCGCATCTAAGCCCCGAGCGGGCGCGGCATCTCACTGTGCACGGTATGAACCAGAACGAGGACGGCACATTCTCGTGGAAGTTCGATAACTATGTGCGCGCGTTTCCGCCGGACCGGTGGGACACCGAAGAGACCAACGAACTTTGGGGCCGCATCGAGGCACCTGTGCTGTTGGTGCGCGGCACTGAAAGCTGGGCGTCTGATCCCGTCAAAGACGGGCGCATCAATGCATTCAAGAATGCAACCACCGCCGATGTAGAGGGTGCGGGACACTGGGTACACCATGACCGTCAGGAAGAGTTCATGGCGCTGGCGCGTGAGTTCCTCAAAGATTAGTCCTCAGTATACGAATGGATTCCATGATTGACTCTCTTTTCATCGGCCGCGGGTCGATCGACCAGCATCTATCGCTGAAACTTGCCAACCGGCACGGGCTGATTGCAGGCGCGACGGGCACTGGCAAGACCGTGTCGCTGCAGATCCTTGCAGAGGGCTTTTCAGAAGCTGGCGTTCCCGTGTTCATGGCGGATGTGAAGGGCGATCTGTCCGGCATGAGCCAGGCGGGTGTGGCAAAGGATTTTTTGGCCAAGCGGGCGGAGACGATCGGCCTCAAGGATTACTCCTTTACCCGTTATCCTGTGGTGTTCTGGGATGTATTCGGCGAACAGGGCCACCCGGTGCGCACCACAATCTCGGAAATGGGGCCGATCCTGCTGTCGCGCCAACTGGGGCTGAATGACACCCAGGAGGGTGTTCTCACGATTGCCTTCAAGATTGCCGACGAAGACGGGTTGCTTCTGCTGGACCTCAAAGACCTGCGCGAGATGCTGGTATTCCTTGCTGACAACGCCAAGGATATTTCTGCGCGCTATGGCAATGTTTCACGCGCTTCTATCGGCGCGATTCAACGCCGGCTTTTGACGTTGGAGACGCAGGGCGGCGACAAATTCTTCGGCGAACCTGCACTGCGGCTCCAGGATATGATCCGCACCACATATGACGGGCGTGGACAGATCAATATTCTGGCGTCCGACAAACTTATTATGGCACCGCAACTCTATGCGACGTTTCTGCTGTGGCTGATGTCGGAACTGTTTGAGGACTTGCCCGAGGTGGGCGACCCGGACAAGCCGAAGCTGGTGTTCTTTTTCGACGAAGCGCATCTGCTGTTTGATGATGCACCTAAGCACCTGCTCGACCGGATTGCGCAGGTGGTGAAGCTGATCCGCTCCAAGGGCGTGGGCATCTATTTCGTGACTCAAAACCCGATGGATATTCCCGACGAGGTTCTCGGCCAGCTCGGCAACCGCATTCAGCACGCGCTACGCGCCTTCACGCCGCGAGACCAAAAAGCTGTGCGAGTTGCGGCGGATACCTTCCGTGCCAATCCGAACCTCGATACGGCCACCGTCATCACCGAACTGGGTGTGGGCGAAGCTCTGACCTCGACACTGGGCGAAAAAGGTGTGCCGGGCATCGTCGAACGCACACTGATCCGCCCGCCACGCTCTCGGCTGGGGCCGGCAACACCGGAGGAGCGCAAGGCCGCAATGTCCGGCAGCCCGGTGGGCGGCGTCTATGACACGGCCGTGGATCGTGAATCCGCTTACGAGATTTTGAAAAAGCGCGGGGCCGAGCTTGAAACGGCCAACGCCAAGAAGGACGCAGAAGAGGCCGCTGCGAAAGACCGCGCTGCGCGTGAAAAAGCAGAAGCGCGCGCCCGTCCGCGCACCTCAAACCGCCAGAGCACAACCGAAGCCTTTGTGAAATCGGTGGTTCGGCAGGTCGGTACCGTATTGGGGCGGGAACTCATCCGCGGCATTCTTGGGTCGTTCAAAAGATAGCGGCGTATCAATTTGTTTGCCTGTACGGGGCTAGGCTGGCATTTGATCACACGTGACTTTGACGACCTCACCGGCCCGGGGAACGGTTTTGGCACCAATTCGGCGGCATACATCAAGCGGCATCAGGCATCGCGGGCGCAAATTTGTGTCGCGGCTGATGCATGGCGAGCTATCGCTGATTGAATGGGTGCTGACTGGACTGGTCGGCCTTTTCGTCGCGCTGCCTATAACCCTCATATTGATCTACCGTATTGTACCGCCGCCGGTGACCTCGGTGATGATGCTGCGGCTGGTGCAAGGCGAGAGCATTACGCGCGACTGGGTGCCGCTGGAGGAAATCGCTCCAAGCGTGCGCTATGCGGTGATTGCGTCCGAAGACAATCAGTTCTGCGTCCATGGCGGTGTTGACTGGAGTGCGCTTTGGCATGCGGCGGGCGCCGAGATGGGCGGGAGCACCGATGGCGGAGCCAGCACCATTACCATGCAGACCGCCCGCAACCTGATGCTGTGGCCGCAGCGCAGCTATGTGCGCAAGGCGCTGGAACTGTACGTGGCCACCCTCATTGAGGCGCTGTGGCCAAAGCGGCGGATTATCGAGGTCTATCTCAATATTGCCGAATGGGGGCCGGGCGTGTTCGGCATCGAAGCCGCGGCGCAGTATCACTTCGGGGTTTCCGCCCGCAAACTGACGTCAAACGAAGCAGCCCGGCTGGCGGCGATACTGCCCAACCCGCTGGTCATGAATGCAAATGCCTCTACCGGGCATGTGCCGCGTCAGGCGCGCACTGTACACCGTCGTATTGGCCAATTGGGCACGCTTCTGGACTGTGTTCGCCCGTAATTATGACACACGGTGTCTTGGTTAATTTTCATTAACCTCTTGGCCTGCATTTGGGCCGTGATAATCGGTCACGCCATGTGCGAGCGCATGACAGGCAAGACGAATGGAACGAGGGACTTTTACTTTCTCTCCGTCGCGCTCTCCTTTCTCATAATATTGAATAATACGAGGTTTTAGCCCGAGTGCTTTTGCCGCGTCTTTTTGCGACATCCCCAAAGACTTTCTCCAGCGCTTGAAGTCTTTCTCATCCATTACTGAGTAGCCCTAACCAAGATGCGCTTTTCGGACGATCTGCGCACTTCGTGCGCTTTTTTATTGACGCGTGCGCACGGTGTGCGTATACAGAATATACATTACGGTTTTATGACAAGGCCGATTACCAGTCCAGCTTTCACCTTTAAAAATGGAGGGCCAACCATGCTGAAGAATATGATGTACTGGCTCTCCTTCGGGCTTCCCCCTCGGAGAGAGCAGCGCGGCGCATCTCGTATGATCAGCGGTCATACGATCGAAGACGAGCGTTCATTCTCGCGGCGGATGGCATTTTACAAGGCGCATCCCCACCACTAACGCCCCTGCCCCCAAAGGCAGTGCGAGGCTGAAAAAGCGGGTGGTTCCGGCAGTGCCGGGGCCACCCGTTTTTCATGGAATGATGAGATTTAGAGCGCCGCCAAGGTCAGATCGGCCAGATCGGCAAAAGCCGCGTCACTGTTGCGCGGCAACGGCAGCAGCGGCACCGGGCCAAGGAAACGGGCGATCGCCGCACAGGTATCCGCCAGCGCGATGCCCGCATCCTCACTTTCACTCACCACCACGGCAAGCGGCGGCATGCCGGCATTGACCAGGGCTTCAACGGCGGTGAGCGTGTGACTGATGGTCCCCAGATAGCTGCCCACCACCAGAATGGGCTGCGCTGCCAGATCCCGCATGAAATCCCGCATGGTATGGCGATCATCAACAGGCACCAGCACTCCGCCAGCACCCTCCACAATCAAGACGCTCTTTTGCTGGGCCGCATCGCGCGCAGCGGCGCAGAAGGCCACCACTTCGTCATAGGGGACGGTTTTGCCCTCGTGCGCTGCCGCCATGTCGGGCGCGAGCGCCGCCTCATAACGCCAGGGTGACAGACAGGCAATTGCCTGGTCGGTCACGTCTTCGCCGAGGGCTTTGAGAATCAGTGCGGTGTCACTGCCCGGTGCCGTCCGTGCTGTGAAGTCGGTGATCAGTGGCTTGAGTGCTGAGACGGGCACACCCCTAGCCTGCAAAGCCCTTATGAGGCCCGTTGTTACGTATGTCTTGCCGATATCGGTGCCGGACGCCGTGACGAAGAACGCATGTGCACTCATGCGGCAGGCCGGCGGATGATGCGGTCACGGACAATGACGGCGAGGCGCGAAATGTCGGCAGGCGCATGTTCAGCCATGAAGGTGATGCGCAACCGCGCCGTGCCTGCAGGTACGGTTGGCGGGCGAATGGCTGTCACCAGATAGCCCTCATCAAGCAGCATGGCGGAGGCCGCAAGCGCGGCGTTTTCTTCTCCGATCAGTACCGGCACGATGGGGCTTTGTGGCGCAGGCAGGCCTGCTTCACGGCAGAACTGCGCGGCATTGGCGACCGGTTTTTCGATGAGGGCTTTGTCGGATTCAATAATGTCCAGTGCTGCGCTGGCAGCGGCAATGCTGGCAGGCGGCAGGCCGGTTGAATACACCAGCGTCCGCGCACGGCTTTTCAACAGATCGATCACCGGCTGGCTGGCACACAGATAACCACCAAAGCCCCCGACCGCCTTCGACAGCGTGCCCATTTGCAATGGCACGTCCATTTTGCCCGGACCAAAGGCATAGCTCGAGCCGCGCCCCTCGCCGACAACGCCAAGCCCATGCGCATCGTCAGTCATCAGCCACGCGTCATGTGCGCGCGCCAGTGCTGTCATCTGCGGCAGGGGTGCCAGGTCTCCATCCATGGAGAAAACGCCGTCGGTGACGATCAATGCGTGGCGGGCGGTATTGCGCAGCTCATCAAGCCGGGCCGCAAGATCATCCATGTCGTTGTGGCGGAACATCTGCACACGCGCGCCCGACAGCCGCGCGCCGGACACAAGACAGGCGTGGCTCAACTCATCCGCCAGAATGAGATCACCGTCGCGCATCAGACTTGGAATGATGCCGGTATTGGCGAGATAGCCGGTGCCAAAGACCAACGCTGCTTCGGCACCCTTGAGGCGGGCAAGCTTTGCTTCCAGTTCACCAAAAAGCGGATTGTTGCCGGTAACGAGCCGCGAGGCACCACTGCTGGCGCCGTAAGTCTCAAGCGCCTGCGCAGCAGCCTGTTTGACGGCTGGGTGCTGCGACAAGTTGAGATAATCGTTGCAACAAAACGAAATGACGTCGCGTCCGTCGCGGTGTGCCACGCCGGCGGGGCCCCGGGCGGTGTCGGTCAGGCTGCGGCGCTGGCCGCGCGCTTCCAGATCATCCAGTTTGGCGCGGGCGAAATCATCAAGGCTTTGTGTCGAGCGGGGCATCAGGCTTCTTTTTTGATTGGGCACGGGGTCTTGTTACCCGGCGAGAGGGCACTATGCTCTGCCCCTCATTCTGCCTCAAGGACTTCCCATCCCTTAACATGACCGATCAGCCCACACATTCCGGTGCCGTACCCGCATGGCTTGAAGAAGGCTTTGAGCATATCTGGCTTCCCTATACGCAAATGCAGGATGCCCCCCTGCCCGCGCCGATCGCGCGCACCGAAGGGTGCCGGCTTATCATGGCGGACGGCCGCGAGCTGGTAGACGGGGTCGCCTCGTGGTGGACGGCGGCGCATGGCTACAATCATCCCCATATTCGCGAAGCGGTGACGCGGCAGCTGGAGACCATGCCGCATGTGATGCTGGGCGGGCTGGCGCACGAGCAGGCCTACACGCTGGCGGCGCGGCTGGCCAAGATGACGCCCGGTGATCTGACGCGGGTGTTCTTCTCTGAATCCGGGTCAGTTTCCGTTGAAATCGCCATGAAGATGGCGGTGCAATACTGGATCAACAAAGGCGAGAAGGGCCGCTCGCGCTTTGTGTCGTTCACCGGCGGCTATCACGGCGACACATTCGCCACCATGTCAGTCTGCGACCCTGAAGAGGGCATGCATTCGCTGTTCGCCGGATTGCTGGCGGAGCAGATCATTACCGACCTGCCGCTGACACGCGCGCAGGAACAGGAATTCGAGACGCTGCTTGAAGACCGCTGCGATGGAATTGCCGCCGTGGTGATGGAGCCGCTGGTGCAGGGCGCTGGTGGCATGTTGTTGCATTCAGCCGATACGCTTGCCTTCATTCGCGCGGCCTGCGACCGGCATGGCGTGCTGCTGATACTGGATGAAATTTTTACCGGCTTCGGACGCACAGGCACGATGTTTGCCTGCGAGCAGGCAGACGTGGTGCCGGACATCATGACGCTTTCCAAGGCGCTGACCGGGGGAACGCTGCCGCTGGCCGCTACCTTGGCGCGCACACATGTGTTTGACGCGTTCCTGTCAGACAGCGCCGGAACAGCGTTGATGCACGGGCCGACTTATATGGGCAATGCGCTGGGCTGCGCTGCCGCCAATGCGTCGCTGGACCTGTTTGAGCTTGATCCGCCGGGGCCACGCGTTGAAAAAATTGAAGCGCACTTGATGCACGCACTTGCACCGGCCCGGCAGCTGCCGGGTGTCAAGGATGTGCGCGTCAAGGGTGCCATCGGCGCCATTGAGCTTGAACCGCACACGGATCATGACTGGATGAAGGCGCAATTCATTGAGCGTGGGGTCTGGATCAGACCGTTCGGAAATATTGTTTATACAACACCGCCTCTGGTGATTGAGGCGGACGACCTTGCGTGCATCACATCCGCCATGGTGGATGTGGTCCGCGACTGGGGCATCAACAAAAGAAAAGACGGGTAAGACACATGGTGAAGGCGGTTATCTGGGATTTTGGCGGCGTATTCACAACCAGCCCGTTTGAGGCATTCGCCCGCTTTGAAAAAGAACGCGGGCTACCGGTGGATCTGATCCGCAAGATCAACTCGACCAACTATCTGGAAAATGCCTGGGCGAAATTTGAACGCTCGGACGTGAACATGGATGAGTTCGACGAACTGTTTGCACAGGAAGCTGCAGCTTTGGGACATGAGGTCCGCGGGCGCGAGATCATCGCGCTGCTGTCGGGTGATGTACGGCCGGAAATGGTTCATGCGCTCAAAACCGTCAAGGCCAACGGCATCAAGGTCGGCTGCATCACCAACAATGTGGCTGCCGGCGAAGGTGCGGGCATGGCAACAAGCCACAAAAAGGCCGAAGCCGTGCAGGCGATCATGGATGAGTTCGAACACATTATTGAATCGAGCAAGGCGGGTGTCCGCAAGCCGCATCCGAAAATCTACGAAATGGCGCTGGACGCACTCGGCGTTGATGCTGGTGATGCGATCTATCTTGATGACCTCGGCATCAACTGCAAGGCGGCGCACCAGGTCGGCATGAAGGCGATCAAGGTTTCAAGCGCCGGGCAGGCAATCAGCGATCTTGAGGCTCTGGTGGGTATTTCTCTGCGATAGATTTGGCTGTCTGACATAGCACAAACGTAAAAAGCCCCGGCATTGCTGCCGGGGCTTTTTAGTGTCGTACAGCGTGTCGCTGATCAGTCGGTGATACCGAGGCGGGCTTGCGCATCCTTGCGGGCTTTTTCAAGTTCCGCATCGCTACGGCCCAGCTGGCTGGCAACGCTCTTGATCTGGTGGACTTCAAAGCGGTGCAGTTCGCCATCCGCATAGGCCACTTCCCACATCATCGACAGAATGTCGATCTGCTCTTCGGTGGAGAAATTTTTCTTCACCGCGTCGGTAAACTGCCAGTTCGAGTAGTTCGACTTCTGGCGTTCTGTTGCGATATCGACAAGCGTCTGAGCGTCTTCGGTCGTGAGATTGAAGCGCTCAGAGACAATGCGCTCCATGACAGCGCGCTCGGTGGCGTCGAAGTCTTTGTCGAGACGTGCGCCCTCCACCATCAAGGCGGCAGCGGCTACCTGTTTGACGGAGAACGGATCAGCGCTCTCGCCACTCGGGCCATTTCGGTGTTCAAGAAATGCAACAATTCGATCAAGCATAGTTCGCTTCCCCTTGCGAGCGCACCCTCTTTAGCGGTGCCTCAGGGGCGCATGTGCCCTATCGGCAATGCGCCCCCAAACTCAATTACAACTTACCCGTTTAGTGCGCCAGCATGCCCGAAGGGGCTTTGATCGGCGTACGACGCGGGAACACCATGTCCAGCACAACCGCAATGGCCGGCAGCACGGTGATCGACATGATCATGTTGATCAGGAACATGAAGGTGAGCAGCAGGCCCATATCGGCCTGGAACTTCAGCGGTGAGAAGGTCCACGTGCTCACGCCAACGGCCAGCGTAATGGCGGTGAACACCACGGCCATGCCGGTCTCGAACATCGACTGCTTGAAGCTGTCGGTGATGTCGAGGCCTTCGGCGAGATGGAACTGCAGGCGGTTGTAGATATAGAACGCGTAGTCCACGCCTAGACCCACAGCCAGCACCATCACCGGCAGCGTTGCCACCTTGAGACCGATCTCCAGCTCCTTCATGAACCAGTAGCCCAGGAAGGTTGCGAGCGTGAGCGGCACACAGCAGCAGATGGTCGCCCGCCAGTCACGATAGGTGAGGTACACCAGCAAAATGATGGTTGCGTACACGTAGAGCATCATCGGCAATTCGGAGGTTTCGATTTCCTCGTTGGTTGCCGCCATCACGCCCACATTGCCTGAGGCAAGACGGATCGTGACATCGTCACGCGGGTTGGCCGCGCGCCACGTCTTCACGCCGGAGATCACGCCCTGAATGGTCGTGGCCTTGGCATCGTCTGTGAAGATCTGCAACGGCAGGGTGGTGCAGTCGACGTCGAGCAGACCCGAAGAAGTCGGCACCGGACCCACGGCCTGCACAAGCGCGAACTTGTTGCGCGGCAGGGTCTGGTATTTGAGGTTGCCTTCGTTCCAGCCAGCGGACGAGCCCTTGGCAGCCGTCGGCAGAGAAATCACGGCAGCCACGCCCGGCACGTTCTCCATGTACCAGGAGAAACGGGCGAGATATTGCATGATATCGTGATTGATACAGGCTTCAGACGGCGTTTCGTTGACCACCGTCAGCAGGTTGAGACCAAGCGCAAACTTGTCCACCACGAAACGACTGTCCTGATTGTAGCGGGCATCTTCGCGCAGCTCGGGGGCACCGGCATGAAGGTCACCCACATGGCGGCCAAGGCTCTGCCAGAATGCAACACCGAACAGCACGATCGATGCGAAGAAGATGACAACGGCAATGCGCGGCTCGGCGAGCTTGCCGACATAACCCATGATCTTCAGACGGAAGTCGCGGGCGCTGTTAGCGCGGTCGACGAATTTCTCATCAAACGAGAAGTAGCTGGCGAGCAGCGGCAGCATCACGAGGTTGGTGATGATCTTCAGAGCCACACCAATGGAGGCGGTGATGGCCAGTTCCTGAATCATGCCGATGGGGATGAGGATCAGGGTGCCGAAGCCCACAAGGTCGGTGATGAGGGCCATCGAGCCCGGGATGAACAATAGCCGGAAGCTGGCACGTGCAGCTTCTTCACCATTGGCGCCAGCGGTAATCTCCTTGGTTATGAGATTGATCTGTTGCACGCCATGACTCACGCCGATGGCAAACACCAAGAAGGGCACAAGGACCGCCAACGGATCCAACCCGAAGCCCAATATGGTGAGCACACCGAATTG
Source organism: uncultured Parvibaculaceae bacterium (assembly GCA_964511745.1). Lineage (GTDB taxonomy): Bacteria > Pseudomonadota > Alphaproteobacteria > CGMCC-115125 > CGMCC-115125 > Pyruvatibacter. The sequence continues at coordinate 97,277 of CAZEHX010000004.1, forward strand.
CCAGACCAGCGAGGTGAGCGAACAGAAGAGCGCCAGGAAGGTAAGCGCCCAGGACTGTGCGTAAAGATGCACGGATAGCGCGGTCAGCACGAAGGCTATGAAGAAGAAGACGAAAACCGTCTGCGCGCCGTCGGCAATGTCGCCAATCAGCTTGGCGAAGCCGATGATATGGACTGAGTATGTATCGTTCTCGTATTTGACACGGATCTTTTGTTCGAGCTGGTCTGCCAGATCAAAATAATCCAGCTTCTCCTGAGTCTGCGGGTCAATGTCGAGGAGCTCGGCCACAACCATCGCTGCGGTTGAATCTTCGGCCACAAGGCGGCCAAGGAAGTTGCCGCGGATAACGTTGTTCTCAATCTTCTCCAACGCTTCAGGCGTCATATTGTTGACGGTCACCGTACCGGGGATCACGTCGTCGGCGTTGATGCCTTCTTCGGTGATTTCCAGATAGCGGGTGTTCGGCGTCCACAGCGACGTCACCGTGCGGCGGTCAACGCCGGGCAGGTAGAACAGTTCGTCGGTGACGTCTTTGTAGGTCTTGAAGAAGTCTTCATTCCAGATCGTGCCTTCGCGCTCAGCGAGGACGATGACAACGCGGTTCGAGCCGAAGAGGCGATCGCGGTATTCTTGGAAGGTTTCAATATATTCGTGGCCGGTCGGAAGCTGCTTTTCGAAGCCCGCATCCATCCGAAGCTGGAGGGCGAAAAACGCGCAGGCGAGGGTGACCAGACCGAAGATGGCCAAGATCAATGGCCTGGCACCGAACAATATGTTTTCAATCAGCTTGATCATTTAAAAGTCCCGTTTCGCTCCACGCCGCGCCGGTTCGCGAACGGGGTCATGCCCCACCGCTGCCGCGCGTACTCAAACCCAAATGTGTTGCCGGGTCCGTCGTGACGCCGCTTCACTGCCCGTGTTGTTCAGCGGGAGCAAAGAGAGCGAAAACATCCCCGGCTGGCGCAGCCGACCCGGGCTGAAACCCGAATTCCGACGCCAGTTTTTCCATCACACCAATGTCAGGGGTAATTGTGCCGATCACGTTTATGCGAAATAGCGCTTTACTTCAGCGCTCCGCCCCCCAGTGATCAACCGCATACGGATTGAACCCGTATGCACCCCTCCCCAATGGTTTCTCCAATAATGTCCGGCTTGTTGCCGGCTTCTTTTCATCAAGTGGCAACACCTGTGCCGATGCCTTAGACCACTTGCGAACGATCCCGATAGCACGGGATGACGCATGTTGGTACCAAAACATTGCAGAAACCAGAGCAAATTTGCCGCGTCTGCGCCAGCGATAAGAAGCCCCGTGGCCCCGGGTAGCTGGCTTTATGGTTAACGCCGCATGCGTAAGGAGTTGATAAGCAAAAGTGACACAGGCGTCACTTTTTTCTTGCTGAGGCGCCCCTCCAGACCTACCTTATTGTCAGTAGAGCTTGTTGGCCGTGGCTTTGAGGTTTGAGAATGGCTGTTTTCTGCGGAAAACAGGCAGATCACCGCAAAGGCAGGTATCAGGCTCCGACAGCACGGGGCATTGCACGCAGATTGTGTGCGGCGCCCTGAAAAATCGAGCGGTTGCCGGCATTCTGCCCCTCAGGGGCCCGGCTCTTGGAGGAGATAACGCACCGATGACCACGCGCCAGATTACATATGATGCCGCCTATGATGCGGTTGCGCCCAATGATTTCGCCGCGATGATTGAAGTGGACCGCTACGGCAAGCGCTCCACCGCATTCGACAAGATCATTTCAGCCACCCATGACCATTTCTGGGATCCGCTGGACACCAAATACATCGACTTTTCCGAGCCGTTCGACATTGAAAACGAGATGATGCTGCCTGAGAGCATGGTGCCTGAGCTTCAGCTCCCCTGCTTCCAGAAGCTGACCGAAAAACAGCGCGTGCGCTTTGTAAGCCAGAACGCCCGCTGGATGCTTTCCGCCATTTTGCACGGTGAAGCCGGTGCGCTTGGCCTCTCGGCATCGCTCTGCCACATCCTTCGTGATCCCGGCGCGCAGGAATATGCCGCCAACCAGACCCGCGAAGAAGCCCGCCACGTCACAGGCTTTGCAGCCTATGTGAAGGCACGTTGGGGCACGCCGCTTCCCTGCGGCGACACCCTGAAGAACCTCCTCATCGACATCGTGAATGCCGAAGAGGTCTACAAGAAAATCGTCGGCATGCAGATGCTGGTTGAAGGTCTGGCAATGGGTGCCTTTGCGGCGCTCTACACCAACGCCAAGGACCCGCTTCTTGTGCGCCTTACCCAGCTGGTGATGACGGACGAAGCCTTCCACCACAAGTTCGGCAAGATCTGGGCAGACCGCACGGTTCCCAATCTCTCCGAAGAAGAGCAGCACATCATTGAGGACTGGGCAGCTGAATGCTTCCAGACCCTGCTGTTCAACCTGGTGAACCCCGAGCAGAAGAAGATCATCTATGCCGAGTTCGGTCTCGACTGGCAGGTGGTGCAGGCTGAAATGCTTGAAGCCTTCACAGATGAGCACCGCAAGGAGCACATGAAGGAAGGCACGGACATCTTCCGTGTCCTGATCAAGACGCTTCTCAAGGCCGGCATCATCACCGACCGCACGAAGCCGTTCTATGCCACCTATGTGGACATGGAAGAGCTTAAGGCCGAAGGCGACCACATGGTCGGCGACGACATTGCCGAAGAAGGCATCAAGTATCTGCAGACCATCAATTTCGGCACACGCACTGATGCGCTGAAGACGGCCGCTGCCGAGTAATCTTACTCACAGCCGCAGACACTGAAACGATTGGCGGCCTTCCCGGGAAACCGGGAAGGCCGCTTTTCTTTTGGGCGACAAGCCGCCTAACCTGTCCGTATGACGTTACAGGCCTACATTTCCGATGCCCTGAGCGGGCTCGCACTGCCCTCCCCTCCATGGCGGCGGATCGGTGGCGGCGTGTGGGGCATCGTCTTTGACCTTGGCGACAAGACCGCCCTCAAACTCGTGAAGCACCGTGGCGGGATCGGCTCTGGTGCTGCCATTCACGAAGGCGAAACCCGCGCGCTTTCCCTGCTTGGCGGGCTTGGAGGCCGCGTGCGGACTGCGAAACCCGTCGCATCAGGCACATTTGATCCCGACACGGAAGGTCTCGCGGATTTTTGCGGATGGATACGTATGGCATATCTGCCCGGCACGCCTGTTGCCGACCTGATGGTCCAGGCGCGTGGCAGCGAAACGCGCGAGGAACTGATGCGGCGAACGGGCGAAGTTGCGGCGCAGTTTCATGCGGCGAGCGCACCGCTTGCACCTAGCCAACCGTCACTGCCTGCCATATCCCAGCAACGGCTTTTGGAGATCGCGGACATTGTCGGCGACATGCGGCAGGCATGTAGTGAGGTGGCGGACATTCTTTCTGCGGGGCCTCAACACAGCTTTCTGCATGGGGACATCAATGGCGGCAATGTTCTGCTGGAAGCAGATGCAGCGGGACTTGTTGATCTGGGTGAGGTCCAGTCCGGGCCGATTGAGATTGAGCTGCGGCATGCGCGTGATCTTGGCGGACCGGCGGAGGCCATGTTGCGAGGCTATTGCACCGAGGCTGAAACGGATCTTGATACCGACAGGCTGGCGGCGGCCTTCTGCCTCAACGCACTTGGGACGCTTGCCATTGCTATGCTGGGCACAGTTTCGGGCCTTGATCCGGTAGCGGCGCGTGTTCGGGCGCATGAGGCATTGAGCGCACTCAGTTAAGCCTGAACGATCTTGTTTTGTTCTCAAACTCGCTCTAGCTTTCCCCCATGAATACCGGTGAAGCATGGCAAAATCTGATACTGCCCGAGGATGGGCGGCAATCGGCGCGGGCGCTGGATGTGCAGCGCGGCGTCTGTCGCTATCTGGGCAAGCTCGGCCATGCATCGCTCACCGAATTCACGTTGGCGTCCGGGCGCCGGGCCGATGTTGTGGCGCTGGGGGGCAAAGGCGAGATCATCATCATCGAGATCAAAACCAGCCTTGCCGACCTGCGTGCCGACAGCAAATGGCCCGAATACATGGATTTTTGCGACCAGCTGTATTTTGCCGTGCCACAGGATTTTCCGGTGCACGAACTGCCGGCAACAACCGGCCTGATGCTGGCGGACCGCTATGGCGCCGAAGTGATGCGCGAGGCGCCACACGAAAAGCTCAATGCCGCCCGCCGCAAGGCCGTAACTCTGCGCATCGCCCGCGCCGGGGCGCTGCGGCTTTCATATCTGGCGGACCCGGAAGTGGGCTTGCTTTAAGATTGTGCGCCAAACGGCATTAACCGCTGGAGCGGTCTTGCCCTTTCGGGCCGGGCGCGCGACCCCTATGATCGCGATTCAGTTCACTGGGTATGCTTATTCGCCCTAGAGGCCATCCGCGAGACTATGACAGTTACCAACAGCCAGCCTGAAACCGATATCGGTGCCGAGCTTGATATTATCGCCCGGTTTCCCGAAGCGCGCGTTGTCTGCCTCGGCGACATCATGCTCGACCGCTATGTCTATGGGCGGGTCGACCGGATTTCGCCCGAAGCACCGATCCCGGTGATTGCGGTAGAGCGCGAAGCATCGATGCTGGGCGGCGTCGGCAATGTGGCGCGCAATGTGGCAGCGCTTCAGGGGGCAGCCAGTCTGCTGGCGACCATCGGTGACGATGATGCCGGCCGCGAAGTGGTGCGGCTGTTGTCGGTTGAAACCCGCATCGACCCGGATCTCATTACGGATATCGGCCGTGCCACCACGGTGAAGACGCGCTTTGTGGCGGGCTCACAGCAATTGCTGCGGGCTGACCAGGAAGTGTCGTTGCCCCTGTCTCAGGCAAGCGTCGATTCAGTGGTGGAGGCGGCGCGCGCGGAGATGAAAGACGCCGGCGCGATCGTGCTGTCGGACTACGCCAAGGGCTGCCTTTCCGACAATGTGCTGCAGGCGATCATCGGCACCGCGCGCAGTATCAACCTGCCGGTGATCATTGATCCCAAGTCGGCTGATTTCAGCCGCTATAGCGGTGCAACGCTTATCAAGCCGAACCTCAAGGAACTGGCGCTGGCGACCGGCATGCCCTGCGGTACGGATTCAGAAATCATGGATGCAGCGCATGCAGCGCTCACCACATCCAACGCGGATGCACTGCTCATCACCCGTTCGCAGGCTGGCATGACTTTGGTGTCGCGCTCACAAACCGGGCTTGATGCAGCCCACTTCCCCGCGCGTGCGCTGGAAGTGTTTGACGTGTCAGGGGCAGGCGACACGGTGCTGGCCGTGCTCGGCCTTGCCATTGCATCAGGCGCAAGCATGGAACAGGCAGCCTCCATCGCCAACGCTGCTGCCGGGCTGGTAGTGGCAAAGGTCGGGACGGCGGTCGTGCATCCCGATGAATTGTCGCGCGCCATCCACTCGGCAAACGTCACCAAAGCTGACCGCAAGATTTGCGCGCTGGCCGAAGCGCAAGATCTGGTCAACCGCTGGAAGTCGCAGGGGCAGTCGATCGGCTTCACCAATGGCTGCTTCGATCTCATCCACCCCGGTCACCTTTCTCTACTGCGACAGGCGCGGGCTGAGTGCGACCATCTGGTGGTCGGGCTCAACTCCGACAGCTCCGTCAAAAAGCTGAAGGGTGAGACACGGCCGTTACAAAACGAGATGGCCCGGGCGCTGGTGTTGGCATCGCTCGAAGACGTTGACCTGGTCGTGATCTTTTCAGGCGAGACACCGCTGGACCTCATCGGCGCTATCAAACCGGACGTGCTGGTGAAAGGCGCGGACTACACGGTTGAGACCGTGGTCGGCGCAGAAATTGTGCAGGCCGCCGGCGGACGAATTGTGCTGGCCTCGCTGGTGCCGGGCCAGAGTACGTCGCGCACCATTGAACGCATGACCGGCTAGGACGGAACACCAGATGATTGTTGTGACAGGCGGTGCCGGTTTCATCGGCTCAAATATTCTCGCCCAATTGTCTAAGGACGGACGCACCGGCCTTGTCGTGTGCGACTGGCTGGAGAATGGCGATAAGTGGCGCAACATTGCAGGCTGCGAACTTGAAGACGTGATCGCGCCCGAAGCGCTGTTCACATTTTTGCAGCAACACGCAAGCCAGATAGACGCTGTCATTCATATGGGCGCGATCTCCTCCACCACGGAAACCGATGTGGACCTGATTGTCCGGTCAAACATCCGGCTGACCAATGATCTGTGGGACTGGTGCATCAAGAGCGGGACCCGCCTCATCTATGCGTCGTCAGCAGCCACCTATGGCGGCGGCGAAGCAGGCTTTGATGATGACATGAGCCTTGGTGCACTGGCGGCACTTGCACCGCTCAATGCCTATGGCTGGTCGAAGCATGTGGTGGACCGGCGCATTGCGCGGCATCTGTCGGAAGGCGGGGCGACGCCGCCGCAATGGGCCGGGCTTAAATTCTTCAACGTCTATGGGCCGAACGAGTATCACAAGGGCGGACAAAAGAGCGTGGTGGCGCATATTCACCCCGCGGCCCACAACGGCGAGCAGGTTAAACTGTTCCGCTCGCACAACCCGGACTATGAAGATGGCGGGCAATTGCGCGACTTTGTGTATGTGAAAGATTGCGCCCGTGTTGTCTCGTGGCTACTGGAGACACCGTCCGTAAGCGGACTGTTCAATCTGGGAACCGGCGAAGCGCGTAGCTTCAAGGATCTGGCCAATGCAGTGTTTACGGCACTCAATCGCAAGCCGGACATTGCCTATGTGGATACGCCTGTGGCCATTCGCGACAAGTATCAATATTTCACGCAGGCAAATATGACCAAACTGCGGGCGGCAGGTTACACGTTACCGTTCACGTCACTGGAAGATGGGGTCGCGGACTATGTCCGCACTTATCTTGAAGCGGAAAATCCGTATCGATAGCAGTGCTGTTAGCGCGGCGAGCGCTTGGCGAGGATGCGCTGCAATGTACGGCGATGCATGTTGAGCCGCCGCGCGGTCTCCGACACGTTGCGACCGCACAATTCATAAACCCGCTGAATATGTTCCCAGCGCACGCGATCCGCAGACATCGGATTTTCGGGCGGGTCCGGCAATGTATTGGGATTGGCCAGCAAGGCTGCTTCCACGTCATCCGCGTCCGCAGGTTTTGCCAGATAATCAACCGCGCCAAGCTTCACGGCAGCAACGGCCGTCGTGATGTTGCCGTAGCCGGTCAGCATGATGGCGCGGGCATCTGCGCGCGCGCCGTGGAGTGCCTGCACCACATCAAGGCCGGTCCCATCTTCAAGGCGAAGATCAACGACTGCAAAAGCAGGCGGTGCGCGGCGCACTTCGGCTAAACCCTCGCTGACGCTACCTGCCAACCGCACGTCAAATCCGCGCCGTTCCATGGCGCGCCCGAGACGGGTGAGGAAGGGCTGGTCATCATCCACAAGCAGCAATGATTTGTCGGCAAGCGCTTCAACACGGGAGGTGTCGCGCGGCAAGTCGGCATTTTCCTGCGATGTCATGGCTGATGGCCTTTGCTGCATCTGGTGGGCGTTTGGAGCACCCTTTTTGCTGCTGTGTTATATGGCTCAAAGCGACCAGTAATCAACAAGATTTGCCCGGAAAACGCACTCAAATCCATTGTCTTTCAACGAGTTACCAGGATTTTGGACTCATTGGGTGTCTGCACCGGCCTCCACCACCGCACGTGGCCAAATAAGCCGGATGATCGCGCCACTCTGCCCGCGGGCTGCATTGGCGGCAATCAGCCGGGCGCCGGTGCGTTCCACCAGGGTCTTGGCGATGAAGAAGCCAAGACCCATGCCGCCGCCATCGATGTCTGCGGCGACGGCCTGCTCGCCGGGCAGGGTGCGGCGGGTGGAGACATAAGGTTCGCCCAGCTGGTCAATCACGTCGGCGGAAAAGCCCGGCCCGTCATCGGTGATGGATATTTCCACCGTGTCCGCCCACCAGCGCGCGCCAACGGTCACGCGCTTGCGTGAAAAGGCAACGGCATTTTCAATCAGGTTGCGCAGGGCATAGAGAATTTCGGTGCGGCGGATGAAGTCCGGCGGCGCGCCCGCAGTCGCCTCACTTTCGGGCGACATCTCGATGGCAATTTCGCGGCCCCGGTCGCGGAAGGGATCAGCGGCCTCGTTGAGCAGCACCGCAAGCGACATGCGCGCATGAACAGCATCGCCGGCTTCACCGCGCAGGCTGAGGGTCGCGAGAATATCGCGGCAGCGCTCGGCCTGACTTTGCAGCAGGTCCAGATCTTCCTGCATGGCCGGGTCCATGTTCGCCGCCTGGTCGCGCTTCAATTCCTTGGTGACAAGCGAGATGGTGGCAAGCGGAGTGCCAAGCTCATGCGCCGCAGCGGCAGCTAAACCATCAAGCGCCGACAGGCGTTGTTCGCGGGCCAGCACAAGCTGGGTGGCGGACAGGGCCGCAGACATACGGCGGCCTTCGCGCGCTACACGGAATGCATAGGCCGACATGAAAGCAAGGCCGAGCATCAGCGCAACCCACATCCCGGCGATCCATAAAGGCGGCAATCGCACCTGCTCGCCTGCGTACCAGGGCAAGGGCTCATGCAGCCACCCAAGCAGCGTCACCACGCCGAATGCCAGCAATGCCAGACCGATGGTGGCGCGCAGAGACAGAGTGGTGGCCGATATTGTCACCGGCACCAGAAACAGAAAGGCAAATGGGTTTTCCAAGCCGCCGGTGAGATAAAGCAACACGCCGAGCTGCAGAATGTCATAGGCCAGATAGGCTGCGGCTTCGCGCTCTCCCAACCGGCGCGGTGCGGGATAGCGCACGGCCAGAACAATATTGAGCCATGCGGATGCCGCGACCGCGCCGAGGCAAAGTCCCAGCGGCAGATCAAAGCCCAGCACAAAGGCTGTAAACATGACGGCCCCGGCCTGTCCCGCAACGGCAAGCCAGCGCAGCAGTATCAGCGTTTGCAGCCGCAACCGCCCAGCCTTGAAAATGTCGGTTACGGCGCGGGCAACAGGACTGCCCTGTATCGGGTCCGGTGTTTGCTGTGTTGCTGTGCGGGATGCTGTGGATGTCATGAGTGCTATGCGGGTTGGTTCTGTAATTAAAATGCGGCGCGGGCTGGCGCAGCCTGAACAGACTAGTCCAAAGTGGCGGCCCGATATACCGATGACGAGACGCAAATCCAATGTCCAGTTCCCCGACACCTGCCCTTGAGGTTGCCGACCTTGCCAAAAGCTATGGCCCGGTGGTGGCAGTGGATGGCGTCAGCTTTACGGTCGGACGCGGCGAGACGCTGGCTTTGCTCGGCGGCAATGGCGCGGGCAAAACAACAACGATTGCCATGATCCTCGGGCTGGTCACGCCCAGCGCAGGCACGCTGCATGCGCTGGGGTTTGACCTCGCGACCCAGCGGCGGCAGGCAAATGCGCTGATGAATTTTGAGAGCCCTTACGTTGATATGCCGATGCGGCTGACGGTGCGTGAAAACCTGACAGTCTATGCGCGGCTTTACGGGCTGGACCATGTGCGCGACCGGGTGCTGGCCATTGCCGATGATCTGGCGCTGACGGAGTTTCTCGACCGGCCCTCGGGCAAATTGTCCGCCGGGCAGAAGACTCGTGTGGGGCTGGCCAAGGCGCTGATCAATGAGCCGGAGCTGCTGCTTCTTGATGAACCCACCGCATCGCTTGATCCGGATACGGCGGATTGGGTGCGCAGCTATTTTGAAGCCTACCGTGCCCGCACAGGTGCTGCGATCCTGCTCGCCTCACACAATATGGGTGAGGTAGAGCGGCTGGCGGACAATGTGTTGATGATGACGCGCGGACGCATTGTGGACAGAGGCAGCCCCACTGCCCTGCTTGCGCGATACGGGCGGACGACGCTTGAGGATGTATTTCTGGACGTTGCGCGCGGCACCGGCATTCGCGCAGACAACGTTCTGAACGAAGAGGCGGCGTCATGAGTGCGCGGATAAACACGTTGCCGCCGATCAGCCGCAACAATCCATCATTCTCACCGGCGCGCGTTGCGGCAATGGTATTGCGCTACTGGTATCTGCTGCGCGGCTCATGGCCGCGGCTGCTGGAGCTTGGCTACTGGCCTTCCATGAACCTTGTCATGTGGGGATTCCTGCAGACTTTTCTGGCGCAAACGACGGATGTGTTTGCACAGGCGGGCGGCGTACTCGTGGGCTCGGTGCTGTTATGGGAGTTGATGTTTCGCGGTCAGCTTGGGTTCACGATTTCATTCTTTGAAGAAATGTGGAGCCGCAATTTCGGGCATCTGATGGTGTCGCCACTCAGGCCTATTGAGTTCGTGACGGCGCTGGTGACCATGAGCATCATCCGCACGATTATCGGCATGACGCCAGCATTGATCATTGCCACCTGGTTCTTCGGCTTCAACCTGTTTGAGCTTGGCATCGCGCTGGTGGCGTTCTTTGCCAACCTCGTTGTGTTCGGCTGGGCCGTCGCGCTTGTGGTGACGGGTATCATTCTGCGCAATGGGCTTGGTGCTGAAAGCCTTGCCTGGGCAGTGCCATTTGTCTTCGTGCCGCTATGCGGCATCTATTATCCGGTCAGCGTGATGCCGGGATGGCTTGAATCCATCGCGCTGTGCCTACCACCAACTTACGTATTCGAAGGTATGCGGAGCATCCTGTTTGATCATGTGATCGACTGGAACCGCATGCTGCTTGCAGCAGGTCTGAATGTGGTGTTCTTCGCAGGCGGGTTTGCCGTATTCATGGCCTTCCTGCGCGCTGCCAAACAACGCGGGATGCTGCTTACCATCGGCGAATAGGTTTGGCGGTAGTCTCAATCGTTGCCGCTGCGCTTTCCGGGCAAGAACCGCGTTTCGCCGATACGCATGATCCAAATGTCATCGTCCGCAAAACCGCGATCGCGACCCGCCGCCTCAAAGCGCTGCGGCGGTTCGAAAGGCGGCTCTTCGGTTAGGACGACTGTGCCCCAATGCATTCCCACCAAGGTTCGCGCGCCGATGTCGATGCCGATCTGTACGGCCTCTTCCGGGTTGGCGTGACTGGCTTTCATGATGGCGCGCGGCTCATAGGCGCCGATGCCAAGCAGGGCCATGTCGAATGGACCTTCACGCGCACCAATCTCCTCAAAGACCGGCCCATAGGCGGTGTCGCCGCCAAAGAAGATACGGCCTTCCGGTCCGTCAAACGAGAACGCCGCCCACAGAGACTTATTGGTGTCGAGGCCGGAGCGGCGCGACCAGTGGATGCAGGGCAGCGCCTTGATGGTGAGATCATTGACGGTGATGGACTGGTACCAATCCATATCCACCACGAACCGGAACCCGCGTTCGCGAAAAAAGTCACCTAGCCCCAACGGCGCCACCACGGTCATGGCGTCCTTGCCGGGCAGCCGGTTGAGCGCCGTCTCGTCGAGATGGTCGTAGTGGTTATGGCTGATTGCCAGAATGTCGATCGGCGGTAGATCTGCGATAGCAATACCGGACGGCACAAACCGCTTAGGACCAAAGCCGACGGGGCCTGCATAACTCGTGAGATAAGGGTCAGTGAGGATCGTCTTGCCGGCCAAGCGCAACAGGAAAGACGCGTGCCCAAGCCAGGTTACAACTCCGCGATCCATATGCTGAGGGTCACGGGCCTTGGCCAATGACGCCAGCGCCTGCGGGCGGGGCAGAACGTGATGATCGGGAATTTCAACATCGCGCGAGGCGCTGCTGAACATGCGCACCATGAATGGCACCATGTCCTTCAACCCTGCCGTGCGGTTGGGGCTGCCGGGCGGATTGCGGAAACGTCCCCCGGGCAGGTGATGCCAAGGGGTGCTTTGCGTCACCTGGGTCTGGTTGCCGGTATCCGGCAGCTTGCGGGCCATATGAGGGGATATACGCACTCGTGCGACGTAAGCAAGGCGCCTTGCCTGCGGCACCAGATGCGCATGCTGCTGACTATTCGGCGCCCGATGCTTCCAGCAAGGCAACTGCGGCGCGGTGGCGACGCTCGCGGGCGAGCATCAAGGGCGTGCGGCCGGTGCTGTCGGTGTCGTTGAGATAGGCGTTGGCCTCAATCAGGATTTCGAGAATTTCCGTCTGGCCCTGCTTGGCAGCAATCATGACGGGGGTCTCGCCGCCAGTGCCCGCCTTGTCCACGTCGGCTCCTGCATCAACCAGCAATTGAGCCAGATCCGCCCGGTTGAGCCGGGTGGCTTCTTCAAGGGCCGTTAGGTTGGTACGGGTCGCGGCCACGTTGACCCTGGCGCCGCGATCCAGTAGCAGCTCAACAAGCGGTTTGCGGCCGGTGCGCACCGCCTCAATCAAGGCTGTCTCACCCTTGGCACTGCGCTCATTTGCGCTGTACCCCGCCAGAAACTGCTCCTCAACCCGTTCTATAACGCCGCTGCGGATGGCGAGGATTATTGCGCTTTCTTCGAAAAGCTGCGCCGATACCGGCATCGGGGCCAGAACCATGAAAACTGCAACAATGGCGGCCGCCATTGCTCCGCATCCGCGTGCGGCGCGGGCGATTTCTGGAAAGACATGGAACGTGCGACTCTTGGCCTGCATGATCTGGGAACCTGATGGTATTAGGGTTGGTCTGTACAAAATTTCTCGGGGCCGCATTGGCGACCCGACCTATTGTTAAAGCCACGCTGCCCGCATGCGTCAAGCGCATGATGTTGGCAGGGTGCCCAAAACAGGCTGAACCGATCATGAACCGCCTTCTGCTTGCCGCCATCGTTGTGACTGCCGCCCTGGCACTTACCGGGCTGGGTTTGTTGCTGACCGGGGGGCTCAATGCACCCGCCGCGTTGGAACTGTCCGCCTCCGCACCGGCACGCAGCACCGGGGTGCCTAATATTGGCGGGCCGTTCTCCTTGGTGAATCAGGACGCAGAGCCGGTCACCCAGGCGGATTTCGCCGGGGGCAAGACGCTGGTCTATTTCGGCTTCACGTTCTGTCCGGATGTCTGCCCGACCGCATTGCAGGTGATGTCAGTGGCACTGGACGAGCTGGGTGAGGATGCATCCAAGATCACCCCCATATTCATTACGGTGGACCCGGAGCGGGACACTGTGGCGGTAATGAAATCCTATGTGGCGCATTTTGGCGAAAACTTCGTTGGCCTTACGGGCACGCCAGAGCAGGTTGCTGCCGCCGCCAAGGCCTACAAGGTCTATTTCCGCAAGGTGGAAGACCCGGCATCGAGTGCCGGGTACACCATGGATCATTCTTCTGTCGTGTATCTGATGGACGAGAACGGCAAATATCTTGCGAACTTCACCCATGAGACCCGCCCTGACCGGATGGCGGCGCGGCTGCGGGACTTTCTCTAGCCCCGGCTAAGTGGCAAAGATATCCGCATCACTGCGGAATGCCTTGAACTCAAGCGCATTGCCGGCGGGATCAAGGAAGAACATGGTCGCCTGCTCGCCGGGCTTGCCCTGGAAGCGCACATGCGGGGCGATGATGAAGTCGGTGCCCGCATTTTCGAGTTTGGCCGCAAGCGCCTCCCAGTCATCCCATTGCAGAATGAGGCCGAAATGACGGACCGGGACGTTGTCGCCATCCACCGCATTGGTTGCGGCTTTGCCGGCTTCATGCGGCGCCAGATGGGCGACGATCTGGTGGCCGTGAAAGTCAAAATCGACCCAGCTTTCAGATGACCGGCCTTCGGCGCAGCCCAGCATGCCGCCATAAAATGCACGGGCGCGCGCAAGATCGTCGACCGGGAAAGCCAGATGAAAGCGTGGCATGGTCATGAAATCCGCTCCAAACTGCGATTCGTTGAAACTCTAGCCGCGCTGATGCCATGAACAAGGCTCTTACCAAGAAGGATTCCACCCGCCGCGACGTGATGAGCGTTGCTGGCCGTGAGGTGCCTGTTGTGCTGAAGGCCAATCGGCGGGCGCGCCGGGTGATCCTCAAGGTGGACCCGATCAGCCGGGAGGTGACGATCACAAGCCCCAGCGTGCGCGGGTTTTCGCAGGCGATTGCCTTTGCCCGCAAGCATGAAGGCTGGATCGCCGAGCGGCTGGAGGCGTTGCCGGAGCCGGTGCCGTTTGCCGATGGTGCCCTGATCCCGGTGCGCGGGGTGATGCATGAAATCGTCCACGACAGGAGCGGTAAGGCGCGCGCGCCGGTCCGGGTGGAGGCGCGCAGCATCATCACGGATGCTGATTTACCGCTGTTTTCCGCCGAAAACCAGACGCCCCGGCTGATCGTTTCCGGCGATGCGGCGCATCTCAACCGGCGGGTGACAGACTGGCTGAAACGTGAGGCGCGGCGGGATCTTACGGAGGCAACGCTCGCACATGCAGCATCGTTCGGCACGGCGCCGGCGCGCATTACCCTGCGGGATACGGCCAGCCGCTGGGGTTCGTGCTCCACCACGCGGGTCATCAACTACTCCTGGCGGCTGATATTCGCCCCCCCTTATGCGCTGATATATGTTGCAGCGCATGAAGCCGCGCATCTGATCGAGCACAATCACGGGCCGAAGTTCTGGAAGCTGGTCAAAACCCGCATCGACGACATCGAGCGCGCCAAAATCTGGCTGACGGAAAATGGTGCCGCCTTGCACAGATACGGCGCGCCTCTTATCTGATAAAGTGACCTTGGGTCATTTATATAGACAGTTGGGGAGCAGCAGATGAAACGGCGCACGCTTGGCGACACTCTTGAAGTCTCCGCGCAGGGGCTCGGCTGCATGGGGATGTCGCAATCCTATGGCGCGGCGGACCTTGGCGAATCAGAAGCGACGCTCTTGAAGGCGCTGGATCTCGGCATCACGTTTTTCGACACCGCCAATGTCTATGGCACCGGCCACAATGAGGAACTTGTGGGCCGGGTGCTGAAACCGCATCGCGACCGGATCGAGCTGGCCACCAAATTCGCCATCGTGCCCGGCAAGGACGGCAGGCCGATGGGGGTGCAGGCGGACCCGGCTTATGTGCATGAGGCGTGCGATGCCAGCCTCACCCGATTGGGCCTGGACCATATCGACCTTTATTACATGCACCGGCTCGACCCGAACGTGCCCATCGAAGATACGGTGGGCGCCATGTCCGAACTGGTGGCCGCCGGCAAGGTGAAACATATCGGGCTGTGCGAAGTCTCTTCCAAGACCATCCGCCGCGCCCATGCGGTGCATCCGATTGCGGCGATCCAGTCTGAATATTCACTGTGGACGCGAGACGTGGAAGATCATGTGCTGCCGGTCTGCGCCGAGCTTGGGATCGGCTTTGTGCCGTTCTCGCCCTTGGGCCGTGGTTTCCTTACCGGCGCACTATCAAAGGACGACATGGGCAAGGGCGACATGCGCAAGATGTTGCCGCGATTCAGTGACGAGAATTTTGATGCCAACCGCGCGCTTGTGTCTGCGGTTGAAGACATGGCGGCAGCCAAGGGCGTCAAGGCCGGTCAGATCGCGCTGGCCTGGGTAATGGCGCAGGGCGAACACATTGTGCCGATACCCGGCACCAAGCGGCGCACCTATCTGGAAGAGAATGCGGCAGCTGCCGATATTGTTCTGAGTACGGATGATATGGCAGCGCTTGAGCGCGTGTTCAGCCGTGACGCTGTAACCGGCGCGCGTTACCCGCAGGCGATCATGGATACGGTTGAAACCGATTAGGTTCTACCCACCGAACAGGCGGGCGAAGAAGCCCGGCTCGTCCTTTGGTGGCTCGCGGCGCTGATAGCCATCCGGCGTATAGCCTGGCGGGCCAAAGCGCGGATCATAGGCGGGTGCGGTTGTATCCGCAGGTGGTGTCGGCGCAACCGCAATCGCAACGGGCGGCTGCCAGTTGCCGGGCAGTGAGCGCACGGGTTTTCCGGTATGCGCCGCCGTCATGAAGTTGCGCCAGATTTCAGCGGGCAGTTTGCCGCCGGTGACGCCGGGCATGGATGCGCCCTCATCATTGCCGACCCAGACACCGGCAACGACATCCGCCGTATAGCCGACAAACCATGCGTCACGATTGTCCTGACTGGTGCCGGTCTTGCCGGCAGCCGGGCGGCCGATCTGCGCACGCCTGCCGGTGCCCGACGCGATGGTCTCCGCCAGCATTGCATTCATGCGCGCAACATTGAGCCGCGACACGACGCGGCCGGGGCCACCGCCCTTGCGCTCATACAGCACGTCGCTGCCGCCCTCTTCCGTCTCGATGGTGACGCGGTTGATGATGTGCGCAATGACGCCATTGCCACCATTTGCAAAGGGCGCATAGGCGTTGGTGAGTTCGGCTAGGGTGACTTCCGACGAGCCAAGTGCAAGCGACAGGTCGGCGCGCATGTCCGACACAATGCCGAGCCGCTTTGCGGTGCGTGCCACCGAGTTGGGGCCGGCTTCATGGGTCAGTCGCACGGCCACCGTGTTGATGGATTTTGACAGCGCGTGCATCAGGGTCACGTCGCCCTCATAGCGGTCCGCGAAGTTTGACGGCGTGTATTTGCCGATTTGCACCGGCGCATCGCGGCGGGTTGTGAGCGGCGTCATGCCGCGCTCAAGCGCCGTCAGATAAACGAATGTCTTGAAGGCGGAGCCCGGCTGGCGTTTGGCCGTTGTCGCGCGGTTGAACTGGCTGGTGCGGTAATCACGCCCGCCGACAAGTGCGAGCACGGCACCGTCGGGCTTCATGGCCACCAACGCGCCCTGGCTGACATTGGCGGCTTCACCCACCAGCGCCAGACCGCTTTTGACGGCGCCGACCGCTGCAACCTGCATGTCCAGATCAAGGGTGGATTCAACGGTGATGTCGTAATCCGCATGGCCGACGAAATCGGTGAGTTGTTCCTCGATCCAGTCCACCGCATAGCCTGCTTCGGTGGTGGCGCGCGGGGCAAGCTCGGCGGGAAACGCCTGCGCGGTATCGGCTTCGCCTTGCGGCAGATAGCCGTAGCGCTGCATCGCCTCAATCACCAGATTGGCGCGCGCCTGTGCGGCGTCGGGGTCATTGGTGGGGGCAAGCCGCGAGGGGGCTTTGACGAGGCCTGCCAGCATCGCGGCTTCGGGCACGGTCAGGTCGGCTGCGGGTTTGTCGAAATAACGCTGGCTTGCGGCCTCGATGCCATAGGCACCGGCACCGAAATAGACGCGGTTCAGATACAGCGTCAGCAATTCGTCCTTGGTGTATTCGCTCTCCAGCCACAGGGCCAGCATGGTCTCCTGCACCTTGCGCTTGAGCGTCCGCTCAGGCTTCAGGAACAGGTTCTTGGCCAGTTGTTGCGTAATGGTGGACCCACCCTGCACCACATCGAACGCCTTGATGTTTTCGAGCATGGCGCGGGCGATGCCGTGCGGGTCTATGCCTGCATGGGCATAAAACCGGCGGTCCTCGATGGCGACGAAAGCATGCGCCACATAGGGTGGCAATTCATCAACGCCGACAGCGCGCGCAAAGCCTGAGCCGCGCCGCGCCAGCACAGTGCCGTCATTGGCCAGAATGGTAACAGTGGGTGCGCGGCTGGGGACGGCAAGATCCTGCGTTTCGGGCAGCTCCATCGCCCAGCTGAAGGCAAGGCCGACGACGCCGACACTCACCCACATCAGGGCGACTGCCGCCCAATATCCAAGCCGCTTTGCCGTTGCCCGTTTTGAGAAGGCGGGCAGCGAGAACCACCCGCCGCCAAAGCCGCCACCACGGCCATTGCCGCCGCGACCATTACCGCCCCGACCACCACCGCCGCCCTTCCCGCCACCCTTTCGGGTGCCGGTGCGGGCCTTTTGCGGAGCCGCCCGTTTTGCGGCGGGCCGCTTTGGCGCTGTGCGAGGTTTTTGTTGGCGTGGCGCGGACTTGATGGGTTGCTGCGCCAGTTCCTCATCCGACACCTCTGGGGCCGGTGGATTGCTCCGGGAGCGGATGATACGTGGGCCGGTTGCGGGTTTTATTCGGGGGTCTGGCTCAGGCGGCCGTTCGGCGACGCGGCGGGTTTCCACATCAGCCAGCATCGCGCGCGGCGACGCTGAGCGTGGGCGCGCAGGCGCATTGCTGGTGGTCAGCACGCGGGACATGCGGTCACGCGGGATCACGCCCTCGTCGGACATATCCGAACTCCGGCGGCCCCCACCTGCGTGAGAACCCCGGCTTCCTGCCGATTTTCGCGTTGCCATTGCAGCCTGAAAGTCCCAGCCTTAGCGCCTTGGTTAACCAGAGGTTATTTTCTCAGCCTATGTCTTAATAGGACGTGAAGGCGTGGGTATGGCGCTGGCGTGGCTGTTTTGGGGCGTAACATTCGCTAGTTAAGGCGCAATGCTAACGCCGCCGCTTCCCACGAAATGTAAGACAGCTATGATCAAGCATGCTTAAGAAAATTTGGATCAAGTTCCAAGGCACAATTTCTACAGCCCTGACGTGGCTGGCCATTCTGTCTTTTTACCCGGACGTTGTTGGCTTACCGGCGAAATATGGCTTGGAGCGTTCAGACATGCCTGAGCGCGAGACAATATTCTTGATTCTATTGGTCATTGCCAGCCTCTACATCATTTTCATGGACGCTAGGCCCTCTATTCAATCGTGGCTGGTGGCGCGCAAAAGTCTGCCTATCGCTGTTGTTTCACCGGGGAGGATTAGCTCACACTGTAAACACTATTCAAAAGATGGTTCTGACGAATACATAGATGAAGCCATCTTCTTATTAGGTGTATCCAATAAAACAAGGGAAACACTAAGAAATGTTACTGTTTCTCTAATGAGCTTTGAAGGAACGATACTTTTGCCGCACATAGAAAGTCGGGAGTTTAAGGTAGATATACAACCAGGTGTTTTTGAATTATTCGAGGTCGGGAGATCATTGTTGGCGCCGGGATCGATCTGCCAGGGGCTGCACCGCGGATTTGAGACCATGCCAGCAGCCGACTTTGATCGGCAAAAGATGATTGCGCGCCACGCCCATTTCTCGGTTGCTAAACCGGCAAACCTAAATTTCGGCGGGAGGACACAAGAGGAAGCCCCCGATCCAGTTTTTGACCTTCAAATCTGGGTTACTTCAGATAACACACAGCCAGTAAAGGCAGACGTGGAGATATGGCCGGAAACACGAAACAATCCCATTCGGGTCGTCAGGTTACGCGACCATCATGGCCACGAAGTAAAACCATCCGACCGGGACACGTTAGAGCCCCCCGGCATACGGGAAGGTTAGTGGAGAAGAACCGTTTTGGCGTGAATTGCAGCCCTCCTCCATCCCGCAATTACGGTATGCATGAACCTAAACGTCCAGATTCGACACCTGAAGCGCATTGTCCTGGATGAAGGCGCGGCGGGGTTCGACCACGTCGCCCATCAGTTTTTCAAACAGGTCGTTGGCTTCGTCCATGTGCTCGACGCGGACCTGCAGCAATGTGCGGGCTGACGGATCGAGCGTTGTTTCCCACAACTGATCCGGGTTCATTTCGCCGAGACCCTTGTAGCGCTGCATGGTGTTGCCCTTGCGGCCGATGTCAAAGATGGCGTCCAGCAATGCCATGGGGCTGCGGATCTGCAGGCTGGTGCCGTCCTTGCGCAGCAGGGTCGCAGCCTTGAGATAAACCTCTTTCAGGCGCGGTGAGATGCGGTCCAGCCGGCGGGCGTCGGCTGACGCCATCAGGCGGCCGTCGATGACATGCACTTCGCGCACGCCGCGCACTTCGCGCTCGAAGGTGAGGCCGCCATCATCGGTGGGCTTGCCTGTCCAGCCGCGTTCGGTTTCTTCGGACTGCATGTCGAGGCGGCGGGCAATATATTGCGCCGCTTCTTCGGCCTTGGCGGCATCCGCCATCATTTCTGTATTGAGGGCACCGGCAATTGCCGCCTGCTCGACGATGAAGATCGGATAGCGGGCGCGGATGGCGTCCAGCGCGGTGCGGGCCTGACGGGCCTCTTCCACCACAGACGCCAGATCGGCGCCGCCGAGCTGCTCGCCTGAATGAAGTGTCAGCACCGCACCATCAAGGCCGGTGGCGACCAGATAATCTTCAAGGCCGCGCTCGTCCTTCACATAGGTTTCGGACTGGCCGCGCTTGATTTTGTAGAGCGGCGGCTGGGCGATGTAGAGATAGCCGCCCTCAATCACCTCGGGCATCTGCCGGTAGAAGAAGGTAAGCAGCAGGGTTCTGATATGCGCGCCGTCGACGTCGGCGTCAGTCATGATGATGATCTTGTGGTAGCGCAGCTTTTCGATTTTGAAATCATCGCGGCCAATGCCGGTGCCAAGCGCTGTGATGAGCGTGCCGATTTCATTCGACGACAGCATCTTGTCGAAGCGGGCGCGTTCCACATTGAGGATTTTACCGCGCAGGGGCAGCACCGCCTGGTTGGCGCGGTCGCGCGCCTGCTTGGCGGAGCCACCGGCTGAATCACCCTCCACCAGGAACAGTTCGGAGTCGGCAGGGTCGCGCGACTGGCAGTCAGCCAGTTTGCCGGGCAGCGAGGAGATATCAAGCGCGCCCTTGCGGCGTGTCAGTTCGCGCGCCTTGCGGGCAGCTTCACGCGCAGCGGCTGCGTCCACCACCTTGCCGATGATGCCGCGGGCTTCCGACGGGTGTTCTTCAAACCAGCTCGACAGC
Organism: uncultured Parvibaculaceae bacterium; assembly: GCA_964511745.1. Taxonomy (GTDB): domain Bacteria; phylum Pseudomonadota; class Alphaproteobacteria; order CGMCC-115125; family CGMCC-115125; genus Pyruvatibacter. Next base: position 117,770 of record CAZEHX010000004.1, read on the forward strand.
ACTTCGTTGACGACGCTTTCCACCACCGGGCGCACTTCCGACGACACAAGCTTGTCTTTGGTCTGCGACGAGAATTTCGGGTCCGGCACTTTCACCGATACGATGCAGGTCAAACCTTCGCGCGCGTCATCGCCTGTCAGCGACACTTTCTCGCGCTTCAAAAGCCCATGCGCATTGGCATAGCCGTTGACGACGCGGGTGAGCGCGCCGCGAAAGCCCGCCAGATGCGTGCCGCCATCGCGCTGGGGAATGTTGTTGGTAAATGTCAGCACATTCTCGTGGTAGCTGTCGTTCCACCACAGCGCTACATCAACAGTGATGTCGTCGCGCTCCGCATGGATGGAGATCGGCTTTTCAAACAGCGTGCCGCGATTGCGGTCGAGATAGCGCACGAAGGCTTCGATGCCACCTTCGTAAAAAAGTTCGGTCTCCTTCGGCTCGACACCGCGATGATCCGCGAGGGTGATGCGGACGCCGGAATTGAGGAAGGCGAGTTCGCGCAGCCGGTGTTCAAGCGTGCTGAAATCAAAATCCAGCGTGGTGAAGGTTTTGTCGGATGGGGTGAATGTAATTTCCGTGCCGGACCGCTTCTTGCCCCGGGCCTCGTCCATGGGGGCGTCACCACTCACTTCCAGCGGCGCATCTGCATTGCCGTGGGTGAAGCGCATGGTGTGGGTTTTGCCATTGCGCCAGATCACGAGATCCAACCGCTCCGACAATGCATTCACCACCGAGACGCCAACGCCGTGCAGGCCGCCGGAGACCTTGTAGGAGTTCTGGTCGAACTTACCGCCCGCATGCAGCTGGGTCATGATGACTTCGGCTGCCGAGATGCCTTCTTCCGAATGCATCTGCGTGGGGATGCCACGGCCATTGTCCCGCACGGTGACGGACCCTTCTGCGTTGAGGGTAATGTTCACCGTGTCGCAATGGCCGGCCAGCGCCTCATCAATGGCGTTGTCCACAACCTCATAGACCATGTGATGCAGGCCGGAGCCATCATCGGTGTCGCCGATATACATGCCGGGACGTTTGCGCACGGCATCAAGGCCCTTGAGGACCTTGATGGAGTCCGCGCCGTATTCGTCCGGGTCTATTCCTTCTGGAATATTGTTTTCGTCGGTCATGGTCTTGTTCCTGCTGTCCGTGGACGGACTATTTTAGTCTAATTCGCTGATATTGGTGATGATACGCGAGACGACGCCGTAGTCCTTGGCTTCCTGCGCGCTCATCCAGTAATCGCGATGGGTGTCCTTGACGATCTGCTCGTAGGACTGGCCGGTCGCTTTTTCAAAAATGTGGTTGAGGCGTTCGCGCATCTTGATGACTTCGCGGGCCTGAATGTCGATGTCGGATGCCGAGCCGCCGATGCCGCCGCGCGGTTCGTGCAGCAGGAAGCGGGTGTTGGGCAGGCAGACACGCTCTTCCTTGTCGGCGGCCACATAGATGAGGGCACCGGCAGAGGCGCACCAGCCGGACCCGACCATGCGGACCTTCGGCTTCACGAACTTCACCATGTCGTGGATCATGTCACCGGATTCAACGTGACCGCCGGGGGAGGACACGATCATGGTGATCGGGTCATCGTTTTCCGCCGACAGGGCGAGAAGGCGCTCCGTCGTGGCGCGGGCAACGCGGTCATTGATCTCGCCGGTGACCAGCACCGTGCGGGATTTGAACAGGGCACTTTCCATCAGCGGGCTGGTGAAGTTCTTGGCAATGTCCATTGGATCTTCGTCGTTCATCGTGCTCATCTCTTTGGTCTTTCCTGCAAAGCGTTTCGTCGTTGGGTCCCATGCGCACAGATCATGTGCGGGGCGTGATATCTCCTGCGGCCACATCGAACATCTGGGCGCGAACGCCGAGACTTTCAAACAGGCTCGCATCGGTGCCGGTCATCCAGGCCTGAGCGCCCAGGCGGTCGAGTTCGTCAAACAATGCGGCGCGGCGGCGCGCATCAAGGTGGGCGGCCACTTCATCGAGCAGCAGCAAAGGCGGTGCGCCGAAGCTTGCGCAATGCAGCCGTGCATTGGCTAGCACCAGACCGATTAACAGGGCCTTTTGTTCACCGGTGGAACACGCCTGCGCGTCCATGTTCTTGGGCGCGTGGCGCACCAGCATGTCGGCGCGGTGGGGGCCTTCCAGCGCCCGACCGGCAGCGGCGTCGCGGCCGCGGCCTGCGTCAAGCCGGGTGGCGAAGGCGTCTTCAGCATCAACCGATGCCATCGACTGCAGATCCGTGTCGGCTGCATCCTTGAAGCCGGAGGCCAGTGTGATGAGCGCGCGCGGGAACTCGCTGCTGCCGGGGCCGTCATGTTCAGCGATCGCGGCTGCGAGCTGGTCAATGACATTGGCGCGCGCCACGGCAATGGCGATGCCGTGTTCGGCCATCTGGCCTTCCAGCGCTGCAAGCCATGACTTGTTCCAGCGGTCTTCGGTGAGCAGCCGTGTGCGTTCGCGCATGGCGCGCTCATATGAGCTGACGCGGGATGCATGGCCTGCATCAAAGCCCAGTACCATGCGGTCCAGGAAGCGGCGACGGCCGCCTGCCCCTTCCATGAACAAACGATCCATCTGCGGGGTCAGCCACAAGGCGCGCACGAACTGGCCGAGCACGCCGGAGCCGGACTTAGGCGAGCCATCCACCTTGACGACACGCTTGTCGCCGTCGCTGCCGCGCTCAAGGCCGGTGCCAAGATCGACGGTTCCCGCCGGTGTGGCGACGGTGGCAGCAACGCCCCAGGGCGCGCTTGCATCATTCGCCGCGTCGTCATTCATGTTGCGGGTGACGGCATCCGACAGGCGCACACCGCGCAGGCCGCGACCGGGCGCAAGAAAAGAGACGGCTTCGAGCAGATTGGTTTTGCCCGCGCCATTGTCGCCGACCAGCACCACGGGGCGCGCATCAAGCGCCAGTGCCACGCGGCCGTAATTGCGAAAGCCGGTGACCACCAGCCGCAGCACGGCCAGTCGCGCGGAGCTATCGCGCATCTCAGCCGTCACGGGGCGATCTGTTTCGGCAAGAGTCAATCAACAACTATCCATTGTCGGCAGCGCGCGGGCGGCGCCGGAAAATTCAGACACGATGCGCGCTTCATGTTGGCGCTACACGCGCATTCATCCTGGCGCTATACGCGCATGGGCATCAGCACGTAGAGCGCTTCGGGATCATCACCATCGCGCACAACGGTGGGCGAGCCTGCGTCCGACAGTTCGAAATGCGCTGTGGGTCCATCAAGCTGCTGGGTGATGTCGAGCAGGTAACGTGCGTTGAAGCCGATCTCCAGCGCATCGCCCTTGTAATCGACACCCAGCTCCTCGGTGGCTGATCCTGAATCCGGATTGTTGACGGCGAGCGTTACCTTGCCGTCGTCCAGATCGAGCTTCACCGCGCGGCTGCGCTCGGTGGAAATGGTGGAGACGCGATCAACGGCAGACGCGAACAGCTTGCCGTCCACTTCCATCGACTTGTCGTTTTCGGTGGGGATAACGCGGCCATAATCAGGGAAGGTGCCGTCGATGAGCTTGGAGGTGAGGATCACCGAACCAACCTCAAAGCGGATCTTGGTATCGGAAACAGCAACCTTCACCACCGCATCGCCGCCGGCTTCCAGCAGCTTGAGCAATTCGGTCACGGTCTTGCGCGGCACAATGATGCCGGGCATGCCGTCGGCACCTTTCGGCAAAGCCATGTCAACGCGGGCGAGACGGTGGCCGTCGGTTGCTACCGCGCGCAGCTTGCCATCAACCGCGTGCAGGTAGATGCCGTTGAGGTAATACCGCGTCTCTTCGGTGGAGATCGCGAAGCGGGTTTTATCCACCAGCCGGAACAGGTCCTTGGTGGAGAGTTCAAAGCTGTAGGGCAAGTCACCTGCGGCAGCGGCGGGGAAATCCTCGCGCGGCAGGCTTTGCAGGGCGAAGCGCGAGCGGCCGGCGGTGACGGTGACCTTGCCGGACTCAGTATCGTGGTTGATTTCGATCTGCGCGCCGTCGGGCAGCTTGCGCACGATGTCGTACATGGTGTGCGCCGGGGCGGTGGTGCCGCCTGCGGTCGCGATGTCCGCGGGCACGCCTTCGACAATCTCGATGTCGAGATCGGTGGCGGTCAGGCTCAGCTGACCATCCTCGGCGCTGAGCAGCACATTGGCCAGAATGGGGATCGTGTTGCGCCTCTCCACCACGCTTTGCACATGGTTGAGGGCCTTGAGGAGAGCGCCGCGTTCGATCGTGATCTTCATGGGACTGGTTTTTCCGTTTGTACGGGCCGGAGACGGCGGTTCGGGCGGGACGGTATGTGACGGGAACACGCGGCGGCCGATGCATGTCCGGGCCAACAGATGGCGCCCGAAATCAGCCGGTGTGATCCCCCCAATGGCCAGTGGTCACATATGCGCTCTTGCGCTCCGCAACAATGGCCAGAATCAGCCCTGAAGTTATAACAGTTTCAAGGCGCAAATGTACAAAATCCGCTGTTGGCCAAAGGGATTTCCCGCATTTGGGCCGGGGTGTTGCCCGGCGGCTGTTGCGGCGATGATTTTGACATTCAAACGGGTCGGGCGTAAGTCCTTCCCACAGGGCCAAAGGGTGCCCGCCGCCCGCAGGCGCAAGCCACGGTGAAACCCCGAAAATTGATCATGTCAGCCATGTCAGCGAATGCTGTTTGGTGGCAATGCGGGCCCCGCCAGACCTCGAGCAGCATTCACATGACGTGAGGCAAATGATGGTCAATTCACCCGAATTACCCCCAATCGAGACCCTGAAAGCACAGGCCAAGCGGCTGCGCGCCCGGCTTGAGACCGAAACCCACCCGTGCTCCCACAGCCAGGCGCTGGAGCTTGTCGCCCACCAGCACGGCTACACGGACTGGAACACCCTGAGCGCCGCCGCGCAGCGCCACCAGCAGCAGCGCGCACAACGGCCACTGGAGGTAGGCGACGACGTTGCCGGCACCTATCTGGGCCAGCAGTTCACCGGCCGCGTCATCGGCGTCCAAGCGATGATGGGCGGCCATATGCGGCTGACCCTACACTTTGACAAGCCTGTTGACGTTGTGCGGTTTGACAGTTTTTCGTCGTTCCGCCAGCGGGTGTCGTGCACGCTGGACGCCGACATGATTGCGCCAACCAAGTTGTCGGATGGCACGCCGCATATGCGGATCGAGCAGCGGCTCTAGGGCGCCAAACATAAACGGGGCGGTGGATTGCTCCACCGCCCCGCCAAAGTCTTAACCGGCGGGCCGGCGTTTACTCTTCGATCTTGCGGCGAATGACATTGATGTCCTCGTCGAGGGTTTTGTCCTCGGCGCGCAGCTGTTCGATCTTGTTGACGCCGTGCAGGACGGTGGTGTGGTCGCGGCCACCGAACTTGCGGCCGATTTCCGGCAGCGAACGCGTTGTCAGGTGCTTGCATAGATACATGGCGACCTGACGTGGACGGGCGACGGAGCGCGAGCGGCGCGGCGACGACATATCCACCAGCCGCATATTGTAATAATCCGCCACCTTGCGCTGGATGTCGTCAATGGTGATGCGCTTTTCGTTGGGGCGCACCAGATGCCGCAGAATGTCCTGCGCGTGCTCAATGGTCATCGGACGGCCAATTAGTTCCGCATGCGCAATGAGCGTTGTCAGAGCACCCTCAAGTTCACGAATTGAGGATGAAATGGAGGCCGCCAGGAAGTCGATCACGTCATGGCTGAGATTGACGCCGGGGTGGTTCGGCAGCATCGCTTCGGCCTTGGCCTGCAGGATGCCAAGCCGTAGCTCATAATCGGTCGGCAGGATATCGCAGGCGAGACCATGACCCAGCCGCGAACGGATGCGCTCCTCGATGCCTTCGAGATCCGACGGCGAGCGGTCGGCGGAAATGATGATATGGCGGTTGTGGTCCACCAGCGCGTTGAAGGTATGGAAGAACTCCTCCTGGGTGGAATCCTTGCCGCCGATGAACTGCACGTCATCCACCATCAGCACATCGACAGAGCGATAGGCATGCTTGAAGGCCACCGTATCCTTGTGCCGCAGCGCGTTGACGAAGTGGTACATGAACCGTTCGGCAGACAGATAGACAACCCGCTTGGTGGGGTCGCGCCGCAAGATTTCCGAGCCGATGGCATGCATCAGATGGGTCTTGCCCAGGCCGACCGGGCCATAGAGGTAAAGCGGGTTGAACGGCACGGTGCCATCAGCCTCCGCCACGCGGCGGGCTGCGGCATAGGCCAGCTGGTTGGACTTACCGACAACAAAATTGTCGAATGTAAGATGCGGCAGAAGCGGCGCGCCGATCGGTGTTTCATCACCGCTGGCACCACCGGCCATGCCCGTGGCTCCTGCGCCATTATTGGCGGATGAGGTCACGCCATAGGCCTGGCCACCACCATAGGGGGTGCTTGTGGGCTGCGCCGGGCGATTGACCTGAAACGGGTTCCGCGCGGTGGCGCGCGGTGCCTCGGCACCGGCAGGTGCGCTGGACGGCATCTGATTTTCTTCGGCGATCTGGGCGCGGCTGCCGCCCTGCGCGCCGGCACGCCGGGCGGCAGTATCTGCAGCAATGGTGCGGGCGGATTCAGCGGCGGAGGCGGATCCTTCGGCGATCAGCGTTACCTTGCGGACTGATGCATCCTCCATACGCCACAGGGCCAGAAGCTGGTCACCAAATTCGCGCTGGATGTAGTCACGCGCGAAAGACGTCGGCACGGAATAGGATACGGCCCCGTCGCCAACGCCGATCAATGTGATCTGTGCGAACCAGCTCTTGTAGCGGGCATCACCCATGGCGCTGCGCAAATTGGTCCGAACCTTGTCCCACTGGGCTGCAACGCCTTCGTGCATGTCGTTTCCTTCTCGAATTTGCGTTGCCAAATCACCAGCTGCACTGCTGCTTGCAGTTTCCAAGGCAGACGGAGCAGGCGTTGTATCCAGGGACGCGCGGGGGGAATCGCGCCGTACGGCCTGGATGCTGTTGGTTTTTCTGGTGATCATTATGTCCTTGCCCCGTCTCGGGGTCGTTTCATTCGTTGGTCGTCCGCAGCCATGCCGCGGGTGATGGTTATGCCCTTGCCGGGCCGATCAGCTGTTGGCCGTCAACTTTGCCGCCAGGGAAGGCCAGCCGCCTTCCATCCCTGGGTGCCACCGCGATGGCCGTCGGAATCCAATGGGCCCTCGAATCCGCCAGCCACATTGAAGCAGGCCGCATAGCCCTGCGCGGTCAATGCGCGCGCGGCGGACAGGCTGCGCTGGCCGGACCGGCACAGGCACAGGATGGGTGCATCGGCTGCAATGTCTGCGGCCTTCAGCTTTTCAGTAACGTCGGCGACGAATTGCGCGTTGGGGGCGCCTCCGGGAAAAGCTTGCCACTCTTCCGTCAGTAGCGGGCGGCCGGTCGCCTCAATATCCGGCAAGCCAACAAAAGCCCACTCAGCGTTGGTACGCACGTCAATCAAGACGCTGCGATCATCCTCATTCAGGATGCGCCACGCCTCGCGCGCATCAATATCGCCCGCATATCCGTCACTCATATGCCCGCAAGGCCCCAATTCCAGATCACTACGCCCACCTCAACCACACGCACCTTCGCCCCCAAGCACTGACAAGAAAACGAGACGCTCCACGCGACGGCGAGGCTGTTGGCCTCCGCGCGGTGTGCCGGATCGTCAATTTTGAGGGGTGTGGGTACTAAGTACTCACGATGTTATTTCTTAAACAAACAGCATGTCTGAACTTTATCACATCTTTTTTAGGAGACATGTACACATAAATTGAAAGTGCAGACTCTAATCTATGCTTAAAAACCAAGTAAATACTGCCGCCACTTGAGGAACTAATACTAACGCCCGGGGCTTGAAAACATCAACCGGACCATTTGGTGAACGTCACGAATCTTTCGCCGAACTGTCACCTCATGGCCGACAAACCGTCTCGCAATCGCGAAAGGCCTGACGCCCGAAAAATGAGTGTAGGAAAGGCATTGCTGTCGATGCAAGGGTGATTCGTCCACAGGCTTGAAAAATTAACCATCGTTGCCTAATGCGCACATATCGCGCCTGCACCGCGCACGGTCCCAGCCCCTATTGAGGCCGCAAAATGCGGCGGGATGTCACAAGTCAAGATTAAATAAAAACGTTCCTCACCTGAAATGACCCCAAAGCGTTCATGCGCGCTTCAGACAGCCCGGCAAACGAAAACGGGCGCTGCCCTGATGGGAAGCGCCCGGTTCTGAAATCGTATGTGCCGGTCCGGCAAGCCTGGGGGCGGGTTACGCCTGCACCAAGCCCTTGATCCGGCTGGAAAGCCGCGAAATCTTACGTGATGCGGTGTTCTTGTGAAGGATACCGCGGCCTGCAGCACGCATGATTTCCGGCTGTGCGGCCTGGAGCGCTGTCCGAGACGCTGCCTGATCGCCGGATGCGATGGCTTCTTCAACCTTGCGGATGAAGGTACGCATGCGGCTGGTGCGTGCGCGATTGACTTCGGTGCGGCGCGCGATCTTGCGGACCATCTTCTTTGCGGAGCGTGTATTAGCCATTGGGCCTAACCATTTTGCCTGTCAGCGGCTCGTATCGTCATGCCTGCTGGCAAGACGGAACAGCGCTGGGGTCAAGGAATTAAAGAGGCGGCGTTATAACTGTGGGGGTTGGGGCGGTCAAGCGGCGTTCTGCGGTGTGGCAGGGCGGCATTTGCCCACGCGGCCTGAGCGGTGGGGCAGACCTGCGGTCCGGATCCGGTCCGCACCCATGATCGGCACCTGAAACTGGCGGCCTGCCTGGGAAAACATCCCAAACAGGCGCACCAAATGACCCCGGCTACTTGTGCTTGAAGTTCGGCTTGCGCTTGTCGATGAAGGCGGCCATGCCTTCTTTTTGATCTTCCAGCGCAAACAATGAATGGAACAACCGCCGCTCAAAACGCACGCCCTCTGAAAGCGTTGTCTCGTATGACCGGTTGACGGCCTCCTTGGTCAGCGATGCCACCGGCCGCGACATTCCGGCGATCTTCTCCGCTGCCTTGACGGCTTCTTCCACCAGATCGGCCGCAGGTATGATGCGGCTGACGAGGCCTGAACGCTCGGCTTCTTCGGCATCCATCATCCGACCCGTGAGGCACATTTCCATGGATTTGGATTTACCGACAAAGCGCGTCAGGCGCTGCGAGCCGCCGATGCCGGGCATGACGCCCAGCGAAATTTCCGGCTGGCCGAATTTGGCGGTGTCGGATGCAAGAATGAAATCGCACAGCATGGCCAGTTCGCAGCCGCCGCCCAGCGCGTAGCCCGACACAGCTGCGATGATCGGCTTGCGCGCTTCGGCGATGCGGCCTGCTTTTTCAAACAGGTCTTCCTTATAGGCATCCATATAGGACTTGGGCTGCATCTCCTTGATGTCAGCGCCTGCCGCGAATGCTTTTTCGGAGCCGGTGATGACCATGCAGCCGATCGCATCGTCTTTATCGAAGCCCTGTACCGCGTCCACCAGCTCATCAACCAGTTGCGCATTGAGCGCGTTGAGCGCGTCCGGCCGGTCCAACGTGATCAGCGCAACGGCGCCGCGTTTCTCTGTTTTTATCGTGTCGTAGGCCATGAGCGGGATTTCCTCGTGAAGGGGCGTATTAGTAACTTAGAGATATGCCTATCTTTGGCACTGACCACAGTAGAATGTCGAGCGTCCGGATTGAACAATGCGGCGAATATCCTTGCCGCAGCCCGGTGTCGTGCAGGGCACGCCTTCGCGGTCATAGACCCTGAACGTGTGCTGGAAATAACCAAGCGAGCCGTCGGCCTGGGCGTGATCGCGCAGGGAACTGCCGCCCGCCTCAATGGCTTCGGCCAATACCTGCTTAATTGCTTTTGTCAGTTTTTTAAGCCGGTCGGTCGGGTCGCCGGACTGCTTTACCAGCGACGCTGCAACCCGCTTGGGCGATATGCCCGCGCGGAACAGCGCTTCGCACACATATATATTGCCGAGACCCGCGACGACGGCCTGATCCAGCAGCGCGGATTTGATCGGCGACTTTTTGCCGTGCAGGCCCGCCGCAAGAACTTGTGAATTGAAGCTTCTTTCCAGCGGCTCGGGGCCGAGCGCTTTCAAAAACTTGTTTTGTGCCTCGTCGCCACTTTCTTCGATCACCATGAAGCCGAAGCGGCGCGGGTCTGAATAGCGCACCACACCGCCACCCTGCATGCGAAACACGATGTGCTCGTGCATGGCATGGGCATTGGCGCCGGTATCCAAGTGGAAGGCACCGGGGCGTTGGGATGCGTCGGCGCCGGGCATCTCGACCACAAAGCGGCCGGACATGCCCAGATGCATAATAAGAAGTGCGCCGTCGTCGAGTTTGGCGATCAGGTATTTGCCGCGCCGGGTCAGGTTTTCGATTTTTGCGCCGGTCAGCCGGTTTGCGAAATCATCGGGCAGCGGAAACCGCAGATCCGGCCGCTTGGCCTCCACATGCTCGAAGCGACGGCCTTCCATGGCCGGGCTGAGGCCCCGGCGGACGGTTTCGACTTCGGGGAGTTCGGGCATGGGAGGCGTGCTTTCCGGTGCAGCGACATTTTAACAGTGTCGGCAGGTCTCATAGCGCAAACCGGTGATCCTGCGCTATGGTCCGCCGCCATGAGTGAGAGCACAGACAATAGCGCGCCATCAAACGCCACCCATTTCGGGTTCCGCGACGTAGACCCTGCCGAAAAGCAGGGGCTGGTCAATGGCGTGTTCCGCAATGTGGCGAGCCGCTATGACCTGATGAACGACTTCATGTCGGTGGGCGTGCACCGGCTGTGGAAAGACGCGATGGTGGCATGGCTCGCGCCCCCCAAGTCCGGCTCACCTTACGAGACGCTGGATATGGCAGGCGGCACCGGCGATATCGCGCAGCGCATTGCGCAGCGCTCAAACGGCCATGCGCGGGTGCTGGTGGCGGATATCAATGATGCGATGCTCGGCGAAGGCGCGCAGCGCGCCAAGACGGACAGGTTCGGCGACCGGTTGTCCTTTGCCTGCATGAATGCGGAAAAGCTGCCGCTCGAGGCGAGCCGCTTCAACGCCTATACAATTGCATTCGGCATTCGCAACGTGCCCGACCTTGATGCGGCCCTTTCAGAAGCCTATCGCGTGCTGAAGCCCGGCGGGCGGTTCCTGTGCCTTGAGTTTTCACACGTGGTGGTGCCGCTGCTCGACGACATTTATGAGCGCTGGTCGTTTGACGTGATCCCGCGCTTGGGTGAGCTGGTGGCGGGGGACCGCGACTCTTATCAGTATCTTGTTGAAAGCATCCGCAAGTTTCCGCAGCAGGCGGCGTTTGAAGATCGCATCAGGGATGCTGGTTTTTCGCGCGTGACCCATCGCAATCTCACCGGCGGCATCGCGGCGATGCATTCCGGGTTCAAGATTTAAGGCGCTCCCTTCATGATCCGCCATATGCGCAATCTTGGTCGGCTGATGCGTGCCGCGTGGGTATTGTCGCGCTATGACGCGCTGTTTGCGATTGATGCAGGCGAGCCGCCGGCGCCGATCAAGCTTGCGCGCAGTGTTGCCGCGCTGCGCCAGCGCATCGGTGGCACCAGCAATGCCAAAGGCTCGGAAGGCGACAGGCTGGCGGCGGCGCTCACCGAGCTTGGACCAAGCTACATCAAGCTTGGACAGTTTCTGGCGACGCGGCCCGACGTGATTGATCCGGCCCTCGCGCGTGACCTCTCCAAATTGCAGGACCGGTTGCCGCCCTTCCCCACCGATGTGGCGCAGGCGATCATTGCCGAGGAACTTGGGCATCCAGCCTCCGCGCTTTATGGCGAGATGAGCGATGCGGTGGCTGCGGCCTCCATCGCGCAGGTGCATAAGGCGACAACGACAAACAAAGACGGCACGCAGCGTGACGTTGCCATCAAGGTGCTGCGGCCGGGCATCGAGCAGCGGTTTGCAGCCGACCTTGAGACGTTCTTCTGGGTGGCGCGGCTGATTGACCGTGCGGTGCCGTCCGCCCGCCGGCTCAAGCCCATCGAAGTCGTGCAGACACTGGCTGACTCGATGGCGCTGGAAATGGATCTGCGGCTAGAAGCCGCCGCCATGTCGGAGATGGGTGAACGCACCAAGGGGGACGCGGGCTTCCGCACACCGGCGATTGACTGGGAACGTACGTCCAAGCGGGTGATGACGCTGGAGTGGATACCGGGCATTCCCATCGCACAGCTTGAGCGCATCAAGGCGGCGGATCTCGACCCGCGCGAAGTCGCCAAGAACCTCATCACGACGTTCCTCACCCATGCGGTGCGCGAGGGGTATTTTCACGCGGACATGCATCCCGGCAATCTGTTTGTTGAGACGGACGGCACGCCGGGCGGAACACTGGTGGCGGTAGATTACGGCATCATGGGGCGGCTCAATCCCAAGGAGAGCCGGTTTCTCGCTGAAATCCTGTTCGGCTTTGTGATGCGGGACTATCACCGGGTCGCGGAGGTGCATTTTGAGGCGGGCTATGTGCCCAAGAGCAAATCCGTTGATGCGTTCGCGCAGGCGCTGCGGGCGATCGGCGAGCCGATTTTGGGCCGCGAGGCGCATGAGATCTCGATGGCGCGGCTTTTGGCGCAACTGTTTGAGGTGACAGGCCAGTTCGAGATGGAGACCCGGCCCGAACTCATCATGCTGCAAAAAACCATGGTTGTGGTTGAGGGTGTTGCCCGCGACCTCGACCCGGATTTCAACATGTGGACCACGTCCGAACCGATTTTGCGGCAATGGCTGGAAAGCCGCATCGGGCCTGAAGGCCGCTTGCAGGACGCCGTAAAGGGCGCCGAGCGCATGGGCCGGCTGATGGGCGACCTGCCGGACCTGCTGGAAACCGCGGAACGCGCCGCCCGCAGCCTTGCAGGCACCAGCGGCGGCGTGTCCGAAGGGCTGAAACTGCATCCGGACACGGCGCGGGCAATTGCCGACGCGCAGGCCAATCGCGACCGGCCCAACCGTGTGGCCCTGTGGATCGGGGCCGCGGCTCTGGCGGTTATTGCCGTGGTTCTGGTTGTTTAAAACAACTATCTACACATTCACTGCGTAAATACCTATATTGCGCATGCTGCTGGCGGGAATAGGCTCCGCAGGCAGGCGGTTGCGTTCATGAAAGGCTGGTCCACATGCTCGACGGCAAACGGATATTGCTCATCATTGGTGGTGGGATAGCGGCGTACAAGTCGCTGGAGCTGGCGCGGCTGATACAGCGGCGCAACGGCTCTGTGCGGGCGATCCTCACCAAAGCGGGCCAGGAGTTCGTGACGCCGCTTTCCGTCGGCGGGTTGACCCATGACAAGGTTTATACGGACCTGTTCGACCTCACCGCTGAAGCCGATATGGGCCACATCCAGCTGTCGCGCGATGCGGACCTTCTGGTGGTGTCGCCTGCAACGGCCGATCTGATGGCGAAAATGGCGCAGGGGCGCGCAGACGACCTTGCCTCTACTGCCCTGCTGGCCACCGACAAGCCGGTGCTGATCGCGCCTGCCATGAATGTACGCATGTGGGAGCACGCGGCGACCCAGCGGAACCTGAAACAGCTTTTGGCAGACGGCGTCAGCGTCGTTGGCCCACGTGAAGGCTCGATGGCGTGTGGGGAATTTGGCCCCGGCCGGCTGGCGGAGCCTGAAGACATTCTGGCGGCCATCGAACAGCAGCTTGGCGGGTCAGGTGCATTGGCGGGACGCCGGGCGATTGTGACCGCCGGGCCGACCCATGAACCGATTGATCCGGTGCGCTACATCGCCAACCGATCTTCCGGCAAGCAGGGCTATGCCATTGCAGAGGCGCTGGCCCGGATGGGGGCCGAGACGCACCTGATCTCCGGACCGACGGCGCTTGCCGATCCGCATGGTGTCAAAATCATCCGCGTTGAGACGGCACGCGAAATGCTGGCGGCGACCGAAGCCGCCCTGCCCGCCGACATTGCGGTGTGCGCGGCCGCCGTTGCCGACTGGCGCGCCGACACCTCAACCAATTCCAAGCTCAAGAAGGACGGTTCGGGCGCCGTGCCGCCTTTGAGCCTTGTCGAGAACCCGGACATTCTCGCGACCCTGAGTGCCCAGGGGCCAAAGCGGCCGCAGCTTGTGATCGGCTTTGCGGCCGAGACGGACGACGTGATTGAACACGCCACCGCCAAGCGCGCGCGTAAGGGCTGCGACTGGATTGTTGCCAATGACGTGTCGCCGGGCACCGGCATCATGGGTGGCGACGACAATACAATTCATCTGATTTCGACGAGCGGTGCCGAGCACTGGGCTTCCATGCCCAAGTCAAAAGTCGCCGCTGAACTTGCCGCGCGGGTGGCCGCGCATTTCGGGGGTGCTGCGTGAGTGAGATAGACGTCAGGGTAATGCAATTGCCGCATGGACGCGGGCTGGACCTTCCAGCCTATGAAAGCGAACACGCGGCGGGCATGGATTTACGCGCGGCACTGGCCGAAGGCGAAGAGGTGACACTTGCGCCCGGCGCACGCGCGATGGTGCCCACAGGGCTGGCCATTGCACTGCCGGAAGGCTTCGAAGCGCAGGTGCGTCCGCGTTCAGGACTTGCCGCCAAGCAGGGCGTTACCGTGCTCAATAGTCCAGGTACGGTGGATGCGGATTATCGCGGCGAAGTAAAAGTCATCCTCATCAATCATGGCGACGCGCCGGTTGAGATCACGCGTGGCATGCGCATTGCGCAGATGCTGTTTGCCCCGGTGACGCGCGGCACATTTGTTGCCGTTGAAACGCTGGATGAAACAGCACGCGGAACGGGCGGCTTCGGCTCGACGGGAACGGACACAAACAGAAAGGCCGGGTAACGGCATGATGCGGCTTTCCAAAAAAACATTGCTGGCGCTCGAGGCGGTGGTTGATGTTGCCTACAATGCGCGGCCCGATCCCGTGCAGTCCAAAGAGATCACCAAGCGGCAGGGCATTCCGCAGCGCTATCTTGAACAGGTGATGCAGCAGCTTGTGCGCGAAGGCGTGCTCAAGGGCGTGCGCGGACCGCGTGGTGGCTACCGGCTGGCGCGCGAACGCCGCCGCATCACCGTTGGCGAGATCGTCCGCATTGTTGGTGCGATGGAAGCAGCGGATGATGCGCGCGATGAAGCCAAGGCGGCCGCGCGCGAAGTGAACGGCGCCGGGCACAATTCCGGTGATGCAACATCGCAAACCGACGGCAAGTCCCCCTTGGGCGAACAGGTTGTGCGCCCCATGTGGGATGCGTTCCAGGCGGACATGATGGAGAAACTCGACGCCATCTCCATTGAGGACCTGTGCCGCGATGCCGAAACCAAGGACATCCTGCCGGCGTCACAAGCGGATATGGACTTTACGATCTAATGCGCACGCCGGCGGCGCACAGGCGCCGCGTCATAAGCGCACCAACAGGAGGCTTTACCAATGAGCGATAAACCGGGCCGTGGCCGCATCTATGACTGCATCACCGAAACCATCGGCAACACACCGCTGGTGCGCCTCAAGCGCATGAATGCCAAGGGTAAGGCGGACGTGCTGCTGAAGCTTGAATTCTTCAATCCGCTGTCCAGCGTCAAGGACCGCATCGGCGTGGCGATGATTGAAGCGCTGGAAGCGCAGGGCAAGCTCAACGAGAATTCGGTTCTGATCGAGCCGACATCCGGCAACACGGGTATCGCGCTGGCATTCGTTGCTGCCGCCAAGGGCTACAAGCTTATTTTGGTGATGCCGGAAAGCATGTCGCTTGAACGGCGCAAGATGCTGGCGCTGCTGGGTGCCGAGCTTGAGCTGACGGAAGCTGCCAAAGGCATGAAGGGCGCCATCGCACGCGCCGAGGAACTGGTGCAGTCCACACCCAATGCTGTGATGCCGCAGCAGTTTGATAATCCCGCGAACCCCGAAATCCACCGCACGACGACGGCTGAAGAAATCTGGAATGACACAGACGGCAAAGTCGATGTCGTGATTTCAGGTATCGGCACAGCGGGTACGTTTACCGGCGTTGGCTCGGTGCTCAAGGCGCGCAAGCCGGGCCTCAAGATGATTGCCATTGAGCCGGAAGATTCTCCCATTCTCTCCGGTGGCCAGCCGGGCCCGCATAAAATTCAGGGTATCGGCGCAGGCTTTGTGCCCGGCAACCTTGATAAATCGCTGATTGATGAGGTCATCACCATCGGCAATGAAACCGCGTTTGAAACCTCCCGCCGTGCGGCGCGCGAAGAAGGCATTCCCGGCGGCATCTCGTCGGGTGCTGCAATCGCTGCCGCACTGGAAGTGTCGCAGCGGCCGGATATGGCGGGCAAGACCATTGTCGTGATCATCCCCAGCTTTGCAGAGCGCTATCTCTCGACCGCCCTGTTTGACGGGCTTTAGGACACAGCATGGCGCTGACCTCCGACCAGCTTGACCGGTATGCACGGCATATTCTGCTGAAGGAGATTGGCGGGCCCGGGCAGCAGGCGCTGCTTAAAGCACGTGTACTGATCATCGGTGCGGGCGGACTTGGTTCGCCCGCAGCGCTTTATCTGGCAGCGGCGGGTGTCGGCACCATCGGTCTTGTGGATAACGACAAGGTATCCCTGTCCAACCTGCAGCGGCAGATCGCGCACACAACGGCCTCCATCGGGGAGGCCAAGACCGCGAGTGCTGCGCGCAGCATTGTTGCGATCAACCCGGACGCGGAAGTTGTCTGCCACGACATGCGGCTGACGGCGGACAATGCGGACGCGTTGATCGCAGGTTATGATCTGGTGCTTGACGGTTGCGACAATTTTGAAACGCGGTTTGCCGTCAATGATGCGTGCTGCCGGGCGCAGGTGCCGCTGGTCTCGGGTGCTGTAGGGCGCTTTGACGGACAGCTTGCGGTGTTCAAGGGCTGGCTACGTGACGAAGACGGCACGCCTGCACCCAACTATCGCGACCTTGTGCCTGAGATACCCCCGGCGGGCAGCGTGCCAACCTGCGAGGAGGCGGGCGTTGTCGGTGCGCTGACAGGCGTCATCGGCTCGATGATGGCGATGGAAGCGATCAAGGAGATCACCGGCGCTGGCACCAGCATGGCCGGTAAGCTGCTGCTTTACGACGCGCTTGATACGCGCATCCGCACGGTGACGCTCCGGCATGATCCAGCCAACAGGACCGCGGCTGAATAGCCCCGTGGCTAGAGATGCGCGATGACTTCAACTTCAATCATGGCGTCGGGCAGGAACAGGCCTGAGACCTGCACCATTGTTGACGCAGGTACATAAGCACCGGCTTCATCAAACGCTGCCTGTCGGGCGGCAAGCGCGCCGCCAAGGGCGGGCAGGTCGGTCGCGAACACGGTTTCCTTCACCACGTCTTTGAAGGTCGCACCATTATCCGCGAGGATGCGCGACAGGGTGGCGTAGACTTGTTTCACCTGAGCCGCCATGTCGCCGGGACCGGTGACCTCAAGCGATTCATTGACTGCCAGGACGCCGGAAATGTAGAGCACATTGTCCGCACGCACCGCCTGCGAAAAACCCATCGCCTTTTCGGTGTCGCCGAAAAAGTGTTTGCATTGCTCTTCACGCGCCATGGTTCACCCCCTAAATTAGAATTTGTGTCCTACAGTTATATTTTTGGACGAACCTGTCAAAGGACGAATGCGTGACACCATGGATACGTCGGAAAATACAGATATGAAGTCCGGCAGTGGGCCGGCTGCGCCAACGCAAACACCGGCACAGGGCCGACGGCGCGCCAAGGTGCTTGAGGCGTCCGAGGATCTGTTCGCCGCGCACGGCTACAACCAGGTCAAGATGGAGGATATCGCCCGAGAGGCCGGGGTGAGCCTTGGCACCATCTACAGCTATTTCGGGTCCAAGAGCGGCATCATGGCGGCGCTGATCGAGCCTGCGACGGCGCGCATGGAGGCGCGGGGCAAAGCCATTCTGGCAAGCCCGCCGGTGCGGCTGGAAGACGCGATTGCAGCGCTTTATGAAGCTCATCGGTTTGAGGATGACTGGAAAAGCCTGCATTTTCTGGAAGCCTTCAGTATTCCCGATACGTTCAGCGACCCGCGGATTGCCGGTGTCCACCAGCGCTATCAGAGCTTCATCGAGGCACAGTTCCGCGAACTTCTGGAAGGCTTTGCTGCCCGGGGCCAGCTGCGGCCGGGGCTTGATGTGACCGACATGGCATTTTTGCTCTACCAGCTCATGCTGCGGCATTTTCAGGCCTATGTGACCGGCGAAGAAGGCATTCCCACCTATGAGGCCATGCGCGTTGCGATGCACAGGCGGGCCCGGGTGATGGGGGCCGGGTGGGAGCGCGACTAGCGCAGGTTTGCCGCCCCATTCAAAAATAGAATCTTTTTCTTGATATTCTATTTCTAGCGCATCAAGCTGCTTACAGGTGATTTAACCGGGAGCAAGCACATGCCTGATGATGGAATGATGGCCCGGACGGCCGACGCAAAGCCGACGGGCGCGCATATCGAGATGCCGCGGAACAATCCAACGGTTCGCCCCGGCGAACTGATGCCGCGCGAAGGCGAGAACGGGGTCTACAGCCAATCATGGTTTCCCATCTGCCTGTCCAATGAGCTGGAAACCGGCACCCTTCGCGGTGAGAAATTTCTCGATGGCAAGGTGATTGCCTGGCGCGGCGAGGACGGCATTGCGCGGGTGATGAGTGCCTATTGCCCGCATCTGGGGGCCGACCTGTCCGTCGGCTGCGTCACCGGCAACCATGTGCAATGTGCATTTCACAAGTGGGAATATGACCGCGACGGGGACTGCGCAAAGACGCTCATTGGCGACCCGGCGCCGAAGATGGCGCAGCTGTACAAGTTCCCGACCCAGGAACGGCACGGCATTGTCTGGGCATTCAACGGGGACGAGCCGCTGTGGGATATTCCCGACTTTGAAAAGCCTGCCGGTAATATCGTCATGCGGAATTTCCGTGTGCCCAATCTGTTTCAGTGCGACCCGTGGGTGTTTGCAGCCAACACGCCGGACATGCAGCACTTCAAGGCCGTCCATCAAATGACATTCGGCAACGACGATCCGCACGACGCGGTTGAGTGGAACAAGTACGGGTTCCGCTACAAGATGGCGGGCAAGCACCAGCAGGGCGTGCCTATCGACTGGACGCTGGGCATTCGTGGCACATCGATCTTCTGGCAGGAGGGGCCTTACGGCGACTTCTGGCTCGGCGCGATGGTCGGCTTTGGTCTGCCCGAAGCGGGCAAGCATGAAGCCTTTGCCGCCGTGGCGCTTGAAAAGCCGGACGGCTCACCGGAGTCGCAAAAACGCTTTGAGGAACAATGCGCCATTACCGACATGCTGCTTGTGCGCACGGTGGGTGAGGATACGGACATCCTCAACTCCATCCACTATCGGCAGGGCACGCTGACGGCGGGCGACAAGACACTGAAGCAGTATCTGAAAATTCTGCGCGACTATCCACGCGCGCACCCGTCGGGTCCGTTTATTTCCTGATTGCGGCAGGCGCTAGACGTCGCTTGGCAACACGCGGTCGGGCAGCGCATTGCCGTCAACGAAGCTGCGGATATTGATCATCACCTTCTCGCCCATCTCGACGCGGCTTTCGACGGTGGATGAACCCATATGCGGCAGCAGCACCACATTGGGGCGACCCAGCAGCTTCGGGTTCACGGCAGGTTCGTTCTCAAACACGTCCAGCCCGGCACCGGCAATCTCGCCTGCATCAATGGCCTTGGCCAATGCGGTCTCGTCAATGATCTCACCGCGCGCCGTATTGACGATGAAGGCATCGGGCTTCATCAGCTTCAGGCGGCGGGCATTGAGCAGGTGATAGGTCGCGGGCGTATGGGGGCAGTTGATGGACACAATGTCCATACGCGCCAGCATCTGGTCGAGCGAATCCCAATAGGTGGCTTCCAGCTCGTTCTCGATCGCTTCATTGGCTGGCTTGCGATTGTGATAATGGATCGACAGGCCGAACGCCTTGGCGCGGGTGGCGACTGCCTGGCCGATGCGGCCCATGCCGATAATGCCAAGCCGCTTGCCGTGAATGCGGTGCCCCAGCATCCAGGTCGGGGACCAGCCCTGCCACTGATTGTCCTCGGTGATGATCTGCGCGCCTTCGGTGAGGCGGCGCGGCACGGCGAGAATCAATGCCATGGTCAGATCCGCTGTATCCTCGGTCAGCACGTTGGGTGTGTTGGTGACCATGATGCCTTTGGCGTGGGCCGCCTGCACATCAATATTGTCGACACCGGCGCCGAAATTCGCGATCAGCTTGAATTGCGGCCCGGCTTTTTCCAGAAGCTTCGCATCGATGCGGTCGGTTACTGTCGGCACCAGCACGGCACTTTCCGCAACCGCCTTTTCCAGCGCCTCGCGCGTCATTGCCGTGTCATCGATATTGAGGCGCGTATTGAACAGTTCGCGCATCCGCGTCTCGACGATGTCGGGTAGCTTGCGGGTGACGGTCACCACTGGTTTTAAATTCGGCACGGGAAACCCTCTTGCAATAAGCGCGCGGCGGGTGGGCGATACATTTTAGCTGGAGCGGGACGTAAGCGACATTTCTATCAGACGCCGATGCCGGTATCAAAGGACCCCGCCCCTGCATGGATGACTTCGCTGCTTGACCGCCCGCAAACCCGCTTGCCATAAGGGGCACTATATAACTACACACGCGCCGGGTGGATTCGCTTATGCGGATTTTTGCGCCCCGACCGTGCCCCCGGAGCCGCAACCAGAACAAGAACACCCGGTTTGTCCCGCTTTTATCTCTCTTCCAGCCTCATGACTCTTACGCCCGCAGCCCTGCTGAAGGGTCTGTCGCGGATCATGCGCGCGCTCGGCATGGTGGTTATGGTGATACTGGGCGGTGCGGTTGCGGGTCCCGCCACGCTGGCACAACCCACCGCAGGCAACACGCTTTCCGGCGGCATCCAGATCGGCACCGTGACCGGGCTGCCGATGCCGCGCTTCGTTGCCATCAAATCAAGCCCGGTGAATGTGCGCGGCGGGCCTTCCACCAATCATCAGGTGGCCTGGGTATTCGTGCGCAAGGGCGTGCCGGTTGAAGTCACCGCCGAGTTTGAAAACTGGCGGCGCATCCGTGATGTGGACGGCGATCAGGGCTGGGTGTTTCATACCCTCATTGAAGGCACGCGCACCGTCATGGTGGTGGGGCCGGACAAAACCATGCCGCGCGAGGGAGATCTCATCGCCCTTCAATTTGCACCGGACACTGCCAGCGACATCGTGGCATTGGTCGAGCCGGGCGTCATTGGCGAGCTTGCCCAATGCGGCCAGGGCTGGTGCGCGGTCCGCATGGGCACCCATGAAGGCTTCATGCGCGCCGACAGTCTTTACGGCGTTTATCCGCGCGAAGCCGGCTAGGCGAAGTCGCCCGCCAGCCGTTTGACCATCGCACCCGACACGACTGCCAGATGCTGATAGTTTTCGTGCGCGAAACCAATCATCACTTTTGCGCCGGGCTTTTTGAAAGCCGCAATCTGATCATCCGTGAACGGAAAATGCAGAAAATGCACGGAGGATGATTTGCCGTCTTCCGACGTACGATCAATGTCATGCTCAGGGTCGGACATCACGCGGTCGCCATCGATGTCGATGAAGGCGGTCTCTTCGATACCGGCGATCTTGTAGAGCACATTCTTGCGGCGGATCGGGTCATCGATCTCGAACATCACCGTTGCCACCAATTCCTTGCCTTTGGGGATCAGCGGATTGTAAGCGGTAAGCTCGTCCTCAATCTGCTCGGCGCCCCCTTTTTCGATGTAGAGCATCTCGTGGATCTGGTGCCACATGGTCTCGTAGCTTTCGAAATAGAATGTGGCGTAGGGGCCGACTTCGATGCGCCGTTCGCGCTTGATCGGCATCATCGCCTTGCGGCGGTCGGCGCGCTGTTTGGTGTAGTCGGCAATCGGCATGATGTCGCCGATGGTGATTTGGGTTGGGCTTGGCATAGCGGTCATTTCCGTCTTTCAAACGCGTTCTTTAAAGCCCGTAGGCGCGGGCGATCAGTTCAATCGGATGGGCCGATACGGGCTTTGGCTTGCTCTCATCAATCAAGCCCAGCTCATCCATCTCCTGCATCAGATGCTTCAGGGCCAGTGGGCACTCGCTGACCACGTGGCCTGCATCAGCTTTAGAGATATTGCGCGCGGCGGTTTTGCCAACCTTCATGGCCACATCATGCGTGCTTTTCAGCACACCGAACGTACCGCCATGTCCAGCGCAGCGTTCAACCGGTGTCACTTTGGCGTCAGGAATAAATTTCAGCAGCTCTACTGCCTTGGCGCCCATGTTCTGCGCGCGGGCATGGCAGGCCAGATGCACGGCGACGCCACCGTCGAGCGGTTTCATACCGTCGACGAGGCCTTCCTTCTTGGCGATATCAACAATGTATTCGTCGATATCCCTGACGGCCTTTGACAGGGCAATCACGTCCTCATTGTCGGGCACGATGAGGGGCCATTCAAATTTCATCATCAACCCGCATGAGGCAATGAGGGTGACAATGTCCCAGCCTTCATCGACCAGCGGCCGCAGATCGGCGGATACTTTTTTGGCCTGCTCGGCGACACGTTCCATGTCCGCCTGCTCAAGGAACGGCATGCCGCAGCAACCGGGATAGACGGGCTTTGCCGTCACGCCCTGGCGCGCCAGCACCTTGAGGGCTGCTTCGCCCATTTGCGGGTTGTTGTAGTTGCCGTTGCAGGTGGCAAACAGCGCCGCCTTGCGGCCCTTCGCCTTGCCGTCGGCGGCAGGTGCCAGCGCGCCGGATTTTTCGCTCGCCTTAGCGCGCATCATTAACGTCTTGCCCGCGAAGGTCGGCAGCTCGGCTTTCGCATCTATGCCTGCGACTTTTTCCATCAGCGGGCGCGTCAGCTTGTTGTCTTTTTTGGAGCCCCAGTTTGCCAACCCTGCGATGGGGCGGATCAGCTTGCCGTTGCGGTCCATCTCCGCGAGTTGCCCGGCGGTGAAATCCGCCTCGCCGTTTTTGCGGTTCACGGCGCGGTAGCGCAGCATCAGATGCGGGAAATCAAGATTGAATTCATGCGGCGGCACATAAGGGCACTTGGTCATGAAGCACATGTCGCAAAGCGTGCAGGCTTCTTCCACCGGCTTGAACTGGTCGGATGTGACGCTGTCCAGCTCGCCCGATTCACTGTCGTCGATCATGTCGAACAGGCGCGGGAATGAATCACACAAATTGAAGCAGCGGCGGCAGCCGTGGCAGATATCGAAAACGCGGCGCAGCTCTTCGTCGAGCGCTGCCTCATCATAAAATGCTTCACTTTCCCATTCGATCTCGTGCCGGATGTGGGCTCCAAGGCCGCCTTCTGCCATTTTGTATCCTGCCTGATTGAGCGGTTGGGTCTGCGGGAGACAAGAGGGCCGGGAGATCACTCCCGGCCCTTTCGTATCGTGGGACGCTTAGGCATCCATGTTGTCGAGAGCCTTCTGGAAACGGCCGGCGTGGCTCTTTTCGGCTTTTGCAAGCGTCTCGAACCAGTCAGCGATTTCGTCGAAGCCTTCTTCGCGCGCCGTGCGGGCCATGCCCGGATACATGTCGGTGTATTCGTGGGTTTCACCGACAATGGCGGCCTTGAGGTTCAGGTCGGTGGCGCCGATCGGCTCGCCGGTGGCGGGGTCGCCAACCTGTTCCATGAATTCAAGGTGGCCGTGGGCGTGGCCGGTTTCGCCTTCCGCAGTGGAGCGGAACACGGCGGCAACGTCGTTGTAGCCTTCAACGTCGGCCTTCTGGGCGAAGTAAAGGTAACGGCGATTGGCCTGGCTTTCGCCGGCGAATGCTTCCTTCAGATTGTCGAGTGTCTTTGAATCTGCGAGTGCCATCTCAGGGATCCTCCTCTTACTGGCTTGCCGAAATCTGGCGAAATTCGGGTGCCGGCGAGGCCGGCATCACAGCCGCAAAGGTAAGCTCACATTCCGCCCTGTCAATACTGGAATTGGTCTAAACAATGACAAAGCACGTTGTTTTTGATGGTATTTTTGCGATCCATTCGCAGTCGCGGCGGGCCGTTGAACGACCCCGTCAGCCGCGTCAGCTGCAAGCCGTTGACGGCAAACAGCTATCGGCTTGCGGGCGGCTTTCAGCCCACCCCCTAGCGCGCCTTGGCAGCGTCATTCACGCGCACGATCACCTCGACGCGCTCCAGTGATGCACCTTCAGGCACATTTGGAAGACCCGTCACCTTGATGCCTTCGCCGGGAATATCCTCAAGGCGGGCGTCATCGACAAAATAGAAATGGTGATGGTCGTCGAGATTGGTATCGAAATAGGTGCAGCCGCCATCGACAACTACCTGCCGTAGCAGGCCCGCGTCAGTGAACTGGTGCAGCGTGTTGTAAACGGTTGCCAGCGACACGCGCACGCCTGCGCGGGCAGCCTCCCCATGCAGGGCTTCTGCCGTCACATGCCGGTCGCCACCATCAAACAGCAACCGGCCAAGCGCCAAGCGCTGACGGGTCGGGCGCAGGCCCTTGTCGCGCAGAGCTGAAAGCGTCTGCGCGTATGGCCGGTCAGTGGTGGTGTCGGTCGGCTGCATGGCGGGGTCCTGACGCGCGACTATGCGCCCGGCTCTCTTTGGAATAATTACAACAACGTCCAAAATGTGGGTGTTATCAGCAGGTTGTCAAGTCACAAGCTGCTTCACAATTGTTACCAGGTCCGGTGGAAACACGGTTTCTCCAGCATTCGCCAGCTCTTTTGCGCCGACGCCTCCCTCATGCCGATGCTTAATCCTGCCGTGTGCGGATCAGCTCGTAGGGGCCGCCCTTTTCCAGACCGCGCTGATAGGCCGGGCGATCATGCATGCGTTTGGCATATGCAATCAGGTTGTCATATCCGTCCAGCCCGATGCGGCTGTCGGCGGCTTCCAGAATGAAGGTCAGCATGATGTCGGCGCCGCTGAGATCATCGCCCATGAAGAACAGCTTGTTGCCGAGCTCATCGTTCAGATAGCCAAGGTGGAGCTGGATTTCAGCATCGATGATCGGCTGCAGCGGCTCGCCGCCCTCGCCCAGCATCGAGGTGAAAAGCTTCAGCAATAGCGGCACCATGGCGGACCCTTCCGCGTAGTGCATCCATTCGTTGTATTTCTCGAATGTGTCCGAGCCGGGTGCAGGCATGTATTTGCCGTCCCCATAGGTGCGGATCAGATAGTCCACTGCCGCCCCGGATTCGGCGATCTTGTATTCGCCATCCTCGACAATCGGCGACTTGCCCAGCGGGTGGGCGCCTTTGAGTTCCGGCGGGGCGCGATTTATCTCGTTACGCTTGTAGAATTTGATCTCGTAGGCGACGCCGAGCTCCTCAAGAAGCCAGAGAATGCGCTGGGAGCGGGAATTGTTGAGGTGGTGGACAATTATCATCGGGTCATTCTCTCACAAGGTTGGCCGGGCGGGGATAAGCATGCGCATACCGCTTATCACGGTTAGATTGGATGGCGGCATAATATGGCCATGTTTTGCCTGCTTTTGCTTGCTTTTGCTTGGCCGCAGCGTGTGCTACGAACGCTGATTATAAAATTGAGGCAAGTCCCAGGACCCGCGTACGAGACATGAGCATAGCTGACAGAAAATCGACCTACGATTATGAAGACCTGATCGAATGTGGCCATTCACGGCTGTTCGGACCGGGCAACGCGCAATTGCCGCTGCCGCCGATGCTGATGTTCAACCGGGTGACGCGCATCAATGAAGATGGTGGCACCAACGGTAAGGGCGAGATGGTCGCAGAGTTCGACATCAAGCCGGACCTGTGGTTCTTCGATTGCCACTTCGAGGGCAATCCGGTGATGCCGGGTTGCCTTGCGCTGGACGGGTTGTGGCAGATGGTCGGATTTTATCTTGGCTGGATCGGCGGTAAGGGCGCAGGCTTTGCGCTGGGCGTCGGCGGGGTCAAGATTTCCGGTAAGATCGATCCCTCGGTCAAGCTGGTCGAATTTCACGTCAACTTCAAACGCGTGATGAACCGCAAGCTTGTGCTCGGCATTGCCGACGGCATCGTCAAGGCCGACGGCGAAACGGTCTTTGAAGCATCAGATCTCAAAGTGGGTCTGTCCACGGCATAGACCGTCACCGCGGCCCGCGAGAGTGGGCGCATCTGAAGGCAGCGCACGTCCTTCCTATTTGAAGAGGTATTCCGATGAGGCGAGTGGTCGTAACAGGCATGGGCATCGTGTCTTCGATCGGCAACAACACGCAGGAGGTCACAGCCTCCCTGCGCGAGGCGAAGTCGGGCATCGTTGCCGAGCAGACCTATACGGATATGGGTTTTCGCAGCCAGGTCGCCGGCACGCTGAAGATTGACCTTGAAGAAGTGCTGGACCGCAAGACCCGCCGCTTCATGGGCGATGGCGCAGCCTATGCCTATATCGCCATGCAACAGGCGGTCCGCGATGCGGGGCTTGAGGAAAGCGAAATCTCCAACGAGCGCACCGGCGCCATTCTTGGGTCCGGCGGCCCCTCTACCTCAGCGATTGTTGCGGCCGCCGATATCACCCGCGCGAAAGGCCCGCGCAAGATTGGTCCGACAGTTGTGCCCAAGGCAATGTCGTCGACGATCTCTGCCAACCTCTCGACACTATTCAAAATCAAAGGCCCGAGCTATTCGATCTCGTCCGCCTGCACCACCTCAACGCATTGCATCGGCAATGCGGCAGAGTTGATCCAGTGGGGCAAGCAGGACCGCATGTTTGCAGGCGGTGGCGAAGAGCTTGCCTGGTCGCTGTCTTCATTGTTCGATGCGATGGGTGCGATGTCGTCGAACTATAACGACACGCCGACGAAAGCCTCGCGCGCCTATGACGTCAATCGCGACGGCTTCGTGATTACCGGCGGCGGCGGCGTTGTGGTCCTTGAAGAGCTTGAAGTCGCCAAGGCGCGCGGCGCGAAAATTTATGCCGAGCTGGTAGGCTATGGCGCGACGTCTGATGGTGCCGACATGGTCGCGCCTTCAGGTGAAGGTGCCGCACGCTGCATGCGCATTGCGCTTGAGGGCGTGAATGAAAAAATTGACTACATCAATCCGCATGCAACCTCGACACCGGTGGGTGATATTCCAGAGATCCTCGCCATCCGCGACGTGTTCGGCGACGACAACATGCCGCCGATCTCCGCCACCAAGTCCCTGTCGGGCCATGCACAGGGTGCGGCTGGCGTCCACGAGGCGATCTATTCCCTGCTGATGATGCAGCAGGGCTTTATCTGTGAAAGTGCAAATATTGAAGAACTCGACCCGAAGCTGGGCAACGCCAACATCGTGCGAAAACGGGTTGATAACGCGCAGCTTAACTGTGTCCTCTCAAACAGCTTTGGTTTTGGGGGCACAAATGGTTCGCTGGTGTTCAAACGCTATGACGGTTAACGGGCAAAAAAGCCACGTGGGGGATATCCGCTAATGACTGCGACGGGCACCCTTATGCAGGGTAAACGCGGCCTCATCATGGGTGTCGCCAATGATCACTCCATCGCCTGGGGCATTGCCAAGGCATGTGCCGACCAGGGGGCGGAGCTTGCCTTCACCTATCAGGGTGACGCCTTTGGCCGCCGGGTGACACCGCTTGCCAGCAGCGTCGGCTCAGATCTTGTTTTGCCTGCAGACGTGGAAGATCCCGCATCGCTGGATGCGGTCTTTGCACGCCTTGAAAAGGAATGGGGCCAGCTGGATTTTCTGGTGCACGCCATCGCCTATTCAGACAAGAGCGAGCTTAAGGGCCGCTATGTGGACACGACACGCGCCAACTTCGCGCGCACCATGGATATTTCCTGCTTCTCCTTCGTCGATATTGCCAAGCGCGCCGCACCACTGATGCGCGAAGGCGGGGCAATGGTGACGCTCACTTATGCAGGCGCTGAACGCGTTATGCCCAACTACAATGTGATGGGCGTCGCCAAGGCAGCGCTTGAAGCCTCCGTCCGCTACATGGCCGTTGACCTTGGCCGTGACGGCATTCGCGTCAACGCGATTTCCGCAGGGCCGATGCGTACGCTGGCAGGCTCTGCCATTTCAGACGCCAAGATGGTGTTCAACTGGAACCTCGCGCACGCGCCGCTCAAATCCGCCGTCGCGCTCGAAGATGTCGGCGGTGCGGGTCTCTACCTTCTCTCCGACCTGTCGCGCAGCGTCACCGGCGAAGTGCATCATGTGGATGCGGGCTACAATGTGGTGGGCATGCCGCAGGCACGCGACCTCAAGGCGGGCGAGCAAAGCTCCGGCTACGCCAAGGTTGCAAAATCACGCAACGGCGCCGGCAATGGCGGGTCACGGTCGCAGGCGGCCGACAATGATGCTGCCACAGTACCGGGCACATCCGACGCTGCTGAATGAGCAGGGCTTCACGGTCCGTAGCGAACCCGCAATTCAAGTCTGGCGGGTTCAGGGCACAGCTCAGGCAGGACACCCACCCCCGTCACACCCGCATCGAAGCGGCGTTCGATACGCTCGACATCACCCGCCGCGATGACCTGCGCATTTTTCTTGAAGCGCATACACTGGCTCTTACGGGGCTCCCGGACATACTGGACCCGGATTGGCCATACTGGGCGGGCGAGGTGCGGCGGCTATCATCCGCATTGCGTGATGACATTGCGGCCGTCGGCGGGAGTGATCCCGCGGGCCTTGCCGGTAACCTTATGGCCGGTTTCCCGGTCCCACCGCATCCCCTTGGCATATCATATGTGATCGCTGGATCACGTCTGGGGAGCCAGATACTGGCCAAGCGGCTGCGAGACCATCAGGAACCGGATTCAGGTTTGATGTCGAAATATCTAAGTCATTCACTTCAGCCTGGTGCATGGCCTAACTTGTGTGCCGCACTTGAGATGATTTCAACGAATGATGAGCAGGCCGCCGTCAGTGGATCGGCGGCATTCATGTTTGACCGGTTTGAGAACGCACTAACCATTATCAGGCAGAAATACTGTGAATAGCCCGTCGGACCCCCAGACATCGATTGATCTTACAACGTGTGATCGCGAGCAGATCCACTTTGCAGGGCATGTTCAACCATTCGGTTGCCTGGTCTCGGTTTCGGCCGACTGGATCATCAATCACGCCTCTCACAATGTGCATGCCTTTTTCGGCTGCGATGCCATCGACATGATCGGCCAACCGCTTGCGGGCTATGTGCGCGATGACGTGATCCGTCTTATTCAGGCTGATCTTGATATGTCTCCGGACGCGGAAAAGGTCGACCGGCATTTCAATGTCACCGCCAAAAAAGTTGGCGATGAGTGCTTCGACATTGCCGTGCACGCAACGAGTACCGGCATCGTGATCGAGTTCGAGATCCACGATGACACCGACCGGCGCGACTACGCCTTGCATGTCAGGCCGATGATTGACCGCGTCGGCAAGGCGAACACCATTACGGATCTATGCACCCGTGCCGCGCGCGAAGTACAAGGGCTGACCGGTTTCGACCGTGTGATGATCTACAAGTTTCATCACGACGACACCGGCGAGGTTATTGCCGAGGCATTGCGTGGCGACCATGAGCCCTATCTGGGACTGCACTACCCCGCGAGCGACATTCCAAAACAGGCGCGGGCTTTGTACATGCGTAATCTGCTGCGCATCATCAGCGATGTGAATGGCACGCCTTCGCCGATCATCCCTGATTGCAACCCCAAGGGTGAACCGCTTGATCTGTCGCTGAGCGGGTTGCGCGCGGTGTCGCCGGTTCACCTGCAGTATTTGCGCAATATGGGTGTCGGCGCATCCATGTCCATCAGCATCATCGTGCGCGGCAAGCTCTGGGGCCTGATTGCCTGCCATCATATGGCGCCGCAGGTTCTCAACTATCGAATGCGCACGGCGGCGGAGCTCTTCGGGCAGATGCTCGGCTTCCTTGTGGACCAGCATCTGAGCCAGACAGAACGCGCTCAAAATCAAATCGCCACGCGGATGCACGACCAGCTGATGTCGAAGCTTGCCGTTGACCAATCCATATCCGGCAATTTCGATCTGATTGCGGACCTTCTCGCAGACGGCATTGCTTATGACGGGATCGCTGCCTGGGTAGATGGCGTTTTCCTGTCGCGCGGGGCCGTGCCGCCGGAGGGCGAGATGGATGCCTTTGTCCGGTTCATCAATACCGCTGCCGCCAGCACTCTTTATGCGACGGACAGGCTTGCCGAGTTTTATCCGGCTGCGGAAAATTTCCGGGAGACGGTTGCCGGGGTTCTGGCGCTTCCCGTCTCGCGCTCCCCCCGGGACTACATTCTTCTTTTCCGGCACGAGATTTTGAAATCGGTTACCTGGGCCGGCAATCCGGACAAACCGGTGACGGTTAAGGACGGGACCTGGCGGCTGACGCCGCGCAAGAGCTTTGAAGCGTGGCAGGAACTGGTCAGGGGGCACTCAGCTGAGTGGGCACCGTCAGAGTTGCAACTGGCGGATTCCCTGCGCGTCTCTTTGCTGGAAGTCGTGCTGCGCATGTCTGACGCCGCCAACAAAGACATGCAGGCGGCGCAGGAACGCCAGGAACTGCTGATTGCAGAGCTGAACCACCGGGTGCGCAATATTCTCGGTCTCATCCGCAGTCTGATTTCACGCACCGGGTCCCAGGCCCAGTCGATAGCCGAATTCACCGAAATTGTCGGCGGCCGCATCCATGCGTTGGCTGCCGCCCATGACCTCATCACCAGCCTCAACTGGCAGCCCACTTCCTTCATCAGTCTGATTGAGAAGGAAACCGAGGCCTATGCAGGCGGCGATCAGGCGCGTCTGGTGATTGAGGGCGGCGATGCCTTCATAGCCCCCAAGGCATTCACGACGCTCGCATTGGTGCTGCACGAACTCACCACGAACTCTGTAAAGTATGGAGCGCTCAGCGCGCCGGCGGGTCAGATTTGCATCCGCCTTTCCCACGTTCAGGGGCAGCCTCTGGTCATTGAGTGGGAGGAGCGCGGCGGACCTGCCGTCGTGCAGCCGACCCGGCAGGGGTTTGGCACGACGGTTATCGAACGCTCGATCCCGTTTGATTTGAACGGGGAAACCGAAGTCACGTTCGCGCCGGAAGGTCTGCGGGTGCACATAGAAATCCCGGACGGTTTTGTGTCGGAGGCACCGGAAGCACCGCAGGTTCCGGCCCATGAAACACAACAATCCGATCCGGACGTGACCGAAACGTCGCAGCCGCTGTCGGGTACCGTTCTTTTGGTCGAAGACAACATGATCATCGCGCTGGATGCAGAAGATATGTTGCGCGAGCTGGGCGCTGCAGAAGTTCTGGCGGTGTCGTCTGTGAAAGAGGCCTTGTCCGCGCTCGACGGAACTTCCGTGTCGTTTGCATTGCTTGATGTCAATCTTGGCACGGAGACCAGCGACAAAATTGCCGAGGTCCTGATGGAACGCGGCATCCGGTTTGCGTTTGCGACGGGATATGGCGACAGGTCCGCGACTTTTGAAACCTTTCCCGATTGCCCTGTTATCCAGAAGCCGTTTAACGCGTCCTCCATTCGTGCCGGCGTGAAGCTGGCCTTCAATCCGGACGGGCAAGCCTGACGCTCACGCGTCCTGCTTGGCCTTGGGTATGATTTCAGGTGCCAGATAGCCGTATTTCGGGAAGCATTTGATCAGTTTGCGGATGGTACCCTCATCTGTCGTGGCGGTGATCGTTCCGTCGCGCCATGCTGCCTCAAAGTCGAAATCATGCCGGAACATAGCCATGAAGGTGTCCTGCCGCGTTGCCAGTGAGGCGTCGGCTTCCGGTGCATGCCAGAACAGGATCTCCAGCGTCTGATTGCGGATGCGGATTGACGCCTGAAGCGGTGCGGCCTGCGATGGTTTGCCGGCAAGCTCAAGATTGAGCACAAGATCAAGACCGCGCGCCTGACGGCGCTGGAAGGTCAACGTCAGGTTGAACAGGAAGCTGTAAATGTCCGTCGGGTTCATCGTCCACCCGACACGCGTTGCGGTCTTGTGCGGGTAGCGCTTGGGGACCGATGCTTCAGCGTCGGACCCGGGCAACACGTAGACGGGTTCAGGAATTTCCTTGAAGGGCTGCACATGGTCGCGGTTGTACGCCACGCGATCGTCGAGGAATGAGCCGAGCACATCCTCGCCTGCCGGGCACACGGAGACGCAATAGGCTGCCTTGTAACTGGGCTTGAACGACAGGCTCTGCCAAAGGGATGCGGTCTCAGCCGCGCTCACCCGACCGTGATAATCCTCGCGGTCCTTCGCTTCGACAACCTGATCGACCCAATCGGTGAAGCCGCCCATGAAATCGCGGTAGTTGTGGGCATAGCAGGCGGAGAAATTGAAACTACCATCCATGCCGATTGCCTCGACCGGGCAGGCTGAGACGCACAGCTTGCAATCAATGCACGGACTATAGTCCAGCGGCGCCGACTGGTCGCTTATGTCGTGCGCCAACAGCACCGTATCAAGCAGAATGAAGTTGCCGAATTTCGGGTGAATGACATTGCGGTGCAGGCCCATCTTTCCAAGGCCCGCCGCTTCGGCGATCCATTTGTGATGAATGGGAATGGTGTCGCCGGGGGTTTTCTGCATTTCCATCGGGAAGGCTGCCACCGCATTCACGGCTTCATAGCCTTCGTCCGTTAGCCTGCGGACGAGTTTGCGGGCAACGTGGTTCACCTCGTCATAGGTCTCATGAAATTCATGATTGGCGATCGAACGCGTGGTGCTTTGCGCAGCGCTGCGGTTCATGCGGCAACAGATGCTGATGACCGTTTTGGCCGAGGGCATCAGTGTTTGCAGTTTGCCGAGCTGCGAGGCCAGTTCCTCACGCTCAATGGCCACGAAACCAACATCGTCCGCGCCGCACTCCATCACCAGCTCGCGCAACCATGCAGTGTCGATGGGGCCGGTTCTGGCTGATTTTTGCCGGGCAGCATTCGCGTAGAATTTTTTGACAGCGGGTTGATCTTCGAGAGCCATTTTGAGCCTCTATATTTGTATATACATATTTAAAACCAAATGCGCGACGGCCGTCAGGCTGCGATATGCGCCAGATCATCCAGCAGGCCGCGCGCTGCCTGCCACCGGGTCTTGCCCATATGGCTGACCATGTCCTTCTGCGCCTTGCGCCAGAGGGGGATGGCGCGCTCCAGCGCTGCCTCCCCGTCAGGCGTCAGCGCCGGCACCTTGGTGCGCGGCACGGTGCCCTTTTTCATAGTCACCAGCCCGCGCGCTACCAGCAGCTTGAGATTGCGCGTCAGCGTTGAGCGCTCCATCGCCAGCGCGTCCGCCATATCACCGATGGACATCTGGGCATCGTGGCGGGATGCAACCAGCAGTGTGAACTGCGTAATCTTGAGGCCGAGCGGCCGCAGGGCCGCATCATAGGCACGGGTTACGCCGCGCGCTGCCATGCGCGTGCGCAAGGCTGCACAATTTTGGTGAATATCGGTCAGGTCTTTCGATGTGGTCATACAGCCTGCTCCCTCTAATTATGTATATGCATATTTAGGAGCTGATTTCAAGAGAATGACTCTTTTTGCCGGCTACTCCGCGCGGCGGAACTCGACAATGTCGTAGGTGCTTTCGCGCACAGGATAGGGAAACACGAAGCGCAGCCAGTCCGGCCCGAGCATTTCCACCACAGCCACCTTATCGCGATTGTCCGGCGATTTACCGTCAGTGCTGTCGTCGGCCTGATAAGTGCGCTGGCCCTCATAGCCGTAATAGCCACCGCCCAGCAGCACCATGCGGCGCGGGCCGTCAGCATAGAGCTGCCCGGCGAATTTCTGTGAGCCGGACGTCTTCTCCACGAACAGCTCATCACCGCGCGCGGCGATCTCGCATTTGAACCAGCCATAAATCACAAGCTGCGCGAAATTGCCGCCAACCTTGATAGTGCGGCAGCGCCATGCGCCGGTTATGGCCTGTTTGTCGACGTCACCAGCGGGCGCGCCCATCAGCAGTTTTGCTACAGCCTGTTCATAGCCCGACCCCTTGCCTTCAGCTTCCGCGTCGCCCTTTGCGACAGCAGCACCAAGCGTATCAATGCGCTCCACGTCATAAGGGTGTGCCACGTCGCGCCAGTTCTCGGCAGCAAGCGCCGGTGTGCTCAGGACAAGAAGTGCTGTGAGGGTGATCGCAAGTCGCATGGGGGAGCCTTTCGCATGTGAGGCATCACCATAGCGGAAAACGGCAACAAAAAACGGGCGCCGGTTGGTACCGGCGCCCGCTTCAATTTTTTAAAGCCGGGGCTGCTTATTCGGCAGCGCCACCTGCTTCCAGGTCTTCGCCGGTTTCCTGATCGACGACCTTCATGGACAGACGCACTTTGCCGCGATCATCGAAGCCAAGCAGCTTCACTTTCACGGTGTCGCCTTCCTTGACCACATCCGACACCTTTTCCACCCGATCGGCGGCAAGCTGTGAAATATGGACGAGGCCGTCCTTGGGACCGAAGAAGTTCACGAAGGCACCGAAGTCCATCACCTTGACGATCTTGCCGTCATAGATGTGGCCAACTTCGGGTTCTGCCGTGAGGCCACGGATCCAGTCGATGGCGGCCTTGATGGATCCCGCATCGTTGGACGCAACCGAGATCGAGCCATCGTCAGAGATGTTCACCTTGGCGCCCGTCTCTTCAACGATCTGACGCACAACCTTACCGCCGGTGCCGATCACTTCACGGATCTTGTCCTTGGGTACGGTGATGACCTCGATGCGCGGCGCAAACTCGCCCACTTCTTCGCGGCCACTTGTCAATGCCTTGGCCATTTCGCCGAGGATGTGCATGCGCCCACCCTTGGCCTGGTCAAGTGCTGTGCGCATGATCTCTTCGGTGATGCCGGTGATCTTGATGTCCATCTGCAGCGAGGTGATGCCGGCTTCTGAACCTGCCACCTTGAAGTCCATGTCGCCGAGATGATCTTCGTCGCCGAGGATGTCTGACAGGACTGCGAACTTGTCGCCTTCCTTGATCAGGCCCATGGCGATGCCCGAGCACGGGCCCTTAAGGGGCACGCCCGCATCCATCATGGCCAGCGATGCGCCGCAGACCGATGCCATGGATGAAGAACCGTTGGATTCGGTGATCTCAGACACCAAACGGATGGTGTAGGGGAACTCCGTCTTTTCCGGCAGCATGGCGCGAAGCGCGCGCCAGGCAAGCTTGCCGTGGCCGACTTCGCGGCGGCCGGTGAAGCCCACACGCCCGGTTTCACCCACTGAGTAAGGGGGGAAATTGTAGTGGAGCATGAAGTTTTCTTTGTAGGTGCCGGTCAGGGCATCGATCATCTGCTCGTCTTCGCCGGTGCCAAGCGTTGCAACAACCAGCGCCTGTGTTTCCCCACGAGTAAAGAGTGATGAGCCGTGGGTGCGCGGCAGCACGCCCACTTCGGCGAGGATCGGGCGCACATCGGCAAGGCCGCGGCCATCAATGCGCTTGCTTGTGTCGAGGATCGAGTTACGGACGATGTCCGATTCAATGCCCTTGAAAGACCCACCGATCGCCTGCGCGTCGGGGGCCCCTTCAGAACCGTCGACCAGAGCTGCAACAGCCTTATCCTTGGCGTTGGCAATGGCGGCCTGACGCTTGGCCTTGTCGGCAATCTGGTAGGCTGCGCGCAGATCGGCTTCGACCAGCTTGCGAACCTTGGCTTCCAGGGCCGAATTGTCCGGCGGCGTGAAGTCGCGGGGTTCTTTTGCAGCGCCTTCGGCGAGCTTGACGATCATGTCGATCACCGGCTGCATCTCGCGATGACCAAACATCACGGCACCCAGCATGGTGTCTTCATCAAGTTCCTTGGCTTCAGATTCCACCATCAGCACGGCGTCGCCGGTACCTGCAACCACGAGGTCAAGGTCGCTTTCGGGCAGTTCGTCCGTCGTCGGATTAAGGATGAACGCGCCATCCTTGAGGCCGACGCGGGCACCACCGATCGGGCCGAGGAACGGCACGCCGGAGATGCAAAGCGCAGCGGACACTGCAACCAGAGCCACAATGTCGGGATCGTTTTCAAGGTCGTGGCTGAGAACAGTCGCGATAACCTGCGTTTCGTTCTTGAAGCCTTTGACGAAGAGCGGGCGGATGGGCCGGTCGATGAGGCGCGAGGTGAGCGTCTCTTTTTCGGTCGGACGGCCTTCGCGCTTGAAGAAGCCGCCGGGGATCTTGCCCGCTGCGTAATACTTCTCCTGGTAGTTCACCGTGAGCGGGAAGAAATCCAGCCCCGGCTTGGGGTGCCGGTCGGCAACCACGGTTGCGAGCACTGTTGTCTCGCCATATGTCGCCAGCACTGCGCCGTCTGCCTGACGGGCCACGCGGCCGGTTTCGAGGGTGAGCGTGCGCCCGCCCCATTCAATTTCTTGCTTGTGGATATTGAACATTCTGCATTTTCCTAATCGTGTGCCGTCATGTGGCACTGGCGGGGGCATTCGTTTGCCTTGGGCCGCCTAAATGCCGGGAAACGGGCCTTCCCGTTTTCCGGACCGCACACATTAACCGAGCCTTCCCAGTCGTCCGCGTACGGAATTTTTTGCAGCAACGCCCGCTTAGGAGTGACCTAAGCGGGCGCTGGTGTTTGCTAGCGGCGGATGCCGAGGCGCTGGATCAGATCCTTGTAGCGCGGCTCGTCCTTACCCTTCACATAGTCCAGAAGGCGGCGACGCTGGCTGACCATCTTCAAAAGTCCGCGGCGGGAGTGATTGTCCTTGCCGTGATCCTTGAAGTGACCGGTCAGGTTGGAAATCCGTTCAGTGAGGATTGCGACCTGCACTTCGGGGGAACCTGTGTCGCCCTCTTGAGTGGCGTATTCCTTGATAAGCGCAGATTTGCGCTCTGGGGTAATCGACATCGGGCATCCTTTCTAATGTCTTCCGGTGTCCGGAAGGTTGAAAACGCGCGTGGGTTGAAGCTCTCCCTTAACGGCTTCACATAGGGCAACGGGTTGCCCGTGAAGCATGGCGCATACTGTGCCTTTGACGATGGGAGCATCCCGTCCACGCGACAGAACTGCCTGACCTTGCTTTAATCGCGCCGCATCATTGCCACTTACGGCCAGCGCCGGGATGTCGTCCAGCGCGGTCTCAAGTGGCAATAGAAATGGCGCCTTAGGGTCTGGCGCGGGCGGACTATTGCTCAATTCAGAAGCATTTTCCACCGCTATTTGGGCGGGCAATTCGGTAATGGTTTCAAGGGGTACCGCGTCCGCCTCGGTAAAGGGCCCGACACGCAACCGCCGCAAGGTGGCTACATGACCAAAAGTCCCTAAATCCTGCGCTAAATCGCGCGCCACGGCCCTCACATACGTCCCCTTGCCGCAGGTCATTTCGAGCACCGCCTGGTCTTTGGACGGCTGCTCAATCAGCTCCAGGGCGAATATCTGGACGATGCGGGACTTCATTTCGACAATTTCCCCGTCGCGGGCCAGATCATAGGCGCGCTCGCCATTTATCTTGATGGCCGAATATTGCGGCGGGGTCTGGCTTACTTCGCCGATATATTTGGGCAATCCGGCGATGATCTGCTCGCGGGTGGGGCGCACCTCACTTGTGGCGGTCACCTTGCCCTCGCGGTCGTCGGTGTCGCGGGCTTCACCCCATTGGATGGTGAAGCGATATTCCTTGGTGGCATCGACCAGATAGGGGACCGTCTTGGTGGCTTCGCCCAGGGCGATCGGCAAAATTCCCGAACCCAGCGGATCAAGCGTGCCGGCATGCCCCGCCTTTTGCGCATTGAATGCGCGGCGCACTTTGGAGACCACATGGGTGGAGGTCGGGCCAACGGGTTTATCCACCACCACCCATCCTGAAACGGGCAGGCCCTTCTTACGGCGCGCCATTGCTAGTCGTCGCTTTCATGGCCGATGTCGCGCGCCACCTGAGGCGTGCGCAGCAGCTCATCGATGTGCGACCCGGCCGCAAAGCTCTCATCGATTTCGAAGGTGAGGTCGGGGGTGAATTTGGTGGTCATGTGCTTGCCAAGCTCGCCGCGCAGATATTTGCGGTTGCGCTTGAGCGCTTCCAGCACTTCCTTTTCACCCTCGCCGCCCAAAGGCTCAATTGCCACGCGCGCATTGCGCATGTCAGGCGATGGGCGCACCTGGGTTACCGTGATGATGCGGCTTTCAAGCTCGGGGTCATGCACCTGACGGCGTGACAGCACATCGCTGAGCACCTGGCGAATAAGCTCGCCCACCCGCAACTGACGCTGGGATGGTCCGCGCGCTCCTGCGCCACCATGCTTTGATCTCACCATGTGCTAACCGGCCTTCGCGTGGCGCGCTGCTAGAGCACCCGCTCCACTTCCGTGACATCGAAACACTCGATGGTGTCGCCCTTGCGGATGTCCTGATAGTTCTCAAACGACATGCCACATTCCTGGCCCGACTGCACATCCTTCACTTCGTCCTTGAAGCGCTTGAGTGTGGAGAGGGTGCCCTCATGGATGACCACATCGTCGCGCACCAGACGCACCTTGGAGCCGCGCTTGACGGTACCTTCGGTGACGCGGCAACCGGCAACCTTGCCGACCTTCGAGACGTTGAAGACTTCGAGTATTTCCGCGTTGCCCAGGAACGTCTCGCGAAGCTCCGGACCAAGCACACCAGCCATGGCGGCTTTTACGTCGTCGATCAGATCGTAGATCACCGCGTAGTAGCGGATATCGACGCCCTGCTGACGGGCCGCATCCCGTGCGGGCGCATTGGCACGCACGTTGAAGCCGAGAATGGCAGCGCCTGAGGCAGCCGCGAGTGTCACATCGCTTTCCGTGATACCGCCGACGCCTGCATGCAGTATGCGGGCCATGATATCGTCCGTACCCACCTTATCGAGGGCGCCGATGATGGCTTCAACCGAGCCCTGCACATCGCCCTTGACCAGAAGCGGCACTTCTTTTTTGTCTGCGGTCTGAAGCTGGGTAAACATCTGCTCCAGTGACCCACGCGCAGACCCTGCTGCACGCTTGTCGCGGGCAACGTCGCTACGGTAATCGGTGATTTCACGGGCGCGGGCTTCATCCTCGACGACCGCAATCATATCACCGGCTTCCGGCGTGCCGTTAAGGCCGAGCACTTCGACCGGCTCGGACGGGCCGGCGGATTCAACCTGCTCACCGCGATCATTGATCAATGCCCGGACCTTGCCCCATTCGGCACCGGCCACCAGCACATCACCAACACGCAGCGTGCCGCGCTGAACGAGCACAGTCGCCACAGGACCACGGCCCTTGTCGAGCTTGGCTTCAATTACAATACCGTCGCCGGGGCGGTTCGGATTGGCTTTGAGTTCAAGAAGCTCCGACTGCAGAAGAATGGCTTCTTCCAGCTTGTCGAGATTCATCTTCTTGAGGGCCGAGACTTCAACTTCCTGCACGTCACCGGACATGCTTTCGACAACAATCTCATGCTGCAGCAAATCTGTACGGACGCGGTTGGCGTCCACACCGGGCTTATCGATCTTGTTGATCGCCACGATGATCGGCACATCCGCCGCCTTGGCGTGGTTGATGGCTTCAATGGTCTGCGGCATCACGCCATCATCGGCTGCCACTACCAGAATGACAATGTCGGTCGCCTTGGCCCCGCGCGCACGCATGGTGGTGAAGGCTTCATGGCCCGGCGTATCAAGGAAGGTGATGCGCTGACCCGCAGGCATACGCACCTGATAGGCGCCGATATGCTGAGTGATGCCACCGGCTTCACCAGCTACAACATCTGTCTGGCGCAGAGCATCAAGCAGCGATGTCTTGCCGTGGTCGACATGGCCCATGACGGTGACGACAGGTGCGCGGAGCTCAAGATCGTCGTCCGCATCCACCTGGCCTTCAAGGCCCTGTTCCACGTCGGCAGCCGACACGCGCTTGGCGGTGTGGCCCATTTCTTCGACGATAAGCTGGGCCGTATCCGCGTCCAGCACATCGTTGATCTTCATCATCTGGCCCTGGGCCATAAGAAGCTTGATCACATCCACTGCACGTTCGGTCATACGGTTGGCGAGTTCCTGCACGGTGATGGTTTCAGGAACGATCACCTCGCGATGCACTTTCACCTGTTCCTGCTTGCCACCACGAGCGCGCTTCTCGCGCTGCTGGCGGCGGCGCATGGCGGCAAGAGAGCGCTGGCGCGGCTCGTCGTCCAATGCGTTTGAAATCGTCAGACGGCCCCGGCGGCGCTCGGCACTGGGCGCACGCTTGGTGGTGGCGGGGTCTTCCTCGCGCTTTTTGGTGACCGGCGTCGGCGTCTTCACCTTGGCGCCCGGCTTGGGTTCGCCCGGCTCAAGCTGGCCGCCATCGGCCTCGGCTTCTTCCTTGGCCTGCAACGCAGCCTGCTTGTCGGCTTTCGCCTTGACTTCGGCTTCACGGCGGGCGCGCTCTTCTTCCTGAGCGGCGCGTTCGGCTTCTTCAAGCGCTGCAATGCGCTCTGCTTCTTCAGTAATCTTGCGGCGTTCGGCGTCTTCCTTGGCCTTGATCCGTTCACGGGCTTCGCGTTCACGCGCTTCAATCAGCGCGCGGCCACGGGCATCCTTTTCATCATTCGTCAGGGTGCGAAGCACCATGTTGCCGCGTGCGCGTGCTTCGCGCTCCGGGCGTGCTGCGCGTGGTGCAGGGGCAGCCTTGGCCGGTGCAGCGGCAGGTTTTTTGGCGGCCGTTTTGGCGGCTGTCTTGGGTGCGGGCCTGGGTATCGTCTTGATGAGGGGCTTGGCTACTGCTTCCGGTGCGGCCTTTGGTGCTGCTGCAACGGCTTCTGCTGCAGGCGCCTGCTCGACAGGCGCCTTGGCGGCTGCCGGGGCTTCAGCGGGCGCTTCTACCGTGGGCGCTGCTTTTGCTGCGGGGGCGGCTTCCGTTGCCGGGGCCTTGGCAGCAGCTGCGGGTGCCGCTTCGGCTGCTGCGGGCTTGTCCTTTGCCGGGGCGACACGACGGCGCTTCTTCTCAACCAGCACCGCTTTGGAGCGGCCGTGGGAGAAGTTCTGCCGGACATGTCCTGTTTCCACCGTGCGGCCCAGTGTCAGCTTGCCGCCGGATGCACGCGGCTGCCGGGTGGTGCCTGATGCGCCGCCGGTTTCGCCGTCTTGTGTATCCGTATCCTTCGTCTCGCTCATGCGAACCCTTCAAATAACCTAATCGTCGCGGCTGGCGTCCAAATCGCGCCACCCTACCAACAGGGGCCACCCCCTACTCAAGCTCCAGTCAGGAACCCCTGCAAACGCCCGACCTCGCTCAAAATGAGGCCGGACAACTTGTCTACTGCCGGCGCGCGCGGATTGTCACTTTCCGCCTCCTCGCCTGGCCGCGACCTATGCCGCGGCCTCCCTTTCGGGCGGCCGCTACCCGCAGTCAGGGCAGCATGTACCACATTTGCGCGCCCCAATGCCAAACCCAATTGTTCTGCCGAAAAATGAGTGACAACCGGGGCTTCGGCCTTGGCAGCCAGAGACCGTGCATTGCGCAGCCCTTCAGCACCCGCATCGGATGCCAAAAACAGCGCTACCACATGCCCCTTCTCAGTGGCTTCTTCAACCTTTGCGTGGCCCGCAAACAACTGGCCGGCCTTGCGTCCAAGGCCCAAAAGCGCCAAAACCCGCGCTTCCAGAACTATTTTCACCTGATCCGCCAGATCAGCAGGGGCCTTGACCTGCATTTTGGCGGCGCGGGCAAAAAGGCCCTTTTTGACGGCCTTTTCAACGTCCGCCCGTGTCGCCGACACCCAGATGCCACGCCCCGGCAGTTTTCCCTCCACGTCGGGAACAACCACCATATCGGGGCTTATGGCGAACCGCACAAGTACCGCGCTGTCGCCGGATTTTCCCGTGACGATGCATTTGCGCTCCGGGGCCTTTTTATGCCCGGAGCGGTTTGGTGCTTCCACACCGGCCGGCAGGGGAATTGGCGCAGGTTTGGTCACTCAGCCGGCGCCTCCCCGGCTTCAAGCTCGCCCTCGCCTTGCGCATCGTCGCCTGCGTCGGCTTCGGCGCGCATGGCGGCAAGGTCTTCTTCGGTGATCCAGCCGGCCTTGATGCGGGCGGCCATGATGATTTCCTCGGCTTCCTGCGGGGATACATCGTGGCCATCAAGGTAACCGGGCTCGCGGCGGCGTTCGCCCTCCGTCGTCTCGTAATAGCCAGTGAGGTCGTCCGTCGCGCAGCCGGCGAGGTCTTCCAGCGTCTTCACACCGTTTTCGCCGAGCGACACCATCATGGCAGCGGTGACGCCGGGCACGTCGCCGACTTCATCAGCCACACCCAGTTCCTTGCGCTTGCTGTCGCGCTCCTGGTCAAGCTTTTCGAGATACTCGGTCGCGCGGGCCTGAATTTCGGATGCCGTCTCCTCGTCGAAGCCTTCGATGTCGGACACTTCTTCGCTTTCCACGTAAGCGATTTCCTCAACCGTAGCGAAGCCTTCGGATGCCAGCAGCTGGGCAATCACTTCGTCCACGTCGAGGGCCGCTTCGAACAGCTTGGAGCGTTCGGCAAACTCGGCCTGACGGCGTTCGCTTTCTTCAGCTTCCGTCAGAATGTCGATGGTCCAGCCGGAAAGCTGTGACGCAAGGCGCACATTCTGGCCACGGCGGCCAATGGCAAGTGAGAGCTGATCGTCAGGTACGACGACTTCAATGCGCTCGGCATCTTCGTCGAGCACAACCTTTACAACTTCTGCCGGTGCAAGACCGTTGACGATGAAGGTTGCGGGATCGGGTGACCACTGGATGATGTCGATCTTTTCACCCTGCAGTTCGTTCACCACGGCCTGCACGCGGCTGCCGCGCATACCCACGCAGGCGCCAACAGGATCAATCGACCCATCATTCGACAGGACGGCGATCTTGGCGCGGCTGCCGGGGTCACGCGCCACGGCGCGGATTTCGATGATGCCGTCGTAGATTTCCGGCACTTCCTGTTCAAACAGCTTGGCCATGAACTGGGGATGGGTACGCGACAGGAAAATCTGCGGGCCGCGCGGTTCGCGGCGCACGTCAAACACATAGGCGCGAATACGGTCGCCGGTGCGGAAGGCTTCGCGCGGGATCTGCTCGTCGCGGCGGACAATAGCTTCGGCGCGGCCGAGGTCGACGATCACATGGCCATATTCCACGCGCTTGACCAGCCCGTGAATGATCTCGCCGATGCGGTCCTTGTATTCGTCGAACTGGCGGTCGCGTTCAGCGTCGCGCACCTTTTGCACGATCACCTGCTTGGCGGTCTGGGCGGCGATGCGGCCAAAATCGATCGGCGGCAGCGGTTCGGTCAGGAAGTCGCCGACCACGGCTGCGGGGTTACGCACCTGCGCGTCCTTTAGGGAAATTTCGGTGGCGTCGTTTTCGACGGTCTCCACAACTTCCTGCAGACGGTTGAGCTTGATCTCGCCGGTTGTCGGATCGATCTCAGCACGGATTTCATTCTCGGCGCCATAGCGAGAGCGGGCCGCCT
Source organism: uncultured Parvibaculaceae bacterium (assembly GCA_964511745.1). GTDB lineage: Bacteria > Pseudomonadota > Alphaproteobacteria > CGMCC-115125 > CGMCC-115125 > Pyruvatibacter. The sequence goes on from CAZEHX010000004.1 coordinate 161,093, forward strand.
TTTGAATGGCGTCTTCCAGCGCTTCAATGACAATTGCTTTGTCGATTGATTTTTCGCGGGCAACCGCATCTGCGATCTGCAAAAGCTCGAGCCGATTGGCGCTAACAGCCTGTGCCATGTGACATCTACTCCGTTATGTCTTCTTCGAGTGTTTCAAGTTCGGTAGGCGCTGGTCCATCGGGGACCGGGGTGGCGCCACCATTTTTCTGAGCCTGTTTGATGAGTGCGTCTGTCAGCACCAGCCTTGCGTCATGCAGATCAGCAAAGGGCAGGCCGACAACCTGCGGCTCACTAAAGCCTTCAATCTCAACCGCGATGCGAATTTCGCCGTTCTCAAATCCGTCAAGGATGCCGCGAAAGCGTTTGCGGCCATCAATGGGAATCTGCAATTCCACCTTGGCGAGTTGTCCCACCCAGGTTTCGAAATCTTTTTCGCGGGTCAGCGTGCGGTCGATGCCGGGGGATGATACTTCCAGCGTGTATTTGCCGGAGATCGGGTCTTCCACATCCATGGTTGCCGAAACGGCGCGCGACACTTCCTCGCAGCCTTCTATCGGCATGGTCCCGTCGGCGCGTTCCGCCATGATCTGCAAAACCGGCGTGCCGGACCCAATGATCCGAATACGGACGATCTCATAGCCGAGGCTTTCCACGACCGGCGATATCAGCGCCTCGATCTTTTCTTCCGCAGGTGTTTTGGCCTTTAGGCTCAAACCGCTCTCCAAGCAAAAAGCATAAAAAAAGGGCCCCGCGAGGGCCCCGAAATCTACCGTCGCAGCCATTTTGCAAAGTGGGCGCAAAACAACCGGGGTCTCAACTTGCGGCGGACCATAGTCCTTTCGCATCGGTTTGGAAAGGGGGCTGGTTTGCGGCCCGATTTTGGCGTTATCGCCTATGCGTTGCGCTCAAATTCCAGATAGGCCGGTGTGCGGCCTTCGCGAATGGCTTTGGCTTCGTAGCGGGTGCCGGGCCAGCCTTCAGGGGGTATCGCGCGGGATGCAGCGTCCGGCGTCAAACAGGTGAACTGGGCGTTGCCGGCAATTTCCGCATCAGTCCATTTGATGTAATCGGGAATATCGCTCGCGATGCGCAGAATACCGCCGGGGCGGATCACGCGGGCGAGGAGCGTCAGCGTGTCTGGCCCAATAAAGCGCCGCTTGTTGTGACGCGTCTTCGGCCATGGGTCGGGATACAGAATATAGACCAAGTCCAGTGACGCACTTTTGAGTACATCCAGCACGTCGCGCGCATCGCCGTGATGCAGCCGGATATTGTCCAACGGACCTTCTTCAATGCCCGTCAGCGCTTTTGCGACGCCATTTATGAACGGTTCACAACCAATGAAGCCGGTTTCCGGCGCGGCAGCCGCGCGGGCGGCCAGATGCTCGCCGCCGCCGAAGCCTACTTCCAGATGTATTTTTAAAACGCGTCCAAAGAGCGACTGGGGGTCGAGTGAGCCCGCCGCGACGCCTTCAACCGGGACTGCCACGCGCGGCAGCAGGTCCGCGAACAGGCTTTGCTGTCGGGGAGACAAGGCTTTGCCCTTGGCGCGGCCATAAATAAGGGGCCGCCGCGTGAACGGCTGCCCCTCATCATGTTTTTTGTCGGCCATCAAAATTGGCTTTATGTCCGGGGCTAGCTCAGCGCGGATTTGAGCGCTTCCACCAGGTCGGTCTTCTCCCAGGAGAAGCCGCCATCAGCATCCGGCTCACGACCAAAGTGGCCATAGGCTGCCGTGCGCTCATAGATCGCTTTGTTGAGGTTCAGATGCTCGCGGATGCCGCGCGGGCTCAGATTCATAGCTTCCTGAATAGCAGCTTCGAGCTTGGCTTCATCCACATTGCCGGTGCCGTGCAGGTCCACATAGACGGACAGGGGCTTGGACACGCCGATGGCGTATGCCAGCTGCAGGGTGCACTTGTCGGCAAAGCCGGCTGCGACCACGTTCTTGGCAACATAGCGTGCTGCGTAAGCCGCCGAGCGGTCCACCTTTGTGGGATCCTTGCCGGAGAACGCGCCGCCGCCATGCGGGGCTGCACCACCATAGGTGTCGACGATGATCTTGCGGCCGGTGAGGCCTGCGTCGCCATCGGGGCCGCCGATCACAAAATTGCCCGTGGGGTTCACGTAGAATTCGTCTTCCGGGCACATCCAGCCATCAGGCAACACGTCGAGCACATGCGGACGCACGATCTCGCGAACCTGTTCGGTGGTGAGGCCTTCGTCATGCTGGGTGGAGACCACAACAGAGGTGGCGCCAACCGGCTTGCCGTTTTCATAGCGCAGGGTGACCTGGCTCTTGCTGTCGGGGCCAAGGCCGGACTTCGCATCCTTGTGGCGGATGTCAGCCAGCGATTTCAGAATGCGGTGTGAGAATACGATGGGTGCCGGCATCAGCACGTCAGTTTCGCGGCAGGCATAGCCAAACATGATGCCCTGGTCGCCGGCGCCTTCGTCCTTGTTGCCCGAGGCATCAACGCCCTGCGCAATGTCAGCGGACTGACCGTGCAGCAGCACCTCCACGTCGGCGTTCTTCCAGTGGAAGCCCTCCTGCTCGTAGCCGATGCTCTTGATAGCCTCGCGGGCAACCTTCTCGAACGGCGCGGGCTTCACCCGGTCGCCATCGCCCAGCAGGCTTTCAGGCGCACGCACTTCACCGGCGATCACCACCTTGTTGGTGGTGGTCAGGGTTTCCGCTGCCACGCGCACCTGGGAGGCATCCATGCCTTCCTTGGCCGCAGTGTTGAAGATGAGATCGACGATTGCATCCGACACACGGTCACAGACCTTGTCGGGATGGCCTTCAGAGACGGATTCACTGGTGAACAGATAGCTCGAACGTGCCACGGCGGGTGATCTCCCCAAGCGGAATGGGCGCATGTGGCGACGGGGTTGCCGCCTGCCCGGACAAAACGGTTACAGCCCTGCAGCCGGACACCCAGCTATTGCCGGCGCCATACTACCCCAAGGTCTGCGATGACCACCCAAAACACGCACGTCACATGCGGCATTTGAGTGTTTGAAGAACGCAGCGGTTCTTGCCGGGTTTGCCGCTACCCGTCAAGGCTCATGGCCCGGGGACCGGAATGCTTCGCATCGCCGGTATCAGGATGCGGTCGCGTCGGCCTTAGCCAGATGCTTGATCAGGTCGATGATTGAGCGGCGGACATCGTGGTTTTTGATCTCGAAGAAAGCACGATTGAGTTGCAGTCCCTCGGAGCTGGAGACAAAGTCCATCACGAACGGGGCGCCGTCGGTCTCGGCAGGTGCCGCGTCCTGATCCTGGCCACGGGTTTCGGCAAGATCCTCATAGAAATACTGAACCGGGACGCCCAGGATGCGCGAAACCTCGAACAGACGGCTGGCGCCGATCCTGTTGGTGCCCTTTTCGTATTTTTGAACCTGCTGAAAGGTGAGTCCCAGCTGCTCGCCGAGTTTTTCCTGACTCATGCCGACCAAAAGCCGCCGCAGACGCACGCGGCTGCCGACATGGACGTCAATAGGATTGGGTTCTTTTCTGGCCAAACAACGGTCCTCTAAAGCGTGGACCATCGCTAGCGTCTCTGGTCCCCGCACAATGCATATACAAATACCTATGAGTGCAATGGGATCGTTGTGCATCCGTATTGATAACTTGTCAAAAGCAATCGGCACAACCTGCCACACCTATTACTTGCAATTTGTTAGGTCTAAATGTTAGCCACTCTGCCTTGAAGCCGCCAAAGAATAGTTGCCGCTAGAACTATCCACATAGACCAGAACACTAAATCTCCACCCTTCGAGTATATGGTCGGGGGCAGAGACCCGGGTAGGTTCTCGTTCAATACACCGGTTTTATTTATGCCCAACTTGGCGCGCATCAAACCACGGGGGCCGATTACGGCGGATATACCGGTGTTCGCGGCGCGGATGACCGGCAATCCTTCCTCCACGGCCCGCATACGCGCCTGAAACAAGTGCTGGCGAGGGCCGATCGAGTCGCCGAACCAGGCGTCATTGGTGGCATTAAGCAGCCAGCCGGGCCTCGTCTTTCCCACAACCTCGCCGGGAAAAATGACCTCGTAGCAGACAAGCGGACCCATATCCGGCGCTCCGGGCACACGCAGCGTGCGCGGGCCGGGACCGGAATCATAGCCGCCACGCTGGCGCGTCAACTGCTGCAGGCCAATCGCTTCAAGCAGCCCTTGCGCAGGAAGATATTCGCCAAACGGCACCAGATGCGCCTTGTCGTAAATTGCGCTGATGCGCGCGTTACCGTCGAGCACCATCACGGAATTGAAGAAGCGCGCCCAACGTCCATCGGCGCGCACTTCCCGCAGGGCTTCAACCCGAACGCCGCCGGTAATCAGATGGACACCGTCCGGCAATGTATGGGCGATCAGCGCGCGGGCATCTGCATTGTCTGCGAGCACGAAGGGGGGTGCGCTTTCAGGCCAGATGACATGGGTCACGCCCGCCAGACCGTCATCACCCCGGCTGAGTTGCAGCAAGCGTGCGAAGTTGGCAGCGCGCAGCTCCGGGCGCCATTTGTCTTTCTGGGCAATGTTTGGCTGGATGATGCGCAGGGCAACACCGGGAACATCCGCAGGGCCAGGTGCGGCCAGACGCACCATGCCGAAAACCAGCAGGCACAGCGGCACGCCAAACGCGAGAAGTGAGGTGGTGATGACACTGCGGCGCTCAATGCGGCATCCCGGCCCCGCCAACATTGCCAGCGCCAGGGCCACAAGCGCTGCCAGGAGCGTGTGGCCGTAAAGCCCCCAGACCGACACTGCCTGTACCAATGTGTCGGATACGGATAACCCGTATCCAAGTGCGTTCCACGGAAATCCGGTCAACACATGGCCGCGCAGCCATTCCGCCAGCACCAGCGCTGCGGCAAAAGTCAGCACTCGCGTTGCACCGCTGCGGGATACGGCGCGCGCGGCAATGGCAGCGCCCGCAAAGAAGAGCCCCAACCCGCCCGGCATCAACATCACCACGAACGGGATCATCCACGCGAACGCATCCGCTTCGACCAGAAAGGCTGAGCTGATCCAATAGAGACCGGCGAGAAAGAAGCCGAAGCCGAATGCCCAGGCGGTACCACCTGCAGCAAGCCAGCCGGAAAAGCGCCCCTTATCATCCGGCCGCACGCCGTCCAGCAGCCAGATCAGAACGGGATAGGTAACCCACAAAACCGGCCAATAGCCGAACGGTGGCATGGCGAGCACAGTGAGCGCGCCTGCAATTGCAGCAATGGCCATGCGCTGCCACTGGCGGCGGGCGGCGAGCCAAACTGCGACCGTGGTTAGAGCCGTGCCGAACGACCGCATCAGTCGTCGGTCTTTGCGTCAGTGAATCGATTTTCAAGATCGGCAGGCGGGTGCACCACCAGCCGCTTGATCCGGCGCGGGTCCGCATCGGCAATTTCGAATTCGACACCTGTGGGATGCACCACGATCTCACCGCGCTGGGGCACACGGCCCAGCATATCGAAGACAAGCCCGCCCAACGTATCCAGCTCGTCCTCACGTTCTTCAGACAAAAGCGTGACGCCGAGCATTTCTTCAAGGTCTTCGATTTCAGCACGGGCAGCCGCATCTATCCGCCCGTCGGGCCGGCGCACCAGATCGGGTAGCTCTGCCTCGTCATGCTCGTCTTCAATCTCGCCGACGATTTCCTCGACCAGATTTTCGATGGTCACCAGACCATCTGTCCCGCCATATTCGTCGATTACCAGCGCCATGTGGACGCGGCTTGCCTGCATCTTCAACAGCAGGTCGATCGCCGACATCGACGGCGGCACGTAAATCAGGTCCCGCTGGATTGATGCGAGCGAGAAAGTGCCCTTGGAGCCGGATGCCTCTTCAGCGCTGCCTGGCGCCTGTTTGGTATCGGCCATCCAGCCCAAAAGGTCCTTGATGTGAACCATACCGCGCGGGTCATCCAGCGTCTCGCGATAAACAGGCAACCGGGAATGGTTGGCTTCGCGGAAAGCCTTCACCAGATCCTCCAGCGAAATACCCTCCTCGACCGCCACAATGTCGGACCGCGGTACCATCACGTCTTCAATGCGCAGTTCGTTGAAGCCCAGAAGATTGACGAACATGTCCCGTTCGGCAGGCGATAGATCCGGGCCGCCTTCACGGTCATCGCCGAACACAGCGTCCAGCGACGCCCCGAGCGAGCCGGGCTCAATGCCGCCGATTACATAGCGCCAGGCGCGTGCAAGACGCTGGGTCAGCGGCTGGCCGGGCGCTGAATTTATCGCCTTGTCGCCAGTCTGATCCTTGTGGGACCGTTCGTCAGCCAAGGCCATCAGTTGAGGCTCCTGTATGCGGTGGGGCAGGCATCGTTGCAGGTCATTATATCTGATCCGTTAAGCCGCATAGGGGTCGGGTACGCCAAGGCCGGCCAGAATACGCGTTTCGAGCGCTTCCATTTCGTCGGCTTCTTCTGCCGTTTCATGGTCCATGCCCTGCAGGTGCAGCATGCCGTGCACCACCAGATGTTGCAGGTGGTGCTCGACAGTCTTCTTCTCAGCTGCCGCTTCTGCCATCAGCGTTTCAAAGCCCAGTGCGATGTCGCCCAGATGGTGGACTGCTGCGGGACCTGGTGCTTCGGGCGCAGGAAAAGACAGCACATTTGTCGGCTTGTCCTTGTCGCGCCACTGTTTGTTCAGGGCGCGCATTGCGTCGTCGTTTTGCAGTAGAACGCAGACCTCCACCGCCTGACCTGACAACGGCGGGGCAATGGCGGCAATAACCGCCCTGCGCACAAATTCATCCGTACCGGGAATATCGTCCCATGCTGCATGCGCGTGCAGGATATCGAGGTCCAGCATGTCCGCGCCGGGAGACAGCGAGGCTGTGTCGGGAAATTGTGTGCTAGCTGTCATCATTGCTGCCGGTACCGCCGGCCGCTCTTTTTGCCTCAAGCAGGCTGCGCTCGCTTCTTGAATACGCCTCCACGATACGGGTTACCAGCGGGTGGCGAACCACATCCACATTTGCAAATTCCGTCACGGCCACGCCGGGCACGCCGTTGAGCACGTCGCGGGCTTCGCGCAGACCGGACTTGGCGCCAAGCGGCAGATCAATCTGTGTCGGATCACCCGTGATCGCCATGCGGGAGTTTTCGCCCAGCCGGGTCAAAAACATTTTCATCTGCACCGACGTACAGTTCTGCGCTTCGTCCAGAATGATATAGGCGTTGGACAATGTGCGGCCGCGCATGAAGGCAAGCGGGGCGACTTCGATTTCGCCGGACTCGAGACTACGCGCCACCTGCTCGGCAGGCAGCGTGTCATACAGCGCGTCATAGAGCGGCCTGAGATACGGGTCGATCTTTTCGCGCAGGTCGCCGGGCAGGAAGCCCAGCCGTTCGCCCGCCTCAACAGCAGGGCGCGACAGGATGATGCGATCCACCTGACCCTGAATGAACAGCGATACCGCAGCCGCCACAGCCAGATAGGTCTTGCCGGTGCCGGCAGGCCCCAAGCCAAATACAAGCTCGCTTGTTTGCAGCGCCTTCATGTAAATCGCCTGATTGGCGGATCGCGGCTCAATGATGCGGCGCTTGGTGACAAGCTGCACGCTCCCGGAGCCACGTTTGCCTTCGGGCATGGCGCTTGATGCCATGCGCACTGCGCCATCGACATCTGCCATGCCAACGTCCTGGCCCCGCTTCAGCTTGCCATAGAGATCACCCAATGCCCGTGCAGCTTCGCCGCGCGCGTCCTCGGGACCGCGAATGGCCACCCGGTTGCCGCGCGGTGTAACCGTGACACTCAAAAGCTGCTCGATGCGCGCAAGATTGCAATCGGCAACACCTGCCAGCGCACTCATTAGATGGTTGTCATCGAAATCAAGCACCACCACATCGGGCCGCGCACCGCCCTGAGCGCGTACGCCACCGGATTGCGCTGCGGGACTAGCTGCATCTGCAAATTGCGGCGAGTGCGGTGCTTCGGTTTCAACGGTCAAGCAGCATCTCCTTTTTCAAGAACAGAAGTCTGGAACGCATCGTGGTCTTTACCGGCAAGCCGGCCGGACAGGCTGTTGGCGTGGGCGCCTTCAATCACAACCTCGACAATCTGTCCGCGCATGTCTTCCGTGGCCTCCAGATGTACGGCCTGCAGATAGGGTGAGCGCCCACCGAGCTGGCCGTCATGTTTGCCCTTGCGGTCGAGCAGCACCGGCATGGTGCGGCCGACCATCGACGCGTTGAAGGCGCGCGACTGCGCATTCAGCAATTCCTGCAAGCGCGCCAGCCGGTCCGCCTTGACGCCTTCATCAACCTGCTCGGCATTGATTGCGGCGGGCGTGCCGGGGCGCTGCGAATATTTGAATGAATAGGCCTGCGCATAGCCAACTTCAGTCACGAGCTTGAGCGTTGCGTCGAAATCTTCTTCGGTCTCGCCAGGAAATCCGGTGATGAAATCTCCCGACAGGGCAATGTCGGGCCGCACCTTGCGCAGCTTGTCCACCAGCCTGAGATAGTCTTCAGCCGTGTGCTGACGATTCATCGCCTTGAGGATGCGATCGGACCCTGCCTGCACCGGCAGGTGCAGATAGGGCATGACCTTTTCAAGGTCGCGATGCGCTGCAAGTAGTTCATCATGCATGTCGCGGGGGTGCGACGTGGTGTAGCGCAACCGTTCCAGCCCGTCGATTTCAGCCAGCGCAAACAGCAATGCGCCCAGATTGGATGCTGACCCTGATTTGTCTTCCCCGTGCCAGGCATTGACGTTCTGGCCCAGCAGCGTGACTTCCTTGACGCCCGCCTCAACCAGCCCGCGCGCTTCCGCCAGCAATTGCGCCATCGGGCGCGAGACTTCCGAGCCGCGCGTATAAGGCACGACGCAGAACGTGCAGAATTTGTCGCAGCCTTCCTGCACCGTCAGGAATGCGGCAGGGCCGCGCCCCAGCGTTACCTTCCTGGTGGCCTGCGGCAGATGCTCGAACTTGTCCTCGGTGGGAAAATCGGTTTCCACCACGCGCTCACCGTCCTTGGCGCGCTCAATGAGCTGCGGCAACCGGTGATAGGCCTGCGGGCCGACGACAAAATCCACCACACCGGCGCGCGCCAGCATTTCCTCACCTTCCGCCTGCGCCACGCAGCCGGCGACGCCGATGGTGAGCGGCTTGCCGGATTTGAGGCGCTCTTCCTTGAGCAAACGCAGGCGGCCAAGTTCTGAATAGACCTTGGCGGCAGCGTTCTCGCGGATGTGGCAGGTATTGAGAATGACGAGATCCGCGCCCTGCGGGGCCAATGTGGTCTCGTAACCTTTGGGGGCCAGGGCGTCGGACATACGCTCTGAATCATAGACATTCATCTGGCAGCCATAGGTCTTGATATAGAGCTTGGGGCTGTTTTCGCGGTGTGGCAAAGCGGGTGTAACGCTCCTCTTGGGTGGCCTTTCAGGGGTGGATCGCAGGCGTTCTGAGCTTCCTATATGCGCCCGTTTCGGCCTGCGCTCAACTCACAGCGTTAACCCGGCTGCACGGCGTTTGCCGCCGATGCCGAATCGTCACAGGGGCAAGCATGGTCACAGCCACATGGCAGCGGGAAGACGGAGGCGTGCCGGGGGCCATCAAGAGGGGTACCTAGGCAGCCTCGCTGCCGGAAATCGCCCGCGCGACGCCATCTGACACCCGTTCCTCGCAATAGGTTGCCAGCGCCTTTCGGGTCCCTGCCTGGGTGATCGAGACAGGCTCGTGAAACTCCATCACCACGTCAAACGGGCCGGTCTTGAAGACCTCCCAAAGATGCGGCACCAGATCCATGTCGCCATACCAGGCAAAATAGGGCCGGTAATGACGGCCCATGGGGATGCCGTGCAGGCGCGTATAGGCGACTGATACGGGCTGCACCATCACCATGTCGTCAAGTGCACCGTGCTCACCCACCACGCTCATCTGCGCAACTGACATCAGCGCACTCTTGAACGGCAGCACCTGGTTGCCGTTGCTCGACGTGCCTTCGGGAAACAGGATCAGCGTATCGCCCGCTTCGATGCGGCCGTGAATTTCATTGCGGTGTTCGCGGGTCTTGGTGCGCCGTTCGCGCTCGACAAAGACGGTGCGCTGGAGCTTCGCCATCTGCCCGAAAAATGGCCACGACGCGACTTCGCTCTTGGCGATGAACGAGACCGGCACCACCGTACTCATCACCGGAATATCCAGATAGGACGTGTGATTTGCGCAGATCAGCACCGGCCGGTCGGTCACCGGCGCACCCTTGATGGTCACCTTGATGCCGATAACCCGGCACAGCAGCCGGTGATACCACATGGGCAGGCTGCGCGACCCCGGCAGGCCGGTTTTGACCAGCACATATTGCACCGGCATCAGCGTCAGCGTCATGCCGACGAACATGATTACCCGCGTGACCGCGCGCCAGGTGCCCATCTATGTCTTTTCCCCGAATACCCGCCCGGCTTTGCTTAGCCGGTTGCGGTGGACTTCTTTTCGATCGGCACGCCGTAAAGCTCAAGCCGGTGATCCACGAGTTTGTAGCCCAGCTCGCGCGCAACTATTTCCTGCAGACGCTCGATTTCCTCGTTGTTGAATTCAACAACCTCGCCGGTCTGCACATTGATCAGGTGATCGTGGTGGTTGTCGGTGGCGGGCTCGTAGCGGGAACGGCCATCACGGAAATCATGCCGCTCCAGAATGCCCGCTTCCTCGAACAACCGCACGGTCCGGTAAACAGTGGCAATCGAGATGTTTTCATCTACCGCAGAGGCGCGCCGGTACAATTCTTCGACATCGGGGTGATCCTCGGCGGCCGACAGCACGCGCGCGATAACGCGGCGCTGCTCCGTCATGCGCATGCCTTTTTCGATGCAAAGGTTCTCAAGCCTGTCCATTAGCCTGTCCATTGTTCTCATGTCCCGGGTCGAGGTCCCGGGCTGGGGTTTAGGGTGTCCGGCCATGGCGGCAGGGCCTTCATTGTTAATCTAGTCCAAATTGGCTGTGTGCGTAACCGTTTGCGACAATAACCCTATGATTTGTCAGGGCTTTGCGGCGCCCAGCGCAGAATACGCGCATCAACAGGGCTGCCTCCGGGGCGTGCGTAATAGGCTTTGCGTTCGCCCGCAGGCTCAAAATCAAGACTGCGGTAGAGCGCGGCGGCGGCGTCATTGTCGGCAGCCACTTCCAAAAACACCGTTTCACACCCGGCTGCCAGCGCCGTTGCAAGCCCGCCCAGCACCAGTGCGCGGGCGATGCCGCGACGTCGGTTGCCCGGGTCCACGGCCAAAGTGAGGATTTCAGCCTCTCCGGCCACAGCCCGCATCATGATGAAGCCAGCCGGATTTTCCGTGTCGGACACCAGCGCGAAGGTGGCCGGTGTTTCCAGCAATTTGCGGATCGATACTGCGTTCCATGCCGCGCCAGCGTCGAAGGCTGCGGCATGAATGTCAGCCATTGCCGCTACATCGTCCGCCGTTGCGGCGCGGATGGCGGGGGTGTTGATTGTTGCAGCAGTACGCATGGAACTTCACTCGGCCGAAATCGGGGAAATGGGAAAGATGGTCGCCGCAGTGTGGCACAGCGCCGAAGGTCTAGGCATGTGGCAGGGCGCCACCATTGTCTGGCGCGACGGCATCCGGCGGGCGCAGATAGAGCGGCGATGGCGGGCCGACACGATCATCAGGTGCCACCAATGCAAGCCGGGCAACCCATTCAGCTTTCGGCGCCCAAAGGTCGCGCGGCACCAGCGCCACATCATCTCCACGCCCCTGCTCACCCAGCAGCGCGGCAAGCTTGGGGGCGCCGCTGCCCGTAAGGTTGACCAGCCCCTCGGGGACAGCTTCTACCGCCGTTGCCAGATCAATCACCGAGGGGGCAACGACCAACGTGCCAAGCGGATCAACAATCTGCAGATAGACTTCGTCATTGCGCGCGTCAAAGGCGATGACGCCGGCGCGCAGCATCTGGTCGGCTGCAGGCTCGGGCAATGTCACCGCCACAGCTTCAAGGGTTGAAACGCCGACAAGGGGAATGTCGTGCGACAGGCCAAAGCTGCGGGCCGCCGACAGTCCGACGCGCAAACCGGCAAACGTCCCCGGGCCAACCGTCACACCAATGCGGGTCAGATCTTCAAGGGTGAGATCCGCTGAATCCAGCACGGCGGCAATCATCGGGATCAGCGCTTCGGCATGGCCGCGCTTCATCTCTTCATGCGCGCTGGCCACGACCGCACCGGAGCGCGACACGATGGCGACCTGACAGGCATCCATTGCCGTGTCGAAGCCCATTACAAAAACGTCAGATGCGGAGGTCACAAATTAATCCGTACTCAGACGATCTTACAAGCGTCATTGAACGCCAGTCGCGGCGACCGCGGATCAAGCTTTGACGCATCGCCGTAACCGATATTGCACAGGAAGTTGGATTTGACGGTGGTGCCCGCGAAGAACGCTTCATCGACGCCCGCCTGGTCAAAGCCCGACATCGGCCCGCAATCAAGCCCCAGCGCGCGCGCTGCGATCATGAAATAGGCGCCCTGCAGCGAGCCATTTCGGAATGCAGTCTGCTCGGCAAATTCAGGCGACCCGTTGAACCAGTTTTTCGCGTCCGGGTTATGCGGGAACAGTTCGGGGATTTTTTCGTAAAACTCAAGGTCATGGCCGATGATGGCGCAGACCGGCGCGGCCATGGTCTTTTCCTGATTGCCTTCCATCAGCAGCGGCTTGAGCTTCTGCTTGGCTTCATCACTTTGTACAAACACGATGCGGGCGGGCGAGCAGTTGGCTGACGTCGGCCCCATGCGCATCATCGCGTAGAGCTTTTGAATGGTCTCTTCGCTCACCGGCCTGTCGAGCCAGAAATTATGCGTGCGCGCATCCATGAAAATCTGGTCGATGGCAGCTTGGGTAATGGTGTCGGCCATGGATGCAATCCTGATGTCTGGCGGCGGCAATTAGGTAAGCGTCCCCGTCCGCATAGACCGTATGCGGGGCGCGGTGCAAGGCCCGTCATATGTTGCGGGGCGGCAGTGTCGAAAGCGAGCTTAGACGGCGCGGACTTCGGTCACTTCCGGTACGAAATGCTTGAGCAGGTTTTCAACACCATTTTTCAGCGTGGCTGTGGAGGCCGGGCAGCCAGCGCACGCACCGATCATGTTGAGATAGACGATGCCGTCCTCAAACCCATGAAACACGATGTCGCCACCGTCCTGCGCCACGGCGGGCCGCACGCGGGTATCGAGGATGTCCTTGATCTGGGTGATCAGCGGGCCGTCGTCGCCCTCATGTGCCTTATGTCCGGAGTCGTTTTCCGCGCCTTCCGCCATCAGCGGTGCGCCGGATGTGAAGTGATCCATGATCGCACCCAACACCGACGGACGGATGTGGGTCCAGTCGATGTTGTCCGACTTGGTCACGGTGACGAAATCACCGCCGAAGAACACGCCTTCAATATCGCCGAGCGCAAACAGCCGCTCTGCCAGGGGCGACGCCTTGGCTGCCTCGGCACTGGTGAAGTCAGCTGTGCCTGACGGCATCACGTCCTGCCCGGGCAGGAACTTCATGGTGGCGGGGTTCGGCGTGGATTCGGTCTGGATAAACATGTGGGTTGCTCCCGGTCAGGCGTAATACCCGACTTGATGAGTAGGTTATGGATTAGATGGCCCAATCGGGGCCCATCTTCAACCATTTGAAATTTGTGGAATTAGGCGAGGAGGTCGATCTGATCGTCCGACAGGTCGCCGGGCACAATCGTGACTGGGATGCCGAAACCACCTGCCGCATCGCTGGCAATGGAGGAAACCAGCGGGCCAGGCCCTTCTTTGCTGGTCCCTGCGCCGAGCACCAATACGGCGATATCCGGGTCCTCGGAGATCAGCTGCGCCATCTGGTCGCGGATCGTGCCTTCGCGGATCACCAGTTCGGGCCGCACGCCGCAGCGGTCATAGGCCTGGGCGGCGAGCTTGTGGAGCACACGCTCAGCTTCCTCCAGCGCTTCTTCGCGCATGAGGTTTTCCACCCCCAGCCAATGCTGGAAGTGGGCTGGGCCGATCACCGCCAGCAGGGTTACAGCCCCTTGGGTGTGTGCGGCGCGCAGGCTCGCAAACTGCAACGCCTTGGTGGCCTCGGGCGACCCGTCGGCGATCACCAGAAACTTGCGCTTGCGCAGGGCCGGCGCCTTGGGTGCCGGGTTATCAGGCAAAGGCTCGGTCCATTCAGTTTGCGACTTTTCATTCATGGTTGAAGGCTGCCCGACGCGGGGGTCTTTCTGCAAGCGGCAAGTTGCAGCGGCTTATTTTTGCAGAATGTTGGTTATTTCGCGTAGCTGGGTGCGGGCGCGCAGCAGATAGAAGCCCTGCGATGCCAAATGACTTGGTGCAAACTGCGCATCCGGCGCGCCGTCGATAATCACCCACGGGTTGAGATCAACGGTTGCCACCATGGACGCCATCAACTCGTCCCACGCATCGCTCAATTCACGCTCGACAATCAGCGCGTCAAAGTCGGTACGCAGTTCACGCAGGATCAGGTAATAGCCATAGACCTGCCCCTTGGTGAAATAGAAGAGATCGTCTGCTTCCGTATCAATGGGGAAGCCGGACCTCTCAATGATGTGCCGGTCGAGCACGGCGGAGGTCGAGCCGAGATCAAGCGCCATACGGTCGAGGGTCGACTGCAGATTGTCGGCGCGTTTCTGGAAGGTGGCATCGCCCGCCGCCAGCCGTGAATTGTAATTGCGCAGGGCCCGCATGGCGCGCCTGTATTGCGCTTCGGAGGTCGCGGTTGGCGCCAGCGATACGGTCGGATCCCACACCCACACATCACCGGGATATTGCAGCAGGCCGGCGGCGGATTGCAGGTCGCTGTCCGCCTCGCTCGACCCTCGGGTCCGGCCCAGCTGGTCCGTCAGCTCAAAGGAGAACCGCGCCAGTGCCGCGATCACGCCCTTTTGGAAGTTCGGCATGTTGTCGAGCATATAGGCGGGCATGAAGAACGGGTTGTTGGCGACCCAGCCGTTTTCATTGACCTCGCGGTCGATCAGGTCTGCGGCGATTGCGACAGCACGGCTCTGGCCGGGCAGCACCTCGCCCTTGATTTCGACATCAAGGTTGTCATCCACCTTGTGGGTCCACCATGCGCCCAGCGGATAATAGAGCAGCAAAAACGCGAGGAATATGATCACGCCGCGCCGCAGCCATACGCCTTCGATATGAGGGATCCAGCCCCGTGACCGTGCCGCGCGCGGCCGCCCGGCATCGGTGCCGGTATCGCGATAGGTCCAGCGATTGCGAAGGGATTGTGCGCCGTCGCGGACTTTGTCGAGCATGCCCATGAAGTGAATGCGCCTTTGTTGTGGCCCCGGTCAGCCTGAATGTGGCTGGTCCTTTTACATAAGAACGCCGGGGAATGGATCAAGCAAGCGGATCAGGCGGAGCCGACAAACCCGACAATCGCCTTGGTGTCATGGATGATCGGGTCCGCCAGCGCTGCCGCGCGTTCAGACCCCGCCTTGAGCACCTGCTCCAGATGACCCGGATCAGCCTTCAATCGCCGCAGTTCATTGGAGACAGGGGCCAGCGTCGTCACCGCAAGCTCGGTCAGATCCTTCTTGAACTCGGAGAATTGCGCACCGGCAAACCGGTCCACCACGGCAAGCTTTGGCTCCTGCGCCAGTGCTGCATAGATGCCCACCAGGTTTAGCGCCTCGGGACGGCCTTCAAAGCCCTCTTCCTCACCGGGCAACGGCTCGGGATCGGTCTTCGCCTTGCGGATTTTCTGCGCAATCGTGTCCGCGTCGTCATCCATGTTGATGCGGCTATTGTCCGATGGGTCCGACTTCGACATTTTCTTGGTGCCGTCGCGCAGGCTCATCACCCGCATGGCGGGGCCGTCAATCAAAGGTTCGGGCTGCGGGAAGAACTCTTCCGCGTTTGTCCGTGTGCGGATCGCGTCGGCAAAATCATGGTTGAACTTCTGCGCGATGTCGCGGGCAAGCTCCAGATGCTGCTTTTGATCGTCACCCACCGGCACTTGAGTTGCCTTGTAAACCAGAATGTCCGCGGCCATCAGGCTTGGATACACATACAGGCCCGCCGACGCGTTCTCGCGGTTCTTGCCGGCCTTTTCCTTGAACTGGGTCATCCGGTTCAACCAGCCGATGCGGGTCACGCAGTTGAAGATCCACGCCATCTCGGCATGCGCTGCAACCTGGCTCTGGTTGAAGATGATGTTCTTGGCGGGGTCCAGACCCGCGGCCAGATAGGCCGCCGTCACGCCCAGCGTATTGGCATGCAGTTCCTTGGGGTCCTGCCACATGGTGATCGCGTGCATATCCACCACGCAATACAGGCACTCATATTTGTCCTGATAATCAGCAAAGCGGCGAATGGCGCCAAGATAGTTGCCAAGGGTAAGGGAGCCTGTGGGCTGCACACCTGAGAACACGCGTTCGGGAAAAGACATTTTGAAACTGCTCCTCAAACCCCGGATGTGGACACCGGAGCGGGTCAATAGGAAGGAAGGCCGCGTCTTATCGCGCGCCGGGCGGTCGCCCGCAAGCGCTAGCGGCGCATGGCCTGTTTGATGTCCGACAGCCGCGCTGCGCCGGTCACCTGACACAGCAGGGCATAAACAAGTCCGCCGCCTGCAACCAGTGCGCCCAGCGCAATGATGCCAAGCGCTTCCGCCGTCCATCCCATAGGCATGAGCGACATGGCCAGCGGCCCCGCATAGGTGGTCATGGCCCACAGGAACGCCCCCATGAGCGCTGATGCCAGCACGATCAGCGGCAGCCTCTTGGCCAGCCGTTCGTCCGCCGCGTAATGGCCCTTGGCCCGAAGCCGCCACCATAAAAGCCCCGCGTTCACCCACGCGGAGACAGATGTTGCGATGGCGATGCCGACAAAGCCGATCTGATAAAATAGCACCAGCGAGCCGACGATGTTGACCGCGATGCCCGCCGCTGCAAACCGCATCGGCGTCATGGTGTCCTCGCGGGCAAAGAAGCCGGGCGAAAACACTTTTATCAGCACGAAGGCGGGCAGGCCGAAGGCGAAGGCACATAACGCCATCTGGGTCTGCAACGTGTCGGCAGCATCAAACGCGCCACGCTCAAACAGCGTCTCAATGATCGGCCCGGGAATGGCGATGAGAGCGGCCGCTGCGGGCAATGTCAGCAGCATGGAAAATTCCATCGCCCGGTTCTGGGTCCACATGGCCCCACCTTCATCCGCCGCGCGCAACCGCCGCGCCAGATCAGGCAGCAGCACAATGCCAATCGCAATGCCGATGACGCCCAGCGGCAATTGATAGACCCGGTCCGCATAATAGAGCCAGGAGACCGCGCCATCCTGCAGCGACGCAATGATGGTGCCGATCAGCAGGCTTATCTGCGCGATGCCGCCGGCAATGACACCGGGAATGCCCAGCTTCACCAGCCGCCGGACGCCCGGCGTCAGCTTTGGCCGCCGCAAGCGCGGCGCGAAGCCCGCGCGGTGCGCTGCATAAACAAGCATCGCGAACTGTGCCAGCCCCGCCAGCGACACGCCCCACACCAGCGCCAGCCCCGCATTGTCAAAATACGGTGCCGCAAGGGTCAGCGTTGCAATGAGAATAATGTTGAGCAGCACCGGCGCGAAAGCTGCCGCTGCAAACTTGCCCAATGAATTGAGCACACCCGACAACAGCGCCACCAGCGACATGAACAACAGATAGGGAAACGCGATCTGGGTGAAGACGACGGACATTTCAAACTTGTCCGGCGTGTCCGCAAAGCCCGGCGCAATCACATACATCAATACCGGCATCGCCAGTTGCGCAAGGCCGGTAAAGATCAACAGTACCGTCAGCAGCACCGCGAAGGCTTCTTCCGCAAACTGCCGCGCCGACTTTGCCCCCTCACCTTCCAACCGCTTGGCGAACAACGGCACAAAGGCCGCGTTGAACGCCCCTTCCGCAAACAGCCGCCGGAACAGGTTGGGAAACTTGAACGCCACAAAAAAAGCGTCCGCCACCGGCCCGGTCCCCAGCACCGCCGCGATCAATATATCGCGCACAAAGCCAAGCACCCGGCTCATCATGGTCATGCCACCGACAGTGGCGAAGGATTTGAGGAGGTTCATGGGGCTAAGGGATGATCCTGTTTAGGCAGGGGCGCACGCGCGCTACTCCGCCGCGCCCTTGAGCCGCTTGGTCCGAGCCGCGCGCACCTTCTTGCCGGTTTCGCTGGCGGCTTTGCGGCGTTCCTCGCGCTTCTGGACGCGGTCCTTGACGTCTTCGGGTTGCGGGCTCAGGCCTGAATTGATGGCCGACAACAACCCCTTCTGCACGGCCTGCTTCTTGCCGTCCTGCACGATCTGGCCGCCGGCGACATCCTTCACGTAGAAAACGTCAACGATGCGCTCGCCATAGGTGGCGATGTGGGCGGAGTTGATGGTGAGGCCCAGATGGAACAAGGCGCGGGTCAGGTCATAGAGCAGGCCGGGCCGGTCGAGGGCGTTGACCTCGATCAGGGTCACACGGTCTGACATTCTGTTGTCGAGCAGGATCTGTGGTTCTATTTCGAAAGCCTGCTGGCGGCGGGTGCGTTTGCGGTCGCGGGCGATCGACTCCTTGGGCATCATCTGGCCGCGCAGGGTTTTGTCAATCAGCTCACGCAGCCGTTCAACACGGTGCGTTTCATCCACGGCTTCGGACTGCTCAGACTGCACCCAGAATGTGTCCAGTGCCATGCCGTCGGTGGTGGTGAAGATCTTGGCATCGACGATGTTGGCGCCGGTTATCGCCACCGCACCGGCGATACGCGAGAAGAGGCCTGGATGGTCCGGCGTGAAGACGGTGATTTCGGTGGCATCATCATTGACCAGCGGGGTGACCCCGATCGCAAGAATATTGCTGCCATCATTGCCGTCTGCTTCCGCGTCCGCCATCAGCCGCGCGTGGCGCACCTGGGTGTCGGTATCAAGTGAGAGCCAGTAATAGTCCGGCATGCGGGCGGCGATCTGTTCGACCTTTTCCGTACCCAGATCAGCGGCCTGTTCGCGGAATGCGTCGCGGGCAGCCGCCACCCGATGGGCGCGGGTCGGGGCTTCGTGGCCGCCGGTGAGCAGCGGCAGGGTTTCATCGTAAAGCTGCTGGATGAGCTGCGCCTTCCAGCCGTTCCACACGCCGGGGCCAACGGCCTTGATGTCTGCCGTGGTGAGGATGGTCAACAGTTTCAGCCGCTCCGGGCTTTGCACTTTATCCGCAAACGCCTTGACGGTGCGCGGGTCAGAGATGTCGCGGGTCTGCGCCACGTCGGACATGATGAGATGTTCAAGCACCAGCCACGCCACCGTATCGGTTTCAGCGGATGTCAGACCGAGGCGCGGCCCCAGCTTGCGGGCAATCTTTGCACCGGCGACCGAGTGATCCTCCGGGCGGCCCTTGGCGATGTCATGCAAAAACATTGCAAGATACATCACCTTGCGTGACTGGATGCCGCGCATCAGATCATTGGCCAGCTTGTGCTGGTCGTTGTCGTGACCCTTTTCAATGCCGGAGAGAATGTGGATCGCGTGGATCAGGTGCTCGTCTGCGGTGTAGTGGTGATACATGTTGAACTGCATCAGCGCGACGATGCGGCCGAAGTCGAGAATAAACCGCCCCAGCACGCCTGCCTCATTCATGCGGCGCAGGGCAATGTCCGGCGTATTTTCAGACGTGAGGATCTCGCTGAACAGGCGATTGGCTTCATCATCCGCGCGCAGATCCGCATTCACCAGCTTCAATGAGCGGCGCAACAGGCGCAGGGCGTCGGGGTGAATGTCCGTACCCGTCATTTCGGCGGTGTGGAACATGCGGATGATGTTGACCGGGTCGCGCTTGAAGAGCTCATCATTGGCGACGTTCAACCGTCCGCCGTCCAGCTCAAAGCCTTTGGGCAAAGGCGATGAACCACCCTTGCTCTGGGTGCCGAAACCCACGGCTGCAATCAATGGTTCAAGACGACTGCGCAACCGGCCGGCGGCACCCGCCGCTGGCGCGTTCTTGCGCTGCTGGTTTTCAAGGGTCGCGCAGAAGATGCGGGTCAGATCGCCGACATCCTTGGCGACCAGGAAGTAGTGCTTCATGAAGCGCTCGACGTCCTTCATGCCGCCGTGGCTGACATAGCCAAGCCGCCGCGCCACTTCGATCTGCACGTCAAAGCTCAGCCGGTCTTCGGCGCGGCCGGTGAGGAAATGCAGGTGGCAGCGCACCGCCCACAAAAATTCATCCGCCTTCATGAAGGTGCGCATTTCGCTGGCGCTGAAGACGCCTTTCTTCACAAGCTCCTGCGGGTCCTGCACGCCGTACAAATATTTGCCGATCCAGAATAGGGTCTGCAGATCGCGCAAGCCGCCTTTGCTTTCCTTGATGTTGGGTTCGACGAGATAACGCGACTGGCCGGCGCGGGCGTGGCGCTGGTCGCGCTCTTCAAGTTTCAGGCGCACGAATTCGCGGCCGGTACCCGGCACAAGTTTATTCCAGAACGCATCCATGAGATCGGTGAAGAGCTGCTCATGCCCCCACAGATAGCGCGCCTCGAGAATGGTGGTGCGAATGGTGATGTCTTCGCGCGCCAGCCGGATGCAGTCATTGATCGAGCGCGTGGCGTGGCCGACCTTGAGGCCCAGATCCCACAGCATATAGAGCATGTATTCGACGACGCTCTCGCCCCACGGCGTCTGCTTGTGGGGCAGCACGAACAAGAGGTCGATGTCGGACGAAGGTGCCAGTGTGCCGCGCCCATACCCGCCGACGGCAACAATGCATATCTTTTCGGCATCCGATTGGTCAGTGGTGGGGAATGTGTGGATCTTGCAATAATCGTACAGCGCCTGAATGAGCACGTCCTGCAAGTGGCAAAGCGCCCGCGCCGTCTCCAGGCCCTTCAGGCCAGCTTCGAGGCTGGTGCGAATGAGCGCACGGCCTTCGGCCATGGTGGTCTTGAAGATTTCCAGCGCCGCCGCGCGCTGCGCCATTTCATCGCCCGCATGGTCGAGAAAGGATTGCGTCAGCGCTGTCCGCAGGGCGTCGCCATCGACAATTTCTCCCGGCGTCAGGCTTATGGTGGTCGATGTCATCTTGCGCGGGGCCGTATCTGTTGAGCTCATGCACCCATATATAGCGCGTTTGCACCTATTTGCGTGGGGTCGGGCTAGTCTTTCTCGTCAATCTTGCGCCTGAGCCGGTAAACAAGGTCCAAGGCTTCGCGCGGGGTCATTTCGTCGGGGGCAGCTGCGGCCAGCGCTTCGCGGACCGGATCGGGACCGCCGGAGACGTGACCGGCGGATTTCGGGCGCGGGGCTGACGCAAAAAGCGGCAGATCGGCTGTCAGATCCTGCTTGCCGCGCCCGCCTGTGTCGCCTTGTTCCAGCGCGCTCAGCACTTCTTCGGCCCGGGCAATGGCTGCGTCAGGCAATCCCGCAAGCCGCGCCACGTGGATGCCGTAGGACCTGTCGGCGGCGCCCGGCGCCACTTCATGCAGAAACACCACGTCCTGCCCGTGTTCGGCGACCCGCATAGTGGCGTTGGCCAGCCGGTCCAGGGTCCCCGTGAGGGCGGTCAGTTCATGATAGTGGGTGGCAAACAGCGTGCGGGCGCGGTTTACCTCATGCAGGTGTTCCAGCGTCGCCCAGGCAATCGACAAGCCGTCATAGGTGGCGGTGCCGCGGCCGATTTCGTCGAGAATGACAAGTGATCTGTCGGTGGCGCGATTGAGAATGGCGGCGGTTTCCACCATCTCGACCATGAAGGTCGACCGCCCGCGCGCCAGATCATCCGACGCCCCGACGCGGGAGAACAGCTGATCAATGACGCCAATATGCGCAGTGGTGGCAGGCACATAGCTGCCGGCCTGCGCCATCACCGCAATCAGCGCGTTTTGCCGCAAAAATGTCGACTTACCCGCCATGTTCGGGCCCGTCAGCAGCCAGATCGGGCGGGCATTTTCAGCCCCCTCACCCTCTGCCCCCAGCACGCAATCATTGGGGATGAAAGCACCGCTGCCCGACGATTTGATGGCCGACTCAACCACCGGGTGGCGGCCGCCCTTAATTTCAAAGGCAAGCGAATTGTCAATCTTGGGTTTTGCCCATGCGCTGGCGACGGCAATGTCTGCCAAGGCTGATGCCACATCAAGCGCTGCCAGAGCCGTGGCGATGTCCGCCAGGTCCTCAATGCCGGCAACGTCAGCCACCAGCGCATCGAACAGTTCTTTCTCACGCCCCAGCGCGCTCTCACCGGCACGCGCCACCTTGGCGTCCAGCTCCGCCAGCTCGACGGTGGAAAACCGCATGGCGCTCGCAAGTGTCTGGCGGTGACGGAATGTATCTTTCAAGTCGCCAGTCATCATCCGGTCGGACTGGGTGGCGGATACCTCAATGAAATAGCCCAGCACGTTGTTGTGGCGGATTTTAAGGGTCTTGATGCCGGTCTCGTCGCGGTAGCGCGCCTCAAGACCGGCAATCACCTTGCGGCTGCCATCGCGCAGCTCAATCAGGTCATCAAGCTGCGCATCATAGCCGCGCGCGATAAAGCCGCCGTCACGGGCCAAATGCGGGGGTTCGTCCACCAACGCGCGCGACAACAAGGTTGCCAGTGCAGACGCGGCACCGGAGCGGGCCGCCTCCAGGGTTTGCGCGGCGCGGGCGATTTCGTCGGGTAGAGGCGGAAAGTCAGGTGCCGTCCCGGCTTTGGGGTCGAGCAGCGCGCCGGCTGCCGCCGCGCCCTTTGTGGCGGCGGCTACTGCCGCCAGATCACGCGGCCCGCCGCGCCCCAGCGCCAACCGCGACAATGCCCGTTCAAGATCCGGCACCGTGCGCAGGCAATCGCGCATGTCATGGCGCAGGCGGCCATGTTCGGCAAAAAGCGTCACGGCTTCCAGCCGCTGGTTGATTGGTGCGGGGTCGGCCAGAGGTGCTGAGAGCCGGGCTTTTAATTCGCGCGCGCCGGGGGCGGTCACCGTCATATCCATGATCGCCAGCAGGCTGGCGTCGCGGCTGCCGTCAGCTCCACGGGTCAATTCGAGGCTGGCGCGGGTCGCAGCATCAATCGCCATAAGCCCGCGATCACTGGTGCCGCGCGGCGGGTTCAGCGCCGGAGCGCGGCCTGCCTGGGTCAAGGTCACATAATCCACCAGTGCGCCGGCGGCCGCGATTTGCGCGCGGGTGAAATCACCAAAACCTTCAAGGGCACGCACGCCGAACAAGGTTTCAAGCCGGGTGCGGGCGGCGTCACTGTCAAAGGCGGAAGCCCGCAGCGGCGTCAGCGGCGTTCCCGCATTGCTGATTGCGTCGGCAACAACTTCGTCGGCCAACAGCGCCTCATGCAGCACCAGTTCACTGGGTGCGAGCCGTGCCAAGGCAGCACCAAGCCCTGATGCATCAAGGCTTTCAACGTGGAACGCGCCGGTCGACACATCCGCATAGGCCAGACCCAGCGCATGGTCGCCGTCAGCGCGCACCCGCGCCAATGCCGCCAGCAGATTGGTGTCGCGGGCATCCAGCAAAGCGTCCTCAGTCAAGGTGCCGGGTGTGACGATGCGCACGACGGCGCGTGCGACGACCGATTTGGAACCGCGCTTCTTGGCCTCTGCCGGGTCTTCTGTCTGTTCGCAGACCGCAACCCTGAACCCTTTGCGGATCAGGCGGGACAGATAAGCATCATGCGCATGCACCGGCACGCCGCACATGGGAATGTCCTCGCCCAGATGCTTGCCGCGCTTGGTCAGCGCAATGTCGAGCGCGGCGGACGCTTTTACGGCGTCATCGAAGAACAGCTCATAGAAATCCCCCATCCGGTAAAACAGCACGCAATCTTCATGCGCCTGTTTGATCTCCAGATATTGCGCCATCATCGGCGTGGGGGCGGCTTGCGCTGCCTCAATGGGTTTTGTTGGGGACTGGTTCATTTGGCGGGCACATTAGCAAGTGTGCCCGCCCTCTGCGAGCGGTCAGAGCATCTGCACGGATTGTCAGGCATTTCGGCGTATTACAGAGCTTCGTGACTGATTGTGACGCGTGGCGGGCTTGCCTATCGCTTCACCCCTCGGCTAAACCACGCCACCGGCGGATTTGCAGCCAGATGGCTAAAGCGTCCCTGCGTCAATACCGCCTGCACCCCATATGCCCGCGCGGCCTCCGCGCCAACCGATAAGGCCCCTTGCGACCATGACCGAAGGCTCAGGCGGACGCCGCCGTTACACAGACGAAGAAGCCCTGCTGTTTCATGCGGAAGGCCGGCCCGGAAAACTCGAAATTACCCCCACCAAGCCGATGGCGAGCCAGCGCGACCTGTCGCTGGCCTATTCGCCGGGCGTGGCCGCGCCCGTGCGCGCCATCGCCGAGAACCCGTCCTGCGCCTATGACTACACAGCCAAGGGCAACATGGTTGCGGTGATTTCCAACGGCACGGCCATTCTGGGGCTCGGCAATCTGGGCGCACTGGCCTCAAAGCCGGTGATGGAGGGTAAGTCGGTCCTGTTCAAGCGGTTCGCGGATGTGGATGCGATCGACCTTGAAGTGGATACGGAAGACGCGGACGAATTCATCAATGCGGTGCGGTATCTCGGCCCGTCATTCGGCGGCATCAACCTTGAAGACATCAAGGCGCCTGAATGCTTCATCGTGGAAGAGCGCCTGCGCGAGCTGATGGACATTCCGGTGTTCCATGACGACCAGCACGGCACCGCCATCATTGCGGCGGCCGGGCTCATCAATGCGTGCCATCTGACCGGACGCAAATTCGAAGACATGAAACTTGTGGTCAACGGTGCCGGCTCCGCGGGCATCGCCTGCCTTGAGCTTGTGAAAGCGATGGGTGTCAGAACCGAAAACGCGCTTTTGTGCGACACCAAGGGTGTCATCTACCAGGGCCGTCAGGAAGGCATGAACCAGTGGAAGTCGGCACATGCAGCCCCCACTGACAGGCGCACGCTGGCAGAAGCAATGGATGGTGCCGACGCATTCTTCGGCGTGTCTGCCAAAGGCGCGCTGACGCCTGAAATGGTTGCCACCATGGCTCCCAATCCGATCATCTTCGCAATGGCCAATCCGGATCCGGAGATTACGCCGGAAGAAGCTCACGAAGTGCGCGACGACGTCATCATGGCGACGGGTCGGTCGGACTACCCCAACCAGGTCAACAATGTGCTTGGCTTCCCTTACATCTTCCGCGGTGCGCTGGATGTGCGGGCGACGACCATCAACGAAGCCATGAAGATTGCCGCCGCTGAAGCGCTTGCGTCTCTTGCGCGCGAAGACGTGCCCGACGAAGTGGCCGCCGCCTATCACGGCATGCGTCCGCGCTATGGCAAAGAATACATCATTCCAGCGCCGTTTGATCCGCGCCTGATCACCACGGTGCCGACGGCTGTTGCCAAAGCGGCGATGGAATCCGGTGTTGCGCAGCGACCGATCATCGACATGGAAGGCTACCATCAGGAGCTGACCGCCCGCCTTGATCCGACGGCCGCATCGCTTGGCTTCATCGTTGCCCGCGTGCGCCGCGAGCCCAAGCGCGTTGTGTTTGCCGAAGGTGAAGAAGAAAAAGTCGTGCGCGCGGCCGTCGCGTTCCGCGATCAGGGGCTTGGCACGCCCATCCTGCTTGGCCGCGAGGAGATCATCCTCGACCAGATGAAGCAGATGGGGATTGAAGACGCGCAAGGCATCGAGATCATCAACCAGCGCCAGTCCGATGCTGCGCCTGATTATGCGGACGCACTTTACAGCAAGCTGCAGCGGCGTGGTTATCTTGCCCGCGACTGCACGCGCATGGTGTTCAATGACCGCAATGTCTACGCCGCATCGATGGTCGATGTAGGCGATGCCGACGCCATGATCACCGGCGTCACACGTGCCTATTCAGTGTCGCTTGATGGCATACGCCGGGTTATCAGCGACGCGCCGGGCAAACGCGCCATGGGCATTTCAATGATTGTTTCGCGCGGGCGAACGGTGCTTGTTGCCGATACAAACGTGCACGACATGCCGACCTCGCGCGAGCTTGCCGACATCGCCATTCAAAGCGCCGACGTCGCGCGGCGGCTTGGGTATGAGCCGCGCGTTGCCATGCTGGCTTATTCAACCTTCGGGCACCCGATGGGCGAACGCTCCGAGCGGGTGCGTGAGGCGGTTGAAATTCTCGATCAGCAGCAGCGCGATTTTGAATATGATGGCGACATCGCAGCCGATGTTGCGCTGAACCGCGACGCAATGGCGATATATCCGTTCTGCCGGTTGTCGGAGCCTGCCAATGTGCTGGTGATGCCGGCCATTCACTCCGCCTCCATCTCAACCAAGATGGTACAGGAGCTTGGTGGTGCGTCGATCATCGGGCCGATGCTGGTGGGTCTGGAAAAATCCGTGCAGATCGCACCGATGGGCGCAACCGTGTCCGACCTGGTCAACCTCGCAGCCATCGCAGCTTACGGGCTTGATACCTAGGCGGACGTGTCGTCAGCCTGCGTGGGCTTGTCGTCCTTCATGTTGCCCTTGCCGAACTTGCCGCGATAGCGGTCACTCAGCTGGCTGGCCGGGAAGACGATGAGTACATCGGTTGTGCCGAACTGCTCATCCACCACCGCACCGTCACCGATCTTGGCACCGGCGCGCAGGTAACCTTTGATGAGCGGCGGCAGGGCGCGCAGGCCCTTCCTGGCGTCGACTTCTTCTTCCGGCAGCCGGTTCATGTCGACGAACAGTTCCTTGCGCGCCTTCACTGTCGGGATGCCGTCGGCGTCCTCGCTGCGGCAGAAATGATGCAGGAAAGACAGAGGCAGTGCCAGCTTGTCCGGGTCAGTGCCTTCAAGGCTGGCGCAGCCGAACATCACATCAAGGTCGTAATGCACCAGATAGCTGACGATGGCGTGCCACATCAGTTCAAGCGTCGGGCGTGACCGGTGATCGATATGGACGCAGGAGCGGCCAAGTTCCAGGAACCGCGTGCCGGGGCCTGCGGCTTTCACCCACGGCTCAATGTCGAATTCGCTGGCGGTGTAAAACCCACCGCGCGCCTCCGCCACTTCCTGACGCATCAACCGGTAGGTGCCGACCACGGCATATTCGGGCACGTCGCGCCCTGCATAATCATCGGGGATGCGGGAGTGATCGATCACCAGCAGATGATCGGCAAACGCATCAAAATCATCAAAGTCGCGGCGCTCGGCGGCCATGCGCGGTGACGCCTGTGCCGACATCTCTTCATAGAAAACTTCATAGCGCAGGCGCTGCGCGGCGCGGATTTCCGCTTCGGTTTCAGCGACACGGACTTCAAGCGACTTGCGGCGGGCGAGCGGGCGTGGCGGCGGGCCGTATTTTCCCGAGAACCGCGCTGCGCGATTGATGCGCTTGCCGCCAAGCTTGGACCGGTTTGGAATATGCGACGTAGATTTGCTCATGCGCCTTGGCTCAAATCCCCAGAAAACACGGCGCGCCTTGCTGGCATGCGCCGTGCGCACGAGACCGTGGGCCACACTGCGCCGCTGCAGCCGGGCATGACGCCGGGCCAGTGCGCGGCGCGAAAATGCTTTCACAGCCACGAAGCCTCGGCGCAGCCCTTTGACTGCGAGTTGCTTGAGCAAACGGTCTCTCCTCATTGTGCCCGGCGGACCCCGCACGGGCATCACCGCACGCATTTTTAGGGGCGCGCACGGCTGCTTTGCAATCGGCTTGTCGTCAGAATATCAGCTCTTGTCCGGTTTAATGAACCAGACCCCCAGCATGGCCCGGCTGTGTTCAAATGTACATGCAGCAAGCATCATCCACCGCCGCGCGCCAAGGCGGGCCGGGCAGGCCTAGTAGATTGTTGTTATTGGGAATTTGGCGGCGGCAGGGATCTGTGTAGCGTGGGACGCGACAGTTTTATTCCGCGGCACCGAGGATCTGCGAGCCGGGCTCGGGCGTAACATCCGGTGAGAGTGCCGCGCCCTCTGACCTCGATTGCGATGATTTGTGTGCGCCGGATGGTGCCAGATCAGACAGAATGCGCCGCAACGCATCCGGCTCGACCGGCTTCGACAGATAGTCGTTCATGCCCGCGTCGAGGCAGCGCTGGCGGTCTTCGGAATAGGCGTTGGCAGTGAGCGCCACCACATGCACGTCATGGCCGCCCCGGCGCAGAGCCTGCGTCGCCTCGATGCCGTCCATTTCCGGCATGTGCATGTCCATCAGCACAATGTCGAAGCGGGCCTGGCTTTCCAATGCCTCGACCACTTCGCGGCCATTGACCACACGGATCACTTCATGGCCGTCGCGTTCAAGCACGCTAACAGTCAACAGCGCGTTGACGTCGTTATCCTCGGCCAGCAGCACACGCTTACCCGGTGGGGCACCGGCGTTGACCGTTTCGCTCCGGGTTGCTGCCGTCATCTGGTCGGACAGCGGCGGGTTGATTTGTGCGGCTGCGTTCGCGTCGGCCAGCGCTGTAACGTCGCCAGTGATAGCGGCCACAAGTGTTTTGCGGCGTACTGGCAACAGAAGATATGCGTCTGCCGGGTTGTCAGTGCGCGTGACGGCGCCCAGGGCGGCAGGACGGTCGCTTGCGAGCGCCGATGCGATCAAACGCAGGTGCGGCGCGCGGCGGCGTATCTGCGCCACAGTTTCCGGCGTCAGATCATCGGCATAGGCAATGAGATTGCCGGCGGTCTTGAAGCTTGAGCTGGCGATGGCGGTCGCCGGTTTGTCTGGCACCCATGCATCACCCGCATGGCGCGCAATGGCATCCGCCAATGCCGGACCGCCCGGCGCACCGATGGCAATAACGGTATAGGTATCCGCAAGTGCACGGCTGTCACCAAGTGTATCCGTTGCCTCGAAGGGAAGCGGCACGGAGACGCTGAACGTGGTGCCTTCGCCGGTCGCGCTTTTAAGGTCGATGGTGCCGCCCATGGTGGCGACAAGCTTGCGGGAGATCGCAAGGCCAAGGCCGGTGCCGCCCCGGCGTTGCGCCGCCGCTGCGGTTGCCTGGCGGAACTCTTCAAACACAATGCGTTGATCTTCGTCGCTCATGCCAATGCCGGTATCGACTACACTGGCCAGCAACGTGAATGTGTCCGGCGCATCCTCCGGGGCGGGCCCTCGGGTCAGATGCAGCGTGACGCCACCCGTATCGGTGAACTTGATGGCATTGCCAACAAGGTTGGCGAAGACCTGATGCAGCCGGCCCTGATCGCCGATGACTTTGTGCGGCAGCGTCGGGTCAATCACCGTGGAGAGGCTGATGCCGCGCTGCTGCGCGCGCGGGGACAACAGCTCGGCCAAACCTTCTGCCATGTCTTCAAGACAAAACGGCTTTTGCTCGAGCTCCAGATGGCCTGCTTCGATTTTGGAGAAGTCGAGAATGTCATCGATCAGCCGCAACAGCGCGTGGCCGGAGCGGCGCACGGCCTGCACGTAATTTGCCTGTTCGGGCGACAATGCGGTTTCGCTCAGCAGTGCAGAGATGCCGATAATGCCGTTCATCGGGGTACGGATTTCATGGCTGATGGTGGCCAGAAAAGCCGATTTCGCATGGTTGGCCTGTTCGGCTTCGTCACGGGCGCGCGCAAGAGCGCGCTCGGTCTCCTTGCGGTCGGTAATGTCGCGGCCGGCACACTGGATTTCCACCAGCTGGCCATGCCCATCGCGGATCGGCAGTTCCTCCCACCCGATCCAGCGCCAACCGGACACCGTTTGAACGCGCTGGTCGGTCCGGATGCGGAACTTCTGGTCGGGACGCGTATGCTGCTGCTGCGGGGTCACGCCGGGTGCCATGCCGTGCACGGGTGGCGCGCCCACAAGGCCCTCGCCGGTGCTTACATCCACCTGCGGGGTGAATGGGCGGCCAAGCGCCTGCTCGCGGGTGACGCCAAATGTGGCACAGAAGACGTCGTTAACGAAGGTGAGCAGGCCCTGCGTGTTGCGGCGGAAGATGATATCGGCCTGACCGCCGAGCAGGCCGCGCAACAGGCGGACTTCCTCGCGCAGAGCCGCCATTTCCATGTGCTGCTCATCGCCACCGCCGGTCAGATCCTGCACGGCACGCGACACAGACCGGCCGATCGCCTGGCCGGCAGTACCGGCCAGATCAATAAGCTTTATCGGCAGCTTTGGTGGCTGCTTGCCTGATGTCATAGGGCAGGGCTCCGGCAACGCAATTCGCGGTGACAGTCGTCAGTAATCCGCGAAAGTGTGGGCCGGACCGGTTGAAGATCGTGTTAACTGGCGTTCAGAAAAGCGCGAAAAGGCGCAGTTTTCCTCACATTAGTGAAGGCACTGATGCAATATGTCTGCCGCGTTGCTCAGGCGGCGGCGGTGGCATTCACAGGTGCTCGGCGGAAGCTCAGCGCCTCCGCCAGATGGGCGCGCGTGACCGCCGCGCCGCCTTCAAGGTCGGCCAAGGTGCGCGCGACACGCAGGATACGCACATAGCCGCGCGCCGACAGGCGCATACTGGTTGCCGCCTTGTCCATCAGATCCAGGCCTGCGGTGTCCAGTTGCACGGCTTTTTCCAGCAAAGCCCCGTCCGCCTGTGCGTTGCTGGTGACGTTCGGGCCATCTTCGCCGCCGAGGGCTGCATAGCGCTCAACCTGAATGTCGCGGGCAGCGCGGACGCGCGCGGCAATGGCGGCTGATGTTTCGCCCGTGGCGCCGCCGGCCACATTGCGGCGCATGTCGGCGGCGGAGACCGGCGGTACGTCAAGCTGGATGTCAATGCGGTCCATCAGGGGGCCGGAGACGCGGGTCTGATAGTCCTGCGCGCAGCGCGGCAGCCGTCCGCAGG
Organism: uncultured Parvibaculaceae bacterium; assembly: GCA_964511745.1. Lineage (GTDB taxonomy): Bacteria > Pseudomonadota > Alphaproteobacteria > CGMCC-115125 > CGMCC-115125 > Pyruvatibacter. Next base: position 191,829 of record CAZEHX010000004.1, read on the forward strand.
CCATGCCCGGTTCGCTGGCATAGCCGCAGCGGCACGGGTTCATGGCGGCGACAAGCTGCACGCGGGCGGGATATGTGACGTGGTGGTTGGCGCGGGCGATGACTGCGGTGCCGGTTTCCAGCGGCTGGCGCAGGGCGTCGAGCACCGGCCGTGAAAATTCAGCCAGCTCGTCGAGAAAAAGTACGCCGTTATGGGCCAGCGACACCTCGCCGGGCTTGGCCTTGATGCCGCCGCCGACCAGCGCTGCCATTGAGGCCGAGTGATGCGGCGCCCGGAACGGCCGGGCCGGGCTCAAGGCGCCGCCTTCCAACACGCCGGCCAGTGACGCGACCATAGCAACGTCCAGCATTTCTCGTGGGTTCATCGGTGGCAGAATGCCGGGCAACCTGCTTGCCAACATGGATTTGCCAGCACCCGGCGGCCCGACAAACAACAAATTATGGCCGCCCGCGGCAGCGACTTCCAATGCCCGCCTGGCAGTTTCCTGGCCTCTGATATCGGCCATGTCCGGCAGCGCGCCATGGCGTTGCGGCTGCCCGGGCCGCGGGCGGGTCAGGATCTGCACACCCTTTATGTGATTGACGAATTCCAACAGGGTGGCGGGCGCGACGATGTCCATGTCGCCCGCCCATGCAGCCTCCGGTCCGCAGGCCGCCGGACACACAAGGCCGCGATCCGCCGCATTGGCGGCAATCGCTGCAGGTAGCGCGCCGGTGACGGGCGCAATTGATCCATCAAGGCCCAATTCGCCTAGCACCGTGAATGCATCCATGGCGTCCTGCGGCACTACGCCCAGCGCTGTCATCAATGCCAGCGCAATGGGCAAATCATAGTGGCTGCCTTCCTTGGGCAGATCGGCGGGTGCAAGATTGACGGTAATGCGTTTGGGCGGCAATGCCAGGCCGATGGCGGTTAGCGCCGCGCGCACCCGCTCCCGGCTTTCGGCAACTGCCTTGTCACCCAAACCGACGACGGCGAAGGCGGGTATGCCGGGTGAAATCTGCACCTGCACGCCGACTTCGCGTGCCTCGACACCCTCGAAAGCGACCGTATTGACCCGTGCGACCATGCCCTACCCCGTGCGCCTGAGTTTCAGGGGGACTGCGGTGATATATTGAAGCGTCCTGCATATGTTCCGCAAGCGCCGGTCAATTTGACAACTCACAGCAATTATCCCCAATTCAAACCGGTGAATTGGATCATAGCAGGAACATTAGAAGAACGCACGTTCCCTTTTGTGGTTTTTTGTTAAACGGAATGAATGCGGGCTAACGGTTCAGGGTCAGCGTCCGGCGCGTTTGGCCTCGATGGCGTCCCAGATCATAGCGGCGATATTGGTGCCGTCGAAGCGTTCAATCTCGCGCAGGCCGGTGGGTGAGGTGACGTTGATTTCGGTCATGAAGTCGCCGATCACGTCGATGCCGACAAAGATCAGACCACGCCGTTTGAGCTCCGGGCCGATGATGGCGCAGATCTCGCGCTCGCGATCTGTCAACTTGGTTGCTTCCGGGCGGCCACCCACATGCATGTTGGAGCGGCTTTCGCCTTCCGCCGGGATGCGGTTGATGGCCCCGGCGATCTCACCGTCGACCAGGATGATGCGTTTGTCGCCGGCACGCACGGCAGGCAGGTAGGCCTGCGCGATCAATGGCTCGCGATACATCTGGGTGAACATCTCCAGCAGGGACGCCAGGTTTTCATCCCCAGGCTTCACCCGGAACACACCCGCGCCGCCATTGCCGTAAAGCGGCTTGAGGATGATGTCCTTGTGCTGGTCGCGGAAGGCGCGGATGTCGTCTTCATTGGACGAGATGAGGGTAGGCGGCATGACGCCGTCAAACTCGGTGACGAACAGCTTTTCAGGTGCGTTGCGCACATGGGCCGGGTCATTCACCATCAGGGTATGCGGGTGGATATGGTCGAGGATGTGGGTTGCCGTGATGTAGCTCATGTCAAACGGCGGATCCTGGCGCATCAGCACCACATCCACGTCGCGCAGGTTTGTGACAACCGGGTTGCCTGCGGTGAAATGGTCGCCGGCCGCGTCGCGTACTTCGAGTGACCGCGTGCGGGCCAGCACCTTGCCATCATGCAGCGCCAGATCGCGCGGCAGGTAATAGCTCAGCGCATGGCCGCGCTGTTGCGCCTCAAGGGCCAGACGGAAGGTTGAATCGCCTTTGATGTCGATGGCCTCAACCGGGTCCATCTGAATTGCCACTTTAAGCGCCATATGCCGCCACCCCACCGTTTGTCTTTATTTTCAGGTCGAGCGGAATGTCGGGTTGCCGGTCGCCAAGGTCAATGGAAGATCGTGCAGCGATGCAACGACACCTAGTTGAGGCTCATGCGCAACCGGTCTGCGCGGGCCTTGGCTTCGCGGGCAATCTGGCCCCGGCCTTCTGCCAAAGCCAGCTCCGCGGCGCGGGCATAGGCTGTGCGGGCGGACATGAGATTGCCGCTGTCGCCGTCCAGCTGACCGCGCTCAAGCCATAAGGTTGGGTCGCGCGGCGCAATCGCCGTCATGCGGGCCAAAATAGCGCTGGCCCGTGCCGTATCGCGGGCCTGCATGGCGCGTGAGAAGATATTGTTCTGCAGCCGTAACAAGACCGCGCGCGCCGAAACAGGCGCCATCGCCTGGTTGATGTCCGCCTGGGTCGGCGCATCATCATGCTCGTCATCCAGCCCCTGCATGCGGGCCAGCAGCGCTGTCACCGCATCTTCGTCCAGCACCCGTCCCCCGGCGAAGGGATCAATCATCACTGGCGGCGGTCCGCCCTGCACAACGCCGTTGAGGCGCACGAGGAAATGACCGGGGAAGTTGACGCCGGACACAGCCCAGCCGTTGACGCGCCCCGCATGGATATAGATCAGCCCCAGCGCCACTGGCAGGCCGCGCTTGCGGTCGATGACCCGCACCAGATTTGCATTGGCCATGTCGTCATAGGTGACCCGGTCGCCGTCATAGCCGAAATCGCCCGCTATCACGTCCGCCAATGCTTGCGCGCGGGCGCGGGTCAACGCGGCTTCGCGCTGGACAGGGTCGCCGCCGGCATGTGCCTTGTGGGGTTCGTCCAGTGCCAGCGCTCGGGCGCCGACATCAGCGGCGATGCGGGCGAGATGTCTGCGATAGGTATCAAGCACCAGATCGGGCATGTCTGCAGCACCCAGCGCCAAGGCTGTTTCCGCCAGTTCAATGGCGTCGTCGGCTGCGTCGCCCGCGGCCCGCAATATCCGGTCGAGATCAGGGGTCATGGCAAGATGTCCCGCGGTTGAACGGCTGAGCCTGGTTTCGGCGTCGCCGCGGCGGGTGAATGATAGCGCTCTCATCGGATCGGCGCTAAGTCCCTGCTCTCGATTGTGCCGGATGACTGCGGCGCAATTTGCCGCGGACCTGCCAGAGCAGGGGCATTTTCGTAGGCCGGTTCGTAGGCCGGCTGCGTGCTGGCCGTCTCGATGGCAGGCGCATTATCGTATTCCGACAGATCCTCGCGCAGCGGCGGCTGGCCGGTGAGCAGATCCGGATTGGCGTTGTTTTCCGCCAGCACATGGCCCTGCCTGTCGCCGGATGGTTCACGCTTGAAAGGCTGGGCCGCCGGTGCGTCGGCCGGGCGTGCAGCCATGCGGCGGGTGTCATCCACGGTGATCGCATGCATCACGACCCGGCGGACGCCTGAAATATCGCGCGCGTGGGCCGCCACCCGGTCAATTTCCGCTTCGTCCTGGCCGATGCCCAGCACATAGACGGAGCCGTTGACCACTTCGGTGGCGTAGTTGACATCGGCAATGCTGAAATCGGTCATCATGCGGGCGGTGAGTTTCGTGCTGATCCATGCGTCACCCGGCAGGGCTTCGAATGTTGACCGGTCACCGACCTCAATTTCATTGATGACCCGGCGCACGCCCGGCACGCTCCAGGCAATCTGCGTCGCTTCGGCGCGCTGGCTCTCACGCTTCACGATTCCGGTCAGCATCACCCGCCCCTCCATGACCTCGGAGGAGACGTCTGAAAAGAGGCTGCCTTTGCGCTTGAACATCCGGTCGGCCAGGCCGAGTTCGATCTCGGTGTCATCCCAGGCTTCACCCATTGGGCGCTCCTGGAAGGCGGCAACCCCGACCGTTGCGCCTGCCCCCACCGCCATGCCGATCGGCGTACACCCGGCAATCGCGCAGGCGGTTACCAGAACCGCTGCGAGCGGCGTGGGGTTATAGAGCTTGAGGGCTGACAGCCGGAAGATATCTGGCATCGGACAGATCACCTGAAACAGGCGCGCCCCTGAGGAGGAGACACGCGACCAAGAACAAACACCGCGCGCATTACTGGCGCGCGGCAATGGTCCCGCACCGCGCGCATGCGCAGGTACGGGTGACGTTTGCCCGTGTTGACTTGTCCCTGTCGTGATGGCCTTCGTGGCCGATACCCCTGCCTGGGTATGCCGCGCCCTTCTGGGCGGTGTTGTTGCGTCCGGCGTGTCACGTCTTGTTTGAACGACGTGTGTTCCACCAGCATGTTCATGCAAGTGATTCGCCAAGCAACTCTCATTGTTTAGCACATCGCAGCGGCCACCGCGACGTCACTGCGCAGAGCCCGGCTCAAATTGGCGGGAGAGGCTACGCCGCCATCCATGCGTTGGGGATGTGCCGGGGCCAGCGGCGCGGGGCAATGGCCACCAGATCGAAACGGATATCGAGCCCGGCCAGTTTTGGTCGCCAATTGGGCAACCAGGCCGCGGCGGCGGCCAGCCGCTGTTGCTGGCGTGGCGTCAGGCTCTCTTGGGCTTCATCAAGCGTGGCGCGCGCCTTGACCTCAACGATGACAATCAAGTTGCCGCGCCGTGCCAACAGGTCGATTTCGCCCGACGGCGTGCGCAGGCGGCGGGCGAGAATGCGGTAGCCCTTGAGCCGCAGCATCACCGCGGCGAGGGTCTCGGCCCGCCGCCCGCGGATTTCGGCGGCGCGCTTTCCGGCCGGTGCGCGCGGCATCAAGAGGTGCCGTCTTCAGCGGCCAGTTCGAGGGCGCGGGCGTAGGCGCGCTTGCGCGGCAGGTCCAATTCCTTTGCGACCTGCGCCGCGGCACGACTGGCGGACTGGGTCTGCATGGCAGCACGCAGGGCCGTATCCAGCGTCGTATCGTCGGTTTCCACCTCACCGGGCGGCGCGACAACGACGACGATTTCTCCGCGTGGCGGACCTTCGGCGGCGTAATGGGCGGCAAGGGCAACGAGAGAGCCGCGCCGCGCTTCCTCAAACCGCTTGGTGAGTTCGCGGGTGACTGCCGCCTCGCGGTCGCCAAGCCCCTCAGCCAATGCGGCAAGTGTTACGTCAAGCCGCTTGGCGGTTTCGAGGATCACCAGCGTCGCGGGCACGGGCGCCAATTCGGCAATCGTCTTGCCGCGGGCGCCCGCTTTGACCGGCAAGAAGCCCTGAAAGAAGAAGCGGTCGGTCGGCAGACCCGCCACGCATAGGGCGGCGAGCACCGAGGATGGTCCGGGCAATGCTGTCACCGCATGACCCGCCGCGATCACATCACGCACCAGCTTGTAGCCGGGGTCGGAGACAAGCGGCGTGCCTGCGTCGCTTACCAGCAGAATCGCCGCACCGTCCTCGAGCTTGGCCAGAATGCGCGGCCGCATGCGCTCAGCATTATGTTCGTGATAGCTCTCAAGCCGCGCGCTGATGCCGTGAATAGCCAACAGCTTGGAGGTTTCGCGGGTGTCTTCGCACAGCACAATGTCCGCACCTTCAAGCGCTGCCAGCAGCCGCAGGGTCACGTCGCCCGCATTGCCGATGGGGGTGGCGGCGATATGCAGCCCCGGGTCCAGCGCGCGGATTGACCCCATCGCCCTAATGCTGCCCGATACCGGCGGGGTGCTCTCGCCGGATATTTCTTTGCCCGATGCCATGCTGCCCAATAGGCTACGCGGGAATCGGTTGCAAGAAAGCTGTTATCAGCGGCGGGGGCGATATATAGCTTCGGCGGTACAAACCTATTCGCGTAATGCGGCGAGTAAAAACGGACGAGGCTGGCGTGGCAAAAAGTTTGATGCGGAATTTGGGGGCGTCGGTTGTAGTCGGCCTGCTGCTCGTGGCCTGCACAAGTGGCGGCAAGGAAACCCCACAGCCGCAGCGCCCGCTGCCACCGCAGGTGATTGTCACACCGCCACCGCAGACGGGCCCTGCACGCGATTCCGCAGGCTTTCTGCGCCCGCGCCATCTGGATGTGCCTGAACCTGTGCGCGTGGCGTTGCTGGTGCCGCTTTCAGGCCAGGCGGCAGGCGTTGGCCAGGCCATGCTCAATGCAGCCCAGTTGGCGCTGTTTGAGTTCGACGACCCCAATATCCTGCTGATCCCCAAGGACACGGCCGGTAATCCGGTGCGGGCCGTCGATGCCACCCGCGAGGCAATCAGCGAAGGGGCGGACATCATTCTTGGACCGCTGTTTGCGTCTTCCGTCTCTGCTGTCGGCAATGTCGCGCGCACCAGCGGCGTGCCGGTGATTGCATTTTCGACCGACCGCAATGTGGCGGGCGGTGGCGTCTATCTGCTCAGCTTCCTGCCGGAAGAGGATATTGAACGCATCGTTGATTTTGCCGTGCTGGAAGGCCATACGCGCTTTGGCGCACTGCTGCCGCAAAGCGAATATGGCGAGCGGGTGCGCATGCAGTATGGCCGCGCCATTACCGCACGCGGCGCCCAGCTGACGGCCAGCGAAACCTACACGCCGACCACAGACGGCATGCTCGCCCCGGCAGAGCGGCTGGCGAAACAGAAAGAAAATTACGACGTGGTGCTGCTGCCCGCAGGCGGCACCGAGTTGCAGGGGCTGGCGCCATTGCTGCCTTATTATGATGTGGACCCGAGAGCTGTGAAGTTCATCGGTACCGGCCTTTGGGATGACCCATCGGTGCTGCGTGAGCCGGCACTTGTCGGCGGCTGGTTCGCCGCGCCGCCACCCGATGCACGCAATGCTTTTCAGGGCCGCTACGAGCGGGTCTATGGCAGCAAGCCACACCGCATCGCGAGCCTTTCCTATGATGCCATGAGCTTGGCAATTGCCTTGTCGAGTGGTGCGCCGGGCCAGCGCTACACCGAAGCTGAGCTGACCGCCGAGGATGGCTTTGCCGGCATTGACGGCGTCTTCCGGTTCCTGCCGGACGGGCTTAATGAGCGTGGGTTGGCGGTGATGGAAGTGCGGCCGGGCGGCTTTGTGGTGGTGAGCCCCGCCCCGCAATCGCTCACCGGCGGGCCGGTTTTCTAGCCAACGCCTAAATCAGGATGTCACGCAGGATCGCGTTCAGCACCGGACGGCCCGACGCTGTGACCGACAGGTTATCCCCAGCGCGCGCCAACAGCCGATCCTGAGCAAGATTTTTGACAGCTTCATTGTCAACAAGTGCGGAAAACGGCGCAGGAAGCCGCGAAACCGGGATGCCTTCCGACAGGCGCAGACCCATCAGCAACATTTCCACCGCCCGGGCATGGTTATCCACATGCTCGTCCACAGCCAGACCGTGTCCCTGCGCCTCCACCTGCGCAAGCCAGCGCGCCGGGTCATCATGGGTCTGGGTTGCCTGCCATCTGCCATCGACAAGTAATCTGCCATGTGCGCCGGGGCCTGATGCTGCATAGGGCTGGCCGCGCCAATAGACAAGATTATGGCGGCTCTCGTCGCCGGGGCGGGCGTGGTTTGAGACTTCATACGCATGAAGGCCGCGCGCTTCGCAAAGCTCCTGCGTCACCTCGTACATGGCAGCCCCGATGTCATCGTCGGGAACCTGAAGACGTCCTGCTGCATGCAGGGCTGCAAAAGGCGTCCCCGCCTCAATTGTCAATTGATAGAGCGACATGTGCCCGGCCTGGAACTCCTGCGCCCGGGTGAGTTCCTCGCGCCACTGCGCAATTGTCTGATGTGGGCGGGCATAGATGAGGTCGAACGACATGCGGTCGAAATTGTCGCGCGCCAGCGCCACCGCATCCAGCGCCTCGCGTGCCGTGTGCAACCGGCCAAGCGATTTGAGGCTTTTGTCATCCAGCGCCTGCACGCCCAGCGATACCCGATTGACGCCGGCAGCACGGTAGCCGCGAAAGCGGCCCGCTTCGACACTTGTCGGGTTTGCCTCAAGGGTAATTTCCGCATCCGGCGCGACGGACCAAAGCCCTGCAATGGCATCGAGAATTGTTTCGACGCTTGCAACCTCCATCAGCGACGGCGTGCCGCCGCCGAAGAAAATGCTGGTGACGTGGGCGTCCGGCATCCGGGTTGCCATTTCACTCAGCTCGCGCACCAGCGCCTTTGCATAGCGCTGCTGGTCAACGCCGCCGGGGCGGACATGGCTGTTGAAATCGCAATAGGGGCATTTGGCCTGGCAGAACGGCCAGTGCACATAAACGCCGAACGCGTCAGGGTTTGTGGTGATCGGCAAAGCAGGCGTCGATGAGTTGCTCGAAGGCGTGCGCGCGGTGGGAGATTGCATGTTTGGCCGCAGGCTCCATCTCGCCGAATGTGACTTTGTGCCCATCGGGCAGGAAAACCGGATCATAGCCGAAACCGCGCGACCCGCGCCCCGGCCATACAAGCGTACCTGCAACGGTGCCTTCAAAGGTCTCCACATGCCCGTCCGCCCAGGCGAGGGTCAACGCGCAGGCAAATTGCGCGCGGCGGTCGCCACCGGGACCACCATTGGTGGCGCACATTTCCTTTTCCACCCGGGTCATAGCCGTGTGGAAATCGCGGCCATCGGGTGTCTGCGCCCAGCGAGCCGAATAAATGCCCGGCTCGCCATTGAGAATATCGACGGCCAGCCCTGAATCGTCAGCAAGGGCGGGCATGTCCGCAGCCTTTGCTGCGGCCAGCGCTTTCAGCTCGGCATTGGCCTTGAAGGTTTTGCCGGTCTCTTCGGGTTCTGCGAGGCCAAGCTCTGCGGCCGAAACGGTTTCAATGCCGTAGGGCACCAGCAGGTCCCGGATTTCGCGGACCTTGCCTTCATTATGGCTGGCGACAACAAGCCGGGCACCGGAAAAGCGCCGGTGGCCGGAATGTGCCTTCGAACTCACGCCACCGCCTGCTTCTGCATTGTCACCAGATCGCGGATCGATGCCTTGGCAAGGCCCATCAGCTTGGAGAACTCGTCCTCGCTGAACGGATCGCCTTCCGCGGTGCCCTGAATTTCGACGATGCCGCCGGAGCCGGTCATCACGAAATTGGCGTCGGTGCCGGCGGTTGAATCTTCGGCATAATCAAGGTCGGACACCGGAATGCCGTTGTAGATGCCGCAGGAAATGGCTGCGACATGATCCTTCAAGGGGATGTCCTTGATCATCTCGCGTTCCTGCATCCATGTGAAACACTGGTGCAGGGCTACCCAGGCGCCGGTGATTGACGCTGTACGGGTGCCGCCATCCGCCTGGATGACATCGCAATCAACCGAGATCTGGCGTTCGCCCATGGCGCCGAGGTCCACGACAGCGCGCAGGGAGCGGCCGATGAGGCGCTGGATTTCCTGGGTGCGGCCCGACTGTTTGCCGGCTGACGCCTCGCGGCGCATCCGGTCACCCGTGGCGCGCGGCAGCATGCCGTATTCAGCCGTGACCCAGCCACGCCCGCTATTGCGCAGGAAGGGCGGCACGCGTTCTTCGAGGCTGGCGGTCACCAGCACATGGGTATCGCCAAAGCGCACGAGGCAGGAGCCTTCGGCATGCTTGGAAAAGCCCTTTTCAAAGGACACAGAACGCATTTGGTCGGGGCGGCGGCCGGACGGGCGCATGGGCACTCCAGTAGGTTATGTCATGAAAGAGCGGGTTGGTACGGGGATATGGCCCGACCGAAGGGAACTACCTATCGCCCACCCGGCCCCGCCGCAAGCGGTCAAATTGACGTTGAGCCGGTGCCTACCTAGATTCACTTACCCTGATGCAAGGGTCCAACACCATATGATGGACGATATGGAATGATGGACGATATGGACAACATGTTTCGGATGCGGATCGCACATGGCCGATAGCCCCAATACGCTGCTGGAACTCAACCAGCGGTCGCGCGACGTGTTCCGGCAGCTGGTGGAAACCTATCTGGAAACCGGCGACCCGGTGGGCTCGCGCACGCTTTCCAAGCTGGGGCCAAAGCTGGGGAGCGGCGTCACGCTGTCGCCTGCCTCAATCCGCAATGTGATGGCGGATCTTGAGGAACTGGGCCTGCTGTCCTCGCCACACACATCCGCCGGGCGGATGCCGACCGATGCGGGGTTGCGGCTGTTTGTCGACGCCTTGCTGCAGGTGGGCGATCTCAGCGAGGACGAACGCTCGGGCATCGAGGCGCAGATTTCCGGCTCCAACCAGGCTGTCGATGACGCGCTGACCCAGGTATCGCAGACGCTTTCCGGGCTCTCGCAATGCGCGGGCCTTGTCATGTCGCCCAAGCGCGAAGCGCGGCTCAAACAGCTTGAATTCGTGCCGGTTGCGCCGGGACAGACGCTTGCCGTCATCGTGTTTGAGGACGGACTGGTTGAAAACCGCATCATCGACACGCCCAAGGATATGCCCGCCTCGTCCCTGACCATGGCGTCCAACTATCTCAATGCCCGCCTCAGGGGCCGCAGCTTTATGGATGCGCAGCGCGGCGTGCGGCAGGAGATTGACGCACGCAAGGCCGAACTTGATGACCTCACGACCCGCGTCGTCGAAGCCGGCCTTGCCGTGTGGTCCGGCACGGATGCTGCCAATGGCAAGGCGGCCCGCTCGCTCATTGTGCGTGGCCGCGCCAATCTGCTGGAAGATGTGCAGGCGCTTGAAGATCTGGAGCGGGTGCGGCGCTTGTTCGACGACCTGGAGACCAAGGAGGAGCTGCTTCAGCTTTTGACCCTTGCGGAAGAAGCCGACGGCGTGCGCATCTTCATCGGCTCGGAAACGAAACTGTTTTCGCTGTCCGGGTCATCGGTCATCGTGTCGCCCTATACCAATTCCGACAATCAGATTGTCGGGGTCCTGGGCGTCGTCGGGCCGACGCGGCTAAATTACGCACGTGTCATCCCGATGGTGGATTATACGGCGCGGCTGGTGACGCAGCTGATCGGCTAGGTTCACAATTGCACGGGCTTGCCTTACAAGCGCCCCAAACCCACATGCTATGTCGTCCACCGCAGACCCCCGCGGCGGACAACATCACACGCGTAATCAACGGACGTTGCGACACAATGAGCGACCCAAAAGACCATTTTGATCCCGCCAACCCGCCGGAAGAAGGTGCCGAGAATGTTGTCGGCGCAGACACCCCCTGGGGCGAAGGCAGCGATCCGGCAGCTAACGCCGGCAATCCTGCCGACACGCGCATTGGCGAACTCGAAGCCGAAGTCGCGGACCTCAAGGACCGGCTGCTGCGCGCCGTGGCGGATGCTGAAAATACCCGCAAGCGCGCCGAGCGCGACAAGCAGGACGCCAGCAAATACGCGATGACCAGCTTTGCCCGCGACGTGCTCTCCGTCGGCGACAACTTGCGCCGCGCCATCGACAGCCTCTCCGACACCGACAAGCAGGGCGTGCCTGAGCCGATCCGCAACCTCATCGAGGGCGTGGAAATGACCGAGCGCGAATTCCTCTCGGTGCTCGAGCGTCACGGCGTCAAAGCCATCAACCCGCTTGGTGAAAAGTTCGACGCCAATCTGCATCAGGCGATGTTTGAAATCCCCGACCCGTCACAACCCAACGGCACCATCATGGAAGTGGTCGCCACCGGTTATGTGATCGGCGACCGGTTGTTGCGGCCGGCCATGGTCGGCGTCTCCAAGGGTGGCGGCGCGGCCCCTGCCCCGCAGGCGTCCGCACAGGCCGATGCTCACGGCGATGCGCCCGCGGAGACCGATCACGCGGACGACGCAGCAGCAAATCCCGGGTCAAAGATCGACACCAAGGCCTAGCCCCGGCCGCTCTCCTAGAGAACCGTCAGGCTCTCATCGGGGTTGCTCAGTTTGATATTCGCAAAGTCAGCCGTGCCGGGAATGCGCTGGAACAGGCTGTTGGCGATGAACCACACACGCACGATGCGTGTTGGCGGTGCGCCCATATACTGCTCATAGTCCGTATACAGATTTCTGGTTTCCGAGAGCCACTTGCCAAGATCACGCTCGCCTGAGCGGATCACCACATGGAATTCGCGGTCCTTCCAGGTGGGCAGCGGACACCAATAGGCTTTGCCCACCGGCAATTCGCGGCTCCAGTAATATGTAATGTCGCGCCCGTTCTCGAACTCGACTGCGATTGAAATGTAGTCGTGGCTTGCAGCCGTATCCTCCGGCAGTGCCGAGGGGATCGCGTCCACTTTCCAGTCCCACGAGATCTGCGTCTCGCGCTCCAGCGCGAACGGCGTTTCCTTTTGCAGGATGCCGACATTGCTGTCGGTGTGGCAGTGGATGCAGGCGTGGTGATGCGTGGGCGCGTCGTCGCTGTAGATATCGTTCTGGCCCAGGAACCAAAGATGCTTCCAGCCCTTGGGCGGCAAAGTCGGTTCGACCAGCCGGGCGCGCTCCTGATCAACCAGTCCTGCAACATCGCCCGCCTTCGCCATCGCCGCCAGACCATCGGCGGCATCGCCACGCCAGCGGATCACCAGCACCGTGAATTCGCCGTCACTGTTTTTGTAGGCGTTGAGATCCGGGATCAGGCGGCCCTGCCGGTCTGAAAACTGGCCGGGAAACTGACCGCCCAGATAAAGCCTGCCGCCGGTCTCATCGATAGCACCCGCCGTCACCGTCATGGTGTCGCCGGTGCCGTTGAAAATCTCGCCGGTCTCGCCGATACGGCCCCAGACCTGAAACTGCGGCCCGACCCAGATATCCAGCGGTCGCGACAGATAAAGCCGCCCAACCGACAACAACGTCACCTGATCGCCCGCCTCCAGCACAATGTCGGAGGACGTCCACGGCATCCGCGATGGCGGCAGATCAACAAAGGCGGCTTCAACAATATGATCCGCCGCCGCATCAATCAGCTTCTGCGCATGTGCGCGAAACTCTTCCGACGACATTTCCGGCGCCGCAGCGCCGCGCCGCTTCACCTGCCGCCAGCGTTTGAATGCCACTGATATGTCGTGCGCTGCGCCCATAACTCATTCCCCGGTTTTGCTTTTGGCCAGCCTAAGGCACGCATCAGGGCCGCGTCACCCGCCTCAGCGTGAGATTGATGCGGCCGCCGTCTTTCAGCAGCGTCGAGGTGCCCGGCATCACGCGGTCTATGCCGTGATAGGCGAGGCGGTTTTCGCCGCCGATCAGAAGGACATCGCCGGAGGTGAGTTTGAAGCTTTGGGTTTTATCTTTGCGGGTTAGGCCGCCCAGTCGAAACAGCGCTGTATCGCCGAGCGACACCGACAGGACAGGGGCGTCGCGCGCCTCTTCGTCTTCATCGCGGTGCAGGCCCATACGGGCTTTGTCCCCATAGAAATTGACGAGGCAGCATTCGGGCGGGGCCTTGTAGCCGGTCGCGCGCTCCCACAGGTCCAGCAACATGTCGGGGATCGGCGGCCACGGGTTGCCGGTGTCGGGGTGGGCCCGCTGGTAGCGGTAGCCGGATTTGTCCGACACCCAGCCAAGCTCACCGCAATTGGTCATGCGGACGGTCCACGGTTTGCCGGTGCGCGGCATGGTGGGCGTATAGAGCGGGGCCCTGCGCGTTATGTCGCGGATTTGGGCCAGCAGGGCCTTCTGATCGGCTGAATCAAGCGCTTCGGGCAGCAGAATGACGCCGGGGGCTATCCGGGTTTGCACCAAATTCATGGGAAATGAGCCGGTTTCTGGGTGTTGGGGGCTTTGGGGTTCGCGCGGGGCGGCGGTGGCGGCGTGTCCGCACACCGTACCACACCCAAAACGCGGAAAATCATCTGCTGAGTGTTGCGGCGCACACTTGCGCTCCCTATATACCGCCTTGGAATTGCGGGTCTTTTAGGACACGCATCTATTGGGTTCATCACGAGGGGACCCGCAAGGGCCTGACGTTTGCCGCTAAGGCGCGTATAGGTCTGCGCAACGGGCGCATCCGGTGCTTTTGAGCATGAAGGCCGGTGCATCCCAGGTCCGCCTAAAATAACGTGGAGACGAATAAATATGGCGAAAGTCATCGGTATTGACCTTGGCACGACAAACTCGTGCATCGCGGTCATGGATGGGGCAACCCCCAAGGTTATTGAGAATTCAGAAGGCGCGCGCACGACGCCGTCCATGGTGGCCTTTACGGCGGACGGCGAACGTCTGACCGGCCAGCCGGCCAAGCGCCAGGCAGTCACCAACCCGGAAAACACGCTGTTTGCCATCAAGCGCTTGATCGGCCGGCGGATTTCCGACCCCACCGTGCAAAAAGACAAGAAGATGGTGCCTTACTCCATTGTCGAAGCTGACAATGGCGCTGCGTGGGTTGAAGCCCATGGCGAGAAATATTCGCCGCAGCAGGTCTCGGCTTTCATTCTGCAAAAGATGAAAGAGACTGCCGAGAGCTATCTTGGCGAAAAGGTCGAGCAGGCCGTGATCACGGTGCCGGCTTACTTTGACGACGCCCAGCGGCAGGCCACCAAGGATGCAGGCAAGATTGCCGGCCTTGAAGTGCTGCGCATCATCAACGAGCCGACGGCAGCAGCGCTTGCCTACGGCCTGGACAAGTCCGCCGGTCAAACCATCGCGGTTTATGACCTTGGCGGCGGTACGTTCGACGTGTCGATCCTGGAGATCGGTGACGGCGTGTTTGAAGTGAAGTCCACCAATGGCGATACGTTTTTGGGTGGTGAAGACTTTGACATGCTGCTTGTCGATTTCCTTGCCGACAGCTTCAAGAAAGAAAACGGCATTGATCTCAAGGGCGACAAGCTTGCCCTTCAGCGCCTGAAGGAAGCCTCTGAAAAAGCCAAGATCGAGCTTTCCTCAGCGACGCAGACGGAAATCAATCTGCCGTTCATTACAGCAGACGCATCCGGCCCCAAGCATCTGACACTGAAGCTCACACGCGCCAAGCTGGAGCAGCTTGTCGACAAGCTTGTTCAGCGCACCATCGAGCCCTGCAAGAAGGCGCTCAAGGATGCAGGCCTCACCGCCAAAGACATCGATGAAGTGGTGCTGGTTGGTGGCATGACGCGTATGCCGAAGATCCAGGAAGTCGTGCAGAACTTCTTTGGCAAGGAGCCGCATAAGGGTGTGAACCCGGATGAGGTTGTTGCCATGGGTGCCGCCATTCAGGCGGGCGTGCTGCAGGGCGACGTCAAGGACGTGTTGCTGCTCGATGTGACGCCGCTGTCACTGGGCATCGAAACGCTTGGCGGTGTGTTCACACGCCTGATTGAGCGCAACACAACGATCCCCACCAAGAAGGCGCAGACCTTCTCGACCGCCGAGGACAATCAGAACGCGGTGACGATCCGCGTGTTCCAGGGCGAACGCGAGATGGCAGCGGACAACAAAGTCCTCGGCCAGTTCGACCTTGTGGGCATTCCGCCCGCACCGCGCGGCGTGCCGCAGGTTGAAGTTGCCTTTGATATCGACGCCAACGGCATCGTCAATGTGACGGCCAAGGACAAGGCAACCGGCAAGGAACAGGCGATCCGCATTCAGGCATCGTCCGGTCTTTCCGATAGCGACATTGACGAGATGGTCAAGGATGCTGAAAGCCACGCTGAAGACGACAAGAAGCGTCGTGAAACAGTTGAAGCGCGCAATGGTGCCGAGGCTCTTGTTCACTCCACCGAAAAAGCGCTGAGCGAAAACGGCGACAAGGTGGATGACGAGACCAAGAAGGCCATTGAGGACGCCATCGCCGAAGTGAAGACGGCGCTTGAAGGTGATGACCTTGAAGCCATGAAGACCAAGTCGGAAGAGTTGGCACAGGCAAGCATGAAGCTGGGCGAAGCCATGTATGCGGCAAGCCAGGCTGAGCAGGCCAATGCGGACGCCGCATCCGACGCGATGTCGGACGCAGCTTCCTCCACCGATGACGGCGACGATGTGGTTGATGCCGACTTCACTGAAGTTGACGACGACAAGAAGGACGGCGCGGCGTAACACCGCTGGCCGGTTCACAAGTCCCGGCCCGGCACCGCTGATGCAGCAGTGTCGGGCCTGCTTGTAAACTTCCAGCCGTTCCGCCTACGGATAATCCAATAAAATGGCAAAGCGCGATTTTTACGAGATTCTAGGTGTGCCGCGTACCGCTGATGAAGCGGCGCTGAAATCCGCCTATCGCAGTCTCGCGAAGAAATTTCACCCCGACCAGAACCATGGCGACCCGGAAGCCGAAGGCAAGTTCAAGGAATTGAATGAAGCCTATGACGCGCTGAAGGACCCGCAGAGCCGCGCGGCCTATGACCAATATGGCCATCAGGCATTTGAAGGCGGCGGTCCGCGTGGCCCCGGTGGTGCGGGCTTCGGGCAGGACTTCACGTCCTCCATGTCCGATATTTTTGATGACCTGTTCGGCGAATTCATGGGCGGCGGTGGTCCCGGCGGCCAGCGCGGCGGACGGCGTGGCGGTGGGCGCACCCGTGGTGCCGACCTTCGCTACAATATGGAAATCAGCCTCAACGACGCATACGAAGGCAAGACGGCACAAATCCGCGTGCCGACGGCCGTCGCCTGCGAAAAATGCTCCGGGTCCGGTGCAAAATCCGGCACGTCGCCTTCCACCTGTGGCACCTGCAATGGCGCAGGCAAAGTGCGGGCGTCACAGGGCTTCTTTACCGTTGAACGCACCTGCCCCACCTGTGGTGGCCGCGGTGAAGTTATTCAGGAGCCGTGCGAGGCGTGCAACGGCGCCGGCCGGACCGAAAAAGAACGCACCCTGCAGGTGAACATTCCTGCCGGCGTTGAAGATGGCACACGCATCAGGCTTGCCGGTGAAGGCGAAGCGGGCATGCGTGGCGGGCCTGCGGGCGATCTTTATATTTTTCTGTCGATCAAACCGCATCAGTTCTTCCAGCGCGACGGGGCAGATCTTTTTTGCCGCGTACCGATTTCGATGCCTACGGCGTCGCTTGGCGGAGAGATTGAAGTACCCTCTCTCAAGGGCGCCCGCGTGAAGGTCAAAATTCCCGAGGGAACCCAGAGCGGCAAGCAGTTCCGCCTCAAGGCCAAGGGCATGCCGGTGCTGCGCTCGTCGCAGTTTGGCGATCTCTATATTCAGGTGAATGTGGAAACGCCGATGAACCTGACCAAGAAGCAAAAGAAGCTGCTTGAAGAATTCAACAACGAGTCCACCGACAAGACGAGCCCTGAATCGAGCGGCTTTTTTGCCCGCGTAAAAGATTTCATAAACGGCGTCAGCAGCTAAGCCCGGCGCACCGTGCTTTGCATTGACCGGCGGACGGCAAGATTTGCGGGCAGCCATAAGGCAATCCGCGTGCCCTCACCTTTCACGCTTTCCAGCGTAAGCGTGCCGCCATGCGCTTCCATGATTGATCGCGATAGCGGCAGGCCAAGACCGGCGCCGTGGTGTTCACGCCGCATGGCATTTTCCACTTCGGCAAAACCCGTCTGGATGCGTTTGGCGACACCAATATCCATGCCGTCACCATTGTCTGTGACCGTGAAACCGAACGTCCCATCATCATTGCAATAAGGGGCGATTTCCACTGCGCCACCTTCGGGCGTATGGCGGATGGCATTTGAAAGCAGGTTGATGAGCACCTGACGGATCATGCGGGCATCCACATTCGCTTCAAAAAGCCCCGCCTGCGTTTGCGGGCATGTCAGGTGGATACCTTTATTGGCGGCGCGCTCCACGAACATTTTTGAAGCAGCGTCTGCAATACTGCCAATGCTCACCTCCGTAGCGTTGGGGGTGAGATCGCCGGATTCGATGCGGCTTAAATCCAGCAGATCGTTGATCAGGTCCAGCAGATGATGTCCTGAGTCCTGAATGCTGGTGGTATATGTCGCGTAGTTTTCAGCACCCAAGGCTTCATAGGCCTGCATCTGCATCAGTTCGGAAAAGCCGATAATGGCGTTGAGCGGTGTGCGCAGTTCGTGGCTCATATGCGCAAGAAACCGCGTCTTGGCGCGATCAAGATCCAGCGCCTTTTGGCGGGCGTCCCGCAGATCAGCAATGATCTCCTGATTACGATCAAACTGCCGGGAGAGTTCTTCATTGGCAAGGCACAGCTCATTGGCGGTTCGCGCATAGTCGCGCCAACGGCGCCAGGCAAACCAGGCAAATCCGATGCCGGTCACCAGAAATGCTGTCGGCAGCTCATCCAGATCCACATAATGCTCATACTGGTGCGCCAGACTGTGCCAGCGTTCCGCGACGCCAAATATGCTGCAAAGGGCATAAGCAGCCACGCCTGCCATTGCTGCCAGAACCGCATCGATTTTCGGGCGCGCCAGTTGCGTCGAAGCCGGGGCCGGGGCCGGAATTGAGTTCGAAACTGAATGTGGGTCAGACGAGCGAGACAAAAAGCCGACTTTCTAAGCGGAACACAATCGGAGACAGACTGACCCGTTTACACCCAATAAACCGTTAAACCGGTGTTCGGTCTCGGCACGCTTGGCGGCGGCCTATCCGCAGCGCAGCGTGCTGACACTTTGCGGTCGCTGGGCTGGGCTGATACAAACCGCGCACCGGGCACTGCCCCTCAGGGTTGGGGTGGGCCGCCGTTAACAAATTCTTACCCACGGACTTCGCCATGGACGCGCTGCGCATTGCTGTTACCGGAGCTGCAGGCCGTATGGGCTGCGCCCTACTGCAGGCCATTCACAAGACCGACGGCTGCGTCGTCGCCGGTGCCATTGAGCGGCCGGGTCATGAGGCGGTCGGTGCCGATGCTGGTTTTGCCGCAGGGCTCGGCGAGATCGGTGTTCCGGTGAGCGATGATGCGCTGGCGGTTTTTGCGACTGCCGATGCGGTGCTTGATTTCACAGCACCCGGCGCAACCGTCGAATTTGCCGACCTTGCCGCCCAAGCGCGTATTGTCCATGTGATCGGCACCACGGGATTTGCCCCCGAACACGAAACACGGCTGGCAGCGGCAGCGCGCCATGCAACGCTTGTGCGCGCTGGCAATATGTCGCTTGGGGTCAATCTGCTGACCGCGCTCACCAAGCGCGTGGCGCAGGCGCTGGATGCGGACTGGGATATTGAAATTGTCGAGATGCATCACCGGCACAAGGTGGACGCGCCATCAGGGACAGCTTTGATGCTGGGTGACGCCGCAGCCTCCGGCCGGACGGTATCCCTTGGCCAGGTCGCTGATCGTGGTCGGGACGGGCAGACGGGTGAACGCACGCGTGGCGATATCGGCTTTGCAGCCCTGCGTGGCGGCACGGTTGTCGGCGATCATTCGGTCATATTCGCCGGCGAGAAGGAACGGATCGTTCTTACCCATGTGGCGGAAGACCGGTCAATTTTTGCAAGCGGTGCCGTTAAGGCAGCGCTATGGGGGCGTGGCAAGGGTCCGGGCATGTATTCCATGCTTGATGTACTCGGTCTCGCTGATCTTTGAACCTAAACAATCCTTATACGGAGAAGTATCGTGGCTCACACGCTGGTTCTGGTCCGTCATGGCCAGAGCGAATGGAACAAGAAAAACCTTTTCACCGGTTGGCGTGACGTCGAGCTGACGGAACAGGGCCGTAAAGAAGCGCGCGAAGCAGGTGAGCTGATGAAGGCCGCAGGGCTTGAGTTTGATGTTGCCTATACGTCCGCTCTCAAGCGTGCGCAGGAAACCAACACGCTGGTGCTTGCAGCCCTGGGGCAGAGCGATATTCCGGTGATCGAGAACGAAGCCCTGAATGAGCGCGACTACGGCGATCTCGCAGGCCTCAACAAGGACGACGCCCGCAAAAAATGGGGTGAGGAGCAGGTGCATATCTGGCGCCGCTCGTTTGATATTCCTCCGCCCGGTGGCGAGAGCCTGAAGATGACCGCTGAACGCGTGCTGCCCTACTTCGAAGCGGAAATTCTACCCAAGGTGCTGGCGGGAACACGTGTGCTGGTTGCAGCGCACGGCAATTCCTTGCGGGCGCTGGTGATGAAGCTGGATAATCTGGGCCCGGACGAAATCGTCGAAGTGAATATCGCAACCGGTGTGCCGATTGCCTATGAGCTGGACGACGACGGCAAGGTTCTGTCGAAGAAGGTTCTGGTCGACCGCAGCTACTCGTAATCCGCACGAGCTGCCGAGGCCGCCACCATACCGTCACGGCGGCGCGCCTGTGCGCGGGTAAAGGCGTCGGCAAAACTCTCGCGCTCTTCTTCGGGCAGGAAGCCGCCAAGCTCGACCCAGTCTTTTCGGACCCGCAGGCGAAGCGCGCGCCCGCGCGCGGTCTGGGTCATGCCCGCCCGTGCCCAGGTTGGTTCGAATAGCCAGCGCTGTGTTTTGCCGGATGGATGGACCCGCTCGATGGCGAGTTCGGTGTCGGTGAGCCGGACATGTTCATACATACGGCCGGACCGGTAGTTCATGCGGAAGGCAAAATAGATGAGCGCGGCATCGAGGCCAAAAAATCCGAAGACAGGCCAGGCGCCCATCAGCAGGAATGCACCACCGGCGACAAAACTTATAAGTCCGACAACGATCATCACTGCCAAAAAGCCCTTCGGCGGCAGGGATCGATGCGGGTGCAAAACTGCATCAAAATAGACGTGATCGGGTTCAGATGTGCTCATGGCCTTCAAACTAATGCGCCCAAGGTCACTTCACCACGTCCTTGCGGCCAGATGCCGCAATTTGAAGATGGCGGCAGCGCACGCGTCGAGTAAAGTCCAGCCCTATGAAACCTGCTGATCGCGAAGAACTGTTCCGGCGCTTTGAGGTGCTGAACCCCGAGCCTGAGACCGAGCTGGAATATTCCAGCCCCTACACCCTGCTGGTCGCCGTCGTGCTATCGGCGCAGGCCACGGATGTTGGGGTCAACAAGGCGACAGGGCCGCTTTTCGCGGTGGCCGAAACGCCTGCAAAAATGGTCGCTCTGGGTGAATCGAGAGTCCGCGATTACATCAAGACGATCGGCCTTTACCGCAACAAGGCAAAGAATGTGATCGCGCTGTCGCAGCAGCTTTTATCGCAACATGGCGGCGAGGTGCCGCATGGCCGCGACGCACTTGAAGCCCTGCCGGGCGTTGGCCGCAAGACGGCCAATGTGGTGCTGAATGTTGCGTTCGGCGAGGAAACGATGGCGGTCGATACGCATATTTTCCGTGTTTCCAATCGGCTGGGACTGGCCCCGGGCAAAACGCCGCTTGAGGTGGAGCTGAAACTGCTCAAATGCATTCCCAAGCGCTACCGGCAGCATGCGCATCACTGGCTTATTCTGCACGGGCGGTATGTATGCAAGGCGCGCACGCCCGATTGCCCGCATTGCCCGGTTGCCGATTTATGCAGCTTCAAGGGCAAGACCACTGCGGAAACGCCTGCGCGGCCCAAGGGCAAACCGAAAGCTACGCGCGCGGCGCGTTGACCACGTCACGCAGGCATGGCTCAAGCGGAGCCGTGCCGCCCTCCAGATGCCGGGCATCCAGATGGCTTGAGCGGGGCGTTCCGGCCTCGTCGTAGAAGACAATCAGCAATGTGCACGCCTTGCCGGTATACCGCCAGATCTGCGCGGCGCCGTCCTTGGACGCGAAGGCGGGGCGGCCAAGTGCCTGTTCCACCGTTTGAGGTGGAACGCCAAGCAAGGTTTTGGGATCCGGCGCGGCGCGCAGTATTGCGGTCTGGGGTTGCTGGGCTGCGGCCGTCGGCCGGGCGGAGCCAATCAGACCGGGCTGCTGGGCGCAGGCTGTGAGCACTGCCGCACCCATCGCAATGACGGCCAATGCCGAAAATCCGCTAGGCCGCATTGGGAGCTCCCTTCAGGCCTTCAAGAGCCATGATCCGGTGCAGCACATGCACCATGAAGGTGGTGCCGAACAGGGGCACCAGAATATTGATGATCGGGATGGCAAGAACGCCCGCTACAACCAGTCCACCGAGGAAAACCCGCCCAGAATGCCGTTGGCGCAAGGCTTTGATGTTGGATGGCGCGTAGTGACGGACGGCAGCGGCTTCAAAAAACTCGCGGCCGAGCAGGAAGCCATTGACCACCAGAAAAATCAAAAACCCGAAGCCCGGCAGCAGGAAGACAAGTGGCAGCGCCAAAAGGTTGACCGCCAGCAGGATGACCAGTCCCTTGATGCCCAGCCATACACCTTCAACGACGCCCTGGGCGCGCGGCCCAAGCGCGTCGGGATAGTGCTTTTGTTCGACGGCCTTTGCCACTTCGTCCTGAAACAGTGGAATAAAAATGGCTGTGACCGGCACCACCAGAAAGATCACACCGACCACGACGGCAGCGTCGATCAGCACATCAATGGTCGTATCCAGCCAGCCGATGCCGACATTGGGAATATAGCCGGTGCCCCACAGCCCGGCGGCACCAAGGGTGATGAGCAATAGCAAAGTCATACCCAGCGACCGCCACAGGATGCTGCGGAACGGGCAGGAGAACATTTGCGACAGGGTTTTGCCAAGAGCACTTATCATGATGGGCGCACCATGCCCTATGTCGCGCGCGGCGGAAAGTGGCGGATTTGCAGAGGTGGCGGGCCAGCGCGCAGGGCTCTATAGTCGCGCTTCAATCCTTCGATGCGGGGGCCTGTCCGGGCTGTTTGCAGCCCTGCGCAACACCCCTTTCACCTATCCTGCAAGACGAAAGAGTTGGCTCATGAGCGCGCCTGAGTTTCACGTGGCCGGTATCGGCAACGCCATTGTCGATGTGTTGGCCCATGCGGACGACAAATTTCTCACCGCCAACGGCATTGAAAAAGGCGGCATGACGCTGGTGGACGAGGCACGGGCCACCGAGCTCTATGCTGCACTTGGGCAGACGGTTCAGGTCTCCGGCGGGTCAGCGGCCAATACAATTGCCGGTCTGGCCTCGCTGGGCGGCAAGGGTGCCTTCATCGGCAAAGTGCGCAATGACCAGCTTGGTACGGCCTTCACCCATGACATTCGTTCGCTGGGTGTGACTTTCGACACGGTTGCGGCAGATCGCGGTCCGGCAACGGCGCGCTGCATGATTGTGGTGACGCCGGATGCGCAGCGCTCCATGAGCACTTATCTGGGTGCCGCACAGGACCTCACACCGAATGACGTGGACGTCGAAGTCATCAGCCGGTCGGCCATTACCTATCTTGAAGGGTATCTGTGGGATCCGCCGGCTGCCAAAGAGGCTTTTTTGAAAGCCGCAAAGGCCGCACATGACGCCAACAGGCTGGTTGCGTTGACCTTGTCTGACTCTTTCTGCGTCGATCGCTATCGCGCCGAGTTCCGCAAGCTGGTGAAAGACGAAGTGGACATGCTTTTTGCCAACGAGGCCGAGATCATGTCGCTCTACGAGACCGATACGTTCGATGAGGCCCTGCAGGCGGTGCGTGGCGAGGCGCGGGTTGCCGCCCTCACCCGCTCAGAAGCAGGCTCCGTCATTGTCGTGGATGGCGAAGTTCACGTGGTGGACGCGCATAAGCCCAAGGCACTGGTGGACACCACTGGCGCAGGCGACCAGTTCGCGGCCGGTTTCATGTATGGCTGGGCCAACAAGCGCAGCCCGGTGGATTGCGGGCGCATGGGCTCAATCTGTGCGTCGGAAGTCATCTCGCATATGGGCCCGCGGCCGGAAGTCGAGCTTAAGGGACTGGTGGCTGCACAGGGTCTTTAGACCCTCCCTGCCCGCTTGGCCGGTTTGTGAATCCCGGGACGCCCGGAATCATAGCGTTAAGCGAATCTTAATATTTTCGGACCCGGAACGAAATTTTTGTGAATCCGGTTCTGTGGTGTGACTTCGCGATCAGCGAGTCACGCCCGGTCTGGCGGCGCAGAAAGCCTTATTTTACCAGCATCGGGCCCAATGGGCGGCCGCCGAACAGATGCACGTGCAGGTGCGGCACTTCCTGGTGCGCATCGCCACCGGCATTTGAGAGCACCCGAAATCCCGGCCCGCCCTGACTCTCGGCGAGGCCGAGTTCGCGGGCAACCTTGCCGACGGCCCTGAAGAAACCGGTCACCTGCGCATCGGGTGCGTCATCGAGGAAATCATCAAGGCTCACATAGGCCCCCTTCGGGATAACCAACACGTGGACCGGCGCCTGCGGATTGATGTCGTGGAACGCCAGCGCGAACGGGTCTTCAAAAACCTTCTTGGCCGGTATTTCACCGCGCAGGATCTTTGCGAAAATATTGTCGTGATCGTAGGGCTCGGCCATTTGGCAATGTCCTCAACTACAAAGGCGGCTGTCGGGCTACTGGTTGGTACGCCCGGCCTTTTCAGCAATACCGGATACGCCTTCGCGGCGCGCAAGTTCCGCATAGACTTCGGCAGGATCAATACCCATCGCAGCCCACACGACCAGCAGGTGATAGAGGATATCCGCACTTTCGCTGACCGTCTCGTCCCTATTGCCGGCGACAGCCGCGATCACGGTTTCAACCGCTTCTTCGCCGAGCTTTTGCGCACATTTCTCAATGCCGTCCCCCAGCAACTTGGCGGTATAGCTCTGCGTCGGGTCACCGCCCTTGCGCGCGGCAATTGCGGCGGCAAGCCGGGTCAGAATATCGGCGTCCGGCTGTTTTGCAGCGCCATCGGCATTCTCGGATTGATCACTCATGGCGGGAGGCGGCCTGTGGTCAGCGGTTTACGGATGGCCGAGGCCTAACAGATTTCCCGGCCTGCCACCATATGTTGCCGGCATGTGCGTCGCCACCTGATCAGGCGGAGCTGGCGGTCCGCGTCTTGAGGCCGGTGCCTGACAGTTCGCCGGACTTGATAGCGTCCATGCGGGCATTGCGCAGGCAGGCTGAGCGTAGATCGGTGCCGCGCAGGTCCGCATTGTCAAAATTGGCGCCCATGAGGTTGGCGCCTTTGAGGTCTGCTGCGGCCAGATGTGCGCCAGCAAGATTTGTCCCCACAAGCACGCAGTTGCTCATGACGGCCGCTGCCAGCATACGCCCGGAAAGATCGGTCCCCGACAGGTCCTGGTTGCTGAAATCAGCCCGCGAGCCGAGTTTGCCATCACTCTCAACCCAGTGGGCGTGCAGGGTCAGTTTCTCGTCGATCAGGCTCTGCGAGGGCAATTGTGCAATGTTGCTGGAGCGCATCAGATTGGCAGTGAGCCGGCTTGCGCGGTCAAGATTCGCCATCCCGAAATCGGCGTCCGCCAGATGGGACCCATGCATGTCAACAGAGCTGAGCTGGGTGCGGCCGAAATTGACGCTACGCGCATCGGTCTGAACCATCCGCACGGCGATCAGCCGCGATTCTGAAAGGTTTGCGCCTTTCATGCGGACCTCGGACAGGTCGGTGCCGCGCAACATTGCGCCGACGAAGGACGCAGCACCGGACGGCTGGACGTCGTCTGCATCTTCCGCATCAATCACCTGCCCGGCGCGCAGATCAGCCTGCGCGAAATTGGCATATGAAAGGTCCGCGCCATCAAACCGGGTGCCACGCATATCGGCGCGCTCGCAATCAGCATCGGTCAGATTGGCCTCGCTGAAATTGGAGCCGAACAGGTTGGCAAACCGCAGGCTGGTGGTTTCCAGCCGCGACCCGGAGAAGTCGCAGCCGAGCATATCCGCGCCTTCAAGATCGAGGCCTGACAAATCAATGCGGGACATATCGCAAGCGCGCAGGATCAGCTTTCGTCCGCCACGAATGCCTTTGTTGAACCGATGGTGCAAGACACTGAGAGCCCGCAGCGTATCCGCATCAATGCGGGCACCTGTTGGGATTTCCGGCAGCCGGATGGGGTCGGGCTCTTTCACTTGTCGGGCAGAAACCTTTGCTAGTGCTGGCATCAATCACTGTCCACGCTCACTCATCGTCATGTTGATTAGGCCGACCCATCAAGGGCCCGACCAATTGGATTTACATTTGTGCGTCATGGGCCGTTAAACCCGCCCGCACAGAACCGTTCAAATTTGAATGAATCGACAATGTTTTTGAGCCGGACCGGTGCTAACCAGCATGGCCGCTGGTCCGCTGCCGCCAGAAATGTGGCAATGCCGCGAAATTTTCCCAATTTTCCTGAACTTTCAAGAATGCGAGGTCGGCATGTGCAGCGTGCCAGCCGCCGACATACCCGGCCGCGCGATTGGCGGTTTCACCCCCAATCCTGTCGGCGGCCAGCTGCGCCACCCGGGCGGCGGTTGCCGCATCGTTGATGGCCCCGAAGTGATCCTGCAATTCCTTGAGTGGCCGCAAGAAGGCCTTCACGTCTTCGCGCGGCCACAGCGGCGCAAAGAAGTCCACCTCATAGCGAAGCGCCTTTAGCCGCTTGCGCAGATCATGCCGCGCCTCATCATCGAGGCCGGCCAGACCGCGTGCTTTGCGCTTCACCTGCTTCATCCGCAGGGTGAGCCGGGCAATGGCAAAGTCCACCAGATCGGGCTGCCGTGCCCCTGTGCCGGTATGACCGGATTTGTGCCGTTTCTTACCTGGCCCTACAGGCTGCTTTTCGGCCTGCGCCCTGGCTGCGCGGTATCCGGCGGCAAGCAGCAGCCGGGTGAATTCAGGTGCACCGATTGTGGCCGTCACATCCCGCCAGGATTCCAGCCGTGCTTCATGCGCCGCAGCCGCCAAAGGACCCAGCGGCGGTGCGCTTTTAGCGGTGTGTTGCATCATCCCCGGTAATGTTTCGGTACAGAAAACATCCATATCCCGCGCCATTCCTAGAACTCTGAAGACGTTCTTCATGTCTGGTATGACCAGATCCGCTCCGGCCACCGGGATGGCCTTGTGAAAAGCTGAATAAACGGCCCGAAAACGCCGTATGGCGACGCGCATTTGATGGACGCCTTCAGGCGCGCGGGCGAGCAAAACCACCTCCTGGTTCGCAGCGATCTGGCTGACGCCATGCGACAGCAAAACGCCATAGGCCTGAGCGATGGCCATACCAGGTAGGACCGGTGATTTGCCGGCAAGTACTACTTCGGGATCTGCCACTGGCCGGCCCTCCCGAGCGGCCTGGGCAAGGGCATATCCGCGCGCCGCCTTGGAAGCGATGCCGACCCGGACAGGGTATCTTTCCGCCACCGCGCGGGCTGCCGCAAACAATCCGGTGACCGGACCGGTGCGATGTTCCAGCTCAATCTCGCAGACGGGCTCACCCGCCCCGACCTCTACTTTGCCATTGCGCAGATCTGCCGGACGCAGCTCGCCAAGGTCGAGGGCGGCCTCGAACTGCCCGCCATCGGCCCCCTCATAGACGCGGGCAACGCGGGAGACGGCGCTTTCAAAAACCGGCACCAGTTCAGCGCCGTCAATTGCCGCGCGCGCACGGTCGCGCAGGTGCGGATCCTGGATCAGCTCCAGGCGCGGGGGGTCCAGCGCGCAAGATGCGGGCACCTGTATTTCGTCCTCAGCGCGATCTGCAGCAAGGCCACCTGCGCCGTCTGCCGCTTTGAGGCCCTGCTTAACGCTGACGCCATCGCGCCGCACGCGCAATGTCATACCCGCCTTGGCAAGCTGGTTGTCTTTTGTGTCCCAGTAAATGGCCGTGAGGTTACGCGTGGTGCCGCGGGTTTGCGGCACAACGCCCGGCAGGCGCGACAGCACCCCGGCGCGGCGAATGCGCGACAGGGTTGCGGGATCGAGCAGCAGTTTCAGCTCAATCTCGCGAAACGCTGCGGGCTTTAGTTTTTTGCGTCGGGATGCCGCCATTTTGCGACTCTAGTTGTCTTGTGGCGGCGCGCAACTGACGGCGCGCGAATATCAGGTGCGAACGGCGACTCCGTTTGCAGCCATATGGGCTTTCGCCTCGCCCACCGAATGGTCGCCGAAATGGAAGATCGACGCTGCCAGCACCGCCGTTGCATGCCCGTCGCGCACGCCTTCCACCAGATGATCGAGCGTACCAACGCCGCCCGACGCGATCACCGGCACGGGAACCGCATCAGCAATGGTGCGGGTCAGCTCCACGTCGAAGCCTGACCGGGTGCCGTCGCGATCCATGGATGTAATCAGCAGCTCGCCCGACCCCAGCGCCACAACCTTTTTGGCGAACTCAACCGCATCAATGCCGGTTTGCGTGCGCCCGCCATGGGTGAAAATCTCCCACTTTGCAGGCTCTCCCTCTTTGGATACGCGTTTGGCGTCGATCGCGACGACAATGCATTGCGAGCCGAATTTCTCGGCAGCTTCCTTGACGAAATCAGGGTTGGTGACGGCCGCGGTATTGATCGCCACCTTGTCGGCACCGGCCAGCAGCAATTGGCGGACGTCTTCGACCTTGCGGACGCCGCCGCCAACCGTCAGCGGCATAAAGCAGCGCTCGGCTGTCCGCCGCACAACGTCCATCAACGTGCCGCGCTGCTCGTGGCTGGCGGTGATATCCAGGAAGCAAAGTTCGTCGGCGCCGGCCGCGTCATAGGCGGTCGCCGCCTCCACCGGATCGCCCGCATCGCGCAAGTCAACAAAGTTGACACCTTTGACGACGCGGCCGTCTTTGACGTCCAGACAGGGGATGACGCGGGCCTTGAGGCTCATGCGGCTGCCTTCAAAAGAGCCAGCGCTTCAGCCGGGTCCAGCCGCCCGTCATAGATCGCGCGGCCAGAGATAACGCCGATTATGCCCGGTGCATTAACTTTTTTGAGCGCCGTTAAGTCTTCCAGTGATGTGACCCCGCCCGACGCAATCACCGGAATGCCAACCGAGTTGGCAAGGTGGGCTGTCGCGTCGACATTCATGCCCTGCATGGCACCGTCGCGGGAAATGTCTGTGTAGATGAGGGCGGCGACGCCTGCGTCCTCAAAGCGCTTTGCCAGATCCAACGCCTGAATGTCCGAGACTTCGGCCCAGCCTTCGACGGCGACGAACCCATCCTTGGCATCAACGCCGACAGCGATCTTGCCCGGCCATTTTTTGCACGCTTCGATCACCAGATCAGGGTCGCGCAGTGCTGCCGTGCCGAGGATGACGCGGGCGATGCCCTTGTCGAGCCAGGATTCAATCTGCGCGAGGGTGCGGATGCCGCCGCCAAGCTGGGCGGGAAGCGACACGGTCTTGAGAATGTCCTCAACCGCTGCGCCGTTGACCGGCTTGCCTTCAAAGGCACCGTTCAGGTCGACGAGATGCAGCCATTCAAACCCCTGATCCTCGAAGGTCTTGGCCTGCTGTGCGGGGGTATCGGAAAACACGGTGGCGCGATCCATATCGCCCTGCACGAGGCGCACGCACTGGCCGTCTTTCAAATCGATGGCGGGAAACAGGATCATAGGCTCAGGGCTTCCAGTTTAGAAAATTGGCGATCAGGCGCAGGCCGACAAGCTGGCTTTTTTCCGGGTGGAACTGCGTGCCAATCATGTTGTCGCGGCCGACGGCTGCAGTGATCGGGCCGCCATAATGCACGCGCGCCAGCACATGCTTCGGCTGCTCAGCCGCCAGCGCGTAGGAGTGCACGAAATAGGCGTGCTCGCCATGTTCGAGCCCTTCAAAGACCGGGTGCGGGTGGCCTGTCGTATCCACCGGCTCCAATGCGTTCCAACCCATATGCGGGATCTTCAGCGACGGATCGTCTGGGGTGATTTTTCTCACTTCGCCGGGTATCCAGCCGAAACCTTCGTGGCTGCCGTGCTCAAGGCCGCGCGACGCCATAAGTTGCATCCCGACGCAGATACCAAGGAACGGCGTTCCGCGTTTTTCAACTGCGTCGATCAGGGCTTCAGGCATGCCGTCCACCGCATAAAGGCCACGCCTGCAATCGGCGAAAGCACCAACGCCGGGCAGCACGATACGGTCAGCGCGGGCCACAAGGTCCGGGTCGCTGGTGACGACAATCTTTGCGTCAGCGCCGGTCTCGCGCGCTGCGCGCTCGAACGACTTTTCCGCCGAGCGCAGATTGCCTGAGCCGTAATCAATGATGGCAACGGTCACCGATAAATCCTAGCTGCTCACTCTAGCTACCGAGCACGCCCTTGGTGGAGGGAATGGCGTCGGCCTTGCGCGGGTCAATCTCAATCGCCTGCCGCAATGCGCGGGCGAGGCCCTTGAAGCAGCTTTCGACGATGTGGTGATTGTTCTCGCCATACATGTTTTCAATGTGCAGCGTGATGCCGGCGGCCTGCGCGAATGCCTGGAACCATTCCTTGAACAGTTCGGTGTCCATGTCGCCGATCTTCGGGCGCGTGAAGTTCACCTTCCAGATCAGGTAGGGGCGCTGCGACACGTCGAGCGTCACCCGCGTGCAGGTTTCATCCATCGGGATGATCGCATTGCCGTAGCGCGTGATGCCCTTGAGATCGCCCAAGGCCTGCAACACGGCCTCGCCGATGACGATGCCGGAATCTTCCGTCGTGTGGTGGAAATCAATGTGCAGGTCGCCTTCGGCGCGCACCTTGAGATCGATCAGCGAGTGGCGGGAAAGCTGCTCGAGCATATGGTCGAGGAAACCGATGCCGGTATCCACGTCATATTCGCCGGTGCCGTCCAGATCGAGGGAAACGAAGACTTCCGTTTCCTTGGTCTTGCGTTCCACCGTTGCAATGCGGTTGTCGCTATCGCTGTCGCGTTCCATCTTCGGGTCTGCCTTCAAGAACAAGTGTAGGGGCGCGGTCTAGCAGCTTCGCGCGCAAGGTGCCATATGCACCTCTACATGACAGCATTTCCTTAAATGCGCCCCTACCAAGGCTTGTGCCCATGCCCTCAGACATTACCCAGCCGGTTGCCGAGTTCATCGCCCGGCAGACGCATTTCTATCTCTCGACCGCCGATGCCAAAGGCCGCCCCTATGTGCAGCATCGTGGCGGGCCTGCGGGTTTTTTGAAGGTAATGGACGAAAATACGCTGGGATTTGCGGATTACGCAGGCAACCGGCGCTATGTGACCGTCGGCAATCTGGGTGAAAACGACAACGTCTTCATGTTCTTGATGGATTACCCGTCGCAGCGCCGCCTCAAAATTCGCGGACAGGCGGGCATCGTGACGGACCCGGATGTGATCCGCTCCCTGCGCGACCCCAATTATGATGCCCAGGTGGAGCGCGCCATCGTCATCCGTGTTGAATATTGGGAGACAAATTGCAACGCGCATATCACCCAGCGGTTTACCCAGGCGGATGTGGATCAGGCGGTTACGCCGCTGATGACACGGCTTGCGAAACTCGAAAAACGGCTGGAAGACGCGGGCCTGCCGACCGACTGAGCACCCCACAGGTTCGATGCTGCATTTAGGCAATTTCAGGGCATGGCTTGACCGCGCGGGCGCAAGCAGCCACCTCTCTAGCGCATTGTTTGAACCATCGAGATATGGATTTCGCCCTATGGCCGCTGACGACCGCTTTCCCAACTGGCACGCCACCACCATCCTGACTGTCCGCAAGGGCGGCAAGGTTGTCATCGCCGGCGACGGGCAGGTCTCGATGGGCGACACGGTGATGAAATCCACCGCCCGCAAGGTGCGCCGTCTGGGCGATGGCAGCGTCATTGCCGGGTTTGCCGGGGCGACCGCCGATGCTTTCACCCTGTTTGAGCGGCTCGAAGCCCGCCTTGAACAATATCCCGGCCAGCTGGCGCGCGCCTGCGTGGAACTCGCCAAGGATTGGCGGACAGATCGGTACCTCCGAAAACTCGAAGCGATGATGCTGGTGGCGGATAAAGACGAAAGCTTCATCCTGACCGGCACCGGCGACGTACTTGAGCCCGAAGGCGGCGTTGCCGGAATCGGCTCAGGCGGCAATTACGCATTGGCCGCTGCCCGTGCGCTGGTCGACACGGATCTGGACGCCGAAACCATCGCCACAAAGGCCATGAAGATCGCCGCTGACATCTGCGTCTATACAAATGGCAATTTGGTTGTCGAAACCATTGAGGATGCCAAATGACCGACCGCGCGGATGTTGATGCCGCAGTAGCGGCCGGCGTATTGACCACAGAACAGGGCAGCGCCTTTTCGTCCTTTCTCGAGGCGCGGCTCGGCGGCAGCACTGAAACGGAAGGCGTCCGTTTCGCCCGCGGCTTCCATGATGTGTTTATTACGCTGGGCGTCGGTGCGCTGTTGCTCGGCGTCGCGCTTGCCGGTGATTTTTTCAACTCCCCTCTCATGTTGGCCTCGGCGTGTCTTGTGCTGTCGTGGGGGCTTGCCGAGTTTCTGACCGGGCGGCGCAAGCTTGTATTGCCAAGCATCATGCTTGCCGGTGCAGTCGGGCTTTCAGGTGCTGCCGTAGCAGGCCTCGGCGCGGTCGATCTTTTAAATATGGATCAAGGCGCGCAACCGCTGATCGCGGCGATCGGTGGCTGGTTCAGTGCCTTGGTGTTTTACCTGCGGTTCAAGCTGCCCTTCGCGATGGCAGTCTCCGTTGCAGGCATTCTGGCGTTTGGCCTGTCGCTGTTGGCCCTGTTTGCCTCTGAGTGGTTTGAAGCGAATGTGCTGCTGTCGCTCTTGGGTGCAGGCGTTGTGACATTCGCCATTGCCATGGGGCAGGACCTTGCAGACCCGGCTCGCAAGACCCTTAAAGCCGACAACGCTTTTTGGCTGCATTTGATGGCGGCACCGCTGATCGTCCATGCGCTGATCGGGCTGGTGGTCGGTAATGGTGCCGATGCTGCTGAAGCAGCGCAGGGCACCGAGATCGGCCAGTCGCTTGTCATGATCGCCGTCATCACAGCGCTTGCCATCGTAGCGCTGCTGATCGACCGCCGCGCCATGCTTGTGGCGGGCCTTGGCACGCTTGGCTATGCGGTCGGTGTCATCATTACCGCTGCCAACCTGGATGTCGGCCTCGTGCTGTCGCTGACGCTGATGCTTATCGGGACCGCCGTCTTGCTGCTTGGCACCGGGTGGCAGCGCACTCGCCGTGTATTGCTTCGGCTGGTGCCGCAGGGTCTGGCACAGCGTCTGCCGCCACCCCATCAGCCGGTAGCCTAAATCTCCTATCTGCATTGTTTCGACCACAAGGATATCCATTCGTATGAGTTCGCTTTCCCCCCGCCAGATTGTTGCTGAACTTGACCGGCATATTGTCGGCCAGAAGGACGCCAAGCGCGCCGTTGCCATTGCCCTGCGTAATCGCTGGCGGCGACAACAGCTTGAGCCGGGCCTGCGCGAGGAAGTTCTGCCGAAGAACATTTTGATGATCGGGCCGACCGGCGTCGGCAAGACGGAGATTTCCCGCCGTCTTGCGAAGCTGGCGCAGGCCCCCTTCATCAAGGTTGAGGCCACCAAGTTCACCGAGGTCGGCTATGTGGGCCGCGACGTCGAACAGATTGTCCGTGACCTGGTCGAAGCGGCCATCGGCATGGTGCGCACATCGAAGCGCGAAGAGGTGAAGGCCGCCGCCCATGCAGCCGCCGAGAACCGGGTGCTTGAAGCGCTGGTGGGTGCCGGTGCCAGTGAAAGCACCCGCGAAAGCTTCCGCAAGAAGCTGCGTGACGGGCTGCTCGACGACAAAGAAATCGAGCTGGAGGTCCGTGATACCGGCGGCGTGCCGATGATGGATATTCCCGGCATGCCCGAAGGCGGCAATGTCGGTATGATCAATCTCTCCGACATGCTGGGCAAAGCCTTTGGCGGACGCACCAAGTCACGCCGCCTGAAGGTCCGCGACAGCTACGAGGTGCTGGTCGCCGATGAGAGTGACAAGCTGCTTGACGATGAGACTTTGACCCGCGACGCGGTGAGCCTGGTCGAGAACAGCGGTATCGTGTTTCTGGACGAAATCGACAAGGTCTGCGCCCGCTCGGACCGGCAGGGCGCGGATGTCAGCCGCGAAGGCGTGCAGCGCGATCTGCTGCCGCTGATCGAAGGCACCACGGTGTCCACCAAGCATGGGCCGGTCAAGACTGACCATATTCTGTTCATCGCGTCAGGCGCGTTTCACATCGCCAAGCCGTCAGACCTGCTGCCGGAGCTGCAGGGCCGGTTGCCGATCCGCGTTGAGATGAATGCGCTGACCCGCGACGACCTCAAACGCATCCTCACAGAGCCTGAAGCCAGCCTCGTCACCCAATATGTGGCGCTGATGGGCACCGAGGGCGTCACCATCGATTTCACCGAGGAAGGTATCGACGCCATCGCGGACATTGCCGCCAGCGTGAATGCCGGCGTTGAGAATATCGGCGCGCGGCGGCTGCATACGGTGATGGAGCGGGTGCTGGATGAGATCAGCTTTGAGGCGACCGACGCGTCGGGGGCCAGCATAAGCGTTGACCGGGCCTATGTGGAAAGCCGCATCGGTGACCTTGCCAAGAACACGGATCTGCAGAAGTTTATTCTGTAGATCATCCGTCTGATCGCCACCGGCGAATCCAGGATTTTCAAGGCCTTCACGAGTCGCGAATCCCATTTGCATCAGGACTCGATTCGATTCCGGATCAATTTACATACGGCTCATCAGCGCTGCCGCCGCAGCCACACATAAAAGGCGCCGCCGCCGCCATGACGTGGATGCGCCGGGCGGACGGCTGCCAC
Organism: uncultured Parvibaculaceae bacterium; assembly: GCA_964511745.1. Taxonomy (GTDB): domain Bacteria; phylum Pseudomonadota; class Alphaproteobacteria; order CGMCC-115125; family CGMCC-115125; genus Pyruvatibacter. The sequence goes on from CAZEHX010000004.1 coordinate 226,217, forward strand.
ATGTGGGCGGAATTCAGCTTCGGCCAGCCAGCCGGGCAAGCTGTCCCGCAACACGCCCCGGCGTTCCGGCGTTTGGGAAATCTCGCTGCCATGCAGCGTGTGCCGCGCCAGTGTTGTTGCCGATCCCTTGCCCGTCACCACCAGCAGGCAGCGGGCGCCATTGGCGCGCAAACGCGGCAAATCCGTGCGTAATCGCTGATGGGCCTGCGCCTGATTGAGGCCGTGGAGGTCAATTTTTGCATCCGGGTCGATGCGGCCGCGCCGCAATTTGCGCTGCAGCCCGCCGTCAATTGTGCCTGCATCATGCGGGGCCGGCGGCTTTCGTGTCGCTGCGGGTCTGGCGGGCAATGCAGGCCGGGCCGGGACCGGCTGTACGGCAGCTGCGGATTTCTTGGGTTTGGCGGGTTTGCGCGCCGGGCCCGCTTCGGGTGCGTCTGTTCTGGGGTCGGGCAGGGTACCAAGCGGGCGCGATGTGATCGGTGTGATAGCCGCCGTCACTTTCTGCCAGAGCTTGTGCTCGGTTTCATCCAGTCCGCGCGGCTTTCGGCGCTTGGCCATGTTAGACGCCCCCGCTGTGCGGTGGCCGACCGGGGTGAAATTCGCGTATCGCGAATCCAAAGTGCTGCAACCGTTCCGGCAGCGGGCGAATCCGCGTTATCGCAAGGTTTACCATTTGATATTCCGGGCACGCGCAGCGACTTCGATGGGCAAAAGCAGTGTCAGCGCGCCCTGGTCCTGCATCTGGCCGGCGATGGCACCGGCTTGATCGCCGGTTCCTGCGAAAAAATCGGCCCTGACAGGTCCACGAATGGCACCGCCAGTGTCCTGCGCCACCATCAAGCGGCGCAACGGGCCGTCAGTGGCGGCAGCAGACGGGTTTTCGAGCTCAAACCACATGGGCAGGCCCAACGCATGGTGGCTGCGATCCACCGCCAGACTGCGGCCGGGGGTCAAAAGTGCTGACTGGGCGCCCGGAGGCCCGAGTTCGGGGTGCTCGACTTCAAGCTCGGTGAAGAAAACGAAGGACGCATTCAGGTTCATCACCTCCTGCGCGCCGTCGGGATTGGCCTCGAGCCACTCCCGGATGGCCGCCATCGACATCGCCGCGCGGGGGATGTGGCCCCGGTCAATCAGGGGTCTGCCGATGGCTGTATAGGGGTGCCCGTTCTGGCCTGCGTAGGACAGGCGTATGACTTTTCCATCATCGGGTCCGCCCACCAGAACTACCCGGCCCGACCCCTGTATCTGGAGGAAGAAATTGTCGACCGGGTCGGCGAGCCAGATCAGTTCCAGCGCGTGCGGGTCCAGCGCGCCGGAAACGATGGCCGCGCGGTCCTCATAGGGCACCAGATGGCCATCAACGACCCGTCCGGCGATGCGCTGGCCCCGCAAGGCGTCGCGAAAGTCGCCAAGATCGACGGAAACCAGATCAGCCGGACGCGCCAGGACGGGACTTGTGAAGGTTTGCGTCTTTGTCCGCGAGCCTTTCATTTCCGGTTCGTAATAACCGGTGATGAGCCCCAAATCGGTGTCGTCGCCACCGCTTTCATTACGGATACGGAATGGAATAAAGGTTGTTTCAAAGAAGCTGCGGGCGTCTTGAGACGCCGTATTTCGGGCCTTTTCGCAGGCCGGCTGCAGATCGCCTGCGGTGACAAGCAGTTGTGGGTCGCCGCGCAGGGATCGGGCAGCGGGAAGGCGCTCGAGAATTGTGCAGGTCTGCCCAAATGCCGCCAGCGCGGCGGCGTGATCGTCCTCAGCCCAGCCCGCCAGGTCTTCAAACCGGGTCTCGCTGAGCACCAGACGTTCGGGCTTACCTTCGTCCATAAACAGGCTTTCCAGTCCCAGAAGTATGGCCAGCCCAAACAACAAAGCCATACCGGCAACAGCGGCTACCGCCATCAGGACGCGGCGGCGGGTGAGGTTGGTCATGGCTGCTTGCGGTTGATCCGGAGCGTCAGGCACAGTCGGCCTAGTTGCCGCCAGTGGCGACAAGCTTCCAGTTTGGGTCGCGGCTCTTGGTGTCGCGCTCGAAGGTCCAGATATCTACCACCTGACGGACGGCTTCCGGGCTGCCCTCCACCACATCACCATTGGCGGCAAGCAGGGTGGAAATCATTTCGCTGGTGAAGCGCACCGTCAGACGGGCGCGGCCATTGTCAAACCCGGCATCGGTAATTTCGCTCTTTGTCAGGCCCACATAGGTTTGCTCAAGGTTGCGGCCCTCAGCATCGCGCCCTTCGATCGCCGCTTCAAAGTCGCGGTAAACGTCATCATCCAGCAACTGGCCCAATGTCTGGCGGTCACCGGCGGCAAAGGCTGTGACGATCATTTCATGGGCCTTACCGGCACCATCAAGAAACTCCTGCGCCGTAAATTCGCGGTCAGCCAGCTCAATCTGGGCAAGACCTGCGGCCAGCGGCGTCCCGGCGGGGGCATAAGCAGGCCGCGCCAAAGCCGACGGCAGATCAGCCGCTTTATCAGCGCCGGGCAGCCGGATCACATTGTCATCTGGCGTGTCATTGCCAGCGGCGCTGTCGCTTGCGTTATCGCCCGTCCGTCCACGCTCAAACGGCCCGCGCGAATAGGGGTCGCTGGGCGGCCGCTCATTGCCGGTGCGTTTGCCCAGCACACTGCGCAGGCGGAAAAATACAATTACCGCGATGGCAAGAAACAGAAGATTTATCAGGTCATAGCCGGTCATGGCGGGTACGCATTTTCCATTTTAGGCGGGCATATTTGGCGGGCACTGGTTTGCACCATCATAGCTTTGGCACATTGGTCCGGTCCAGCGATGGCCGCATTCCTATATTACACATGAGGTAGCATGGTGTCGCGGCCCTGCAAGGCCCACAAATTTGACCTGCACGGCGCTAAATTGCTGCGCAAACCCCAATGTCCATCGGAGATCCAATGTTCTTTTATCTGTTGCTGGCCTTTATCGGCATTCCGCTGATCGAAATCATCCTGTTTATACAGGTTGGCGGCGCGATCGGTACGGCTGCAACCATTGCCATTGTCATCGGCACGGCGTTTCTCGGTGCGTGGATGTTGCGCCGGCAGGGTCTCTCAACCGCGCGGACTGCACAGGAAAAACTGGCGCGCGGCGAGATGCCGTTGGAACAGGCGCTGGATGGGCTGTTTCTGGTGTTTGCCGGCGGGCTGCTGCTAACTCCGGGGTTTTTGACCGATGCCATCGGCTTTTCATTGTTTGTGCCGCAGGTGCGTCAGTTCCTGCGCGGCCGGATGGTTGCCGCCGCCCGCCGCAATGGCTCCTTTCAGGTCCATAGCTACACAACAGGCTCAGCCCGCAATGCGGACCCGCAGTGGGATCGCGAGCCGGGAATGCACCGGCCGGCAAATGACGGCGGCAAAACCATTGAAGGGGATGCTGTCGATCTGGATCAATCAGATGAGACGCGCGGACCCGATGACAGCCCCTGGCGCACCCCGTAAAGCTGCGCCTCGGACCCATGCCGCTTGCGGCAGGTTGCGCCCGCATGTTAGCCAAACCAGCGGCTCAGTCGGTTCAACACCTCGCCAATCTGCTCCATAGCTGAAAGTCCTTTTCATATGTCCGATACCCCGTCTTCAAACGCCAACGAAGCAGCCAATGGATCAAGCGATCAGGGTCAGCAGGCCATGCCGCCGCAGATCCGCGTGCTTGGGCAGTACATCAAAGACCTGTCCTTCGAAAATCCGAACGCACCGGGCGGCTTCTCAAATGAAGCCCCACAGATCAATGTGGCCGTTGATGTTCGCGTGGCTGGCCAGAAGGACAAGGACTACGAAGTTGAGCTGCGGCTGACGGCAGATGCCAAGGTCAATGGGACCCAGGTGTTTCTGGTAGAGCTGGTTTATGGCGCCGTGTTCCGGTTGGAAAACATTCCCGAGCAGGGGCTGCAGCCGGTGCTGCTGATCGAGTGCCCGCGCATCCTGTTCCCGTTTGCCCGCCGGGTGATTGCCGACATGACACGCGATGGCGGCTTCCCGCCGCTGATGATCGATCCGATTGATTTTGCGGCGCTCTACCGCCAACGGCTCGAGCAGGCACAGGCCGAGCAGAAGGCAAAAGCGCCCCAAGGCGACGCCTAGGACCGCTGCCTAATTGGCTACCGGCTTAAGCCACAATGCATCACTGCCAAGCTCCGCCACGAAGGCGCGATGCGCTTCGCGCTCTTCATCGTTGAGCAGCGACGTGAGCGGCTGCGGGCGTGTGCGTCGGGCTGCGTTTGGCGTTGCGGCCCGTGCAGCTGAGGCCTTTGCTTCTTCAAGAATGAGGCCTGGCTCACGGCCGCCGATCAGTTCCAGATAGACTTCTGCGAGCAATTCCGCATCCAGCAACGCGCCGTGTTTTTCACGCGATGAATTGTCGACATTGAAGCGGCGGCACAATGCATCCAGCGATGCGGCAGCACCGGGGAACCGGGTGCGGGCAATCTGCAGCGTGTCGATGGCCTGTTCGTCGGGAAGCGCCGCGCGACCGCTGCCTGTCAGCTCCGCATTGATGAATGTCATGTCAAAGCTGGCATTGTGCGCAACCAGTGGCGCGTCCCCGACAAAAGCCAGAAATGCATCCGCCACATCGTCAAACAACGGTTTGTCGGACAAAAATTGTTGCGACAGCCCGTGCACTTGGAACGCGCCGTCGGGCATGTCGCGCTGCGGGTTGATATACTGGTGATAGACCTCGCCGGTCGGCACGTGATTGATCAGTTCGACGCAGCCGATCTCAACTACCCGATGACCTTCGGACGGCTTGAAGCCGGTTGTTTCGGTATCGAGTACGATTTCACGCATATGCGTCTGTCCCAATCATCAGCCTTTGTGCCCGCCATCCTGCCCTAGGCGGCCTGCCAGCACCTTAGGCTCCCATGACTGCAAATCCTCAGTGATTCGTGTCACTTGTTCAAACGCATGCTCAAGACCCTTGCTGGTATCGACGACGAAATCTGCGCGCGCGCGCTTTTCGGCATCCGGCACCTGCTTGGCCAGTATCTGTTCGAATTTTTCAACTGTCATGCCGGGGCGCGCAAGCACGCGTTCGCGTTGCATGTCAGCCGGAGCAGATACCACCACCACCGCATCGACGCGTGCTTCGCCACGGGTTTCATACAGCAGGGGAATATCCAGCACCGCCATTTTTGCACCGGACTCCACAGCGTCTTTCAAAAACTGCATCTGGGTTTCACCGACCAGCGGATGCACGATGCCTTCGAGTTTTTTCAGGGCGTCTTTATCGTGCAGCACAAGCGTCGACAATTTCGCGCGGTCCACCGCACCATCGACAATGGCATCCGGGAATACGGCGCGCAGGGGTTCGACGGCGGCGCCACCTTTTACATAGATGCTGTGGACGGCTGCATCCGCGTCATAAACAGGCACACCGAGCCGCTGAAACATTTTTGCGGTTTCGGATTTTCCCATGCCGATGGATCCGGTGAGACCGACAAGCAGCATCAGTTTGTTTCCTTCATGAGATCAGCTTCAACGACGGTGCGCGCGGCGGCGACATCTTCCGCATCAATTTTCTGGCCGAACCATTTTTCAAATCCAGGCGCCGCCTGCCACAGCAACATGCCAAGGCCATCAACCGTTGCCAGCCCGCGGGCGCGTGCCTGTTTCAACAGGTCAGTTTCAAGCGGCGCATAGACAATGTCGTAGACGACAGCGGTATCGGGCAACGGGGCAAGATCAATGTCCAACGGCGGCTGGCCGGCCATGCCAAGCGATGTGGTGTTGACCACAAGGTCTGCGCCGGTCAATGCCTGTTCCAGATTGTCCCAGCCATAGACCGTGGCCTTGAGATCAATGTCCGCGACCATGGCTGCGGCGCGGGCAACTGTTCGGTTGACGAGGCGCACGGACATGCCGGCTTCTTTTTCAAGTGCATCGACAATGGCGCGGGCCGCGCCACCTGCACCGAGAACCACAGCCGTCTTGCCATGGAATCCGGGTACGGATTGATTCAAGTGGATCAGGAATCCGGTTCCGTCCGTATTCGTTCCACGCATATCGCCGGTATCGGGATCTCGGTAGATCGTGTTGACGGCCTGCAGACGTTCAGCGGGCGGATCAACGAATGGGCTCAGCGCTTCGAACGCTGCTTTCTTATGCGGCACGGTGACGTTAGCGCCGCGAAACCCAAGCGTCGGCAGGTAGCGTAACGTATCGACAAGCTCCGCGGGTTCGACGGCGAATTTTGTGTATTCGCCGTCGATGCCATGACGTTCAAGCCAGGTGTTGTGAATGAGGGGCGAGCGGGAATGCTTTACCGGCCATCCGATGACGCAGACTTTTCTGGGGCCTGCGGCTGCTGTTGATTGGCCGCTCATATATCCAGCGCGCCTTGATTGCGCAGCTCTGTCATCAACGGCAGCAGCGGCAGGCCGAGAATGGAAAAATAGTCGCCGTCGATTTTTTCAAACAGCTGCGCGCCAATGCTTTCAAGCTGATAGGCGCCAACACTGGCAAGGACTTTGTCGCCGGTGCTTTCAAGATAGGCATCAAGAAATGCATCGCTGAAATCACGCATGGTCAAATGTGATGGTTGGTAGTGATGCCAGATCGTTTCACCGCCGCGCGCAAGCGCGACAGCCGCATGCAACAGATGTGACCGGCCCCGAAACTGTTGAAGGCGGGCGCGGGCTTCAGCCATGTCCTTGGGCTTGTCATAACAATCGCTGCCCAGCGTCATCACTTGGTCGGCACCAATCACCAACGCGTTCGGGTGCGCCGTTGAAACCAGCTCGGCCTTGGCCTTGGCAAGTGCCCGTGAAATGGCTGGGCCCGCACCGTGTTCATTATGACAGGCGGGGTCATTCTCCAGCTCGCGCTTGAGAATGCTTTCGTCCAGGTCCGGTGGAATTTTTTCAAACGCTATCTGTGCGCCTTCCATTAAATGGGCACGCACGGCAGAACCGGAGGCAAGAATGATTTTTGGTTTTTGCAGAGTCATGATTTTCTAAACGGCTGGTGTTTTACGCTCGGTCACCAGATTGAGAATGGCGGCGGCGGTTTCTTCGATGGAGCGGCGGCTGACATCAATCGTCGGCCAGCCGTGGCGGGCACAAAGCCTACGCGCCGCCGTTACCTCTTCGCGGATACGATCAAGATCCACATATTCGGTTTGCGTGTCTTCCTTCAAAGAAAGAAGCCGCTGCCGGCGGATCTGCATCAAACGTTCCGGTGATGCGAGCAGGCCGACGACCAGGGGCGCTTTAAGCGTTTCGATTTCATTGGGCACCGGGATTTGCGGCACCAGTGGATAGTTGGCGGCCTTAACGCCGCGATTAGCGAGATACATGCAAGTTGGTGTTTTCGACGTACGGCTGACACCGACCAGCACGACATCTGCTTCTTCCAGATTATCAAGGCCCTGACCGTCGTCATGGGCCATAGTGTAATTCAGGGCATCGATGCGGCCGAAATAATCCGCATCCAACGTATGTTGCGAACCGGGTTTATGGGTGCGTTCGGTTCCAAGATAGGCACCGAGAACCTGCATGACGGGATCGAGCACGGCAATGCATGGCACCTGGAGTTCGCGGCAACGCGCTTCAAGCTCGCGGCGCAGTTTGTCGCTGACCATAGTGAACATGACGATGCCCGGTGCCGCCTCGATCTGGCGGACAACACGGTCAAGTTGGCGGGGTCCGCGCACCAGCGCATATATGTGTTCGATGGGGTGCACCATTTCGAACTGCGCCACGGCTGCTTTGGCAACCGCATTGAGGGTTTCGCCGGTCGAATCCGAAACCAGATGCAGATGGAAGAATGACTTGCTGTCGTCGGGTGCGATCAACGAAGGGCGCCTTGCTGGTGGACGGATTGGAACTTGGCGGGCAACACGTGGTTACAGGCACAGGTGATGAGACGCAAACCTCACCTCAGATCTACCTCGCAGAGTTTATGGGGTAGACCAATGAGGCGCCATCACCACCTTCTTGCATATCCGCTGGGTCGGTTTGTGGACGGGATAAGATCGCCCGGAGATTTGTGTCAGTGGGGATAGATTCGGGTTTTTCGGCAGGGCCTGTGAATCACAAGGGTTAATAAAGAGTTAATGCCTATTTCATGAGTCTGGGGAGGAAATGGTCTGGCAGACGGTCTGAATACGGGGAAGATGGGGGTAAGTTTTTTCGGCTGCGTCACTTAAACCCGTTTTCCCCGCTTTTCAGTCGCCTATGGTGCGGGGGAATTTCCGAGTTACCCACAAAGTTCTTCCGTGTGGAGAATGGGCATTCGGTCTTACAGGCATATATGCCTGCATGATATGGGGACACAGGTGTCATCCCCGCTTTGCATCCCACCTACTACCCTCATCTATTAATAAAAGAATCATAGTTTGGAAGAGCGACGTGTCTGAGCCTCAATCCGTATCTCAAACGCCCAGACCGGATGGTCGCCTCCTGAAGGCTATCAAGGGAGAGGTAATGTCACCTCCTCCCGTATGGCTCATGCGTCAGGCAGGGCGGTATTTGCCTGAGTATCGTGAGCTGCGCGAGAAGGCAGGCGGGTTCCTCGATCTTTGCTATTCACCGCAGATGGCGACCGAAGTGACGTTGCAGCCGATCCGGCGCTACGGCTTTGATGCGGCGATCCTGTTTGCAGATATTCTTTTGATCCCACAGGCACTTGGCCAGAAGCTGTGGTTTGAACCCGGCGAAGGCCCACGTCTTGATCCGCTGGAAGACGGCAAGGCGGTTGCGAAGCTTGATGTGGCTGCGGTGGAAAACCATCTTGCGCCGATATTTGAAACTGTAGAACGGTTGCGCGGTGCATTGTCGGCGGAAACAGATCTGATCGGCTTTGCAGGATCACCGTGGACCGTTGCGACTTATATGATTGCCGGACGTGGCACGCCGGATCAGGCACCGGCGCGGCTGTTTGCCTATCGGGACCCCAAAGCCTTTCAGGCGTTGATGGATGTTCTGGTGGAAGCAAGTGCGCTTTATCTGGCAGCGCAGGTGCGTGCCGGGGCTGACGTGCTGCAATTGTTTGATACCTGGGCCGGTGTATTGCCGGAAGGTGAGTTTGCGCGCTGGTCCATTGCACCCACCAAGGCGTTGGTAGCGCGTTTGCGGGCGCTTGGGGTGACACAGCCGATCATCGGCTTCCCGAAAGGCGCAGGTCCACTGCTGGCGCGCTATGTGGCGGAGACGGGGGTAGACGCGGTGGGGCTTGATCCATCCGTGCCGCTATCCTGGGCGACGACGGCACTGCCGGCGGATACCATATGTCAGGGCAATCTCGATCCGCTGTTGCTGGTAGCTGGTGGTGATCAGATGCTGCGTGCGGCAGACGAAATTCTTGAGGCGTTTGCCGGGCGGCCGTTCATTTTCAATCTTGGGCACGGAATTGTGCCGCAAACGCCGCCTGAACATGTGGCGCAACTGGTCAAGCGGGTGAGGGGCGAATGAAACGCGCGGTCGTCCTTTTCAACCTTGGTGGACCTGATGCGCCGGAGTCCGTCCGGCCATTCTTGTTCAATCTGTTCAATGACAGGGCGATTATTGGTTTGCCACAGCCATTGCGTTGGCTGGTGGCGAAGCTGATCTCCACACGCCGTGCGCCGGTTGCACGCGAAATCTACGGTCAGATTGGTGGCCGGTCGCCATTGCTGGAGCTGACCCAGGCGCAGGCGCGCGCGCTGGAGACAAGTCTCGCGTCGCAAACGCCTGGGGATCAGTTCAAGGTTGTGATCGCGATGCGCTACTGGCATCCGTTCACCGAGGAAGCGGTTTCGGCGCTCAAGGATTTTGCCCCGGATGAGATCACGCTGCTGCCGCTTTATCCGCAGTTTTCAACAACGACAACCGGCTCCTCGGCGAAGGAATGGGCGGCAAAGGCAAAAAAAGCGGGGCTTGATGTCCCGACCCGTACGGTTTGCTGTTATCCGCAGCAGGGCAATTTTATTGCCGCGCATGTGGATGCACTCAAGCCGCATCTGGGCGATGAAAATATCCGCGTGCTGTTTTCAGCGCATGGGCTGCCAAAGAAAATTGTCGATGGGGGTGATCCCTATCAATGGCAGGTGGAGCAGACCGTTGCGGCAACGGTTGCGGCGCTCAACATGCCCGGGCTTGATTATGTGACCTGCTATCAAAGCCGCGTCGGGCCGCTTGAATGGATTGGGCCGTCCACCGACGATGAGATCAAGCGGGCGGGCAAAGACGGCAAGTCACTTGTCGTTGTGCCGATCGCCTTTGTGTCGGAGCACTCAGAAACGCTGGTGGAACTTGATATTGAATATGGTGAGCTGGCCCATGAATCCGGTGTTCCATCATATGTCAGAGTTCCGGCCCTGGGGACGGCGAAGCCCTATATTGATGCGCTGACCAGTGCTGTGGTGGATGCGAGTGGCGGCGTTGCACCGATGGGTGGCCGGCGTATATGTCCGGCCGGGTTTAGCCAGTGTCCGTGCGGAAGACTTGCGTAAATTGAAGGGTGGGGGCTGTGGCTGAGTATTATCTCTGGATCAAGGCGCTGCACATCATTTCGGTGATCTTCTGGATGGCCGGGATGTATATGCTGCCGCGGCTTTTCATCTATCATTACCCTGCGAAGCCGGGGTCTGAGCTGTCTGAAACCATGAAGTCTGCCGAACGGCGGTTGCTGCGGATCATTGTCAATCCGGCAATGATCGCAACCTGGGTTTTTGGCATCTTGCTTGTCTTCACGCTCTATCCAGGGCTTGACGGGTTAGGTCAGGCTGGCTGGCTGCATGGCAAGCTCATATTGGTTGTCGGGCTCAGCGCCCTGCACGGCATGCTGGCTGGATGGCGTAAGGCGTTCGCGCGTGATGAGCGGCCGAGGACTGAAAAATTCTTCCGGATGATCAATGAGATCGGGCCGGTAGCGACAATCTTCATCGTCATTCTGGTGGTGGTAAAACCGTTCTAACCGGCGCCAAAAGACCTTATATGGAATAGGGCTTTTCGTTTGCCCGCAGGTGCGCTATTAGTTCGGCGTCTTGAATGAAGTTCTTCATGCACTGTTTCCCGTTTCCGGGCATGGTGTGTTGCTGCGGAGAGGGAACCGGACCGCCGGTTGCCAATTTGTATCAGCTGAAATTGCAGCAACGATCTGACCGCCAGACATACACTCCCCATCAACCGCAGAATGTTTGCCAGCCAAGGCCGGTTTCACGTTTTGGGAAGATGACCCACCTAGTTCAAATCCAGACCGACACACTCCAAGCCGATCTTGTTTTCAGCCGCCACACAGATGGCGGGCCACATGAAATCACCTGACTTGAAGCCGGATGACCGGTTGTTGTTGACCGGTCCCTCAGGATTTTCCCCGCACGGCGCCGCCTCGTATGAGTGACCCGCGTCTTTATTTGTTACCGCCTGCCATCCGCCACATCCCGTGGAAGCGATGGCTATATCCAGAGCGTAAAAAGTCCCTATGGAACCAGTTAAACTAGCAGACCTCAAAGCCAAGAGCCCGACTGAGCTTCTCGTCACTGCGGAGGAGCATGAGGTCGAGAATGCCAGCGCGCTTCGCAAACAGGAATTGATGTTTGCGATCCTCAAAAAGCTTGCAGAGAAAGAGGTCGATATTATCGGCGAAGGTGTTCTGGAAGTGCTGCAGGACGGCTTCGGCTTCCTGCGCTCACCGGACGCCAACTATCTGCCAGGTCCCGACGACATCTATGTGTCTCCCTCGCAGATCCGCCGCTTCTCACTTCGCACCGGTGATACGGTAGAAGGTGATATCCGCAGCCCGAAAGACGGCGAGCGCTACTTTGCATTGCTGCAGGTCAACCTGATCAATTTTGAAGATCGCGACGCTGCAAAGCACAAAGTCCACTTCGACAATCTGACGCCGCTTTATCCTGATGAGCGGCTGACGATGGAAGTTGATGACCCGACCTACAAGGACAAGTCGGCCCGCGTCATCGACATCGTTGCTCCGCTGGGCAAGGGCCAGCGCGCCTTGATCGTTGCCCCGCCGCGCACTGGTAAGACCGTGTTGCTGCAGAACATCGCGCACTCGGTCGCTGCCAATCATCCCGAATGCTATTTGATTGTGCTGCTGATTGACGAGCGGCCGGAAGAAGTGACGGACATGCAGCGGTCGGTGAAGGGTGAGGTCGTGTCCTCCACCTTTGACGAACCCGCAGTGCGCCACGTACAGGTCGCCGAAATGGTGATCGAGAAAGCGAAGCGCCTGGTTGAACATGGCCGCGACGTGGTGATCCTTCTCGATTCAATCACCCGGCTTGGTCGCGCCTACAACACGGTGGTGCCGTCGTCGGGCAAGGTTCTGACCGGTGGTGTTGACGCCAATGCGTTGCAGCGTCCCAAGCGGTTCTTCGGTGCAGCGCGTAACATCGAAGAAGGTGGCTCGCTCACCATCATCTCCACGGCGCTGATCGATACCGGCAGCCGGATGGACGAAGTGATCTTCGAAGAATTCAAGGGCACCGGCAACTCGGAGCTTGTTCTTGACCGCAAGGTCGCCGACAAGCGGATTTTCCCGGCCATGGACATCCTCAAATCCGGCACCCGTAAAGAAGAGCTGCTTGTGGACAAGAAGGTCCTGCAGAAAATGTATGTGTTGCGCCGTATCCTCAACCCGATGGGCACGACGGATGCGATTGAGTTTCTGCTCGATAAGCTCAAGCAGACGAAATCGAATGACGAGTTCTTCGATTCAATGAATACGTAACAGCGGGTTTTGGTCGGTGTCGGGCTTGCTGAATTGCAGGCACGACACTGATCCGCTCCGGCAGATATGACGGACAGGCACGAATTTGTGCGGATGCCGGGTCGTCTGTTGCTTCCATTCAATGAATGGGTAAGGAAATCCGTCTATCCCTTGTGCCGCGCTGCGTGACTATGCGGGCGCTGCAGGGAGATGAAGCAGTTGGTATGGCAGCATCACGAGAAAGGGACTGTTGTTCCTGGTTGGTCGGTGGATGTTCTTGATCCCCGCCGGGCGCTGATTGCAAAAACTTCCAGCTCTCATCTCAAATCTGAGATTCCCGACACGCATGGTGGTATCCGGCTTACCCATGTCGGTCATGAAATGCTTGCCTACTGGCACGGTGTACGTGGTGGCAAGGTGATGCCGGATTGCTCGGATATCAGTCCTGCGGGGTTTCGGTCGCTGCTTCCTTACTCACGCTATCTGAGCTGGGAAGGGCCGGAGGATCTTCGCATCCGGGTTTTTGGCAGTGCGCTGTGCACGGTTCTTGGAACTGATATGACCGGGGACAATATGCTTGAGACCCTGCTCCCGGACCAACGGGAGAAAGAAACCGCGTATCTGCGCGCTATGCACGAACATCCGTGCGGCCTCATCTTTGTCCGGCATTCATTCATCGTTGGTGGCGGTAGCCGCGAAATTGAAGTTTTGCATCTTCCCATCGGACCGGAAGGGCCTGAAGCGTCAGAGCCTGGAAAGTCGCGGATACTTGGCAGCATCATGGTGCGTGAAGTTCCCGAACACTGGGATGGGGAGACCGACCGTGATCAGCCTTTGGAACGCATCGACATGGCCTGCATCGATATAGGGTTCGGGACGCCGGATTGGGTTGTGGGCGATTAACGCTTCCTCGACCTATCGCGGGCAAGTTGAAGCGTATGATTGAACCTCGTCCCCATTCTCCATCGATGCAACCTGTGCCGGCATCCGCTGTGGGCGTGCGCGGGGATGCCGCCGTTTTGTCGCAACGAAGCAGCACATTCCTTGATTACTGGATGGATTTGCGTGGCAGCAATCCGATGCCCGCTGCGGTTGATATAAATCCCGCCGACTTTGTCAGCCTCCTGCCATATATGCGCTACATGTCGTGGACGCCCGATGGCGACGTGATCTACCGCGTCTGGGGGACCACGCTGGTGCAGTGGATGAAGGCAGATTTTACCGGGCGCAGTATACTCGATCTGCTGCCCCCGTCAGAACGGACGCTGGAACATACGCGGTTGACGAACCTGCATCTGAAACCATGCGGGTTTGTGCAGCAGCGCGAGGTCACAGACCTTCAGGGCATTGTGCATATGTTTGAGTTCTTGACCCTGCCTGTTGGGCCCGGGCCTGATGGTGCAAACCGGATGATTGGCCCAGGCTCCATCTGCAACAATGCGCTCCCGCATCATGTGGAGTTCGAGGTCAATCCCAGAACCATCATCAAGAGCTTTCACTATCTTGATCTTGGTTTCGGCGTTCCGGTCGATCTTGTCTGATGGTTAGCCTGCCGGTTTAAGGTATCAGGACCGTGGCACCGGTTGTCTTGCGTGCTTCAAGGTCGCGATGGGCCTGTGCAACATCGGCCAACGCATATTCCTGACGGACATCTGCTTTGACGGCACCGCTTGCCATCACCTCAAACAGATCCGCCGCGGTGGCAGCCAGATCCTCGTCACGCCCGACATAGGCTGCAAGTGAGGGGCGGGTGATGAATAGTGACCCCTTTTGATTGAGAATGCCGATATCAAATGGCGGTACTGCGCCCGATGCGTTGCCGAAACTCACCATCAGCCCCAGCGGGGCCAGGCAGTTGAGCGACATCTGGAATGTATCCTTGCCGACACCGTCATAGACAACCGGCACCATCTTGCCGCCGGTGATCTCTCGTATGCGGGTGGGGACATCCTCGTCGCGATAAAGGATCACATGGTCGGCGCCGGCCTGTTTGGCGAGGGCCGCTTTTTCAGCGCTGCCGGCAGTACCGATGACCGTTGCGCCCAGATGCTTTGCCCATTGGCAGGCAATCAGTCCAACGCCGCCTGCGGCCGCATGAAACAGGATCGTATCGCCGGGCTTCACTTTGTAAGTGCGCCGCAGCAGATATTGCGCGGTCATGCCTTTGAGCATCATGGCGGCGGCATCTTTGTCGCTGACACCGTCGGGAACAGTGACAACGCGATTTGCAGCAACGTTTTGTGCCTGTGAATAGGCGCCAAGCGGGCCGGTGCCATAGGCCACACGGTCACCGGTCTTGAGCGAGGTCACACCTTCGCCGACAGCGTCAACAACACCGGCCGCTTCCATGCCAAGGCCGCAGGGGAGCGGGGCGGGGTAAAGCCCGGAGCGGAAGTATGTGTCGATATAGTTGAGGCCGATTGCCGTATGGCGTACCTGCACCTGGCCGGGGCCGGGAGCAGCAAGATCCACGTCCTCGAATTTCAGGACGTCGGGTCCGCCGGTTTCATGGATGCGAACTGCCTTGACCATTGAGGCCCCCCGTTGCGGTTTGATTCGTATACGGAACGATGCTTGTGTTGACTCTTGTTTTGCCCTGACCGGTTAGCTCAGGTTCTGCCGGAAGAAGGCGAGGGTGCGGCCGTTGGCGAGGTCCGCATCGTCCTGATGGTAGTGCGCGCCACCTTCGCGTGCGAAAGCATGATCGCGGCCGGCATAGGTATGGAGCGTTATCAGCTCATTGCCTGCGAGGCCGGCTTTTATCTGCGCCTGTGCTTCGGCGGGCACGAACTCGTCATTTTCAGCAATGTGCAGCACGAGTGGCTTTTTGATGTGTTCAGCTTCGTCGAGCTTCTCTTGAATATTGACGCCGTAATAGCCGACGCTGGCATCGACATCGGTACGCGCCGCGGTGAGGTAGGCGAGCAGGCCGCCGAGGCAATAGCCGACTGTGCCAACCTTGCCGGCGCAGACATTCATCTGCCGCAGATGTTCGATGGTGGCGTCGATATCGATGATGCCGGCGTCCACATCAAACCGGCCGAACAGGTCGAAGGCCTTCTTCCACTCTTCTTCCGTCTTGTCGGTAATCTGGATACCCGGCTCAAGCCGCCAGAAGAGATCCGGGCACAGGGCAACAAACCCCTCATCTGCGAGCCCGTCACAGATATCGCGCATCACCTGATTGACGCCGAAAATCTCCTGAATGACGACGATGCCCGGGCCTTTGCCATTGGCGGGGGTGGCCAGATAACCGGCAAATTTGCCGTCCGGGCCGCTAATTTCGATGTCCTGTCCGCTCACGGGCTGAGCTCCATTTTCGTTGTCAGGTTCGCTGGCTGGCCGGCCATCCGGGGAGAGCGACCGCGAGGAAGATATTCAAGCCGCGCACCTTACATCGCAAGGCGGCTGGTGCAAGCGTCCTTGCTGAGGTGGGTAAATGCGTCCCGAGGCGAGATTCTAGAGGGGGCGGGCCAGCATGCTGTGCAGCGCGGCGGGTGTTTCGACCGGCAATGAGCAATTCATGCCCTCGCAGACATAGGCTGCAGCGGTTGCACCTTCGGGCACGGTCTTGCCAAATGCGGGGTGGCTGCGGGGGAGGTTGTTGTGCGCCGTGCTCAGGACCCGTGTGGGAAGTGGTGCCTTGAGCGCAATATTACGCAGAGCGTCCGCTTCGGCCCCTTCTCCGGCAATGACGATCTGTACCGCGTTGAGCAGCGTGTCGAAGCCGTTGAGATATGTGCACATGGGAAAGAAATTACGACCGAGGTCACCGGCAAAGGCATGGATGATGGCGTTGGCACGCTCGCGATAGGCGGGCTCTCCGGTCAGGTACCAGAGCCGGGCCAGGTTTTCGATCATTGTGCCATTCGCCGCCGGGGTGGCATCGTCGGTGACGTTTCGCGTGCGCACAACCAGTGCTTCGGCATCGTCTGACGTGAAAAAGTACCCGCCACCTTCATCGTCCCAATAATGGGCGTGGAGCTCCTGCGCCCAATCGCGGGCCTGAGTGAGATATATGTCCTTGGCCGTTACTTCGTGGAGGGCAAGGCTGGCCTTGATCATGTTTGCATACCCGTCAGCCATGGCAAGGTGCTGCAGGCGACCGGCCCTGAAAGAGTGATGCAGCTTGCCATCTGCAACCATTTGTGTACGGATGAAATTGAAGGCGCGATCGGCAGCTTCGAGCCATTGCGGCTCGTTATGGGCGCCTGCGGCGCGTGCCAGGGCTGCGATCATCTGGCCATTCCAGTCGGTCAGGGCCTTGTCGTCCCATCCGGGGCGGATGCGTGGTGCGCGCGCTTCAAACAGCACTTCGCGCATGCGGGCAAAGATAGCTTCTTGCGATGTCTTGAGATCCTGGGGGTGGTCGAGGCGGTTGAGAATCGTGTTGCCTTCAAAGTTGCCTTGCGGCGCCACGTCATAGACCTGCTTGAACAGGATGATCTCGTCGGGGGTAAAGTCGGACAGAGCTTCGTCAATCTGGGCATCGGTCCAGACATAGAACTTGCCTTCCTCGCCCTCGCTGTCGGCATCAAGGCTGGCCGCGAAGGCACCGTCTGCTGTGACCATTTCCCGCAAGACCCAGTTGACGGTCTCGTGCAGGCGTTCTGCGAACAGGTTGTTGCGGGTTCCCAGCGCCACGTCGCTCAAAAGGCCGATCAAGGTTGCGTTGTCGTACAGCATTTTCTCGAAATGCGGGACGAGCCATTTTTCATCGACCGAATAGCGCGCCAGACCGCCGCCGATATGGTCGTAAATTCCGCCCTGGCACATGCGGGTGAGAGTGTGGGTGACGGCATGACGGCAGCGCTCGTCGCCGGAGCGCAGCCAGGCGCGCCACAGGAGTTCCAGCAGAAAGGGCTGCGGGAACTTGGGGGCTGACCCAACACCGCCGTTTTCCGGGTCAATATGGCTGACGAGACGGTCGGCTACTGTGTCGAGGATATCCGGGGCCGGTTCGCCGGGGGAGGTTGCTGCGGCCTGCTCCTTGAGGGCGTTGCGCAGGGCATCGCGGTTGCTTGCAACCTTGTCGCCCTCTTCATGATAGAAGCGCGATATCTCGCGCAGTACGTCCGGGAATCCAGGTCGCCCGTAGCTGGCCGTTTTGGGAAAATAGGTGCCACCCCAGAAGGGTTCGCCGTCGGGGGTCAAAAACATGGTCAGCGGCCAGCCGCCCTGTTCGCCCAGATGATGCAGGGCCGACATATAAATGGTGTCGATGTCGGGCCGTTCTTCACGGTCTACCTTGATGGGGATGAAGAGCTCGTTCATGACGGCAGCGACCGCATCATCCTCAAAGCTTTCATGCGCCATCACATGGCACCAATGGCAGGCGGCATAGCCGATTGAGAGGAGGATCGGTTTGTTGGCAGCTTTTGCAGCGGCCAATGCTTCGGTGCCCCAGGGTCGCCAATGCACCGGGTTATCCTTGTGCTGAAGGAGGTATGGACTGGTCTCACCGGCAAGCATGTTTTGTGACATGGTGGCTTTCACGGCATATGTGTGGGCAATAGGTATTGATCGGGGTGAGGCGTGTTACTGCGCCCTTGGGTCAAGCCATGCAGGAGCAACAGATGAAGATCAACATTGAAGTTGAGATGACGCCGGAGGAAGCCCGCAAGGTTATGGGGCTGCCTGATATGGCACCGATGCAGGAAGAGCTGATGGCGCAGGTGAGCGATCAGATTAAGCGCAACGTGGCCTATATCGATCCTGAGCTGCTGGTGAAGAGCGTGCTGCCTGTGGGCGTTGAAGGGATCGATAAATTGCAGAAGGTATTGTGGAGCGTGGCCCGTTCGGCGGTGGGATCCAGCGATTCAGAACCCGCAGCAAAGAGTCCTAAGCGCCCGCGCAAGCGCAGCTAATCCGGTTTCAGAGCTCAGGCAAATTACGTGTACGACGATACGATTTACGCGCTGTCCAGCGGGCTGGGACGCGCCGGCATTGCAGTGATCCGGGTCAGCGGTGGCGATGCGGCGGCAGCGCTTAAGGTGCTGTCCGCCGGCCCTTTGCCCTCACCAAGACGAGCGGTGGTAAGGCATCTGGTTGATCCGGGTACGGAAGAAACCTTGGATCATGCGCTGGTATTGTGGCTGCCGGGACCCGGGACGGTTACCGGTGAGGACATGGCTGAGTTTCATGTGCATGGCGGCCGGGCGGTTATCGCGGGGGTGCTTGATGCCCTGTCACGGGTTCCGGGTCTGCGTCTTGCGGAGCCGGGTGCCTTTACGCGGCGGGCGTTTGCCAATGGGCGGATGGACCTGACGCGTGTGGAAGGTTTGGCGGACCTGATTGATGCGGAGACGGCTGGGCAGCGCAGGTTGGCGCTGGCTCAGTCAGAGGGCGGACTTGCTGCGCGGTGTACCCAATGGCGGACGGATCTGATTAGGGCTTTGGCACTCATCGAGGCTGAGATTGATTTCAGTGATGAGGAACTGCCTGAAGGACTTGGTGCTGAAGCAGAGGCTTTGTTGCGGCAGGTGGCAGCGGACATGTCCGAGGTTCTGTCGTCTGCTCACGCAGGCGAGATGCTGCGGGATGGTGTGCATGCTGCCATTCTCGGCCCACCAAATGTCGGCAAGTCAAGTCTGCTCAATAGGCTTGCGCGGCGGGATGCTGCCATTGTTTCTGATGTTTCCGGGACCACACGCGACGTTATTGAAGTCCGGCTTGATCTGGGTGGTGTGCCGGTGATCCTGGCGGATACCGCCGGACTGCGGGAGACGGATGATCCGGTCGAGCGTGAGGGGATTGCCCGCGCCCGTAGTCGTGCCGCCGGTGCAGATATTGCCATCTGGGTGGCTGATCTCGGCGAGATGACTGGTGTTGAGCCGGATTGGCCGGAAGGCCTTACCGCGGATCGTCGGCTCGTAGTCGGTAACAAGGGCGACCTTGCTTCCGGTGATGAATGCCCATCGGGTATTGATCTCCAGGTTTCAGCCGTGACGGGGTCTGGCCTAGGTCGGCTGGAATCCTGGCTTTCCGGTGCTGCGCTGGATCTTGTTGGCGGTGCCGGTGGGGCCTCGCTGGTCGGCCGCGCCCGTCAGGCCGAGGCTCTGAGGGATGCTTTGTCATCACTTGAGGGCGGCATGGACCAACAGGAGGCCGCGCTGGTGGGTGAGGAGGTGCGTCTGGCACTTCGGGCGCTCGGGCGCCTTGTTGGAACCGTAGACGTGGAGGATGTTCTTGATGTCATCTTCCGCGACTTCTGTATCGGCAAATAGGAAGTGTATCGGCTCCGGTCGAGGCCTTGATTCACGCCGGATGTTTCACGTGAAACAAATGGAGTCCAAAGCTGTGGATAAACCTTGTCCGCGGCTCTTTCGTCCCGGTGGGAACTGGGTTATGCAGGCCGCCCATGACCGTTATGTCCAATATCATTTTGCCCGGTGACGGCAGCTCCTTTGACGTGATCGTCATCGGCGGCGGTCACGCGGGTTGCGAGGCTGCTGCCGCTGCGGCGCGGATGGGCGCATCCACCGTTCTGGTCACACATCGGGCGGACCGGATCGGTGAAATGTCCTGCAATCCTGCCATTGGTGGGATCGGGAAAGGGCATCTGGTCCGGGAGATCGATGCTCTTGACGGTCTTATGGGCCGGGTGGCTGATGCGGGGGGTATTCAGTTCCGGGTTCTCAACCGCCGTAAGGGTCCTGCCGTCCGCGGGCCACGGGCCCAGGCAGACCGGAAGCTCTATCGCAATGCCATGCAGGCTGCGATTGCTGCTACGGGCAATTTGGCTGTGGTTGAAGCACCCGTGGAGGACCTTGTCCTTGATGGCAGACAAGTAACCGGTGTGGTTCTGGCCGATGGCCGGATCCTCAGGGCCGGTGCGGTGGTGCTGACCACCGGTACTTTTCTGCGCGGCGTTATCCATATGGGAGAAGAGCAATCCTCGGGCGGTCGCTTCGGCGACGCGCCGTCCATCGGTCTTGCCGACACCCTCGATGGATTGGCGCTTAATCTGGGGCGCCTTAAGACCGGGACACCGCCGCGGCTGGATGGGCGGACCATAAGGTGGGAATCGCTTCCGGAACAAAAGGGTGATGAGCCACCGGAGCCATTTTCGACCCTGACCGACAGGATTACCCAACCGCAGGTGAGCTGCTACGTGACCGGGACGACCGAGGCCACCCATGAGGTGATCCGGGCAAATCTCGATCGGGCGCCTCTTTATACCGGACAGATCGAGGGAACCGGCCCACGCTATTGTCCATCAGTTGAGGACAAGGTGGTTCGATTTGCGGAAAAGGATCGGCACCAGATTTTCCTTGAGCCAGAAGGGCTGGATGATCCTACGGTCTATCCAAATGGTATTTCGACGTCGCTTCCCCGCGATGTGCAGCAAGCCATGCTCGCGACGATCCCTGGGCTTGAAGACGCGGTCATGTTCCGACCGGGGTATGCCATTGAGTATGACTATGTAGACCCGCGGGAACTGGACGCAGGCTTGGGTGTCAAAAGTGTGCCGGGACTCTATCTGGCGGGCCAGATCAATGGAACGACTGGGTATGAAGAGGCTGCGGCTCAGGGTCTGGTTGCCGGCTTGAGTGCTGCGCGCCGCGCCGGGGGGTCTGAAGGCGTCAGTTTTGCCCGGTCTTCATCTTATATAGGGGTCATGATTGATGACCTGGTGACAAGGGGGGTCAGCGAGCCCTATCGGATGTTCACCAGCCGCGCCGAGTACAGGTTAAGCCTAAGGGCGGATAATGCGGATCAGCGGTTAACCAATATGGGTATCGATCTGGGTTGTGTCGGGTCCGAACGGGAAGAACACCACAATAGTAAAATGGCCGCTCTGGATGCGGCCCGGCAGCTCCTTGAAGGGTTAACAATCCTTCCTCGTGAGGCAGAAGCGCTGGGTCTAAAGGTTAATCAGGATGGTGTCCGGCGGACGGCATTTGAGATGCTGCGCTATAAAGATGTGGATATGGGGTGGCTGACGGGGGCCTGGCCGCAGTTGAGCAGCCTTGATCCGGCTATAGCCGGGCAGATGGAGATTGAGGGTGGCTACGCTGTCTATCTTGAGCGCCAGGCGTCTGATATCCGGGCTTTTGAGCGTGATGAGAATGTAAGACTGCCGCAGGACATGGATTTCGGGGTGGTTGCAGGGCTGTCGATAGAATGCCAACAGCGTTTGGGGCGGGTCCGGCCGGCCACCTTAGGGCAGGCTGCGCGGGTAGAGGGTGTTACAGCGGCCGCCATTACTGCTTTGCTGATGCATCTGCGGTCCCGGTCGTCGGGGCCGAATGTGGCGGCCTGAGGGTCGGCTCCTGTGGATAAAGGTCTGCAAGTGACTGAGTTAGAATCTCTTTCTGGCCTGGGCAGTGTTTCACGTGAAACATATGAGCGGCTCACCACCTACCGGGATCTGCTGATCAAATGGCAGGCCTCAATCAATCTTGTCTCGCCGAGCACCCTGGAGACGGCATGGGAGAGGCACTTTGCGGATTCAGCCCAGCTGTTGGCCCTCGCACCGGCAGACTTGAAGCTATGGCTTGATGTGGGGAGCGGGGCGGGATTTCCCGGCCTGGTGATCGCCATCATGCTGATGGACACGCACCCGGACGCTGAAGTGGTGCTGGTGGAGAGCGACACGCGCAAATGCGCCTTCCTGCAGACGGTGATTGCGCAGACGCATGCGCCGGCGCGGGTGCTGGCAATGCGGACCGAGAAAGCCGTTGGAAAAATCGGCGGGACGCCTCAGGTCATCTCAGCACGGGCGGTAGCGCCACTGCCGAAATTGCTGGAAATGATCGCCCCTTTTTGGGCGCCGCACTGTATTGGGCTGTTTCTCAAAGGACGAGATGTAGCGTTTGAATTGACCGAAGCCGCAAAATGTTGGAATATTAAGGTCGCACACGTCCAAAGCCATACCGCTGCGGACGGGGTCATACTCAAGCTGGAGGAGCTCGCCCGTGTCCGCCCCTGATTACACGGCTGAACAGACGTCCAAGACACCCGCCCAGGCTCCCGTTGACCTGTCCGCCATTCGTGCCGCCGTGCAGCCGGCAAAGCCACGGGTGATGGTGCTGGCCAACCAGAAGGGCGGCGTTGGCAAGACCACGACAGCCATCAATCTGGGCACCGCCCTTGCCGCCGTCGGCGAGCGGGTATTGGTCATCGACCTTGATCCGCAGGGAAATGCCTCCACCGGCCTTGGGGTCGATCGCAACAGCCGTCCGGTTTCAGCCTATGATGTGCTGATGGGTGATGCCGCCCTTGAAGATGCGCTGATCGATACGGCTGTGCCGGGCCTGTCGCTGGCGGCGTCGACCATGGACTTGCTTGGTGCCGAGCTTGAGCTGGCTGATTTCGATCGCCGCTCGCACCGGCTCAATGATGCGCTGGCAACCTTTACCGCTTCCGAGGTGGGCCGCGCATTCTCCTACGTGCTGGTGGATTGCCCGCCCTCGCTGAACCTGCTGACCATCAACGCGATGGTTGCGGCGGATGCTATTTTGGTGCCGCTGCAATGCGAATTCTTTGCCCTGGAAGGCCTCAGCCAGTTGCTGCGCACGGTCGAGCGGGTCAAGACCAGCCTTAATCCGCGCCTCGAGATTCAGGGCATTGTTCTGACAATGTTTGATAAGCGGAATAATCTGTCGGACCAAGTTGCAGCCGATGTGCGCGAGCATATGGGCGACAAGGTTTACCGCACGGTGATCCCGCGCAATGTCCGCATTTCAGAAGCGCCCAGCTTCGGCAAGCCGGCGCTGGTCTATGACTACAAATGCGCAGGCTCCAAAGCCTATATGAAATTGGCCTCCGAGCTGATCCAGCGCGAGCGGGACATTCGCCACGCGGCTGCCTAACCGGCGCGCCCGGACCTCCGGGCGGGTCAGAACACAATGAATGCGCAGTGCAAAGTAGGGCCGGGTATGACTCCCACCTCGATGCCTGCAGGGTTTGAGAAAGAGCAGAAAAATGGCGGCAGAAGAGGGAAAACGGCGCGGTCTTGGGCGCGGACTTGCAGCACTCATCGGCGATGAGGCTCCGGTTAATACTGGTGCGAATACGCCTGCGGCCACGATCAACCCCAATACGGTGCCGATCGAATTCCTGCGGGCCAACCCGTACCAGCCGCGGCGCGCATTCACAGAAGAGGACCTGGCGGACCTGACGGCGTCGGTTGCCGAGAAGGGCATTCTGCAGCCCATCGTGGTGCGGCCGGTTTCGGGTGCGACCAACTCATTTGAGATTGTGGCCGGGGAACGGCGCTGGCGGGCTGCGCAGGCCGCCAAGCTCGATCGGGTGCCGGTGACGGTTCGTGATCTCAGCGACGCCGAGACGCTTGAAATCGCCATTATCGAAAATGTGCAGCGTGCTGATCTCAATGCGATTGAAGAGGCTGACGGCTATGACCGGCTGATGGCCGAGTTCTCCTATACGCAGGCGGATGTGTCTAAGCTCATCGGCAAGAGCCGCAGCCATGTGGCCAATACGCTTCGGCTGCTGGCGTTGCCGGAAAAAGTGCGCGGTTTCGTTGAGGCGGGCAAACTGACGGCCGGCCATGCCCGCGCCATCATGGGTGCCGACGATGTCGTCGGGCTCGCGCGCGAGATCATCGACAAGGGTCTTTCGGTTCGTGAGGCGGAGGCACTGGGCAAGGTGCCGGCTGCGCCTAAAGCCAAAGCAACTCGCGCACCATCTTTGAAAGATGCCGATACACAGTCACTCGAGCGCAATATTACGGATGCGCTTGGCCTTGCGGTGTCGATTGATCACAAGGGCGAAAAGGGCGGTAAACTGACCGTTACCTACAAGACGCTCGAGCAGCTGGATGAAATTTGCCGGCGCCTGGCGCACGGGAAGATCTAGCGCCTCAACGCTTTTTCTGCGAGTTAAACAACTTAGTTGTCAAATTGTAGCCGAGCCGTCGCATCAACTGCGGCGGCCGGCTGCTGCTGCGCGTGCGATGCTCATCATGGCGCGCGCGACCACAGGTTCGCTCAACGCCCCGGCACCGCGGGACTGACCCTCGGCATCCGCCAGCATCGCCAATGCGCCATCCAGCCGTCGCCGTGACCACACTGCACATTGCCGGCGCATCGCCGGTTGCCGTGAAAAGTGCAATGGCGGCCGCAGGGAGCGCAAGATTTCATCCAGTCGCCCGCCACGCTCGACACGACCAAGCACCAGATGCAACCTTTGCATATGCATCGTCAGTGTACGGATCATTCGCTCAGGCGCCACACCACCTTCAATCAGCTTTGCGAAGCCTGCATCAAGGGCGGGCATGTCGCCGCCAGCGGTTGAATCGATCAGCTCATCAAGCCCCTGTGCATCGGCACCCCCGACGCTGGCGGCGATGTCCTCAAAGGTGACCGGGCTTTCGCCGCCTTTGTAGAGGATCAGCTTCTCAATCTCGTTGCGTGACAATTGCCGGTCGGCGCCTAAATGCTCGACCAGCGTGGTCAGCACCGGGTGTTCAATCTCAAGGCCGGCCTGCTTCAGCAAGTCGGCGGCAAGCCGCTCCAAATTTTCTGACGTATCCGCATAACAGGGTAGGGCCGCAGCATCCTTTGCGCCTTCTACCAGCTTGCGTAATGCGGATCGTGGCGTGAGCTCGCCGGCTTCGAGAATCACGAAGCCGTCGCCGGGCAATTGGAGATAACCATCCAGCGCTTTTGCGGATGCATCACCAGCATCGCGCACGCGAACGACCCGGCGGCCACCGAACATCGCAACGGACCCGGCTTCGTCGGCCAGTCTTGCGGGATCACCTTTCAAAACAGCATCTTCAAGATCGGCAACACTGAAGGGATCATCCGGGGTGTCGGTCAATGCGCCCAACAGGATGCGCGCACGCTCTCGCACTAGGCCAAGATCCGGTCCATAGATAAGTGCAGCCCGCACCGCATCGGGGGGTGTTTTGAGGAACCGCGCTATGTCGGCGGGCTTCAGTTTCACAATGCGCGCCTGGGTATCATGAGATTAGGGAGTGGACTCGATCGCCACGGGGTCAGGAAAGCGCTGTTCATCCGATGCGGCGGCTACCGGTTCGGGCAGTACCTCAACATTACGGGATGATGGCGGCGACAGAGGCATTTCCATCGGCTCGGGCGGCGTGGCGCTTGGTTGCGGAGCGGCCTTGATCTTTGCCGCTTCCGCAATTGCCGCCTTGCGGATCTGTTCCGGAGAGGCGAGTTCGGCCAATGCGATGCCGATACGCTGAGAAATCACGCCGGCAACCGCATCTGCAGCGCGTTTTTCCGCATCACGCTGTGCGATCACATTGGCATATTCTGAATCAAGCCGGTTCAAAGAGGCTGTGCGGGCGGCTGTCGCGCTGAAAATCTGATCGCCGGTCGCAAGGTCTATCAGCTTGTAACGGGCTGTCAGTTTGTAGTTCCGACGCAGGACCGTCGAATTTTCCTGCACCAACAAATCCACCAACGACTCCGAGAGCAAAACCTCTAGGTGGTAGGTTGGAAAAGCGGGCGTGCCTTTGGGCGTCAGGCGGTCAAGCAATCCATTGCGCACCTGCTGGCCGATACGGCCGGGACCAATTTCTGCGACGCTGATCTGGGCAATGCCTTCGCGCGCCGCATTGCCTTCAGTACTTGTGCCGTAAAGCGGGCGAAAGCTGCATGCGGCAAGCAGGGCAGCCATTGCGATTGTCAGAACAGGCCGGCTCAAATTCGTCATTACCATGTCGCGTCTTTAAATCCCTGATGGCCAGATGCGCACCCGCGTCATCAGCCGACGACGTTGACGATACGGCCGGGCACTACAATCACCTTGCGAACCGGCTTGCCGTCCAATGCCTTTTGAACTTTCTCAAGTGCCAAGGCTGCGGCTTCGATACTAGGCGCATCCGCATCGCGTGCAACCGTCAGCTCGTCGCGCCGCTTGCCGTTGACCTGTACTGCCAAGGTGACTGTGTCCTCGACCAACAGCGAGGTGTTTGCGTCAGGCCACGGCTCATCAACAACCAAACTGCTGTTGCCAAGCACGGCCCATGCTTCTTCTGCCAGATGCGGGATCATCGGGGCGGCCAGTTTCACCAATGCTTCGCTTGCTTCACGGGCGGCAAAACCATCTCCGGCATTCGCCGCTTCAGGTTTGAAGGCCACCAGTGCATTGACCAGTTCATAAAGGCGGGCGACCGCGCTGTTGAAGCGAAAGTTCTCAATGCCCTCGGTAACGCCCTGAATGGTCTTGTGGGTTTCCTTGCGCAGGGCGAGTGCAGACGCGGACAGGTCATTGGGCAAATCAGTGCCGGGCGGTGTCATGGTCGCAATATTGGTGGTGACGGCGCGCCACAGGCGTTGGGTGAAACGCCATGCACCATCGACGCCTGCCTCGGTCCATTCCACGTCGCGGTCTGGCGGGCTGTCCGACAGCATGAAGAAGCGTGCGGTGTCGGCACCGTATTCGCCGATAATATCCGCCGGGTCGATGGTGTTCTTTTTCGACTTGGACATCTTCTCGATGCCGCCGATTGCCACCGGCTTGCCGGTCGCGCGTTCGGTTGCCGTATGGCCGCTATCTGTCGTCTGGATATCAATGTCGGCAGGTGACAGCCAGGCGCCACTGGCTGACTTGTAGGTTTCATGGGTCACCATGCCCTGGGTGAACAAACCGGCGAAGGGCTCGTCGACGGACACATGACCGGTCTTCTTCATGGCGCGGGTGAAAAAGCGTGAATAGAGAAGATGCAGGATCGCGTGCTCAACACCGCCGATATACTGGTCAACAGGCAACCAGCGATTGGTGGCTGCCAGATCGGTTGGTGTTTCAGCGGCGGGCGCGGTGAAGCGGGCGAAGTACCACGACGAATCAACGAAGGTGTCGAAGGTGTCGGTTTCCCGGCGGGCATCCTTGCCACAGGTCGGGCAGGCGACATTCTTCCAGGTCGGGTGCCTGTCCAGCGGATTGCCCGGTGCATCAAAGGTGACGTCCTCGGGAAGGGTCACCGGCAGGTCGGCGGACGGGACCGGCACCGTGCCGCAGGTATCGCAATGAATGATCGGGATCGGACAGCCCCAATAGCGCTGGCGTGAAATGCCCCAGTCGCGCAGGCGGTAGTTGACCGTGCCTTCGCCAAGGCCTGCCTTCTCAAGTTCTGCAATCGCAGCGGCCTTCGCATCATCTACGGCCAGACCGTCCAGAAAGCCCGACTTGATCGCAACGCCATCGCCGGTGAAGGCCTGTGTGCCTGTTTCCAGTGCCGAAATGAAATCTGCGTCATCGGCCTTATCTCTTGGTGCAACCACTGCGGTTACCGGCAGACCATATTTGCGCGCAAAATCCAGATCGCGCTGGTCATGGGCGGGGCAGGCGAAAATCGCGCCGGTGCCGTAGTCCATCAGGACGAAGTTCGCGACATAGACCGGCAGTTGCTGGCCCGGGATAAACGGATGCTGGGCGGTCAGCCCGGTATCAACACCGCGCTTCTCTGCTTTCTCAATCGCCTCTTCACTGGTGCCTGTGCGGGCACATTCGGCAACGAAGTCGGCGATGGCCGGATTATCGTCGGCAAGGCGTGCGGCCAATGGGTGCTGCGGGGAGATGGCGCAAAACGAGGCACCGAACAACGTATCGGGCCGGGTGGTGAATACTTCCAGCCGTTCACCGTCATGTACCTTCTCACCCGACAGCGGGAAGAACACACGGGCACCCTGTGAGCGACCGATCCAGTTCTTCTGCATCAGGCGGACTTTTTCCGGCCAGCGCTCAAGTGTGTCGAGGCCCTCAAGCAACTCGTCCGCATAGTCGGAGATTTTCAGGAACCACTGGGTCAGCTCGCGGCGCTCGACGGGCGCGCCGGAGCGCCAGCCCTTGCCGTCAATGACCTGCTCATTGGCCAATACGGTATTGTCCACGGGGTCCCAGTTGACGGTTGATTTGCGGCGCTCGACCAGCCCGGCTTTAAGGAAATCCAGGAACAGAGCCTGCTCATGCTGGTAATAGGCCGGATCGCAGGTGGCGAATTCACGGGACCAATCCAGCGACAGGCCCATTTGTTTCAGCTGGCCGCGCATGGCGGCAATGTTGTCATAGGTCCAGCCTTTGGGATGGACACCCTTTTCCATGGCGGCGTTTTCCGCCGGCATGCCGAACGCATCCCAGCCCATGGGATGCAGCACGGCAAAGCCGCGGGCCCGCTTGTAGCGCGCCACCACGTCGCCCATCGCGTAGTTGCGCACATGGCCCATATGGATGCGGCCCGATGGATACGGGAACATCTCAAGCACGTAGTATTTCGGCCGCGGATCTGAGGTCGCCGGCGTGGTGAAGATACCGCTCTTATCCCATGCAGCCTGCCAGTGCGGCTCGGCGGTTTTGGGATTGTAGCGCTCAGGCGCACTGCCGGGACGGGTCGGGTTTTCGGGGGCGGTCATAAAGGCAGCTCGGGTTTGCGGGCGGGATCAGACACCGGCCCATAGGTCTTGCTAAGGCCGGGCCTTGCGAAATCAGACAGGTAGGGACAGCTCCCGGACCTGGCGGGCCTATTCCTCTGCTGCCAGCGTATCGATGCGAAGCTGGCGGGCGCGGATTAGGATCGCGTTTTCAAGCTGCGAGGCAGTCCCGGGCGTCACAGCGGCATCGACCCAGCCGCTGCCATCAGGTGATTTAGCCTGCTTGAAGACAGATACCTTCACCCCGTCGGCACGCAGGCGCGTATCCAGGATGTAGATCGTCATCTTAAACCGTTCGGTCGGGGCCTCGGGCGCTGAATACCAGTCCGTGATGATCACGCCGCCGAAAGGATCGGCAGATGACAGCGGCATGAAGGCCATGGTGTCGAGGGAGGCGCGCCACAGGAAGCTGTTGACGCCGATCCCGTTGCCATTGTTATCGCTGCCGCCTGTCCCCAGAGAGAAGAGGCCGCCATCACCAAAAACGCCCGGTTCGTTGCCCGCGCGTCCAAAGGTGTCGCTTTTGCCGCCGGGCTTTTCGGTTGGATAGCGCTGCTCGGATTCAATACCTGAGCAGGCCGCAAGTAAAAGGGTCGCGACCGCAAGAACGGATAACTGCCGGTAATGTGTCAAAGCCTCTAACAATCCCTTGTGGCCTGGGGGGTGCCAGTCAGGCGGCACACCAGTGAAAATGTCGTGGAAACGGGTGAAATGCTTATAACGAGCGTCAACTGTGCTTAGCAAGCACGTTGAGGGGGCGGACCTGCTTGTGATGGTCACGTCAAACCCGTCCGTGTGGTCGGGCGACCCCACTTCCTGCGACATAGATGCAACAGTGACACCCGGGGGCGGTGTTCCAATCAGCGACATCTGCGCGTTGCGGCGGTGGCCCTGGAAAAAGCGCATGCAAGGATTTCTCCCGATTGGAGGCCCGAACAAGGGCTCAAACGCCTCTTTTGGTAACGGACTGTTAGGGAGTTGTGGCCGCTTTGCCACATTGGAGGTGCTCCGAACACTGAACGGCTTCGGATTGCTTGACGATTGCCGTTCAATGTCAGAGTTTGCGTCTCGAGCATGGGGGGCGAAAATCGTCCCGTTTGGGCATGTTCTCGTGCTCTCTAGCACACCTCTTTTCGAATGTGAGGGACAGATGAAGAAGCTTCTTGGAACTACTGCCCTGGTGGCCGCCGCTTTTGCGACCGCGCCTGCCATGGCTGCTGATAAGATCAACATGAAAGTCGGCGGTTACTTCGTCGGCGCAATCGCTGCCGTTTTCGACAGCGATGCTGGTGAAGGCATTAACCGTGCAACGGGTCTTCCCAACACACTGGCTGCTGGCACCGATCAGCGTACCGTGCGTTTCGGCCGTGAAGCCGAAATCCACTTCAAGGGTTCAACGACCCTCGATAACGGTATCGAAATCGGCGTGAAGTTCGAGCTTGAAGGTGGCGACGATCAGACTGCTACTTTCGATAATCTCGACGAAGCCTATATGTGGGTTTCCGGCGCGTTCGGTGAATTCCAGTTTGGTGACCAGGACGGCGTTGGCGATCAGATGCCAATCGTTGCTCCGTCTCCTTTCCTGGAGCACTTTGCCAACGACACCGATCTTGACCCCATTGGTGAAATCTACACGGCCGGTATCAACACCGTCGTCGATTTCTCCGGTGACTCTGCAAAGATCATCTACTTTACGCCGCGTCTTGCTGGTTTCCAGGTTGGTGTTTCGTACACCCCGGAACCCTCTGAGCTGTCTGGTGATGCATCCTATTCCGGCAATCTGTCGGGCGACAATGCATTCGAGAACGCTTTTGAAGCAGGCATTACCTGGGAATACGGCTTCAATGGCGTAGATCTCGGCCTTAGCGCAGTCTACCTCGCGGTTGACGGCACAACGGCTGCGACTGCCGATGTTGAAGACTGGGCTCTGGGTGCAAGCGTTGGCTTTGCTGGCTTCACAGTCGGTGGCGCCTACAGCGAAAAAGAATCCAATGGTACTTCTAACGCCATCGGTTCTGACGTTATCGAAGATTACACAGCTTGGAACGTGGGCATGACCTACGGAACAGGTCCGTGGACCTTCGGTGTTGAATATGCCGCAGCAGAGCGCGACGAAGCCGCCGTGATTGCTGGTATCGACGAGATTGACGAGACCGCCATCATCGGTGGTGTTGCTTACTCGCTCGGTGGTGGTGCCAATGTCACCGTTGGCTACAAGTATGGCGAGAACGATGCCATCAATCAGGAAGGCTCTGCGCTCTTCACTGAATTCGGCGTCAAGTTCTAAGTCTCAGTACTTAGCTACTTACACGGGAAGGGCGGGTCTTTTGACCCGCCCTTTTCTTTTGCCTGAGATTCCGATTTCCGAATACGTGCAGTTTGACTGGTCGGGCTGGGGGCTGTGGGTCAGTTGGCGAAGCTGATACCGGCAACCCCTGCAGCGCTTGTGTGGCGCAACCACCGGATTGAATTGAGATTGACCCCGCCCAGCGCATAGGCCGGGACCGGTATATCCCGGGTGATCAACTCAAATCCCGTCGGGCCGAGTGCTTTTGCATCCCGGTGCGACGCTGTCGGAAAGACCGGCGACACAATCATGGCGTCACATCCAAATTCCAGGCCGCCGGAGACAGCGCGATGCGCGGCGACCCGGCTGTGGACAGCTGTCGTGACTTTCAGCCCCCGGCGTTTGGCCAGCCCGATCTCCAGCGGTCGTGTCCGCCATAGGCCTTCGGGCATATGCACGCCCCATGCGTTGACTGCAATCGCCAGGTGCACATCAGCGCCGACCAGAAACCGGATGCCGCGCTCCCGGGATCGCTTTGCCAGCCGTGCCGCAATTTCACCCCTGTCGGGTATCGTGTAGTCGCGCATGCACAAGGCGGCACCTGCCGGGAGTTTCTCAAGCACGGCCATCGCATCACCCAGGCGTTCCTGATCGGTCATGACGATGAGGCCCGGCCACCCTAAGGGTGTTGCGCACCCGAAACATCTGTCACTTAGCCTTGCGATCCGGGCCAGTGCCGCTTTAGTGTCACTGGCCATGAGCACACCTCACCACATACCAGCCGCAGATGGCCTCAAGACTGTCCGTACACAAATTGATGCAGCCGCGCGTGATGCGGGCCGCGACCCGGCCGATGTGACGCTGGTTGCCGTCAGCAAAACATTTCCGGGAGATGCCATCATTCCGGTGTTGGAGAATGGGCAGCGTGTATTTGGTGAAAACCGGGTGCAGGAAACGCAGCAGAAATGGCCTGCCTTGCGCACCCGGTTTCCCGATGCGCAGGTGCATCTTATCGGTCCATTGCAAACCAACAAGGCGCGCGAAGCCGTCAGTATGTTTGATGCAATTCATTCCCTCGACCGGCCGAAACTTGCCCGTGTACTTGCAGAAGAATGTGCCGCGCAGGGCCGCACGCCCGACTTTTTTGTGCAAATCAATACGGGGGCAGAAGCACAAAAATCCGGTGTGCTTGCCGTGGATGCCGACAGTTTCATCAAGAGTTGCCGGGCTGACTTTGGTTTGCGGATAGCCGGGCTCATGTGCATTCCACCCGCAGGTGAAGACCCGGCGCCGCATTTTTCCCTGTTGGCGGAGATTGCCGTGCGCAATGGCGTTGACGGTTTGAGCATGGGCATGAGTGCGGATTTCAAAATTGCCATAGCTCACGGTGCCACGTATGTGCGTGTGGGAAGTGCAATCTTCGGGACGCGGCCAAATCAGCACGGCTAGGCCCGCGCCGGCTTGATGTGCAGGGTGCTCTGCAGCCCGACATTGCGGAGAACCCGTTCCAGATCCCCGGGCGCCAGAGCGATACAGCCCAAAGTCGGACCATAGTCAGGGCGCGCAACATGCATGAAGATCGCGCTGCCCAGACCCGGCACAACGGGCGGTTCATTATGCCCGGTCACAACAAGCCGATCATACAGCCGGTCCCGCCGCGTCAGGGACTCCGCGCTGGCCTGATAAGGCAAACGGACCGGCTGGTTGTACGCGACGTCCTTTGGATCATCACACCAACCATCGCGGGGTCCAATGGGCGCGCAGCTAAGGTTTGTCTGTGGCCGGTCGCCGCGATCAGCGCGATAAAGAAGGTAACGAAGCGGATAGACACCGGACGGGGTGGCGCCATCGCCCTCGCGCTTGTTGTCAGTGATACCGCCGCGCCCCAGGGCGCACCGCATGACCGCGTCGCCTGCGCGAAGCAGACCCTGATGGGGTTTTGCGCCCGATTGCCAGACCGTGAGATTCATGGGGACAGCCTAGCAGAGCAGAACAAGCGCTGCCGCAAATCTACAGGGTGCTGTCTATCAGCCGGCCCGGGCGCACCGGTGCCGCATAAGCCAAGCCGGGTTCTGGTGCCGCAGCTGTTCCGGCGGGCTCCATCGTCCCGAAACTCTGCATCAGACTATCAAATGCGCCGGCGCTGAGATTTGGAATTGCCGGGCTGTCGAATACCTCAGGCTTTACAGGTGCCGGTTTGGCCGCTCCGCGCGGTGCGGGCGCGGCGGATTGCATGTCGGTCAGGGATTTGGGCAACCCTGCTTTGACAACTGCCGCGGCGCTGTTGCCGGCAATCGCTGGCGTCTTCGTGGCAGCTTCGTTCGAAGCGATGGCAAGATTGCCGTCTGCGGCAGGATCTATCGCCGCATCGTCGCCAAACAGCGCGGTCATGATGTGGCCACCCACGTCGTCGCCGGACACATTTTCAATCGCGATATCTGCCAAGGAGACTGCAGCGCCGATGATCCCGCCAAAAAGGCCGCCGCCGACAACTTTGGCTACCGGCCCTATTTCGTCTCCGGTGACCTCGCGATAGATCGTCGACACGATCGGCAGGTGCTGGAGCGGGTTCACCATGTCGAGGACGTCGTTAAAGGTCAGCTCTGCGTCATCTTCTGCGGCGGGAGCCGCGACACTGGCGGTGGTGATGTCATCCCGCGGGTTAGCCGCTGACGGGCCGTGCGAAAACGGCAGGCGGTCGTCCAACGCGCGGCCGAACCGATGGGTCGGCTCCTGATAGGTTGCGGCTGATGACGGTGTTGTGAGCGGTACGACTGACATGGAAGGCTCCCTTACAGGATCTTCATTGCAAGCCCCGAACCATCCCAAACCGTATATATTTCAGTAGGTTATGCTTCCGTATGAGTGCCGGATGCGGCAGAAACTGCCGGGTTGGCGCAGCCGGGCGGCGCATCCTGCCGCTCACGCAGCGTTGACGTGTTGGTGAATGACTGTGTGTGGCGGCACAGTGCAATGCACCCCTACATAGAGTGCGAGCCGGCGGTTCGCCTTCGTTTGGGCGGACGGTTGGTTCGATGTACAACCATGCCCATGTGTATTTCATCGGTAATCAGCATGTGGCGGCGTCAGGCGGCGGGGGCCCCTAAATGAGTAATATAAGAAAAATTCTGCTGGTGGATGATGATGACGCCCTGCGCGAGTCGTTGGCCGAGCAGCTTGATCTGCATCAAGAGTTTGAAGTGACCACCTGCGATCATGGTGCGGAGGCCCTAAAGCTGGCCAAGGATGCGCATGTGGATCTTGTGCTGCTGGATGTTGGCCTGCCGGATATGGATGGACGTGAGGTCTGCCGGTTGCTGCGCAGTCAGGGCGTGAAGTGTCCGATCATCATGCTTACCGGACATGATTCCGATTCCGATACGATTCTGGGGCTTGATTCAGGCGCCAATGATTATGTGACCAAGCCATTTCGTTTCGGCGTGTTGCTGGCGCGTATCCGTGCGCAGCTGCGGCAACATGAGCAGAGCGAAGATGCGGTTTTCAAAATTGGTCCGTATACGTTCAAACCGGCAGCCAAGTTGCTGCTTGAGGAAGAGGCCAACAAGAAAGTCCGGCTGACCGAAAAGGAAACCTCGATCCTCAAATATCTCTATCGCTCTGGCGATAGGGTGGTGGGGCGCGATGTGTTGCTGCACGAAGTGTGGGGATACAATGCGGGTGTTACGACCCACACGCTTGAAACCCACATCTACCGTCTGCGTCAGAAGATCGAATCAGATCCGTCGAATGCTGAGATACTCGTCACGGAAACGGGTGGCTATCGGCTGGTGCCTTAGCACCGGCGACTACTGTTTGTGTTTGACCATGGCTGTGGGCGCGTTTGCCTGCGGCGTCAGCGTAATGAAGATCAGGATGCCGAGCATCATCGGCGCTGCCCCTAGCGCTGCGTAGAAAAATATCTTCGGCGTGATGAGAATGGCAGCAAGCGCGAGCAGCATGACGACGTTCAGCATTACCGCCAGCAGATTAAGTGGATTGGTCATTGATCTGTGTTCCGTCCTGATCCGAAGTGCAGGCATATACATATGCGTGACTGCAGTGGATGCCATGGCGACACGCTGCCGCATCGCGGAATTCGCCGGTCGCATGCAAGGGTCTATCCGGGCGCGCCATCAGGAGTTCATCCATGCACAAAGATGAAAAGAGACTGCTCAGGTTTCTGGCAGGGCACCTGGTGGCGGGTCTCGTGGCAGGCGCGGTATTCGGCGGTGCATTGATCGCGACGAATGTCGGCAACCTGCGAACACTGCTGTTTGCGTCACCGGACGGATGGTTGTTTGCAGTTCTGTTTTTCGTGGGCCTATCGGTCACATTCGGCAGCATCGGCATGGGGGCTGCCATCATGCTTGAGAAAAAAGATCCCTAGGGCCACATGATCGGATAGCCGGACACGAACTCAGGCGGCATGCGTCTGGGGCGGCCGGTTGAAAGCGAAATCACTGCAAATCCCGTTGATGCGCGCGCAAGAGTCCGACCGGATGCCTGATCGCAGATCTGAAACCGCCGTGACAGGCGGACCCGGCCATCATTGGCGGAAATCCAGGTGGCCACCAATGCGGTTTCGCCGGGCATGGCAGAACTCAGATAATCAATTTCGTGGCGCACCACGATGACGCCCGCATCGAGTTTGCGGTAGCTGTTGAAATTAAGCCCGCGCGATTGCGAGTGCGCCCATGCGCCATCATTGATCCAGCGCACATACACCGCATTGTTGACGTGGCCGAAAGCGTCTATGTCATCGTCGCTCACCTTGAAAGGGGTCACGAACGGGTCGGGGTGGTCCCAGGCTGGCTCGGTCACGGGCTTGTCTCCAATGCGTCGTCGGGCGGCCTGGTCTGCGTGCTTGCAAGGGCCTGAATGCTTTGTCACAACCTATAGCCATGGATGACAATTTCTCCACCCCCTCAAAGACCGCATCGCACGCCAGCGCGGGCGAGATGCCTGCAATGCCGCTGGAAGATCTGGTGGCGGCGCTGGCAAAGGCACCGTTGTTGCGCGATGTGGAGCTGCCGCAATTGCGGCTTCTTGCCTTTTCGGCCCGTGAGCGGCAGGTGGCGGCGGGGCGGATGATTGAAACTGCCGGCACGCGGGATGCCCCTGCCTATCTGGTCACCCATGGTGACGTGATGACAAGCGGACACAGTGCAGGGCCAGGCACACTCATAAATGCGCCGGGCGCGCTGGCAGGGCTGCCTTTGTCAGGTGACATTGTTGCCCGGACAGATGCGTGTTTGCTGGTTGTGGACCGCGCACTTGTGGCACGGCTGATCCGCGAATATCCGGCGATGGGCCGCGCCATGATGCGCGCCCTGGGACAGGATCTGCGCGGCCTTGCGCAGACCGTGCGCGCGCAAGCGGCGGCATCCACGCCCCCTCAATACTCAACATAAAACGCATAAAACAGCAGGGAAGATGACAATGGTGAGTGCGCGCGCGACGGATGACTGGCCGCCGAATATCAAGGCGATTTTCAAACGCAAATCACCGGCCAGCGCCTATCTCGGGCTCGAGGTGGTTGATTGTGACGTGGATGCGGGGACGGTTGAGGTGGCCTTTGAGGCAACGGACCAGCTTTGCAATCTGTGGGGCGGCATTCACGGCGGGATGGTTGCTGCCATGATGGACGACATTCTTGCTATTGCTGTTGGGCTGAAGCTGGAATGGGGGCAGATTTCGCCGACACTTGAAATGAAAGTGTCGATGCTGTCGGTGGCAAAGCCCGGACGGCTGACTGGGCGCGGGCGTGTTCTGCGCCGCGGCAAGTCGGTTGTCTTTGTGGAAGGGGAACTTCTGGACGCCGAAGGCACACTGCTGGCGAAGGGCTCAAGCACCTGCACATTGGTGACCCTCAAAAAGCGTGAAGAAAAACCAGCCTGACCCGCCCGCTTTGCTAAGCTTCCCGGTAACACTCAAAAAGAACAGGGAGCGGTGACATGGCAGAGCAATTGGTTTCGGTTGAACGGCGCGGGGACGTAGCGATCGTGCGGTTTGATCGCGGGGGTAATCTCAACGCGTTCAATCAGGCGCTTATCCTTGAACTGACGCGGGTTGCGCGTGGGTTCCACGATGATCTGGAAACCCGCGCGGTGGTGCTCACCGGACGGGGGGACGCATTTTCCGCCGGTATCGACCTCAAGGAGCGGGCCACGCGCGACGATGACGCCGAGAGCGATCTGGCATTGCGCGAAGTCTATTATCGCGGTGTCAAACTTTGCCAGGCGTGGGAAGACATGCCGCAGATCACCGTGGCAGCCATTGAAGGCATGGCGGTCGGTGCGGGCGTGGCACTGCCGCTGGCGCTTGACTGGCGGGTGATGTCGCGGGCCGCCTTTTTGTATGTCCCAGAAGTGAAGATCGGCATCAACCTGCAATGGGGCGCACTGCCGCGTTTGGTGTCGATGGTCGGATCGGCCCGCGCCAAGCGCATCTGCATTTTGTGTGAACGCATGGATGCGCAAGGTGCGCTGGATTGGGGGCTGGTGGATGAGTTGGCAGATGCGGGCAGCGCTGTTGAAGTGGCAACGCGGCTGGCAGAGCAGGCAGCCTCGATGCCACCGGTTGCAACGCGCATGGTGAAAGAGGCAGTCAATGCGCTGTCCGGCGCGTTGCACAAAGTGGGTGGCTATGCGGATGCGGATCAAAGCGCACTGACCAGCGCCACGCGGGATGCACGTGCAGCGTCTGCGAGTTTCGTTAAAGGCTAAAGCAGCTAGATCTTGAACTCGGCAATCACCGGAGCGTGGTCGCTGGGGCGTTCCCAGCCGCGCGCGTCCACCAGTGTTTTGACATTTGTTGCAGCGCCCTCAAGACCAGGGCTTGCCCAGATGTGGTCGAGCCTGCGGCCACGGTTTGAGGCTTGCCAGTCCTTCGCGCGGTAGCTCCACCATGAATAGAGTTTTTCTTCATCCGGGGTGAACAGGCGGGGCACGTCTATCCAGCTATGCGAGGCCATTACGGCATCAAACAGCGATACTTCTTCGGGCGTGTGGCTGACGACCTTGAGCATTTGCTTGTGCGACCAAACATCGTTCTCAAGCGGTGCCACGTTCAGGTCACCGACAGCTATGCGCTTTGCGGTCGTCTTGCCCTTGGCTTTTTTGAACCAGTCCGCCATTTCTTCGAGGAAGGCGAGTTTGTGGGCGAACTTGTCGTTCTTCACGGGATCGGGTTCATCACCGCCTGCGGGCACATAGAAGTTGTGGATCTCAACGCCCTTTGCGGTCGCCTGTATGTGGCGGCAGTCGCTTTTGCCGCAGAACTCTTTTGTGCTGGGCGCTTCAAGCGGCACGCGCGAGACAATGGCAACGCCGTGATAGCCCTTCTGGCCACGCTTTGCGATGTGCTCATAGCCTGCCTTGCGGATGGCTTTTTCCGGAAACAGATCGTCGGGACATTTGGTTTCCTGCAGGCACAAAACGTCAGGCGCTTCTTCGGCAAGCAGCTTGGTGACGAGGTCAATTCGCAGGCGGACGGAATTGATGTTCCATGTGGCGATCTTGAGGGACTCGGACTTGCTGGACATGAAGGCTCTCTACTAGAAGAAATTGAAACTCAGCCCGGCGATGCCGATGGGCCAGCGGCCGCCTTCAAACAGGCGGAAGCGCAGCGCGAAGGGGTGGTCTTCTTCAGCTTCCGCTGCCAGCACGAGGGCTGCTTGATGGCATGCCTGAATGGCGCTGCCGACAGCGAGTTCGCGCAGCACATCGTCGGGTTCATCCCAGATCGCAAGCGCTTCTTCCACGCTGGTGCGGATTGGCTCGTGAATGACTGAGGAGACATGGGTGAGGGCGACGGACAGGGCGTCTTCGCTCATGTGTTCCAGCGCATCCATGGTGAGGGCAGAGCGTAGTTGTTCTTCGGCTTCCCAGGCGGCTGAATCAAAATCCAAGGTTTCAGCGGCGGCGGCGGCTTCTGCCCAGTCGGTGACAAGGGCCACGCGCGCATCGGGAAAGCCAAGCGCATCCACGTAGCGGCCTGCGGTGTCCATGGTGACGGGGCCTGGATGCTCGCCGACATGGGCAAACCAATCGACGCGTATTGCTGCGCTGGCAAATCGGCGGATGCGGGCAAGGGCTGGCAACTCTGCTTCCAAAGCTTCGAGTTCGGGCCCGTCGGGTCCGTCATTGTCGTTTTCAGGCAAGGGGAAATCACTGGCGCTCATCGCCGTCTCATACAGGGTGCGGACGGTAAAAACCAGAACGCCTGATGTTTGGTGTGCGTTTGGGGTGTGGGTGCTGCTGGCTGAAAAGAGAAGCCCCCGGCTGCGGGGACAACCGGGGGCCGCGCTCGTAGCGCTCTTTTCGCGCCGAGAGGGGGATCGTCGGCGCTGACGGGTGTGCGATCCAGCCGGTGAACGAGCGGGGGGGCAACGCTCAACCAGCCTGTAATCGGATCGTGCCCGCTGTTGGATAAGAGGTAAGGGTGGACAGTGAAGTGTTCAATGCAATTCATTCAGTTTCGTGAAGGAAACGTGAACATCGCGTCCCATT
>CAZEHX010000005.1:0-250123 GCA_964511745.1 uncultured Parvibaculaceae bacterium
CACAAGTGCTGCGCTCGGCAAGGCGGACGTGATGTCTGCCTTCGACGCCGCCGTCAATTTGCTGTTCGCCGATCCGAACATCGGTCGGGATGCGGTCTACATCGCAGACGGCGGCGCACCCGTGCTGGTGCGCATCGTCGCCCGGCAGGCTGATGCGATTACCGACTTCGGCGATGCGCGGCTTTGGTCCGAAACCATGCGGGTCGACCTGCGCGTGGCCGAGGTGCCTAATCCGCGCCCGGGTGACCGCTTGGAAATCGACGGCGACGCCTTCCTCATTCAGGGCGCGCCTGTGCGGGATCGCGAGCGGCTTGTCTGGACCGTGGACTTGCGGCCGTCATAGGCTACCGGTCGTCTGAAACGCCAACTGCCAGCGGGTCAGATTATTTGAACCGCTTCATCGCACTTTGGAACGAGTCCGAGATGCTGTCCCAGGCCGATTGAAAACCCTTGCTCATATCGTCCCAGGCGGCGTTAGATGCCAGCTGCGCCTCCTTCATCTTCGCCTCGGCGTCATCGCGTTGCTTGCGCATTTCGGCAAGCTGCTTCTCGTATTCGATCTTCGCATCGGCCTGCGCTTCCTTGGCGTTTGCCTGCATCTTGTCGATCTCTGCGTTCCACTTGTCGATATTGGCCTTGGCCTTCTCTACATACGCGTCACGATCCATCGTCGTTGTCCTCCACGGTTCTGAATTTCAAATAAGGGTCCATGGTAACCTGAAAATGAAGTCTTTGGAAATTTGAGACTGAAGCTCGACATTGATCCCGACATCGTCGCGATGATGGCGGCCGAGGTCGCGGCGGGCGAGCGCGCGGTGACAGCCGCCATGCGCGAGGCTGGGGGCGGGCTCAAGACTGCCTGGCGCACGCAGATCACTGGAGCGGGGCTCGGGCCTCGGCTGGCCAACTCGATCCGTAACCAGAACTTCCCGAGGTCCGGCGAGAGCCTGGATGCCGCGGCGCTGGTCTGGTCCAATGCCCCGGTCATCGTCGGTGCGCATGACACCGGTCCGCTGATCCGCTCGAAGGAGGGGTTCTGGCTCGCGATCCCGCTGCCCGCGGCTGGCAAATCCCTGCGCGGCGGCCGGATCACCCCCGGTGAATGGGAACGACGACGCGGGCAGCGCTTGCGCTTCGTCTATCGCCGCACGGGTCCGAGCCTGCTGGTGGCGGAGGGACGCCTGAACACGAAGGGTCAGGCGGTGGTGTCGCGCTCGAAGACCGGGCGCGGCAAAGTCACCGCGCCGATCTTCCTGCTGGTGCCGCAGGTCAAGCTGCCGAAGCGGTTGGATCTGGCGCGGGACGCAGACCAGGCATTGGACAGCGTCCCGGGGCTGATCGTGGCGAACTGGGTGGAGACCCGGTTCTGAACGGTGGTGGTCGACATGTGGAAGACATTGGCATATATTGCCAATCACCTGCATGGAGACCTACATGGCCACGCGAAACGTCGTTCTCACCGATACGCAATCCGACCTGGTCGACCAACTGGTCGCATCGGGGCGCTACCAGAACGCCTCGGAAGCCCTGCGGGCGGGCCTTCGGCTGCTCGAACGCGAAGAGAGCGAACTGGGCGAGTTGCGTTCCCGGCTGCAATCCGGCCTCGAGGAAGCACACAGGGGCGATCTTGCCGAGGGTTCGGGCGAGGACGCCATCCGTCGCGCCTTTGCGGCTGCGCGCGAAGGGTCCTGATGCCGAAACCGTGGCGGCTGACGCGGGCGGCGGAAGCCTCGCTCATCGATATCGCACGTTGGACGTTCGAGACCTTCGGGCCGCGACAGGCTGCGGCTTATGAGGAAGATCTGATCGCCGTGTGCCGCGACATCGCGGCGGGAATTGCCTTGTCGCAGGATTGCCGCCGTCTAATCGATCCGTACCTGGCCGAGGATCTGCGTTTTTCGCGCTGCGGCCAGCATTTCATCGTGTTTATCGAGGACCTGGATCAGGTGATCATCATTGATTTCCTGCACAGCCGATCCGACCTGCCGGGAAAGCTGGCGATGTTGCAGGGTCCAAAACCTTACCGCAACCGTTGAGACCATTGGGTCCGATGATACCCGGAGCCCGTCGATGCCCTCCCTCCGCGAAATCATACTCACCGCGCTGCACACCCTGCTGCAGGCGCTGCCCGCCACCGTCTTGCGCGGAGAGGTCCTGCCCGAGCGGGTTCCGGCCGAGGGCCTGCTGATCCTGCGTGACGGCGAGCCGGGGGAGCCCGAAGTCACGCTCTCGCCCCTGCGCTACCACTACCAGCACCGCGCCGAGATCGAGGCGGTTGTGCAGGGC
Organism: uncultured Parvibaculaceae bacterium; assembly: GCA_964511745.1. Taxonomy (GTDB): domain Bacteria; phylum Pseudomonadota; class Alphaproteobacteria; order CGMCC-115125; family CGMCC-115125; genus Pyruvatibacter. The sequence goes on from CAZEHX010000005.1 coordinate 2,287, forward strand.
ACTGACCGTGACGCCACCTTCGACACGCTGATCGCCAGTATCGGCACGGCACTCGCCGCCGACCGGACTCTCGGCGGGCTCTGCGACTGGATCGAAGCCGAAGCGCCACGGCCGGTCGATCTGCCCGTCGAGGGCGCGGCCAGCCTGAAGGCGGCGGTCATTCCGGTCGTCCTTCACTATTCGACAGCTGATCCGCTGGGATGACCCGGCGACTAGCCTGAAGGCCGCGTTCGGCGGGACGACAGTCCACTGGACTGTCGTCTGATCCGCCTCACTCCCGGTAGTCCTGCACTATTCCACGGCCGATCCACTCGGCTGACCCCGACAATCCAAGGAGAAAACGATGGCACGAGCCCAAGGGGCGCGGGCGCAGATGGCGCTTGCGTTCGAGACGACCTATGGAACGCCCCCTGTGGGCGGCTTCACCAGGATGCCCTTCGCCAGCACCTCTTTGGGGGCGGAGCAGCCACTGCTGAACAGCGAGTTGCTGGGCTACGGCCGCGATCCGCTGGCACCGATCAAGGATGCGGTGACGGCGGATGGCGATGTTGTCGTACCGCTCGATGCTGAGGCCTTCGGGTTCTGGCTGAAGGCGGCGTTCGGGACACCCACGACGATGGGCGCGGAGGCGCCCTATAGCCACGAGTTCCAGTCGGGGTCCTGGACGCTGCCCTCGATGTCCATCGAGACCGGCATGCCCGAACTGCCGCGATTTGCCATGTACTCCGGCTGCGTGCTCGACCAGATCACCTGGCAGATGCAGCGCTCCGGCCTGCTGACCGCGACGGCGCGGCTGGTGGCGCAGGGCGAGACGGTTGGCACGACGACCAGCGCAGGCACGCCCGCCGCGTTGGAGCTGAAGCGCTTTGGCCATTTCAACGGAGCCATCACGCGCAACGGATCGGCGCTCGGCAATTTGGTCTCTGCCCAGATCACCTACGCCAACAATCTCGACCGGATCGAGACCATCCGCTCGGACGGCCGCATCGACGGCGCGGACCCGTCCATTGCAGCCCTGACTGGCTCCATCGAGGTGCGCTTCGCCGATCAGACGCTGGTGACGCAGGCGATCAACGGCGAGGCCTGCGAGATGGAGTTCGCCTACGTGCTGCCCTCTGGCGAGAGTTTTACCTTCACCGTGCACGCCGTCTACCTGCCGCGTCCCCGCATCGAGATCTCCGGGCCGCAGGGCGTGCAGGCGACCTTCGACTGGCAGGCCGCCCGCGACAGCACCGTCGGCCGGATGTGCACCGCAACCCTCGTGAATGATGTGGAGACCTATTGATGCTGACGCTCGACCTGACCAACCAGCCGCGCTGGCATGATCTGGTGCCGGGCGTTCGGGTGCAGCTGCGCCCGCTCACCACGGCGCTGATGGTGGCGACCCGAAGCGATCCAGTTGTCGAAAGCCTGCCAGAGGAGGCCAGCGACGAGGAACGCGCCGTCGCCTTCGCCAAGGCGCTGGCGCGGCGGGCGATGCTTGCCTGGGAGGGCATCGGTGATGCGGACGGCAAGCCGATCGATCCCAGCCCGGAGGCCATCGACGCGCTGCTCGACGTCTGGCCAATCTTCGAGGCGTTCCAGCTGACATACGTCTCCAAAGGCCTGCTGCTGGAACAGGAAAAAAACGTCTCCGCGCTCTCGCCGAATGGTCCTTCGGCGGGGGCGAGCGCTACTGCGACGCGTGCCAAGCGACCTGCGAAACCTGCCCGGCGCGGCTGAACCGTCCGGAAACGCCGGAAGGTTGGCAGGTCTGGGACCTCGTCGGCCGTCTGGGTGGCCAGCTCCGTGTCCTGCCTGGTGCTGTGATCGGCTGGGACATGTCGGCCGCGCTGGCGCTCGGTGACGCGCTTGGTGTGCCGCCGCTCGCCATGGCCGAACTGCTGCCCGTCATCGAGGCAGTGATGGTCGCCAAACTCAACGAACAGATGGATCACTCCCATGGCTGAGAAGAGGGTCAGCGTCCGCCTTGCTGCGGTTGGCGGCCGACAGGTGCGCGCCGAGCTGGAAGGTGTCGGCGAGGCCGGGTCGCGCGGCTTCGGACGGCTGAGCCGGGAGATGGAAGCGGCCAACACTCGGCTTGCGGCCTTCTCGCGGCGGGTCTCTGTGGCCGCCGCAGCAGCGGTTGCTGCCGCTGGAGCTGCTGGCGTCGCTATGGTCCGATCCGGGCTCTCCAGCGTCGATGCGCAGGCCAAGCTCGCGCAGTCGCTGGGGACCACGGTCGCCTCGATCCAGACGCTGGAGCGCGCCGGCGAGCTTGCGGGCGTCTCGATGTCGGGCATCGAGCAGGCCACGAAGGATCTGACGCGTCGTCTCAGTCAGGCGGCGGCCGGGAGCGGTCCCGCCGCCGACGCGCTCGACCGGCTCGGGCTCTCGGCCAACGAGCTGATCGCGCTGCCGCTGGACCAGCGTGTGGGTGCGATCAACGCCGCCATCGAAAGCTTCGTGCCCGCCGCAGAGCGCGCGGCCGTGGCAGGTCAGCTTTTCGGTGAGGAAGGCTCCATCGCCATGTCGCGGATCGACACGGCGACGCTGCGACAGGCGACGCAGGACGTGCTTGCCTTCGGGGTCGTGGTCTCCGAGCAGGATGCCGACCAGATCGAGCGCACCAACGATGCCATCTCCCGGCTTGGCCTGATCTGGCGCGGGCTGTCGAACCAGCTGGCGGTGGCCGCCGCCCCCGCGCTGGAAGCCGTCGCGAACGCCATGGCTGCGGTCGCCAGCCGCACCGGGCCCCTCGGCATCGCCATTCGCGGCCTCTTCGACAACATTGGCCGTCTGACCATCTATGCCGGAACCTTCGCGGCGTTCCTGGCCGGACGCTGGGTGGCTGGCATGGCTATCGCAGCGCTGTCGGTCCGCGGGCTCGCCATGGCGCTGGTGGTCCTGCGCGGCGTGCTGATCCGCACCGGCATCGGCTTGGCTGTAGTCGGCGCGGGCGAGCTCGTCTACCAGTTCACCCGCCTTGTTTCTGGTGCGGGTGGGTTCGCAAACGCGCTGGACCTTATGGGCAATGTCGCCCGTGCCGTCTGGGACGGTATCAAGGCCACGATGTCGTCCTTTGTCGACGACTTCCGTGCGATGCGCGCCAACATTGAAGGCATCTGGCTGCAGCTCATGGGGTTCCTCTCGGCAAAATGGGCCGAGTTCCTCGGCATGATCGGGCCGACGTTCAACGCGGTTGCCGACCGCATCGGCTCGGATGTCCAGATCGACTGGTTCGGGGCGCAGTCCTACGCCTCGATGCTCGACCATGCGGCAAGCACCATGGGCGCGAGCGCCGAGCACTTTGCCCAGCGCGCCACCCAGACCCGCGCCGCGGCCTTCGACGGCGTACGCGATGCCGTTGCCGCACTCGTCGACGCGATGCGTGGCTCGAGTGAGGACACCGAAGACGCGATGGATGCTGCTGCCGCAGGCGCACAGCGTGTGACCGACGCGCTCGATCAGGCCCAGGCAGCAGCAGGCCGCGCAGGGTCGGCCGGAGGGCAGGCAGGCATGGATACCCAGACGGGCGCGCAGGAAGCCCTGACCGGCTGGCAGGCCGTCACCGCCGCTCTGTCGGACTACGCCAGCAAGGCCCGAGAGATCGGCGGCGACATTGGCCAGAGCCTTGTTGGCGCCTTCCAGTCGGCCGAGAACGCGGTCGGTGAGTTCGTGAAGACTGGCAAGCTCGACTTCCGCGACCTCGTCACCTCCCTGCTGGCCGATCTGGCAAAGCTCGCAGCGCGGCGCTTCGTCCTGGGACCGATCGCCAATGCGCTCTCCGGTGTGTTCTCCGGAGCGGGGGGTATCTTCGCCAACGTATTGCACGCGGGCGGGATGGTCGGGTCGGCCAGTCCCTCGCGCATGGTCCCGGCGATGGCCTTTGCGGCCGCGCCCCGCATGCATTCCGGCGGGATAGCCGGGCTTGGCCATGATGAAGTGCCAGCGATCCTGCAGCGCGGCGAGCGGGTGCTGAACCGGGATGAGACGCGCGCCTATGGGCGCGGCGAGCCCCGATCTGGCAGCGCGATCGTCAATGTCACCATCCAGACGCCGAACCCGACAGCCTTCGACGCCAGCCGTAGCCAGATCGCGGCAGGGCTTGCCCGTGCCGTTCGCTCCGGAATGCGAGGCCTGTAGCGTTTAGCCAAGCGAAGTGGGAACCGGTTCGTGTGAAGCGAACGCGTGAGAAAGAACCAGATGCCGCAACCGTTTCTCGATATCGCCTTTCCTGGCTCGGTTGCACGCGGTGCTACCGGTGGCCCGGGTTTTTCGACGCAGATCGTCACGCTCGCTTCGGGCGCAGAGCAGCGCAACATCAATTGGGCGAACAGCAGGGGCCGCTGGAACATCTCGACCGGTATCCGCAGCCGTGCCGACATGGCAGCGGTGATCGCGCATTTTCATGTGGTGAAGGGCAGGGCCTATTCGTTCCGGTTCAGGGACTGGAACGATTTTGACGCCACCGATCAGGCAATGATCCAGATCACGCCAACGCTCTGGCAGATCGTCAAACGCTACAATCGCGCTGGCTACGAGCATGTCCGCACGATCACCAGGCCCGTTGCCGGATCTGTCACGGTAAAGATTGCCGCAACCCCGGTCACACCGGCAGCCATCGATGCGCTGACGGGCCAGATCACCTTTGCCTCCGCGCCGGGGTCAGCGCCGACGGCCTCGTTCCAGTTCGACGTTCCTGTCCGCTTCAATACCGACAGCCTGCCGGTTCAGGCCAACGCCTGGGACGTGCAGATCGTCAACGATATCGACCTTGTGGAAGTCCTGGAGTGACAAGCTGGACATCCGCAATAACCTAGTCGCCGATACGCTTTCATGCATTTTGCCATGAACAAATCAGATTCGAAGCGCGAACATATCAGAATCAAAAGTGCCTCGGGTAATCGCCGAGTTCTGTGTCTGGGGGTTTTTGCGGCTGTCCAGCTTGGGGTTGTGCCCAATCTCATCAAGCACATCGCTTTCGGCTGGCGCACGGAATCGCCTATAAAGAAAAATGCGCGAGAAACCGAAGACGATCGTCATTAAATTTGTTGAACCGAATGGGCTCACGCATTCTGAAATGACGCTTGAGATTCCAGACACGCTAGGCACTCCCGATGTGCTGCAAGAAATGTTCGAGCGAACCACGAACGAGAACATGTGGCGGGAGAAAGCTGGCGAGTTGCTTGCAACGGGAGAATATGATCCGACTTTCCGGCACAAATTCCATACCTACTGGACGGTAGCTGGACATCACATTCGAGCGCAGATCGACGACGATAAGCGTCTGATATCGTTACTTCGACTGATCCTTCCTCCGTATGTCGGACCTGGCCGCACTCTGTACCGCGGGGAAAACCTTGATCGATGGAAATCTGGCAGAATTGGGCTTTGCTGGTCTGACAACATTGAGACCGCCCTGATGTTTGGCCGCGGGCTCAATGCAACAGGAGCCGGAGGCGTTCTGCTTCAGTGGCAAGCGTCGAACGACGCAATAATCGCTGGCCCAAGTGCCCACAGCCTCTATCTCGGCGAGAGCGAATATACCCTAGACTTATCGGAGACCTCTGAGATCGAGGAAATCCAGCAGTATCCCTCGTCGGGCTGATCGCTAACACAAGCTCCGAGCCCAAACAGCGCTCGAATTCGGACACCTCAATATGAAAACCCTACCTCCCGCGCTTGCCACCCATGTTGCGGGCGGTCTTACAACGCTGTGCCGTTGTTGGCGGGTGGAACGCCGCGACGGCGTGGTGATGGGCTTCACCGACTTCGACCGCGATCTGGCTTTCGATGCCGTCACCTACAAGGCGGCGTCGGGCTTCACTGCGACTGCAATCGAAGGCCAGCTTGGGTTGGCCGTTTCCAACCTCGATGTGCAGGGCGCGCTGTCCTCTGACGCGCTCACCGAGGATGATCTTCATGGCGGGCGCTATGACGATGCTGCGGTGACGATCTACCTCGTCAACTGGTTGGATGTGGCGCAGCGGGTGATCCTGCGCGCGGGCAATCTTGGCCAGATCTCGCGCGGCAAGCTCGCCTTTTCCGCTGAACTGCGCGGCCTGGCCGCCAGGCTCGACCAACCGGCTGGCCGCCTCTTCCAGCGGTCCTGCGCCTGGGATCTGGGCGATGGGCACTGTGGTATCGATCTCAATGCCACCGGGCACAATGGTACAGGTGAAGTGAGCCAGGTTCTCGATGCCTTCGAGTTCGTGGCATCTGGCTTGTCTGCAGTGGTTTCGGGTGGGTTGACACGCGGCAAGCTGGTCTGGACCTCCGGGGTCAACAATGGCCTTTCTGTCGAGATCAAGACGCATTCCTCGAGCGCTGGCGTTGCACGCATCGCCATCGCCTTGCCGATGGGCGCACTTGCCGCGGTCGGCGACACGTTCAGCGCGACGGTGGGATGCGACCGCACGTTCGCGACCTGCCGGGATCGTTTTGCCAACACGGCCAACTTCGGCGGCTTCCCGCATATGCCCGGAACCGACTTCGCCATGTCCTACCCAAACCAGGGCGCCGGTAACGACGGCGGCAAGATCACATGAGCAATTCATTCTCTGGCCGCGAAACCATCATCCTCGAGGCCCGCTCCTGGGTCGGCACGCCCTATCATCACCAGGCAGCACTCAAGGGCGTCGGCTGCGATTGTCTGGGGCTTGTGCGCGGTGTCTGGCGGGCCGTCTATGGCGCCGATCCCGAACTCCCGCCCGCGTATTCTCGCGATTGGGCCGAGACGCTGCGCGAAGAAACGCTCGCCGATGCGGCTGGCCGCCATATGATACCGCTGGCGCTCGATGCCTTCGATCCCGGTGATCTTCTGCTCTTTGCCATCAACGACAACGCGCCCGCCAAGCATTGCGCAATCCTTGTCACAGAAGATCGTATGGTGCACGCCATCGAGTCCCATCCGGTGGCGGAAGTCTCGCTGGTGCCGTGGTGGCGCAGTCGATTGAGATTTGTGTTTCGATTTCCCGATCACCTGTAGTCAAAGCCAGCTTTCCGAATAGCCGCAACGCTGCGCTCAACATCAAGATCGGCTTCGGGACAAATGCGGGCCACTTCGGCACCGACCTTTGCCCAGTGCCATGCTTCCGGACCATCCCCAGATTGCCGCGCACGCGCGATCTCGACTTGCGCAGCATGAAATGCAGTTCGCTTGTCGAACGCTATCAAACGACGCGCATCCGCTTTCCAACGTGCTCGGCGCGCAAGCCGTCTATCGAAGAACCCTCTGAGCATAGTTCCAAACCACCCCCGTCAGTTCTGACGGGCACCGTCAAAAGCACAAATCAATAAACCTAATCACGCTGACGGAAAAGCACCTGATCAATGGCCGTTCTTCTCCTCACCGCCGCAGCCTCCGCGCTGACGGCGGGCGCCTCGGCGTTTGTCCAGATCGCGGCAGCGGCAGCGGCGACCGCGGCCGGCAGCTTCATCGACAACCGTCTGTTTGGCGCCTCGCTGGGCGATACCTCGCAGGAGGGCCCGCGCCTCGACAACACGCAGATCCAGGCCTCGAGCGAGGGTGCTGCGATCCCGGAGATTGCCGGACGGGTTCGGATCGCAGGCCAGATCATCTGGGCAACCAGGTTCAAGGAAGTGGCGACCACGACCACGCAACGCTCCGGCGGCGGCAAGGGCAGCGGCGGTGGTGGCGGATCGGTCACGACGACCACCTATTCCTATTTTGCCAACTTCGCGGTCGGGCTTTGTGAAGGTACGATCGACCGGATCGGCCGCATCTGGGCAGACGGCAAGCCGCTCTCGCTCGCCGGTATTACCATGCGGGTCTATCGCGGCTTGGGCGACCAGTCGCCCGATCCGTTGATCGAAGGCGTCGAAGGCTCTGGTAATGCGCCCGCCTATCGCGGCACCGCCTATGTGATCTTCGACAGTCTGGCGCTCGAAAAGTTCGGCAACCGCCTGCCACAGCTCACTTTCGAAGTGTTCCGGCGCGTCTCCTCCACGGCTGGTGACAGCCTCGAGACCATGGTGCGCGCCGTGACCATGATCCCCGGTGCTGGCGAGCGCGCCTATGACACCAAGGTCCAGAAGCGCGATCTGGGCGGCGGCTCGACCACACCGGAGAACGACAGCGCCGGGCGCTCGACCTCGGACTGGTCGGTGGCGCTCGATGATCTCAAAGCCTCGTTGCCCAATGTCGATAGGGTGTTTCTGGTGGTGGGCTGGTTCGGGGACGATCTGCGCTGCGGCTCCTGCACGATCCGTCCAAAGGTCGAGGTCGCCGACAAGGTGACAACGCCCGATGCCTGGATGGTGCATGGCGTTGCGCGCTCCGGCGCGCTCGTCATGTCGCTGAGCTCCGGCAAGCCTGCCTATGGCGGCACGCCCTCGGATGACACCGTCGTTCGCGCGATCCGCGATCTGAAGGCGCGTGGCTACGCGGTTGTCTTCTATCCGTTCGTGTTCATGGACGTGCCCACCGGCAACGCGCTGCCAAATCCTTATGGAGGAACTGGCCAGCCCGTCTATCCCTGGCGCGGAAGGATCACCTGCCACCCCGCCGCGAGCCAGCCTGATACGGTGGACCAGACGGCAGCAGCTGGCAACCAGATCGCCGCCTTCTTTGGTTCCTGCTCGCCTGCTCATATCTCCCTATCGATCAACACCAGCACCGATGCGGTGACGACCAGCTATTCCGGCCCGGCCGAATGGGGCTTGCGCCGGTTCATCCTTCATTATGCCAAGCTCTGCGCGGCGGTGAACGCCATGGATGCCGGCGCTCTTGATGCTTTCCTGATCGGCTCGGAATTCCGCGCGCTTTGCTCGGTGCGCGACAGCGCCACGAACTTCCCGGCCGTGGCGCGGCTGAAGACCCTGGCCGCCGACGTGAAGGGTATTCTCGGCGGCGGGGTAAAGGTCAGCTACGCCGCCGACTGGTCGGACTATAGCGGCTACAAGCCCGCCGACAGCCAGGGCAACCCGACTGGCGATGTCTTCTTCCATCTCGATCCGCTCTGGGCCGACAGCAACATCGATTTTGTCGGGATCGACTGGTACGCGCCGCTCGCCGACTGGCGCGACGGCACTGGCCACCTCGACAGCATCGCAGGCGCGCCCTCGATCTATGATCGCGCCTATCTGCAAGCCAATATCGAAGGCGGCGAATTCTTCGACTGGTTCTATGCCAGCGATACCGCGCGCACCAATCAGACCCGCAGCACCATCACCGACGGCGCCCATGACAAGCCGTGGGTGTTCCGTTCAAAGGACCTGCGCAACTGGTGGCAGAACCGGCATTACGACCGCCACCAAGACCGCCAGCATGACCACACAGGCATCATTGAGAGTGCATCACCGACGGCGTGGCTGCCAGAGATGAAGCCGATCTGGTTCTGCGAACTTGGCGTGCCCTCGATCGACAAGGGCGCAAATCAGCCCAACACATTCTATGATCCGAAGTCGTCAGAAAGCTTCCTGCCCTATCACTCGAAGGGCACGCGCGACGATCTGATCCAGCGCCGGGCGCTGGAGGCTGTGCTCGCCTATTGGGCGCCTTCAGGCGCCAACAACCCGGTCTCTGATGTCTATGGCAGCCCGATGATCGAAACCTTCGGTATCTGGACATGGGATGCCAGGCCCTATCCGGCATGGCCGGGCCGGGCTGATCTGTGGTCAGACGGCGATCTCTATCCACTCGGGCATTGGCTCAACGGCAAGGTGGGCCTTGCCGATCTGGCGGCGCTGGTCGCCGAACGCTGCCGGCGCGTCGGCTTCACGGATTACGATGTGTCGGCGCTGGTTGGCGTCATCACCGGCTATCTGCGCGACCGGCCCATGAGCCCCCGCGCCGAGCTCGAAGCCCTGGCTTCCGCTCTTGCCTTTGATGCCGTCGAAACCGACGGCGTGATCCGCTTCACCCCGCGCGGGCGCCCCTCGGTTGCAACCTTGAGCCTGCAGGAGCTGGTGGTGCCCGATGACGGCCAGGGAACCGGCGAGGAGATCACCTTGACACGCGGCCAGGAAACCGAACTGCCCAATGAGGTGGCGGTCGGCTTCACTGATGCGGGGGACGGATACAAGCCCGGCGCGGTCTCCGCCCGGCGTCTTGCCGGCTATTCGCAGCGCAAGAGCGATCTGCAGCTCGCACTGGTGATGGATCAGGTTCAGGCGCAATCGATCGCCGATCGCGCGCTGGTGGAAGCATGGGTTGCCCGCGAGACGGCGCAACTGGCGTTGCCGCCTTCCCACATCGCGCTCGATCCGGGCGATGTGATTGACGTCCTCATCAATGGCCAGGCGCGATCCTTCCGTCTGACGCGCCTGCTCGACAAGGGCGCGCGCGAGGCCGAAGGTGTTCGTGTCGAAGCGGCACTCTATGCGCCACCGCTCAACGGGATTGCCCCACCGACACTGACACCGCCGCCGATCTTCGGCGCGGCAGTGCTGCAGTTGATGGATCTGCCGCTGCTGCGCGACAGCGACGACGGCTTCTCGCCCTATGCCGCAGCGTCGGCCTCGCCCTGGGGCGGCATCGCGGTGATGGACAGCGCAACAGGTTCCGACTTCGCGCTCGACACGACGCTGGCGGTTCGGGCCACCCTCGGGCAAACCATTCAACCGTTTCCCGCCGGGCCGAGCGAGTATTGGGATGAGGGCTCTGTTCTCGAAGTAAAGCTCTATGCCGGGGAACTGGCAAGCGCCACGCCCGACACGATCCTGAGCGGTGGCACGAACAGCCTCGCTCTCGGCACGCCCGATGGCGATTGGGAGATCGTCCAGTTCGCCGACGCCGTGCTGACCGGATCGCAAACCTATCGGCTGACCAAGTTGCTGCGCGGACGCCTCGGCACCGAGCACGCGATCCGTTCCTCGCTTGCAATAGGCGCGCCGGTTGTCCTTCTGGATGAAGCTGTTGCGCAGATCGCAGCCAGGCCGGCCGAGCGTCTTGCCGCCAGGTTCTATCGATGGGGACCGCTAGCACTCGATATCGCCGACCCTGCGTGGCAGCAGACGACATTCGCCACGAAGGCCGTCGGTCGCATGCCGTGGTCGCCGGTCCAGGTCTCAGGCGCACGCGATGGCGTCGGCGATCTCACCATCACATGGGTTCGGCGCACCCGGCTCAGTGGGGTCTGGGCCGATGGCGTCGATGTTCCGCTGAACGAGGAAAGCGAGCGCTACGAGGTCGATGTGATGGATGGCGCGATCGTCGTGCGGACTTTTCCCACGACCACACCGACCGCCAGCTATTCCGCCGCCCAGCAGGTCGAGGACTTCGGATCGGCGCAAGGCTCGATCTGCGTGCGCGTCTACCAGCTGTCCGCCTCGGTCGGGCGTGGCTGGCCGGGCGTTGCCATTCTCTAATCTGCGCAATCGCGGACGGAAACCCGGTTTCCACTTTTCCTGCGATTGCTTCTGAAAGGTCATCATCATGCCAACGCCGAACCTCGGCCTGCCCACGCTCGCGCAAGGGCAGGCGCAAAAGGAAATCACCCACAATGAAGCGCTGCTGCGCCTCGACGCGTTGGTGCAGTCCAGCGTCAAGAGCCGGGCACTGGCGACGCCGCCGGGAAGCCCGGCGAACGGCGAGCGCTGGATCGTGCCTTCTGGCGCAACCGGCGTCTGGGCGGGCCAGACTGACCAGGTTGCGTTCTGGCGCGAGGGTGCATGGGCGTTCCTGGTCCCTGCCAGCGGCTGGCGGGTTCATGTCGAAGACGAGCGCCTGACCGTGGTCTGGACGGATGGCGCCTGGCGCGACCAGATCGTCGGCACTGCCAATGGCGGGGCGATCCGGCTCGTGGCGCTCGAACAGGAACTGACCCTCACCGGCGCCTTCGTCGACGCCACCACCGCCGTGATCGCCGACCGCATGATCGTTCTGGCAGTCGCTTCGCGGACCACGCAAGCCATAACTGGCGCGACCTCCTACGGAGTCGGCGTGGCCGGCAATACCAGCCAGTTTGGCGGCTCGCTCGGCATCGCACTCGGCTCGAACAACATCGGCGTGATCGGTCCGACGGCCTTCTACGCCAACACGCCAATCCGCGTCACCGCAACAGGCGGCAATTTCGCTGGCGGCAAGGTGCGTGTGGTTGTCTACGCGCTCGCCTTCACCGCCCCGACCTCGTGAGAACAGGAGCGTTTTGCGGCCAGGTGCATACCGGTTCGCCGCGCAAAACGCGTCAACAAGGAGCCAACGCCCATGAACCCCTCACTGCCTTCCATCGCCATCGCCCCTGAAGCTCTCACGCTCACATGGGTCGTCGTCGGCAGCATTGTCCTTGAACTGCTGGTCCTGATCGTCTTCCTCGTTCGCGTGTCTTGGTGGCTCTCACACCGTTTCACCATGATCGACGCCAGCTTCATTACTGTCGGCAAGGACGTGACACAGCTGAAAGCCGATCTCGGCAACGACATTGCCGGGCGGCGCGCCGTCGCTGATGCGCGCGGCGACATTGCCCAAATCAAGGCGACGCTGGTCGAGTTCCGCGAACGCATCGATCGCATCGAAGCCAATGAGGATGGGCGCAGGCACGCCTGATTCTCCACCCTGGACCCTCCCCGGACCCTCTGCCTTCAACCCCAATCGTAACCCCAACCGCAACACGACCCAAAGCCCGCCACTTCGGCGGGCTTCGTCGTTTCAGGAGGACACCATGACCACGACCTTTTACCGACATTGGCGCGACGTGCCGCAGAGCACCTGGCGCTGGCCCAACTTTTCTCCCCCCGAGATCGCCTGCCGGGGCACCGGCAAGCTGCTGATCAACGATCCCGCACTCGACAAGCTTCAGGCGCTGCGCGACCGGCTGGGCAAGCCGCTGATCGTGCGTTCCGCCTATCGCAGCCCGGAACACAATCGTGCCGTCGGCGGCGCAAGCCGGTCCAAGCATATGGATGGCGCAGCCTTCGACATCGCCATGACGAACCACGACCCGGTGGCCTTCGAGGCTGCGGCGCGTGAGGTCGGGTTCCTGGGCTTCGGCTTCTATCCGCGCTCGGGCTTCATGCACGTCGATCTCGGCCCCGCCCGTCAATGGGGCCAGCGGTTCCCGGTCCGGGCGACCGCATTCGCAGCCGAGACGCCGCCCGCGCGTGAAGTGCTGGCACAGAGCCGCACCATGAAGGGCGGTGGCGCGGCCGGTGTTGCGACGCTTGGCGCGGCGGGTGTCGAGGTCGCGCAGAACGTCCTCACGGAAACTCAGTCAGCCGTCCTGCCGCTGGTGCCATACCTAGACACCCTGCGCTGGGTGTTCATCGCGGTAGCGCTCATTGGCATCGCCGTCACGATCTACGCCCGCCTCGACGACTGGAAGCGGGGGCGTCGGTGATCGCCGGGCTCCTCACCGGGATCGCCGGATCGGCATGGGCCTGCACAGCGCTGCGCTACGGCGCCATCGTCCTCGCTGTGCTCCTGTTCCTGCTGTCGCTTCGGCGCACCGGGGAACGAACGGGACGCCTCGCCGAACGCCTTGAAACCATGGAGAAGGCCAATGAAATCCAACGCCGGATGCTGGAAGCAGCAGCTCGCCGTCCTCGCGATCGCGACGAGCTTGCTCAGCGGCTGCGCGACGGTGAGTTCTGACGGAATGCTGACTGGGCCGTGTCCGCCTGTCGTCGAGTATAGCCGTGAGTTTCAGGCTCGGGCGGCCGAGGAGATCAGGTTGCTTCCGGGCCGATCGGCCGTCGCCGAGATGCTGAGCGATTACGCCGTGATGCGCGAGCAGGCGCGGGTCTGTCGATGAAAGGGCAGAGCCGCAGTCAAATTGATGGCATGGACGCCGCAATGCCGCTAATCTGTGAGCATGACACCGGTGGACGAAAAACGCGTCGCAGCCAAGCTTGCCAAGATCATGGCAATTCTGTGTGTGCGCAATACGCAGTTGGAAGGGCTGCATGCCGGCCTGGGGCCAATCACCCGGACCGGCGACTATTCGGATGTTTTTGTCATAGACGCGGATGGCCGGCGTATTCCGTGGACCGAGGTCTCACACATTGATGACGCCGAGATGCGCGAGCTTATGCGCGATATCGTCAACCGCCTCTACACGTTTCACCTCTGCGCCGATGATCCCAAGCTTCAGGCCCAGATCGAACGTTGGATGGCCGCCGCATCAAAATGGGACGAGCCGGAAATCGACCAGTTTATGATAACACCGGATCATTTACCTGCCGTTGATCGTTGATCGTTGAATTGGCGTTATTACCAAACTCATTTTACAACCGGCAGGTCCGAAAGTCGTGTTGTGTAGCGCGGGCTGCGGTAATCCGCACGCAAGTGCCAGGACCGCGTCATGCCTTCACTGGCCAGCACCATGGTTTTCTTTCCGAAACGGGCGTTCACCGCATCCAGCGCTGTCATCAGCGCCGGTGACCTCTGCGGCACATCGAAAAGTGTTCTGGGCCGATTTTCCAACGGCAGAAGATCATCCAGCATCACGCCCGCCTTGGTAAAGGCATAAAGCTTGTCCCCAGTTTTTGGCCAAGCGGCTAAGGCGCACCGCCTTGCAGCAGCAACCAGATCAAATGTGTCTGATGACATCGGCGTGAGCCTCGTGGTCCTGGATCCAGCATACTGGGGTCTATCCGCGCGGTGCCGGTTGGTGTGGTAAAATACTGTCAACGTACCAGCTACCAGCCCATGCTGACGGAGTTTTTCTGCCGCCCTTGTGGCATGGGCTGTAATGGCTTGAAACAGCGTATCAAAATCCTGCATCGGCGTGCCAGCTGAGCGAGATACGGCCATGCCCTTCCTTTGGGGCTCGACATCATCAAACGCAATGCAGGGCTCTCCCTGCAACTCCAGGACAGTCCGCTCCAGAACCACAGTGCCCATGCCCCGCGCCTGACGGAGGGGCATGGCGCGAAGTTCTGCGGCAGAATTGATGCCGATCCCCTTCAGCTTGGCCTCAGTTTTGCGCCCGATCCCCCAGATATCACCAACAGGGACCAGAGGCAGAAGCCAATCAGCCAGGGTTGGATCCATCATATCCAGAACGCCGCTGAATATCGGGTTCTTTTTGGCAATATCATTGGCGCACTTTGCAAGCGTCTTTGTGGGAGCGATGCCGACCCGGACCGGTACACCCACTCGTCGCAGCACTTCACGCCGCATGGCCTGTGCGTGGGCAACGCGATCCTTCAATCCGGCAAAGTCGAGAAAGCATTCATCGATGGAGTAGATTTCGACATTTGGTGCGTAGTCTTCGTAAACAGCAACAACACGGCGGCTGATGTCACCGTAGAGCGTGTAGTTTGAGGAAAAGACCCGGATCCCATGCGCCGCGATCTTGTCGCGGATCAGATGCAGGGGTTGTCCCATCTTGATACCAAGCGCCTTGGCCTCGTCACTGCGCGCCACAGCGCAGCCATCATTATTTGACAGTACGATAACTGGCACGCCCATCAGCGTTGGATCAAAGATCCGTTCTGCGCTGACATAGAAGTTCGCGCTGTCGCTGATTGCTATGGGCCGCGTCACCCCAGATCATACCGCCGCACAACGCCGGCGATGACGCCCCAAATTTCGCTACCCTCGTTCAATTCAATGTCGGGGAAGTCCTCGCGGCTGTTTGCAGGTGCGAGATAGAACTTGCCCGCACGCTTGCGCAATATTTTCGCAGTTACAGCGCCGTCGACCACCGCGAGTACGGCTCGGCCAAGGCGCCGCTTTCCGGCCCTGTCCACAGCAATGATGTCGCCGTCCCGAATGCCGACGTCCCAAAGGCAATCGCCTTCCACCCGCCACCAGAACGTCGAAGACGGGTGCCTCACGACCCATGCGATCGGATCGATTTCATCCTCAAGGTCATCACCTGCTGGAGATGGAAAGCCTGCGCTTGCGCGAACCGCAAAAAGTTGGACAGGTTGTCCCTGCGTGCGAATAGGCGCTTCGAACGGGTAGACTGGCATCCGCGACCCCCAAACTGTTCATGATATGTTCCATTTCTTCTGTCATATCGAGGCGATGAGTCAAGCCAGTCTGAATTGAAAAATACCGAACCTTGCCCGCCCGCGAGGTGCTGGCTGACAGCCGCACCATGAAGGGTGGAGGCGCGGCCGGAGTGGCGACGCTGGGCGCAGCCGGAGTTGAGGTTGCGCACAGCGTCCTCGCCGAGACCCAGACCGCGATCCTGCCGCTCGTGCCCTATCTCGACACGCTCCGCTGGGTGTTCATCGTGGTGGCACTCGGCGGCATCGCGGTCACGATCTACGCCCGGCTCGACGACTGGCGCCGGGGGCGGCGATGATTGCCACCTTTCTCGGCGCAATAGCCGCCAGCCCCTGGATGCGGGCGGCGATGCGCTACGGCGCCATCGTCCTCGCCGTGCTCCTGTTCCTGCTGTCGCTTCGAAAGTCAGGCGAGCGAGCGGGACGTTTCGCCGAACGTCTTGAAACCATGGAGAAGGCCAATGAAATCCAACGCCGGATGCTGGAGGCGGCGGCTCGCCGTCCTCGCGATCGGGGCGAGCTCGCTGACAGGCTGCGCGACGGTCGGTTCTGACGGCAGCGGGCCATGGGTCTGTCCGCCGGTTGTCGAGTATAGCCGGGAGCTCCAGGCAAGAGCTGCCGAGGAATTGGAGCTGTTGCCAAACGGCTCTGCCGTGGTCGAGATGATGAGTGACTATGCTGTGATGAGGGAGCAGGCGCGCAGTTTCTAATAGACTCTTGACTAATCCTATCATCGTTTCATAGGATTAATAATGGAGGATGTGTAGTGCAGAGACTGGAACACGAAAGCTTGCCGAGAAGAGTTGCTGATCAAATTCAGTCCCGAATTATTGAGGAGCACATGGTCGAAGGCGATCGCCTTCCAACTGAGCCAGCCCTCATGGCTCTCTTCGGCGTGAGCCGGACGGTAGTACGTGAGGCAGCGGCCCTTTTGACTAGCCGGGGTTTGGTGGAAGTTAGACCGCGGCGCGGCATGACGGTGCGGGCGCCCGATGGAAGCGGTGTGGCAGAGTCGCTCGCGGCTCAACTGCAGTTGAGCAGGGTGTCACTCGATCAGTTGCTTGAAGTCCGACTGACCCTTGAATCCGCGATGGCCCAAATAGCGGCGGTCAACCGTACAGAGGATGATCTGGGCCGTCTTGACGAAAACCTGACGCATATGGCCGATCTGAAAACCGACAGGGCCACGACCATTAACCTTGACATCTCGTTTCATGAAGCCGTCGCTGACGCGACCCACAACCCCTTCTTTCAAATGGTCATTCGGCCGATCAACGATCTGCTGAGGACGCTTTATATTGACAAGGTGGGATACATGTCGCTGCGCGATACGACGGTGATCGAACACCGCGCGATCGTCGACGCAATACGTGCGTCAAGCCCCGACGAGGCCGTCGCAGCGACGCGGACGCACCTTTCGCGCGTCAGCGAAAGCGTCCGTGACATGATCTCGAAAAGCGGCGGTCAATGGTCATGAAGGCCATCCGCGTTCTTGGTCCCGGCAACATTGCCATCGTCGACATCGCCGAGCCGGTATTCGCCCCGGATGATGTAGTCATCCGCGTTCTGGCTGTCGGGATCTGTGGCACGGATATCGAGATCATCGATGGCAATATGGCCTATTACAGTTCCGGTCTCGCGCAATATCCGATCACGCTGGGCCATGAATGGGTCGGGGTCGTCGAAACACTGGGGGCGAACGTCACCGACCTTGCCATCGGCGATAGAGTGGTGGGAGAAGTCAGCATCGGCTGCACCACCTGTTCAGACTGCATGTCTGGCGCATACCACCGGTGCTCCCGCCGCACCGAGACCGGGGTCATGAAGCGCGATGGCGGCCTTGCGGAGCTGGTTGTGCTTCCGGCACGGGCGGTTCACCGGATATCTTCAAGCATCGACCTCAAGGCTGCCGCGCTGGTGGAGCCGACGGCCATCGCTTACAACGGCGTTCGGCTCGCAGGTGTTTCGCCCGCCTCTCGGGTTGCGATCATTGGCGACGGGCCCATTGGACTGCTGCTTTTACAGGTAGCACGGGCATTCGGCGCGACACGGTCGGTGATGTTGGGGGCGGATACTCAACGACTTGAACTGGCAAGAAAACTTGACGCACGCGCCGCCATCGACGTGCGTGACGAAGCCTGGCGGGACGAATTCTCCGCGGCTTTCGACGGCTTGTCACCGGACGTTGTGCTGGAGGCGAGCGGCAGTCCTGACGGCGTCGATACTGCTATCGAAATCGCCGCAGCGGGCGCAACCATTGTCCTGCAGGGTCTGTGTGGCTGTAGGCCTCCGAAGGGGTTCGATCTCGACCGGATTGTGGTGAATGATCTGACTTTACGTGGTGCCCTCGGCAGTCCTGGCATCTGGCCTGCCGTAATCGGTCTGATCGAAAGCGGCGGGGTCGATCCGTCTGCGATTGTGACCCATGACATGCCGATATCGGCATTAAAGGAAGCATTGGCGATCATCCGTGCGCGCCAGGCCATCAAGCTTGTCCTGAGGCCAAACGCATGAGCGAGGGGCTCGTATGCACGGGCCTTGCCAAGACCTATGGCCGAGTCGCCGTTGTGCATGGCGTCGATCTTTCGCTCTGTCCGGGCGAGATCAGGGCAGTCGTCGGCGAGAACGGCGCTGGGAAGTCCACGCTCATGAAGATGATCTGCGGGATCGTGGAACCAACGCGCGGGACCATGGTCCTTGACGGCAAGCCTTTGGTGTTGCCTTCGCCGAGGGACGCATCAAGGGCCGGCATCGTGATCGTCCACCAAGAATTGCAGATCGTGCCGGCGTTGAACCTCGCCGATAACGTGATGCTCGTCCGGCCCCCGGGGATCATGGCAGTCCGCGGGTCGCGCGCCGAGACAGGGTTCGTCCGGTCCCTGTTCAACAAGGTCGGCTTGCATCGCGACCCGTCCGAACGGGCGTCGAGCCTGTCAGCGGCCGAGGCTCAGCTTCTCGAGGTGGCCAAGGCACTTGCTCTCAGGGCCCGGTTCATCGTCTTTGACGAGCCGACCTCGGCTCTGCCTCCCGCTGAGGTCGACCGACTTCTCGGATTGGTCGAGGCGTTGCGCAGGGAGGGACTCGGCATCCTCTATATCTCGCACCACCTGTCTGAAATCATGCGCATCGCCGACAGCATCACTATCCTGCGGGACGGCCGCTTGGTCGGCGATCTTCGCAAGGATGACACGTCGCTGGACGAGATCATCACGCGGATGGTCGACAGGCCGGTCTCGCTTTATGCGAATGCGTTGAAGCCCCGCAAACCGGAACTGGCCGTACACGCAAAAGGGCTGGCCACGCGATCGGTCTCCGGGGTTGAGTTCGAGCTTCACGCCGGCGAGATTTTGGGCTTCGCCGGATTGATCGGCTCGGGCATGCATGACGCGGCGATGGCGTTGGTCGGAGCCCACCTTTGGATCGCCGGAACGCTAGAGATCGATGGCCGAGATGTGCGGCTGTCGTCCCCACACGATGCCGCGCGCGCTGGAATTGTCCTCGTGCCGGAGGAGCGCAAGGAGCAAGCCATAATCCCTGACATGAGTGTGCACGACAATCTCCATGTTGGACGGTATGGACTGAATTCGCGGAACGGCATTCTGAACATCCGGGCGCTTGCCGAGACAACGCAAAGACTGGTTCTGGACTTCAACATCCGCCTCTCGTCTGCAAGCCAAGCGATCTCAACCTTGTCGGGTGGCAACCAGCAGAAGGCTGTCGTCGCGCGATGCGTCCAGTCCAACCCGCGGCTTCTGATCGTGAGCGAGCCAACGCGCGGAGTCGACATTGGCGCGAAGGACGAGATCCACCAACGCATCATCGACCTCGCGGCAGACGGTACGGCCATCATCGTTGTGTCCTCCGAGCTAGACGAGGTTCTGGCGCTGTCACACAGGGTAGCCGTCTTCTCAGAGCGGCGCATGGTCGCTCTGATCGACAAGGTCGAAGCAACGCCGACGCGGGTCATGGAGCT
Source organism: uncultured Parvibaculaceae bacterium (assembly GCA_964511745.1). Lineage (GTDB taxonomy): Bacteria > Pseudomonadota > Alphaproteobacteria > CGMCC-115125 > CGMCC-115125 > Pyruvatibacter. Next base: position 22,160 of record CAZEHX010000005.1, read on the forward strand.
CGCCACACCAAGAAGGAAACGCGATCATGTCGCTGAATGAACAGGCCCCTGCGAACAAACGAGACAGGGAAACAACCTGGCGGCGGCTGTCGATCCTTTGGGAAGTGCCGGAACTTCGTCTGCTGATCGCGATTCTGATTGGTTTGACCATCCTTGCCTTCCTTTCGGACGCGTTTCTGACGGGCCGAAACCTGCGCTCAGTGCTGCTGGGATTCTCCTTCGTAGGGATAGCGGCGATCGGTCAGCTTTTGGTGATCATCACCGGCCGCATCGACCTGTCCTGCGGCTCCGTTATGGGTCTGGCGGGCATGGTTTGCGCGCTGACGATGGCGGCAGGCATGGGCATGTGGCTCGCCATGACGGCTGGCATCCTCGCCGGGGCTGCGGTTGGCCTCTTCAACGGCATCTTCAGCGTCCGGTTCGGTATTACCTCCTTCATCGTGACGCTTGGCACTTTGCAGATCGCACGCGGAATCACGGTAGGCCTCACCGAAGGTGGAACGGTGACCGGTTTTCCCGACCTGTTTCTCTTTTTGGGGTCCGGCAGGCTCGTCGGCGTACCAGTTCCGGTGATCATATTGATCGTCGTTGGCCTGATCGTCGCGGCATTCCTTCGCTACACCGGCGCGGGCAGGGAACTCTATGCCATTGGAGGCAACGAATCCGCCGCGCGGCTTGCTGGTGTTCCGGTCAAGCGGCTTCAGTACGCCGTGTTCGTCGCCAGCGGGACGCTTGCTGGACTTGCGGGAGTGCTCTTGACTGCCCGGCTCGGGGCTGCAGTCAGCAACGCGGCGGCAGGATACGAACTGACGATCATCGCCGCGGTCGTCATCGGTGGCGCCAGCCTCGCCGGCGGGTTCGGGACGGCCTTCGGCGTAGTGCTCGGCGCGCTCCTGATCGCCTTCGTGAACAACGCCCTCGTTCTACTCACGGTACCAACCTACTGGCAGCAGACATTTATCGGTGCCGTGATCGTCGCTGCCGCACTGCTGGACCGCCTCAGAAGATGAGCGGCCAACTCACCCCAACGAAAATTGAAAGGGAGGTCTACCATGACAAAAACTGTTGAATTGAACCGCCGAGAGTTGATCAAGCGTGGCGTCACAGTCGCCATAGGCGGCGCCACGGCGACCATGTTCCTGCCGCGCAAGGCGCGCGCCCAGGGCAGTGTATCGCTCGCATTCGTGCCCAAGGCGCTAAACAACCCAGTCTTCGAAATCACGCGTGCGGGTGCCGAAGATCGCGTTGCCGAACTTGAAGGCGTGAGTTTCCGCTGGGTCGGTCCAACCACCACGGACGCGGCCGCCCAATCCCAGATCATCGACGACCTGGTGGTGCAGGGCGTTGACGGCATCTGCCTGTCCTGCAATGACCCTGCCGCGCTTCTGCCCGCCATCAACCGCGCGATGAACGAAGGCGTCGCGGTCATCACATGGGACGCGGACTCTCCCGATAGCCAGCGTTTGACCAACGTGGCGATCGACCAGGAAGCGGCCGGAGCAATGGCCGGTCAGCAGATGGCCGCAAGGATCCAGTCGGGCAAGGTCGCGATCCTTACGGGCACACCGGGCGCGCTCAACCTAGAGCAGCGTCGCGACGGCTTTCTGCGCGGGATTGACGGCACCAACCTCGAAGTCATCGCGACCGATCCCAACTTTGACGACGTTCAGCGCGCTGTCGAGATTGTCGAGCAGCGGATCAACGCGACCCCCGATCTCGCTGGCTACTTTTTCGTCGGAATGTGGCCCTTCTTCGCGGATCTCGCGACCATGCCCCAGTTGCGACAGTTCGTGTCCGACGGCGGGGTCTGTGTGTCTCTCGACGCGCTCAGCGGTGCCATCGCGGCGGTCGAGCAGGGCTACTGTAGCGTCCTGATCGGCTATTCCTGGTATGGTTTCGGAACGTCGGCCGTCGACGTTCTCGTCGACTACATCCGTAATGGCGTGGAGCCGGCCGATCCGCTCCACACCGATCTCTTCATTGTCGATGAGAGCAACATCGCCGAATACGCGGCCCTCGACCGGGAGACGGAAGGCAAATGGTGACCGGTTCTGCGGCGAGGGAAGCATCGCCGCGCGATGTGGCGTGGTCTTACTGGACCGCAGAAATCGAACGCGATGTCGATAAAGTGCTGGCTCATTACCACCCGGATGCCGTGTTCGTGCCGAACGGCGTGGCCCTTCGGGGCCACGACCAGATCCGCACCTTCTATGAGGACAGCTGTCGGCGGTTTCCGATCCTCGAGGTCGAAATCTTGCGCGAAAGCGGCGATGGGTCCATCGCCGCGCTGGAGTGGAGCGCGGCGGTGACCGATCACGAGGGAACCCGTGTGCCCTTCGTCGGCGTGAACCTTGTTTCAATCGAGGACGGCCTTTTCCGTGAGGTTCGAGCCTATTTCGATACCTCAGCCCTCCCCTAACATGTGTCGGGGGCGTCCACAGGGGCGCCCCCGACAATGACCAAGGATCGGAATATGGATTTCACGCGTATTTCTTTAGGGGCCGGCGTGCTGCCCGAGGGTCCCCTCTGGGATCATCGGGTCCGCAGGCTCTATTGGGTCGATATCAACCAGGGCTTGCTTTGGTGTGCCTGGGATGGCGCGCTGCCGTCGGTGCTCTGGTCTGACGACGACTACTTGTCCGGCGTATGGCTGGCCCACGGCGGCAGGCTCGTTGTCGCGGGCGGACATGGCGTTCACCTGATATCTTCGGAGGGGGACGACCTCGGGCCGGTCCCCGGGGCGCCTAATCTTGAACGCAGGATGCGCTTCAATGACGGTGCGGTCGATCCTCAAGGGCGGCTCGTGATCGGGACAATGGGGCGAACAGAACAAGACTTTTCCCAGCCTCTTGGCAAACTCTATCGTGTCGATGCCAGGGGCGTTTGCGAAGAATTGATCACGGGGCTCACGATTTCGAATGGCGTTGGATGGTCGCCCGACGGCAGCCGGTTGTACGTCGCGGACACAATCCGTCGCCGTGTCCTCAATCTGCCTTATCCTATCCAATCTATGCCGCTCCTTGCGGACGACTGCGACGCGATTTCACTTGATGTCTTGCCCGACGGACTGACCGTTCGGTCGGACGGCACGCTAGTGGTGGCCTGCATCACGGCCGGACAACTCTTGCTGCTTCTCCCCTCTGGAGAGGTTCTGGATCGGGTCGAGTTGCCTGCAAGTTGCCCCACGGCCTGCTGCTTCGGCGGCATTGGGATGGACCGGTTGTTCGTAACGACATCCACGCATCTGCTGGCAACCGGCCACACCGAAAGCGAATCCGGACACGTGCTTGAAGGGAAGGGCCTGGGGTATGGGCGCCCCGAGGTCGAGTTCGGAGGGAACGTGTGATGCGGCCTTTCTTGGTTCTTGCCACAGACCCGATCGGTGGCGACGACAGCGCGCTGCGCGCCCCGGTCGAGGCGGCTGGCGGGACGCTGCTCACCCCGCAAGACGGGCCGCTCACGAATCATCTAGACCGCGTCGATGCGATCATCACAAATCTCGTGACCATAGACAGAGAAATGCTTGCTGCGACGCATCACTGCCGGATCGTCGCGCGTCTTGGCGTCGGCGTCGACTCGGTCGATGTTCAGGCTGCCACGGACGCCGGGATCTGGGTGACAAACGTGCCACACTACTGCACCGACGAGGTTGCGGAACACGCTCTGGCGCTGATCCTTGGTCTTCAGAGGCGCCTGCGCCGGTCGCAGCAGGATCTTGAGGCGGGCATCTGGAACCAGCTCTCGTATCGCGGCGTGAACCGGGCCGCGGATACTACCCTTGGCATAATCGGTCTTGGCCAGTTGGGACGAGCGACGGCGAAAAAGGCCATGGGCGTTGGATATCGAGTGGTGGGACATGATCCCGCGGTTACGAAGAATGATGAGATACCGGGAGTCGGGATCCTCGGGCTGGACGAGGTGCTGGCCAGTGCTGACATCGTGTCGCTGCATGTGCCACTCGTCGACCGCACCCGGCACCTGATCGATGCGCGGCGCATCGCTCAGATGAAACGCGGTGCCATACTCGTGAACGTATCGAGGGGCGGATTGGTCGATGAACATGCTCTGCTCAAGGCGCTGGATGAGGGCCGGTTAGGTGGTGCGGGCCTTGATGCATACGAGATGGAACCCCTCCCGCCCGACTCGCCCTTGCATGGGCATTCCGACCTCTTGTTGACCCCACACATTGCCTTTTTGTCCGAGCAATCCCTGATATCCCTTCAACGGCAGGCCGTTGATGAAGTCCTTCGCGCGCTCTCCGGCGGAAGGCCATCGAATCCAGTAAACGAGGTCGTGAAACATGAAGCGATTTGAGAACAAGACAATTGTCGTGACCGGGGCTGCCGCGGGCATCGGACTGGAGGCAGTGCGCCGCTTCGCGGCGGAAGGTGGGCAAGTGCTTGCCATCGACAGGGATCCGGCGACGCTGGAAACGGCGCTCGCCGACCTCTCCGGCAAGGTAAAAGCCGCGCAAGTCGATGTGACGGACGAGTCGGCGGTGACGGCTGCTGTTGATGCGTTGTCGCGGGTCGATGTCCTTTTCAACTGCGCCGGTATCGTCACCAACGGCAGCCTCTTGGACACTACTCGCGCCGATTGGGACCGGTCCTTTTTGGTGAACGTGACAGGCGGGTTCCTGATGGCAAAGGCCGTCCTGCCAAAGATGCTGGCCGAAGGCGGCGTCATCCTGAACATGGCGTCGATTGTTTCAAGCGAAAAAGGGTTACCAAACCGCTTCGCTTACGGCGCCTCGAAGGCGGCTGTCATCGGAATGACGAAGTCGATCGCAGCCGATTTTGTGACCCGGGGCATCCGTTGCAACGCGATATGTCCGGGGACGGTGGATACGCCATCGCTCAGGCAACGGCTTGCCGATACGGGTGACTACGAGGCCGCGATGAAGTCTTTTGTCGCACGCCAGCCCATGGGCCGACTTGCGCGAGCCGATGAGATCGCCGCGCTTGTCCTCTATCTCGCGTCGGATGACGCTGCATTTATGACCGGTCAGGCCGTTGCGTTTGACGGCGGAATTTCGATTTGAAAGGAAACTCCCCATGAAACTTGCCCGCATTGGCGCGCCCGGCGCAGAAACACTCGCCGCAGTGGATGGCGATGGCTTCTACCGCGACATCTCCTGGCGGTTCGCCGATCTGACGCCCGCCTTGCTGGCCGATCTCACGCCGCTTCATGCGCTTGATCTCGCGGCGTTTCCGGTCGTCGTGCCCGACCGCATAGGCCCCTGAGCGTGGCGGGCAGTGGGTCAAAGGCAAGTCTGCAGACACTTTCGGGCCGATAGGGCCGTGGCTGGTGACCCGCGACGAGGTGACCGACCCGCAAGCACTCAAGATGTGGCTCGAGGTGGACGGGCACCGTTACCAAGAGGGCAATACTGCGACAATGATCTTTGGGGTGGCGCAGCTTGTGGCCTACATCTCCCAGTTCATGAGTCTGCAGTCAACCGCGCCGTCGGCGGCGCGACCCGCTCCAAGCACCTCGACGGCGCAGCGTTCGACTGAAGTGGTCCTGCTTTTCTGGACAGGTTTGCGGCTTAGCCAAGATGCATCTGGGTTAAGTTTCATGCCGCTTGGTTCATCTGTATCGCACCAAAGTATGCGTCGTTGGGCGTTTGTTTTTCAAGCGCGGTGTGCGGCCGCTCATCGTTGTAAAATTCGATCCAGTCGTCGATGACGCGTTTGGCTTGGAAGCCGTCCTGCAGTTCGTGCAGATAGATGGCCTCCTGTTTCAGGGATCGCCAGAGCCTTTCGATGAAGATGTTGTCGAGATAGCGCCCCCGACCATCCATTGAGATTTTGATCTTGGCATCAGTCAGCGTGGTGATCCAGGCGGAGCCGGTGAACTGCGATCCTTGATCGCTGTTCATGATCTCTGGCTTTGGCAACAGCGCCGGACCTTGCCAGAGCCTCCACCAGGTCTGTCCAGAACCGTCGCCGCGACCAGCGGTTGAAGCGATTGTAGATCGTTGTCGAGGCACCATAGTCAGCGGGGCAATCACACCAACGACAACCAGACTTCAGAACATGGATGATGCCGCAGATGACCCGCCGATCATCAACACGACGCGCACCGGGTTGGTTTTTCGGCAAAAACGGCTCAATGACAGCCCATTGGGCATCCGAAAGCCAAAACAAGCGTGACATCGCAACCTCCAATCCATTGATTGGAAATCATGAATCTCATTTGCTAACGTAAATCAATGCATTGATTGGGTTTTAACCCTAGGAACCGTCATATCCAAGCTTTACAAGATCGGCATGCATCAGCTTCGCCGTTCGGCGCTCTTTGCGTGATTTGCGCTGATCAGTCGTCAGCCACGCTGTAAGATGTTTGGCATAAGGGTCCAGCTTGCTGGGACGATCCGGCACCTGAAATGCAGGTTCAACAATCCCCTCCCGCAGATACTTCTTGATCGTGTTGCGAGACACGCCCGTCCGCCGCGCGATCTCGCGAATGGGCATCTTCTCTCGCAGCGCCCATCGCCGAATAACTTTCAAAAATCCCATGTCTATCACTCCATGCGCCCCCAGCTGATTCAAGCCGGGGCAAGGTTGCACATGGGTCAATTCTCAATGACAATTTCTGCTGTTGCCGGGTCAGTTCTGGGTGGCATCCAACACGCATGCATCAGATCGACCGGTTCCGGGATGAGTTCGGCTATTCACTGCCGATGGTGGTTCGCAGAACCGGGCCTGGACTGCCATTCGCCAGCGGCACATGGATGCGCGCTTCATCGAGGTTGAAACCACCGAGGCGGCCATAGGTGCCGCCCGGCTTTGCATGAGCTGAGGCTGGCGGTGTCGGTGCTGGATGACACAGTACCGGGGAAGATTCGAACTTTTGGCCTCCTGAGTCCTGGTCTGGTAATCTATGGCACAGTCGACAGGTCAAAGGTTGGTCTTCAGAAGGATTTCCCTGCGGATGCGCTCCTGCGGGGAGAGGGTTTTGTGGCCATCAGCCTTGGCGCGCATCTTGCGGATGGCGCCGCGCACCAGATGGCCGGGATCCTGCGTGATCACAGCATCGATGCCACCATCTGACTGCGCCGCCTAGGTTGTGGCGTGCGCTCATGGACGATCACGACCGTCGCCGGATCAATGCTGCTTTGCGCCAGCTTGTTCGCGGCAATCGCTTGTATAGCGCAGGTCGCTTCGGTCGTGGACAAGGAAAATGAATTTGGTCCCAGGCATCCCAATTCTGCGGTTCAGCAAATCAGAGTGAACATAACCCGTTGATATGAATCAGTATAATTTCCAATGAGGCTCTTACAAATCGTGATCGGGTGTTGCGAGCGCAGCGGAGCGTTCCTGTGGGTCAAGCTCGAAGAACACAGCTTTTTGAAACTGGTGCGCCGAGGCAACCAGATTGCCAGGAAATGTGACGATGCGGGCGTTGAGCGCCTGCACATTGCCATTGTAGAGCCGCCGCGAGGCCGCGATCTGGTCCTCCGTCTCTTCGACCTGCTTCTGAAAGTTTGCAATGTTGCCGGTGGCAGTGATCTCGGGATTGTCTTCGGTGAACCCGATCAGCCGCGAAACGGCCTGCGAAAACTCCGCCTCGGTGGCCGAGATCAACGCCGGGTCATGGGTGTTGAGCGTGGCCATCGCCTTCTCGCGGGATGCAAGCACCCTGTCGAAGATTTCATTGTCGTGGCGTAGGGCCGCCTTGACAGCCTTGACCAGCTGCGGCGCCAGATCATGCCGCCTTTTGAGCTGAACCTCGATCCCGGCCCAGCCCTGTTCGACAACCGTCACCGCGCGCGCAAGGCCGTTGTAAAGCAGGATATAGCCGCCCAGACAGGCGCCAATAATCAGGAGTGGCAAAACAAGTGTGGCTGCGTCCATGGTTTCTACTCCACATAACGTTTGAAGGCGGTGGCTGCCGTTGCAAACTCTTCCACCAGGGCTGCAAAATGCTGGGACAATGCGCTCGGGTCGTCGCTCATCACGCGGTCAAAGCCGCCAATCCAAAGTGTCGGCCCATCCAGGATCACCTGAGCATTGTAGCGCTCGGCGAGGTCAATCAGCGAGGTTTGCGTTGCCGGCGTCAGCGCCTGCAGCAGTGCCTGCTCGGCGTCCGGGCCTCCCTGACCATCGATGAAGATCTTGAAACGGTTGTTGAACTGGGCAGATTCTGTCTTGAAGTCCCGCCAACTGTCCCGGCCCATGGCCTCGGCCAGCAGCGCCGCCCGTACCCTGGTGTCGCGCTCCAACCCATAGGCCATCAGCACGCCATATTGCGTGCCGCGGTTGGCCATGTTTCCAAAACCGTCCTGCCTGATGGATTTGGCGGCAAAGGTCGCATCAACGTCATAGCGGCCGATCGACATGCAAAACGGGATATCTGCCTTCGTGCGCCCCCAGAAAAGCCCGTTGGACACCATCGGAACAAGCTGACCAGGGCGCGGGCGGACGAGCTCGGGCACCTTAAGGGCAATGCGCTCAAACAGCGGGTCCATCTGATTGGAAATCTTGCCGCTACGCCGCATGGTCCGCTGCGATGGGACCACAAGCGGCCTGCGAAAGGCCCAGCCATTGCGCCGGGCAAGAGAGACCATGCGCCAGGCGTCGGATGCCGAGGATTTTGACAAGATGTCCGCGCCAATGAGCCCCGATACACTCACAATGATCATGGCGACAGCAACATACAGCGCGTCACGATAAAACAGACCAACGAGGATCGTCGGGAATGATGCGATGGCGATGATGCCCAGAAACGTCTTGATGGCACCAGGAATCTCGATTCCTTTGCCCGGATCGGCAACCTCATCCTGCACAAAGGCAATCGTTCCATCGAACGGATCCCACAAGGATGCACTGGCCACCTGCGCCGCGCCCATTTCAGCCATTCTTTACCCCTTTTCCGTCTTGGACCCTGTTGCCATTGGCCACTCGTTTCATGTCGATACAGGCCTCTGTTTTGGCCCGCGTCTGCGATCAGGGTGCAGAAAACAGAGTGATCTCTTGCTCGCCCGTTGTCGCAAACGGGATCTGGCGTTCATGCATCAGGACAGACAACGACCAATCGCCGTCCACCGCGTAGATGTCGACGATCTGCCAGTCCCCGCTATCGACCCGAACCAGCGAGTAGACAAAGCGTTCGCTCAGCCCGTAATGGGTCATCTCGACACGAACCTGGCTTTCACGCTGCAGGATCGGCATGTCCGGGTCCGGGAAGATGGCGAGTGCCATAAGGAACGAGTCCCGCCCGCCATAAACTGGATCAAACCCCAGTCGCTCCTGCAGGCCGTCCACAGCCAACCGATCATCCAGATAAAGCCGCGCGGCAGCGGCATCATTCAAAAGCGCGCCATGATCAAGCCGGTAGCTACGTATGTGCTCGGCGATGAACAGCGTAACCAGTTCCACCGCCTTCTCGACCTGCCGTGCCGCCTCCAAGTCCAGCCCCAACCCCAGGCCCTGCGCATGGTAAGCGCCCTGGGACCGAGCAGGCCCAATAGGCAGCGCCGCTGCCGTTGCAGCAATCAGCGCTACCGCAAAGAGGGCAGCAATCGCGGAGCGCGGGCCCATGCGCCCGCTACTCACCCAGCCGCATCCTAAAGCGCAGCATCTCCCGATAATTGTATCGATCGTAAAGCACTGCTGCACCTGGCCGCACGTCCTGCCCGGTCACCGCCTTCACAATGTCCGGCGTCGTAACCAGCACGAACCAGTGGGAATCCTCCTCGGGCAGGTCGGCGATCAGTTGAAGCACGGCAGTGCGCGCGAGGGCGCTGTCTTCCGGCGTAGGCATGGTAACGAAGTGGTTGCGGTCTTCGTGGGTGAGGCTTTGCTCGTTGAGCATGGATGAAGCTCCAAAACGGTCGGTCGGGGGGCAGGCTATGTGCAGGCTGCGTACAGTCGTAGGAAGGCTCAGCGCGCGGCTTCGATCGCTTCGAAGCGCTCGAAGGGTACAGTGGCGAAGATTTCCTTCAGATCGGCATAGGCCAACGGCACGAACTGGGCTTCTCCATCCACCATGCCCATCACGTTGGCGGTGAACTGCAGCATCGCCCGTTCGCCCACCCGGCAATTGATGTTCGCCACGTCCTCATAGCCCACGCAGGGCAGGCCGTCGGGAAACTCCAGATCGATCGGTCCAGACACCACAGGCTTGCCCTCTCGTGCGTCGTCGATCATGGAGGCGGCGCTGTCATACATGGTTGCGAACACGCCGTCGCTTTGCTCCAGGTAGGACAGGGAAAAAATGACGCCGGGACGCTCATCGACAGTCAATTCGGTGGTCAGCCAGATCGCGCCCTCGTCACCCCGTTCCATGAGTTCGAAGGTGGAATGCCAGGGCTGCGTCATCTGGTCGAGCAGAGCGGTTGGGAGCAGTTCGCCAAGCGTAACCTCCTCAAGGCGCGGGGCGCGCGACTCGCGGGTCAGGTCTTCGGCGGAAGCAACGCCTGCGGTCGCGATCTGCACTGCGAGAATGGAGCCGATCGGAGCGAATAATGCTGTTTTTTTCATTGGAGATGTCTCGGTTTTAGCGCCCTGGGCCATCTGGACCGGTTCGCGTGTGCCTGGCGTCATTCATTTGGGTGACCCCACGCCTGAGCGCGCGGTGACAGCCGCCATGCGCGAGGCGGGGAGCGGGCTCAAGAATGCCTGGCGCACGCAGATCACAGGCGCGGGGCTCGGACGGCGGCTCGCCAACTCGATCCGCAACCAGAATTTCCCTAGGTCGGGTGAAAGCCTCGACGCCGCGGCTCTGGTCTGGTCCAAGGCACCGGTGACCCACGCGACGGCGAGGTCTGCCAGAGCCGCCTCAAGCGCGGGCACGAGGTCCGTGCTTTCGTCCATAATGCCTGCATCAGTGTTGATCTGGAACGCGACGGTCACGCCATGATCGCCGTAGTGGCGCAGGCTGGAAACATAGGCGGGGATCCAGCTGCCATGGCCATAAACCGGCCCTCGTGGCGTGTCGGCGTAGATCGCCACGCCCGCGCCGTAGAGGATGCCCGGTGCGTCGGGCGACACCGGCACCCCGTCCAGCAGCCGGTCGAGATAGGGGGCATCCATCGCGGCACCGCCGAACAGCAAATGCCCCCAGAGCGCCAGATCATGCGAGCTCGAAGCCAGCCCGCCACCGGTCCATTCCACGGACGGATCCCAGACCAGCCGACCCTCCGCGTCCGCCGTGCGCTCTGGCAGCCCGAAGGGATTGCCCGGGATGGTGTAGCCGACCGCGAGGCCCGGAATCTCGCGCCGGTCGGATGGGATCGTGTTGGCCAAATCCAACGGAGCCAGAAACCTTTCCTGCACCACATCGTAGTAGGCGCGCCCGGTCATCTCTTCGATGAGCAGGCCAAGGAGGATGTATCCCGTATCGCTATAGGCCCAGGCTGTGCCGGGCGCGAACAGGGGCTCTTGACCGATGATAAAGCCCAAGACCTCCTCGGGCGTGAAGCCATCGCCACCCTCCGCAATCCGCGCCGCAGCGGCGACCTTGAACTCCGGCAGGTGCGGATGATCCGGCAGCCCGGCGCGGTGGTGCAACAGGTGCCCGACAGTCATGGTCTCCGCATTTGGCAGGTCAGAAAACCATGGACGGTCTCCGAGGTGATCGGCCAACAAGTCCGATTGCGCGACCAACCCTTCACTCTCCAGCGCCAGCACGATGGCGGCGACGAAGGTCTTGCCTATGCTTGCCGCCAGCATCGGTGTCGCAGACGTCATCGCGCGCCCGGCCTCGACATCGGCCAGACCGACGGCCGCCACGGCAATCGTCCCATCGGGCAAGGCGATGGCCGCCGTTGCGCCCGGAAACCCAGAGCGCTCCTGAAAGTCCACGAGTGCAATTTCCAGTTGCGCCGCCAGGTCCGGGCCATCTTGTGCCATCAGCGGGGTCGTGGCCGCGGCACAAGCAATCGCAAAGGCGGTCAGAACGCGCGCACGCATCCCCGTCACTCCGCCGGGCGAGAGACGGTGCTCGCCATTGGCGGTACCACTTCGGTCACAGCGCCCGCGCGGGTGAACATCGTATCGCGGTTCCACCACACCACGATAATGGCGACGCCGACGAGGATGATCGTGTCCCAGGGCTGCGCATCGGGCCAGAACGGGTTGATCAACTGCCAGTGGAACAGCATCGGCCAGAGCAGGCTGCCACGCGCGGAGTTGAAGATCGGCGTGACCAGAACCGCGAGCGTCACGTTTCCGATGAAAAAGGGCAGGTAGTTCCAGTCGGCATAGACGGTGCTCGACAGAAAGAACGGCGGCAGGTGCCACAATCCCCAGGTCGCGCCGACGATAAGGCCCGCCCAGATCGGCGCCATGTGCCGTTGAAGCAGGGGTTGCATCACGCCACGCCAGCCGAACTCCTCAAGCGGGCCGAGAAACAACATCATGAAGAGGATTGCAATCATGGCACCCGCACCCTCGGGGGGGATCGGTGCCAGGATCGGACCGCCCTTGATCAGTGAACCGGCGACAAAGACCAGGGGAACGACGATCATGATGAAGCCGACCCAACCGACCGAGGCGCGCCAGAGAAACAGGCGGGACACAAAAGCGCGCAGGCCCGAAGTCCCTGTGTAGAACAGCACGAGTCCGAAGGCAGATATCGAGGGGGCCCAGGTTGCCAGGAAGTAGAAGGGATGTGAGCCACTGATTTCGCCGAAGGTGGCGGCGGCCATCTCCGGGGCTATCAGGTAGACCCCGATCAGCCCCCATGTGATCAGAAACGTTACGGCCAGAAAGCCGAAGAGTGCGGTCGATGGTATGCGGTGCGGTGTCCTTGTCTGTGAAGCGAGGCTCATGGCCAGTCCTCCTGATGGATTGAAATGCCATGGCCGGTAGCATTTTCCGGGGACTCAGGATTGACGAAGATCAATCTGGAATGGGTACTCCCGCCTCATCACACCGTTTCCGCAGGGCGCAAGGTAGAGAAGGTTCGACGGGGGTCCCGTTCCCTCCGCCACCTGTGTTTCCTGAGCATCAGCGATGAGGCGTGTGGCCGAACCCCCGGATATTTGGGTTGGCACCGGCGGACCGGGTGGGTTTGATGCGCTCCTGCCTGGTCAGATCACACGTGGTCTGACGGAACGTCGAGGCTTAGGCGGCCGGAGGATTGATCAACAGTCAGCGCCTCCGATGCGGGCCGCGTTTGGAGCAGTGTTGGATATGCGCTTTCGGGCATGTCCGCAGCCACCTCATCGGTCCAGACCTGCAATCGCGCCAACTGGTGCTCGCCGAAGGTGGTCATCATTGCCACATCGGCGGCGTCGCGGCCGCGGACCATGAGGATGCGTCCGATGCGCGGCTCATTGTTCCGGGGGTCGAATGTGTACCAGCGCCCGTCCAGAAAGACTTCGCTCCAGGCGCAGAAATCGCAGGCACCCTGCGGCACGGCGCCGATGTCGCTGATATACCCGCTGGCGTAGCGCGCCGGGATGTTCATCGCCCGGCACAGGGCGATGAACAGATGCGCGAAATCCCGGCAGACACCCGTGCTCTCATTGAGGACATCGATGGCGGTTTTTGTCGGGCGGGCATATTCATACCCAAACCTGATATGCCCGTGCACCCAGTTGGAGATCGCCTGCACCCGCGCCCAGCCGGGCGGTGTCGTGCCGAACAGCTCCCATGCCAGCATGGAGAGCTTGTCGCTCTCGCAATAGCGGCTGGCGACCAGGTAGGTCAGCGTTTCGACGGGCAGATCGACGATCTCATGCTGGCGGGCGTTCCAGTTATACTCGTCCGGCGCACCACTATCTTCGATGAGACAATCGGACCAGAGCGTCGTTGATCCTGCCTGCAACTCGATGCGGCCGCATTTGTTCGCGAACATATCCGTATAGGTTTCGATCGGCGTTTCAGGTTCGGTGCGGATGTCGGTCGATCCGATGATGCGTCGCTCCAACGAGGTGTGCGGCCACAGGGCCAGCACCATGGGTGTCGCAGCCGGGCACTCGACAACAAATTCAAAACCGATCCGGATGAAAATGGCGGTATCCTTGTTTTGGAGTTACGGGACGGTGCAGGCAACAGCACTTGAACAACACGCCGCACCGGCTGATGTTCCGGTATGCGGGCCTTGGCGGTTTTCCTTGAGGTATGAGAACCGGATTGCGCGTCTTTTTCTTCAGCTCTCCGACAGCATACTTGCACGAAGTCCCCGGCATAAAAAATTGTCCTTGCCTCTGTAAGACCTGCTTTCCCCTGCGTCAGTAGTGTGCCGTGTGGCGGACCCTCATATTGCGCAGGCTTTTGTGGTGCCGCGTGGGCGCCAAACCGCGCGTTCTAGCTGATTGTCTCCATGCCCCATCTGCATTAGCACTATGCATAACGGAGGACATGATGCGGCTCATAAGTGATGACGTTCTGATCGACAGCGGCGCGCAGATGCCGGTGAATGATGCGGTCTATCCCATGCTTGACGACTTCAAGCTGTGGAACCCGGGCGCCTGGACCAAAGGGCAGCCGCATGACTTCTACCGCCGGATGCGCGAGACCGCGCCCGTCATGTGGCAGCCCGTGGGGAAAGCCGCATCGGGGTTCTGGTCGATCAGCACGTATGATGACATCAAGACGGTTGAGCTTGCGCCGCAGACCTATTCGTCACAGCGCGGCAGCATCAACATGTCGATCGGCCCGCGCGCGTTGTGGAAGCCCGACAAGCTGGTGCCCGCAGCGCTGAACGCGCTGATCAATCTGGATGCGCCGCACCACATGGAACTGCGGGTGCAGCAGAAGGACTTCTTCATTCCAGCCTATGTGGATTCGATCCGCGAGAAGGTTGGCCGCAAGGTCGATTCACTTCTGGATGACCTTGAGGCCAAAGGCCCGGTGGTGGATTTCGTGGATGTGTTCTCCACGCAGCTGCCGCTGTTCACCCTGTGCGAGATGCTGGGCGTCGAGGAAGAAGACCGGCCCAAGATCGTCGAGTGGATGCACTATCTGGAGATGGCATCGCAATTCGTCGCCAATCCGTTGCGCACCTTCCTGTCGGAGCCGACATTCCCGTTCCGCTTCACACCTGCCGTGCGCGACATGTTTGCCTATGGCGAGCGCGTGATGGCGGACCGGCGCAAAAATCCGCGGCATGACCTGTTGTCGATCATCGCGCACTCAAAGCTTGATGGTGAATTGCTGCCGCAGGAATTCCTCGACGGGTCGTGGCTGCTGATCGTGTTTGCCGGCAATGACACGACGCGTAATTCACTGTCGGGCACAATTCGTCTGATGACGGAGTTTCCCGATCAGCGCGCCATGGTGCTGGATGATCCCAAACTGATCCCGCGCATGTCGCAGGAAGCGCTGCGGATGATTTCGCCGGTCAAGCATATGCGCCGCACGGCGATGGAAGATACGCAGCTCAACGGCCAGCGCATCGCCAAGGATGAAAAAGTCGTGCTGTGGTACGGCGCCGGTAATCGCGACCCGCAGATGTTCCCCGACCCAGACCGCTTCGACATGATGCGCGACAATGTGGACAAGCACATTGCGTTCGGCCATGGCGTTCACAAATGTCTGGGCAGCCGCGTCGCGCAGATGCAGTTGCGCATCGCCTATGAGCGCATCTTCGACCGCTTCCCCAACATCGCCTGGACCGGCCAGCAGAAGATCGCCCCCAACGCGCTGGTGGATGCGATCTCCAGCCTCAAGGTCAACCTCTATGGCCTTGGCGGCACAAAGCCGACGCGCGTGCAGGTGCGTACGCCCAAGGCGGCGTAGGCTCAGGGGGCCATGCCCCGTCTAGTGGGGAAAGTTGGGCCGGTCGATGTTGTAGTGCGTTGACAGGTAGTCGAGGATTTTGTCGCGCTCCTCGGGCTCGATCACGTGCATGCCCTGTTCGTCAACCATCCAGACCAGTAGCTCGTCCCACCCATCGCGGGTGAGGCCCTGCTGGGAGATGATGCGTTCTGAGTGGCAGGCGACGCAGTTGTAATAGGTTTCCTCGACACCGTCGGCGACCTTCAAGACGCCGAACTCGTTTTCTTCCGCTTCGGGCGTTTGCGCCTTGGCGCCGCTGTGAAGATATGCAGGCGCAAGCGCCAGACCGGCGATCAGCAGAACGAAACTAGCGAGGCTTGAGGTTTTCATGTGCGGTCATTTCCTTGTCTTCAATCGATTAAGGGCGGGAGACATCTCCCGCCCTTACAAGTCGATTAGCGTGGCCGGTTACGCGACCCGCACGGCTACCCGATGCATGGTGTTGTTGAGGTAGCCCTTGGGGTTCCAGTTGATGGCGAAGGGCTGCATATCGCCTTCACTGTCGGTCGCCCGGGCCCACACCTCGTAATAGCCCGCCTGCGGGAATTCGAGGTTGATGCGCCAGTTCTGCCACGCACCGTCATTCACCGGCGCATCCAGCTCCGCCTTTTGCCATGTGGTGCCGAAATCCATCGAGATGTCGACATCCTCGATGGTCCGGTCGCCCGACCACGCATGGCCGCGCACTTCCAGACTGCGGCTGGCACCGGTGTTGGTTTCCGGGCTGGTGATGAGGGATTTCACCGGCATCCGCTCGATGATGACGAAATCTTCCTTGGCGACATCCTCGCCCGGTGACACCGGATGGTTGGGCACGCGGTAAGCCGTGCCGGTCATCTTGGGGCCGTCATGCACCTGATCGCGCAGATAGATCCGCGTCAGCCATTTGTGCGAGCACGACCCCGGCCAGCCGGGCACCACGAGGCGCAATGGCGCACCGTTTTGCGCATGCAGCGCGCCGCCATTCATCTCAAAGGCAATCAGCACATTGTCCGTCATCGCCTTTGCAATCGGCACGCCGCGGGAGATTGGCAGTTTTTCCGGGTCGCCGCTGAGATGCGCATCAGCACCGACATTGGCGGTGTAAACGACCTCTGGCTTGACGCCCGCCTTGGCCAGCACGTCCTTCAGCCGCACGCCGGTCCATTCCGAACAGGCGACAGCACCCAACGTCCACTGGTTGCCCTTGGCCGGCGGGTCAAAAGCCGCGCGGCCGTTGCCGCCGCATTCAATGGCCAGCGCCATCGTCACGACTTCAAACTGGCTTTTCAGGTCGTCGATCGACAGCTTCATCGGCGTGTCGACGAGCCCGTCAATCGTCAGTTCCCAGGTCGCCGGGTCCATTTCAGTCGGCGGCACGCCGTTGTTGCGGATGAAGTGGCGATTGGTCGGGGTTATCGCATCATCGAGCAGATGCGGCGGGGTTTCCGCATTGATCGGGCGGTCATTGAGCAGGGTCAGCCCGTCCTTGCCGACCAGCACATCTTCCTGCGCCAGTGCCGCGGGGATCAGCCCTTGGGGGTAATTACGATGGAAGGGAATGGCCATGCCGAGCATCGTGCCCAGCGTCGTCAGGCCCGCGCCCTTGAGAAACCCGCGGCGGTCGCCATGGGCGACCCGGCCAAAGAACTCAAGGTCGGCCTTTTCGGGGTTTTCGGCAAAATACGCACCAGCTGTTTTTTCTACGCGTTCGTCTTCATCCATGACTATCGCTCCCGGGTCAGGCCGATTTTCTTGGTATCGAATGCGACAGCGGCCCTTGATGGTCGCATTTGACGCCTATTCCACACCAAAATACCGGGCTTTGCAATTGGCATTAGTCGCTAAAAACGCACGCAATGTCATCGGCAGGTGAAGGTATCTCTAGCCTCAAGGTCAATCTCTACGGCAAGGGCGGCACCAGGCCAACGCGGGTGTAGTGCGCACGCCGGAGGCTGCATAGGATGGCTTGGGTGTTTGGGAATGGTGTTGGTTTAAGGACTAGCATTCGGCGTGGCCGAACGGGCGGCATCGACAACCTTTGTGTGCCAGCGAGCCGAGGGGGCAAATCCCTGTCACCCCGCCACCTGTTTTCATGAGCATCGGCGACCCGGTATTATTGACCGGCCCGCGTGCCTTCCCGCGGGAAGAAGCCATACCTTCCCATCTCCAAGGATTTTGTGAAGTGTGTGACCTGTTCGCCCTCTTGAAATTCTGCAGGGATGGATCGCTTGTTTTCGAATACGATTGTTTGGCGAGTATCCCAGGCTTGCATCTCGCGAAAGAACCTAAGATTCACGTCCGTGCCCGATAGGTCATCGTCAGCATCTTCGGGCTCTTCATATGCGAGAAGTGGAGAGTCCAATAATGCTAGGCCTGGGAATGGAAGATCCTTTTCTTCCGTGAAACGCACTAGTGCCAGTGTTGCAGCTGCATGAGTTATCGCGCGAATGCCTTTGCCATTGCTTGTCCTGAGTTTCCCGCCAATTACGAAGTCGTTACTTTCTTTGTCAAAATGGACCTGCGCTGAATTTGCGATACCCCATTTCTGCAAGAAACTGCTGACAATCTTGGATAACTCGAACAGAGCATGGGTAGGCAGCTGGGTATCCGGTGTCTCTTCGGAGTCTTGTGCGGGAGCTTCCGCCTCGAACTCTTTTTGCCTTTCCTGCAGGCTTTGTAGGTCAGCAAAGAGGCTCAGGCTCTTCTCAACTTCAGACTTTTTTGTGAGCACCTCTGAATATTGGCTCCGTTTCTGACCAACCAGTGGGCTTATCAATTGGATTTGGGCTTCTGAAGCCGATAGCGCTTCTCTTGCTGGCGGCATATTGGATTGCAAGTTTTCTGCTTCGCTCCGGAGTTTTTCGATCACACCATTTAACTCAGAACCCAAAACTGAAATTTTGCGAAGTTCGCCGCCCGCAGCCGCGACAACTTCATCAATGTTAGCGGCGCAATGATCATGCGCGCGGTCACCTTCGGTATTCGCACCGCAAATCGGACACGTTGCAGCAAGCGGTAATGCACCAATCAATGTGCCGGACTCGCTGATGTTTTCCAGTCGCTTTGTGTCGGTCTTGTATTGTTCATTGAGAAGCTTAAACCGCCCCAGCATCTCTTTAATCTCGACCAACCTTAGCTCGCGAGAATTGAGTTCTTCGCGCAGGCGGTTTCTATTTGCAACGTGCTGGCGGTATTCACTTTCAGTAGACTGAAGCTCGTTAACCTCTGCGCTAAGGGTGTCTTCGAGTTTTGTTCTTTGATCTTCCAAAGCCTCGAGCGTATCCGTATCCGGAATCTCGTATGCGATTTTGGATTCTTGCTCTTCAATTAGTTCGGACAACAGTTGGATCCGCGCTTGTCGAGAATATGTTTGCTTCTCTTGTTCTTCGGGGATTAATGCGCTGTCGTCTGTGCCCGTAAGTACAAGCTTTAGTCGGGATCGTTCGACGGTCTGTTTGATGAATTGAACGCTGATATAGGGCGAACTCTCTCGCTGAATGTCCGTCTCATTCACGAAGAAAAGTGGCAGAAAATTCCTGAGTGTTAGTCGCTCTTTTTGGTTTTTGTTGTTTCTCTTGAGCGCCTTGTTTTCCAACCCAAGCAAACCAAAAATGTAATCCGGTAGGGCGCGAAGCTTTGTCGTTTTGTTTTTCGGTTTGAGAATTTCAAACTCGCCACTATCTGGCATTGTCTCATGCAATCCATCGAGGCGCTTTATGTCGCCGCCTGAGAGACTTCGAACCAAGGTGCAAGACTGCCCATCCGAGAATGTGAGGCCCAACAAAATACTTTCATAACCTTCATGTTCAGGCAGCTCTTTAAGCGGACTCGTCCTTCCAAACATGAAGTCGATTGCGTCGAAAATTGATGATTTTCCAGTGTTAGACGGCCCGTAAATCAGATTGAGACCCAGACCAAACGATATCTTGGCGTCGTCTTTGAGTGAGCTTGTGAAGATCAGATGGGATAGATGCATCGCAGTGCTCATGCTAGTCGCCCCCCTAAACTGACATCAACGATTTGGAATTCGCTCGTCCAGCGATCAAACACTGTGTTGAAGACCTGATAAAACACACCGTCTCCTAGGTCCTTAAATGTATCTACAACCCATTTGGATCGCTCCATCAATTCTTTGACGTATTGGTTTTCCAAACTCTCCACGAATACGGGGGCAAACTCAGAGGCGCTGAAAGTTATTCCCTCCTCGGAAATCTCCCTTCTTACCAAGCCCTTTATTTCCATCAAATCCAGCCCACGCTGAACGATCGGGCGGCGCACAAGAAGTTCGCCATTTCTCTGCTGAACTTTTGGATGGAGGCTTGGTGGGCCATTGGGCATATCCCCCGTATGCACAACGATATGATCGAAGGCCAGCATCTGCTGGAGGTCGAACTTGAGCGAGAATCCCGCCGTCAAAATACAAACCGAGCGGACTCCGGTCTCAAGAGAGCTATTGAAGACTATTGTTGAATAGGAGCCGTCACTCATCATCTGGCACCCAAACCAATTCGTCCATGTTTGCCAATTGGTGGCAAATGCCGCGTCGGTCTTCGAGCTTTGTGACTTGTATAAGCCCATTTGCAGTGAGGCTAAGGGTGTTGGCCGTTTTTACGACTTCACCTAATCGCTCAAATCCGTTCGGGTGAGCACTTTGGCAGACGTCAACAACACCTGAATGCACTTCCTTTTGTAAGGAAGCGAATGTGCCATGCGGAACTGTGTCGCGTGAAAATACATCAAGAGATTCTGCGTGAAAGAATGCTTCTCGTTGACGTTCGAAGTGTTGTTCAAGTTTTGGATGATCCGCTAGATTGGTAGTCTCAATAGGCATTTTTTCTTTGTCTGAGTAGGCTTCATACAATTGTGAGAGGTATCGGGACTCTTTCTCCAAGGGGAGCTCTGGCGGCGTCTTTGATGCAGGGCGGTCCGGAAATCCACCCCCAAATCTCGGAATGAAAAACCGTGTGCCTTGAAGTTCCTCGATTACTTCGAGAACTGGTTTGTACTGAAAAATTGAGAAGTCTACGGTATCGACAAGCGCGGCAAATGTGCCGACAAGCTCGACTGTTTGCGTTGTGGTGATTGATTCAGTGCACCAGTCGTCCCACTTTGAGAGCAATTCATTCTTTAATTTTTCGGGATTGAGCAGCAGTTTCTTGAGCGATGGCCCGCAATCCTTTGGAGCAAAGAAATAGTACTTGCGAGGTAGGGTGATTTTTTTTTCGTGCACATGCCACAGCAATTTGCCGATTTCAGGAATCGCGGTCCCTGGGGTAAGAGCAGCGCCTTTGTAATACTTGCACTGGTAATTGTCCCAATCACCTTCAAAGCCTTTGTCTGTACAAAAGCCAGCAATGTCGATCCCGTAGTCACTAGAACCGCCGAGATTCACTACCTTATGATAAACGCCTTTTTGGCAATGTGCCCACTCTTCGAGAAAAACCTCCCATTCATCAGCGGAGTATAGAAATAAATGCTGCATGGGCGGAGTTGCCTTCCCGACCAATGCCATTGCGGCCGTGACTTCCACATCATCGCTTGGCTGCTTTATTTCATACTTATCTAAATCGATGTCAATCAAGGCTAAGTAAACCCCACATGTGTCTCTTGTCCGCCGCTTATATTGCCTGTCTTTCTGCAAACAGACTATCTCAAACTTTAAGCTACCGAGATGACCGTCGACATCTGCCAATTTGTGGGCCAATTTTCTGCACAGTCCTTGGGAGGAAGATGCAATGAACAATGCTTGGAAAGTTCTGGAACTGGCAGGCTCCCTCGGAGCTTCAGTTTCCGGCCTCAAACTCGCCGAGATCACCAACGCTGAAACCGCTGAGATCAAATCTCTCCTGACGCAGCACAAAGTCCTCGTCTTTCCGGACCAGAATCTGACGCCGCAGCAGCATGTCGCGCTTGGCGAAAAATTCGGGGAGCTTGAGGGCGCGCATCCGAATCTTGCCAAACCCGATGCGCCGGACCCGCATATTTTTGAGCTGGCGGCCAGTCAGGGTGGCATCGCGGATGAGTGGCATACGGATCTGACGTTTACGGATAGTCCGCCGTTGATGTCGATCCTCAATATGGTGACGTGTCCCCAGACGGGCGGCGACACCATGTGGACCAATCTGATTGCGGCGTATGCGGCGCTTTCAGCGCCGATGCAGGAGATGCTGGACGGGCTGACGGCGCTGCATGATGCCCGCCCGCATGGCAATCGCGAGGCGATGGCGATCCATCCCGTCGTGCGGGTGCATCCTGAAACCGGCGAGAAGGCGCTTTACGTCAACGAGCATTTCACCCGGCGCATTGTCGAGATGAATGCGTTTGAGAGCGAGGCGCTGCTCACCTTCCTGACGCGCTGGGTGCAGAACCCGCGCTTCACCGTGCGCATCAACTGGCAGCAGGGGATGATCGGCATGTGGGACAACCGCGTGACGCAGCATTTCGTCATCAATGATTTTGTCGGCGAGCGGGTGATCCAGCGCGTCACGGTGCTGGGCGATCATCCCCAAGGTGTCTCAGGCAAGGATGGCGCGCCGCGCTGGGAGCCGTGGACCAAGCGTGCCAAGCTCGCCGCCACCAGCCATTGGGACGCGCAGCTCTACAAATTTCTCAAGCGGCGCGACGGCAAACAGGCGGCGGAGTAGCTGGCGCCTAGGCGAAGGCTCTCACGAGCACCCTTCCACATAGCCGACTTCGGGAAAGCGCCCGAGGCGGAAGCTGGTGACGCGGCCGTCGGTTTCTTCAAAGACCAGGCCAAGGCCGCTGTCGAGGGTCACTTCGTAGTAATGCGCATCGTCGACATATTTGTGCGGTGAAATCTCGGCATCGGGATAGGCGGCGATCACGTCGTCGCCGGTGCTGCCGATGCCAAGGCCATTGGGCAGGCGATCCTCCGCCGGGTCTTCAATGTCGATGCGCGCGACCTCGCTGCCGATGACCATGAAATAGACGCGCTCATGGCCGGCAAGCTGCCCGTGGGTGCAGTCATAGGTGTCTTCCAGCACGTCAAACTGAAGCGCGGTCGCGTCGGCCTTGTCGCCGATGGCAATGCTGCCATAGCCGCGCTCGGTGAGCAGGGGGGGCGTCGCTGGATATGCGCGGGCGGTTGTTTCTTCGGGCTGCGGGGTGACGACGGCGGCAATGTTTTTTGTGTCTTTTGTGTCGTCTGCGCCGTTTGCGCTATCCGGCGTGTCGGCAGGCTCCGAGCAGGCGCCAAGCACCAGCAGGATCCCGGCGCAGATACTTCCCAAAACGCATTTGTGGTCCCACATTTCCGTCCCCTGATTGATCTGCGGTTGCATGCTGACGATAGAGCATACAGCCCATAGCGCCGGGTGTCAGGGATATGTGCTTTGCAGCGCGTCCCGGCTAAAGTGCGCGCCACGCCTGTTGCCAACTGACCACGCTGCGGACCACGCTCATGAGAATTGCCTTTCTGTGCTGCGCGCACAATCTCACCACATCGCCGGACAAATGGGTGGATGCGTTCGAGCATGAGCGTGAACTTGATGCGTTCACCGCGCCCTTTGCGGATGCTGGGCTGGAGCTGGTCGAGGTGGACTGGGAGCAGGTCGATCCAAAGACTGCCGGGTTCGACCTTTATTTCGTGCGCACCACCTGGAACTACAAGGACAAGCCGCAGGCCTTTGCAGCGTTTCTGGATGAGGCGCAGCGCTTTGCGCCGGTTGCCAATGATCCGCGCGTCATCAAGTGGAACATGTCCAAGCGCTATCTAGCGGAGCTGGAGGCGCTCGGCCTGCCGGTGATCCCCAGCGCCTTTGTCGAAACACAAGATACAA
This sequence comes from uncultured Parvibaculaceae bacterium, assembly GCA_964511745.1. Taxonomy (GTDB): domain Bacteria; phylum Pseudomonadota; class Alphaproteobacteria; order CGMCC-115125; family CGMCC-115125; genus Pyruvatibacter. Next base: position 45,675 of record CAZEHX010000005.1, read on the forward strand.
CAGTGCAGCAGTTGCGCGATGCGTTGGGTGCGGATGAGATCATCCTCAAGCCGCTGTTTGGTGGTGGGGGGTTCGGCATGCAGCGGGTGGCGGCAGGTGATGACGGTGCGCAGATCGTGCCCACAGCGCAGTTCGCGCAGCCCTTTGTGCCGGGTATTCTGGACGAAGGCGAGCTGTCGTTCGTGTTTGTCGAGAATGATTTTTCGCACGCGCTGCGGAAACTCCCCGCGCCGGGCAACTATCTCATCCACACCCATCATGGCGGGCGGGAGGAAGCCTATTCTCCGTCCCCGGATGAAATAGAGGCGTGTCGGGCGTTTCTGGCGACTATGCCTGCGCCCGCGCTGGCAACGCGCGTGGATGTGGTGCCGCATCAAGGAAAACTATTGCTGATGGAGCTTGAAGCCATCGAGGCGCATCTGTTCCCGCAGCATGGCGCGCAGCTGGGGCCGATGCTGGCAGCAGCCTGCAAGCGGTGGCTTGCCTAGTCAGCCCCGCAGGACGTCACACACACGTGTGATCTGGGAGTCTGAAATATCCGGTGACATGGGTAGGCCCAACACATGCGGGGCGAGAGCATCCGTATGCGGCAGCGGGTCGGACGGCAGGTGCCTGAAAGCCGGGTGCGTATGACAGCCGGGGCCCCACCATGACCGGGCTTCGATGTCATGGGCGGCAAGGCGCGCGATTACCTTGTCGGCAGGATCTTCGGTGATGATGCTGAGTGTTGTCGAAGTCCAGTCGCTGGACATGCCGGGCATCAATGAGACGCCGTCGATGCCATTGATCTGCTGTGTGTAATGGGCATGGGCTTGCGCCAGGGCGTGGCGCCTGTCCGGCCATGCATCGAGCGCAGCAAGGCCCACGGCGGCGTGGTATTCGGACAATTTGGCGTTGGTGCCGGTGGCCTGCGACACGGGTGTCCCGTCGAACCCGAAATTTTTCAGTCGTGCGAGTTGATCGGCGATTTGCCCGTTACGGGTTAGAATCAATCCGCCTTCGCCAATGCCCAACGTCTTGGTCGCGTGTAGACTGACCATGATGGGCATGGAGGCGTCGGTGGCGGATTGTGCGCGCACCAATCCGTCAAAGCCTGCGGCAGCGTCGATCACAACCGGGATGCCGGTTTTATCGGTCACGTGGTTCCATGCTGCCACATCGGGCGCGCGCCCGAAGGGTGCGACGGGCAGGATCATTGCAAGCTCGGTCAGGTCGCCACGTGCAAGCACGTCGTCGGGCGACAGGGCCCATGTGGCGGGATCGATGTCGGCGAAATGTGGGTCAAGCCCCGCATGGATGGCGGCCAGCGGCGTTGCGGCAAAGGTCCATGCGGGCAAAAGGCATTTTGTGCGGCCTGCGCGTGCGGTGGCGTTGAGCACCAGTTGCAGGGCAAGCGTGCCGTTGCCGGCAAGCACGACGGATTTTCCGGGGGTGCCGAATGCATCTGCCAGCCGGGTTTGAAACTCACGCGCCAGAGGCCCTGTATTTGAATACCAACGGTTTTCGTCGATACGCCGGAGATAGGGCAACAGCTTGTGTGCCGGCGGCAGCTGCGGCTGCATTAACGCGATGCGCTGGTTGGGCATCAGTCTCTATCCCCGAGGAAACAGCTGTCGATCACCGTGCTGTCGTGTGTTTGCAGCGCCTGCAGAATGCTCCAGGTCGGCCCGTCATAGGCAGGCAGAAACGTGAGCGTAATGCCATGTGCTGAAAAATCCGTTGCGTCATAGAGGTCGCGGCCGCCGGGTGCATTCACATAGGTTGTGGCGTCCAGCTGTCTGCATATCTCGATGATCCGGTCTTGCCCCTTGAGGTGATCGGGCACTGCGAGGCTGCTGGAGCGCCGCATCGGTGTTGTGATGCCAAGCTGCTCACAGGTGATGCGCAGCGATTGTTCGAGCCATGGCGCCAACGGGCCCTGCACCTGGGCAAAGAGTGTCTCCCATTGCTCGGGCAGCACTTCAAGTGAGGGGAACTTGCGCCGTTGTGATGCCAGCCGGTCGGGCGCATCAGTGGTGAATTCAATCTGGTTGATCTTGGCGTCGCGCGGGGCCGATGCCAACGGCAGAGTCAGCCATTGCGGATTGCCGTCGCGATCCGGCAGCTGGTTGCGGTGGACATAGCCGCGGCGGGGAAACTGCACGCAGTCATAGACAACGAACAGATCCGCCTGCGCGAACAGACGTAAATAGCCTGCATAAGGCACGAAATAGGGCTGCATGATTGCGATCGTTTTCATCGGTCGGCATTGCGCTCCATTCATGCTTAACGGAGCGTTAAGCCCGCACCGGTAGCGTTGCTTGGCAAAAAGTGGGTGGGAAATTATCGCTGTGGCTTCAATTGTTCTTTTCAATGGCGCAAGCGCCAACAATGTGATGAGCAACCGGGTGTTGCTTGACGCGCGGCTGCTTGAAGCGCGCGGCCATGAAGTGATGGTGATTGACCTTACCAGGCTTCAGGAAATCACCCTTCCAAAGACTGTTGATCTTTTCGTCGGCTATCAGGGGTGGGGTCACGAGATCAAGGTGGGTGGCGATCGTCAGCTGGTTGAGGTGTTTGGCTGCCCCTATGCTGTGTTTTTGGGTGACCATCCGATCCACCATGCCATGCGTATTGCGGCGTTTCCAAAGAACACCGTGACGTATGTCTGCACGCGCAACCAGCAGGATTTTCTGCGGCAATCGCTGGGCGTGCGGACAGACACACGGCTATACACCAGCGCGGTCTCACGGGACGATGTATGCGCCCCGCAGACCCGCGATATTGAAACCATCGTGATCGGGCATGCTCAATCGCCGGACGCGTTCCTTGCCGCGCAAGATATCCCGCGGCAGGTGATGAAAATCATCAAGGAGTTTCTTGAGCGGTGGAAAGGCAATCTGGCGGCGGATCCCGTGGCAGATTTCATGCGTGGTGGGTTCAGCCGGGTGATGGAGCTTGTTGAGAACCGGCAAATGGCAATCAATGCCGGGCGGCTGCTTGATCTTGCCGCGCGGCATACCTTCCGGTGGAACTATGTCGAGGAACTGCGCAAGTTACCGGTGACGTTTGTCGGTGATGACTGGGTGGCGATGGACCGGAGGCCTGATGACGCATTTACCGCGTTGCCGTCTGTTCCCTATGAGGATGTTCCTGCGCTTTATGCCAGGGCACAGGTTTGTCCAAACCTGTTCGCACCCTATTTCGATTTTCACGAACGCATTGTTGATTCAATGGCGCAGGGGGCGGTTGCCGCGACCTCTAAAACCGAGTGGTTGTCTGAGCTGTTCGACTTTGGGTCGGAGCTTCTGGCATTGCCGCAGGACCCGGCAGAGATCGGAGGCTGGCTTGAGGCGACTCTATCTGATCCGCAGCGGCTTTCGGACATTGGCGACGCAGGCCGCAAACGCGTGCTGGCAGATTTTGACGAAGAGACGCGCATTGATCAGCTGCTTGAGCTGATCGGTGAACCGGCCAAAGCCACCATGTCGGCAGGCGGCTAGATACGGCTGCGGGCGATGAACTGCAGGTAATCCGCGTAGGTGCTTTCGCCGAAGCTTTCGGCAATCGCGATCAGTTGTTCACGCGAGATATAACCGGAGCGGTAGGCGATTTCCTCCGGACAGCCGATCTTGAGGCTCTGGCGTTCTTCAATGGTCTGCACAAACTGCGAGGCCTGTAGCAGCGTCTCGTGGGTGCCGGTATCAAGCCAGGCATAACCGCGCCCCAGAAACTCCACTTTCAATCGTCCGGCGCGCCGGTAGATTTCAATGAGGCTGGTGATTTCCAGTTCGCCGCGTGCGCTGGGGGTGATGCTTTCAGCCGCGCTGCTTACATCTCCGTCAAAAAAATAAAGGCCGGTCAGCACGTAGTTTGATTTGGGCTTGGCGGGTTTTTCCTCAACGCCCAGTGCATTGCCATGATCGTCAAGCTCGAGAACGCCATAGCGTTCGGGATCCCCGACCCAGTAGCCGAAGACGGTGGCACCCTCATTGACATGCGCGGCATTGAGCAACAGGCCGGAGAGGCCCGCGCCATGAAAAATATTGTCGCCCAGCACCAGTGCGCATGGCTCGCCGGCCAGAAAGTCCTTCCCGAGAGTGAAAGCCTGCGCCAGCCCGTCGGGTCGCGGCTGGGTCACGTAACTCAGCTTTATCCCCCACTGGCTGCCGTCACCCAGCAGGCTTTTGAAGGCCGCAAGGTCATCGGGACGGGTGATGATGAGAATGTCTTTGATGCCGGTCAGCATCAAGGTGCTGAGCGGGTAGTAGATCATCGGCTTGTCATAGACGGGCAGGAGCTGTTTTGAGACCGCCTGTGTCACCGGGAAAAGGCGGGTGCCGCTGCCGCCGGCAAGGATAATGCCCTTCATGCGTTCCGTCTCGTGCTGAGTTAGGGGGGAGCGGGAAGCTCTATGGCCCAGGGGCGATCGCTGTTTGGACGCACTACTGATTCGTTTCCACAGCATAGAGCCGTGCAGCGGATGCGACCATGCAGTCTTCAGGTGTCCGCGTTTAGGAGGGGTTCCCACCATGCGGGGTTCTGGAGATACCAGGTGATGGTATTGCGCAGGCCGGTGTCGAAGGTTTCCCGAGGGTGCCAGCCGAGTTGCTGCCGCATCTTGGCAGCGTCTATGGCGTAGCGCGCATCATGGCCGGGGCGGTCCGTGACATGGGTGATGAGGTCCGAATAGGACCCTTTCGGGCGCGGCCGCATCTCGTCGAGGACGGCGCAGATGCGTGTGGCCACATCGAGGTTTTCGTGTTCCTCATGGGCTCCGATGGCATAGGTCTCACCCGGCGTGCCGCGCGTTGCAACAGCCATGAGTGCGTCGACATGATCGTCTACATAGAGCCAGTCGCGCACATTCTTGCCGGTGCCGTAGATCGGTAGCGGTTCACCTGCCAGTGCGTTGACAATCAGGCGCGGGATGAATTTTTCAGGGTACTGATAAGGCCCGTAATTGTTGGTGCAATTGCTGATGAGGGCGGGCAGCCCATATGTGTGGTGCCAGGCGCGCACCAGATGATCCGCCGACGCCTTGCTGGCGGCGTAAGGTGAGTTGGGAGCATAGGGGCTGATTTCGGAGAACGTTCCCTCAGCCCCAAGACTGCCGAATACCTCGTCGGTGGAAATCTGGTGTAGCCGAAAGTTTTTCCTGTCGTCTGCACGCAGCGTTTCCCAATAGGTGCGTGCGGCCTCCAGCAGGGTGGCGGTGCCCGCTATATTGGTCTCAACAAATGTCCCCGGTCCGGTGATCGACCGGTCCACATGGCTTTCAGCGGCAAGGTTCATGATGATGTCGGGTGCAAAACCCGAGATGGCTTGGGCCAGCGCGTGACGGTCGCAGATATTACCGTGGATGAAGCGATAGCCCGGTGTTGTGTGTGGGGCGGGCAGGGAATGGGGGTTGCCTGCATAGGTCAGGGCATCAAAATTGAGAACATCCGTGTCCGGCTGGTTTACCAGATGGCGCACGAGGGCCGAGCCGATGAAACCGGCACCGCCGGTGACCATGATTTTCATGGGTGACTTACTCCGCTTGCGCGCGCAATGCGCCGCGCAGCATGGCTGCATAGAGTTTCTCACGCAGGCTTGTCGGGTTGGCCAGTTGCATGCGCGTCAGGCATTCGGTTTCGTCCGGGTTGGGGGCGGCAAATCCTGCGGCGGCGAGATGCATAGTTGCGCGTGGAGATGTGGCGGCCTGGCGCATGCGCTCAAGGGCACCCATCAGCCGCAGTTCGGTCTGGGTGAAATCCGTGCCGAACGGAAAAGCGGGCAAGTCGCCCTTGGCTGCAGTGCTGCTCAGCCTTTGCGCCAATATCTGAGGTGTGTTGTCTGCATAGCGCGCCGGCAGCTGATAGGACTTGGCCAGTTTTCCGTTGGCTTTGGCGGTGTTCATCAGGTCCGTCTGGAACCGCGCATCGGTGACCGACAGCATGGCATCGATGACTTCGGAGTCCGTTTTGCTGCGCAGGTCCGCCACGCCATATTCGGTGACGATGATGTCGCGCAGGTGGCGGGGAATTGTTGTGTGACCATAGGACCAGCGGATGTTGCTGGCGGTCTTGTCGCCCTCGCCGCGGGTGGCGCGGATGGCAATGATGGATCGTGCCCCTTCCAGCGCAAAGGCCTGGGCGACAAAGTTATACTGCCCGCCGACACCTGATACGACGCGGCCGTCTTCAAGACCGTCTGAGACCACAGCGCCCAGTGCGGTTGCCATCATGCCGCTATTGATGAAGCGGGCCTTCGTCCGTGCCCGGCGTTTTGTCTCCTCGTCGCCATACAGCTCGTTGACGTATTCGATGCGGCGCATGGCGATGCGGGCGCGGGCGGTGTCGTCCATGTCCCGCAGGCGTTGATAGAAGTCTGACGGGCCGAGGAAGAACCCGGCTTCAAGGCAGATGCCGTCGACCTCGCGGGACAGGACGCCTGCTTCCATCAAATCGAGGAAGGCGGGCACAAACATTTCGCTGCAGCCGAAGATGCCCTGCTTGAAGGGTTCAAGGTCGCAGGGGCCGCAAATGTCATTGCCTTCAAGCGCTGCAACGGCGGCGCAAAAATCATCGGGCTTGGTATGGCGCATGACGAGGCCTGCGGCCACCGCGTCGCCAATCGAGCCGATGCCGATCTGCAGGGTGCCGCCATCGGGCACGAGGCGTGCAATCTGCAAGCCGATGGCGTGGTCGGTGGGGCTGACGGGTTCACGTGGCGGGGCAAACAGCGGCCAGGTATGGCCGGTCAGCATGTGGTCTGTGGCGCTTTCGGGCAGTTCGGCATCACCGGCCATGTAAGGCAGGTTGGTGTTTTCCTCCACCACCAGCAGCGGCGAGATGAGGCCTTTGTCACGCGCTTCCAGCAGTCCGATCGACAGGTCCGGGTTGCAGCTCAGGGATATGCGCGGGCCGTCGGGTGTCTCGCGCCGAGCAACGATCTGCGCCAGCACATTCGGCTTGCGGTCGAGAATCGCCTGAAGCCCCTGGGTGTAGTTGGCGCAGATGTAATTCTGCTGGGCGGCGGGCACGGATAGCCAGCGCCCGGCCAGAAAGAAAAACTCCATGATCTGGATGTTGTCCGGCAGGGTGCCGGCGCGCAGGGGCGCGGTCCATGCCGGTTGCGGGTAGTCGCCGAACAGCCGCTCAATCACCGGCGTAATAAACCGCCGTTCGAGCATGTTGCCGGGCTTTGGTTTTTCCAGCGTCAGCGCTGTGAGGATGGTGAGCGAGATCGATGGGTCCGCCATGGCGCGGGCGACAAGCGCATTTGCGGTGATCATGGCCTTGCCCAGACCCAGCGGCATGGCCATCACGATATGGCCTTGGGTGGCGGCGATGATCTCGTCGGCGAGGCTCCCGGGATCGGTATGAAACTGTGTCATTTAAGAATCATACACCCGATGCGGCGCATGTCCGCGCGGTCGCGCATAAAAAAACCGCCGACCAGGTTGCCCGGGCCGGCGGCATGTTTGTTCAGCGGATGGCGTTGGTTATTCGGCGGCCATCGGTGTGCTGCGAGGCTTTTGTGCGGCCTGCGGCTTTTTCGTGAACGTCAGCGCTTCATCTTCCAGCTTGCCGAAGCGCAGCATCATCATGTCGCGGGCATAGTTCTGGTGCAGCTTCCACGGTGTCTTGGAGCCCTGCTTGGGGAACTCTTCCATGGCGCGCTGCACATAGCCTGAGGTGAGGTCGAGCCACGGCTCGCGGGCCACATCGTCGGAAATGAAATTCGGCGTTGCCTGGTCGAACCCCTTGGCATCCATGTGCTTCAGCAAGCGGCATACCCATTCGCAGGTGAGGTCGCATTTGAGCGTCCAGGATGCGTTGGTGTAGCCGAAGGATGAGGCGAGGTTGGGAACGCCGGAATACATGAAACCCTTATAGGCCATGGTATCCTTGGGTTTGATGACGTTGCCGTCCACCGATACATCGAGGCCGTTCCAGACCTGCAGCTTCAGGCCGGTCGCCGTCACCACGATGTCGGCGTCGATGGTTTCACCTGATTTCAGCTTGATGCCGGTCTCCGTGAAGCGGTCGATGTGATCGGTCACGACCGATGCCTTGCCGGTGTTGAGGGCTTCGAAGAGATCGCCATCGGGCACCAGGCACAGGCGTTGGTCCCAAGGCTGATAGGTGGGGGTGAAGTGCTTTTTCACCACGTCATCGCCCAGCTGCTCACGCACCATGCCGAGAAGGTAGTCCTTCACCTTGGCGGGCTTGTTCATGCACATGCGGAAGAAATACATGCCGAACAGCACGTTCTTCCAGCGGGTGATGCCGTAAGCGAGTTTGGCGGGCAGGTGCTTGCGCAGCCAGTTGGCGGTTGCGTCCTCGCCGGGGCGCGACACCACATAGGTGGGCGAGCGCTGCAGCATGGTGACGTGTTCGGCTTTGTCCGTCATCGACGGCACCAGTGTCATGGCGGTGGCGCCGGAGCCGATCACCACGACCTTCTTGCCGGAATAGTCCAGGTTTTCCGGCCAGAACTGCGGATGGATAACCTCGCCCTTGAAGTCCGCGCGGCCTTCAAAGTCCGGCGTATAGGCTTCATCGTAATTGTAATAGCCGCCGCACATGAACACGAAATTGGCGGTGAATGTCACCGGCTCCTTCATGGGGCCGCGCTCGGCGTGGATGGTCCACAATGCGTCCTGGGTGGACCAGTTGGCGCTGATGACCTTGTGGCTGTAGCGGATGTGCTTGTCGATGCCGTAGTCGGCTGCCGTGTCCTTCACATAAGAGAGGATCGACGGGCCGTCGGCGATGGCCTTGGCGTTGGTCCACGGGCGGAAGGAATAGCCCAGGGTGTACATATCCGAATCAGAGCGAATGCCGGGATATTTGAAGAGGTCCCACGTGCCGCCCATGGTCTCGCGGCCTTCTAGGATGGCGTAGCTCTTGTCCGGGCAGTTGGCCTGCAGGTGATACCCTGCGCCGACTCCGGAAAGGCCTGCGCCGATGATCAACACATCCACGTGTTCCGCTTTTGTGGTTGAAGAAGTCGGCTGTGGGATGGCCTGAACTGTCATTTTTCTCACCTGACTTGCAGTGATTGGGACCTTGGCGCCTGCGCGGCGGCCTATGGGGCTGGTCAATTTATCCACACAAAACAATATTCTAGCGTTACTGACAAGATGTCAGTTAGGGTGCCGGATGGCCATTTCAAGGCGGATGACGCCTGATTTCCGTAGGGGAAGGCAATATCTCGCAGGAATGCGGTCTTTTGATTGTGTCCGCGCCCTGCCAGTATGCGCCTCGAAAAAGTAAAAAAGTTCGCCGGGGCGGAACCGTGACATCCATTCAAAAATGCCTGATCGCCAATCGCGGCGAGATTGCCGTTCGTATTGTGCGCAGCGCCTCGGCGCTGGGTATCGGGACCGTTGCCGTTCATTCACCAGATGATGCGGGCGCGCTGCACACCCAACTTGCCGACAAGAGTGTCGTCCTCAAGGGGGCGGGTGTTGCCGCCTATCTGGACGGCGCGGCGCTGGTGGAGATCGCCAAGGCGCAGGGCTGCGACGCTGTGCATCCCGGGTATGGCCTGCTGAGTGAAAGCGCTGATTTCGCTGCGCAATGCGTGGCGGCGGGGCTCATATTCATCGGCCCGGACGCAACTTCATTGCGGCGGCTCGGCGACAAGGTGGCGGCGCGCGACCTTGCGGTTGAAAACGGCCTGCCGGTCATCGAAGGGTCGGCAGTGCTCGCAGACGCTGCGCAGGCCCTGGCCTTCTTCAAGAGCCTTGGCGATGGACCTGCCATCTTCAAGGCGGTTGCCGGTGGCGGCGGACGCGGCATGCGCATCATTGAAACCGCTGACGATATTGCAGCGGCCTTTGCTCAATGCACGACGGAAGCACAAAGCGCGTTTGGCAATGGCGCCGTCTATATGGAGCGCTACCTGCCCAAGGCGCGGCACATCGAAGTGCAGATTGCCGGTGACTGCAAAAGCGTTGCGCATATCTGGGAGCGTGACTGCACCATCCAGCGCCGACATCAAAAACTCATTGAGCTGGCACCCGCGCCCAATCTGGCTGAAAGCCTCCGCCAGGCATTGCTGGATGCGGCCATCAGGCTGGGTGAGGCGGCTGATTATCGCGGGCTTGGCACGGTTGAGTTCCTGCTTGATGCGTCAACGGATAGCGACGACGCACCGTTCTATTTCATCGAATGCAATCCGCGCATTCAGGTGGAGCACACGGTCACCGAGGAAATCACCGGGCTTGATCTTGTAGCTACGCAGTTTGCGCTGGCGTCGGGCAAGACGGTTGCCGAGTGCGGCCTTGAAGATCTGCCGACCCCGCGCGCCAGTGCCGTGCAGCTGCGCGTCAATGCGGAGACCATGGGCGCCGACGGCACCGTGAAGCCCGGTGGCGGAACGCTCAGCCGGTTTGATGCGCCGGGTGGTCCGGGCATTCGCGTCGATAGTCACGGCTTTGCCGGCTACAGCACCAACCCGCAATTCGATTCATTGCTGGCGAAACTGATTGTGCGCAGCCCTGATCAGGATTTTGCCGGGCTGATGCGCCGCGCGCATCGGGCGCTGGGCGAATTTGCCATTGCAGGCGTTGCCACCAACCAGACTTATCTGCGCGCACTGCTCGCTGACCCGCATCTTGCTGCATGGGACGTGGACACACGCTTTATCGAGCGGCAGGCGGAAGCGCTTGCAAGCGCTGCTGCCAATGATACAGGACTACGCACTGCTGGTGACGCGCCGCAAGTAACCGCCGCCGCCGTGCATATGGATGCGCCCGCCGGTACCACCGGGGCGATTGCGCCCTTGCAGGGATTGCTTGCGTCTATTGGCGTTGCCGAAGGCGATGTGGTGCGCGCCGGTCAGGAAGTGGCTGTGCTGGAAGCCATGAAGATGCAGCACGGGGTGACGGCACCGTGCGCTGGTACCGTGCAGGTGCTTGCGGCCGAGCCCGGCATCGTGGTGGACGAGGGCGCGCCGATCCTGTTCATCGCGCCAAGCGATGATGTGGCGGGTGATGATGCCGCGGCTGCTGACATCGACCCGGATTACATTCGGCCTGATCTTGCCGAACTGCATGCGCGCATTGAAAAGACGATGGATGCGAACCGTCAGGCTGCGGTCGCCAAGCGCCACAAGCTTGGCTTCCGCACAGCGCGCGAAAACGTGTCGGACCTGTGCGACGACGAAAGCTTCCTCGAATACGGCCAGATGGTTGTTGCCGCCCAACGCAACCGGCGCGAACTTGATGACCTCATCACCAATACGCCGGGCGACGGGATGGTCGCGGGCTTTGGTGCCATCAATGGCGATCTCTATGACGAGACCACCAGCCGCGCCGCCATTTTGGCCTATGACTACACGGTGCTTGCGGGCACCCAGGGGTATTTCAATCACAAGAAGACCGACCGGGTGCTGGAGCTTGCCGACAAGTGGCACGTGCCCATCGTGTTTTTCACCGAAGGCGGCGGCGGGCGGCCGGGCGACACGGATGTGCGCAATGTTTCCGCCACCGGCCTCGACGTCAAAACTTTTGCGACCTTCGCCAAGTCGTCGGGGGCCGCACCGCGTATTGCCATCAACAATGGCCGATGCTTTGCCGGCAATGCGGTGATCTTCGGGTGTGCCGACGTCACCATCGCCACCAAGTCCAGCGCCATCGGCATGGGCGGTCCGGCGATGATCGAAGGCGGCGGACTTGGCGTCTATGCGCCGGACGACATCGGGCCGATTGATGTGCAGGCTGCCAATGGCGTTGTTGATCTCGTTGCTGACGATGAAGCGCAGGCCGTTGCGCAGGCCAAGCAGCTGCTTGGCTATTTTCAGGGGCCGGTCAAAGAATGGTCATGCGCCGACCAGCGTAAGCTGCGCCATGTGATCCCTGAAGACCGCAAGCGCGTCTATGACATGCGCGAAGCCATTGCACTGATTGCCGACGAAGGCTCGGTGCTTGAGCTGCGCGAAGGCTATGGGCGCGGCATGATTACGGCATTCGTGCGCATTGAAGGCCGTGCCTTCGGCCTGTTTGCCAACGACCCCAAAGTGCTGGGTGGTGCGATTGATGCGGAAGGGTCCGAAAAAGCCGGGCGCTTCATGCAGCTGTGCGATGCGTTTGGCATTCCGCTTTTGTCCTTATGCGATACGCCGGGCTTCATGGTGGGGCCGGACCATGAAAAGCTGGCCACCGTGCGCCGCGCCTCTTCCATGCTGGTGACCGGGGCGAGCATTTCCGTGCCGCTGTTCATGGTGTGCATGCGCAAGGGCTATGGGCTTGGCGCACAGGCGATGGCGGGCGGTAGTTTCACGTCGCCGGTGTTCCTCATTTCGTGGCCGACCGGCGAATATGGCGGCATGGGCCTCGAAGGTGCTGTGCGGCTTGGCTATTCAAAGGAGCTTGCCGCTACGGAAAGCAAAGAGGCGCATGATGCACTGTTTGAAAAACTGCTCGCGGCCTATTACCAACATGGCAAGGCCCTGAGCGTTTCGACGTTGCACGAGATTGACGCGGTGATTGATCCGGTTGAAACACGCCGGTGGATCGTCAACGGCATCAAGACAATTCCCGTTGAGGCAGCAGACCGTACGCGCCGCCGCACGTTTGTGGATACCTGGTAGGAGACGACCACAATGAGTACCCCGAGCCCAAAAGAACTGGACGAGTATCGCGCCGACGCGCGTGCCTGGTTCTCTGAAAACACACCGGCTGATCCCGGCTTCATGCTGCCGCTTACTTTCATGGAAGTCGGCACGCAGCAGCAGTTTGATTTTCTGCGCCAGTGGCAGCATGACGTTTGGGAGGCGGGCTATCTGGGTGCCGCATGGCCTGAACAGTATGGCGGGCGCGGGCTGACCCAGACCCATCAGGATATCGCCACCAAGGAAATGGGCCGCGCGGGTGGGCCGATCATGCTCAATGCGATCGGCCTCAACTGGGCCGGGCCACTTATTCTCGATATCGGCAGCGACGAAGAGCGTGCGCGCTACATCAAGAATATTCTGTCTGCGGAAGACATCTGGTGTCAGGGCTTCTCGGAACCCGAACACGGTTCCGACCTTGGCAATGCACAGACCAAGGCCGTGCGCGATGGTGATGAGTGGGTCATCAATGGCTCGAAGATCTGGACCACGCAGGGCAATTTTGCGCGGTACATGATCCTGCTGGCGCGCACCAATCCGGATGCGCCGACCAAATACAAAGGCCTGTCGTTCTTTCTTGCGCCGATGCATGCGGAAGGCGTTGATACGACACCGATCCGCAAGCTGACCGGCGAATACGGCTTTACGCAGACCTTCTTCAATGATGCGCGCATTCCCGCTGATTGTCTGATGGGCGAGGAAGGCGAGGGCTGGAAGGTTGCCATGCGGACGCTCGAATATGAGCGTGGCGCACGCCAAGGGCAGGCGGGCGGCTATGTGATGACCTATCCGGACATCACGCAGGTCGTGGAATTGGCCAAGCATGCGCAGTATGGCGGTAAGCCTGCTATCGAAGACCCACTCATTCGTGATGAGCTTGTGGCGTTGTTGCTGGAAAGCCGGTCGCTACAGTTGTCGTCTGCGCGCACCGGCATCGCGCCGCTTAATCAGGAACGGCCCTTGTCCATTCCGCTGTCATCGAAGCTTGCCTCGACCGAGTTCATGAAGCGCATGAATGAGTTTGCGGTGCGGCTTCAGGGCACGCGCGCGGCTTATTACGTGGATGAGCCTGACGCGCTTGATAAAGGCGTGTGGCAGCGCGGCTATCTCAATTCGTTCTCGGCCACCATTGGCGGCGGCACCACCGAGATCCAGCACAATATTGTGGGCGAGCATGTGCTCGGCCTGCCCAAGTCCTAAGGCAGTACGATGAGTTTCAACAATAAAGGCTCCATCGGTTTTTCCGATGCGCAGGCGGACCTTCTGGAAGTAGCGCAGCGCTTCTGCCGTGAGAAATCACCTGTCGATAAAGTGCGGTCGCTTTTGGAAGACGAGACCGGGCATGACCCCGCCATCTGGCAGGAAATTGCTGATCTCGGCTGGCTCGCCATTGCGGTGCCTGAAGAGTTCGGCGGCGTTGGCTTGTCTGTGGCCGAAGTTGTGCCGGTGGCCGAGCAGATGGGCCGTGCGCTGTTGGCCGGGCCGTTTGTATCTACAACTGTTGCGGCGCAAGGCGTGCTGCATGGTGGGTCTGACGCGCAAAAGAACGCGCTGTTGCCGGACCTGTGCGCGGGCACACCTGCCGCGGTTGCTTTGATGGAGCCGCATGGCGACTGGGACCTTACCCATGTCGAATGTACCGCGAAGCGAGATGGTGATGATCTTGTGCTCTCGGGCACCAAGGTTCTGGTGGCGGATGCTGCTGCAGCGGCGTGGCTGCTGGTTTCCGTCAATCTCGACGGTAAGCCGGTGCTGGTTGTTGTGCCCAAGGCTGCGCTTGGGGGCGACGCACTTCAGCGCGAGGTCGTGATTGACGAGACGCGACGCTCCTACAAGGTGAAGCTTGAGGGGGTTCGTATTGCCGCAGACCAGTTGCTTGATGGGGCTCCGGCCACGCAGACGCTGGCGCATATCGAACTTGTGGCGAGCCTGTTGGCGGCGGCTGAAATGTGCGGCGGTGCGGCAAGCTGCATCGACTACACGGTGGAATATCTCAAAACCCGCAAGCAGTTCGGCAAGCTGATCGGCTCTTACCAGGCGCTCAAGCATCCAGCTGTTGATGCGCTGGTGGGGTATGAGCAGGCGCGCAGCCATCTTTATGCCGCAGCCCACAGTTTTTCGGAGCAGGGCGAAGGCGAAATCGCCACCCGCATGGCCAAGGCACAGGCAGGCACCGCGCTTTCATTCGCGGCTGACCGGGCGATCCAGTTTCATGGCGGCTTCGGGTTTACCTATGATTGCGACGCGCAGCTCTACAGGCGTCGTGCCTTTTGGGGTGACAGCCAGCATGGGGATTCAGCCTATCAGCGCCGCAAACTGGCGGATTTGATGTTCTAGGTCCGCTGGGCGGCGTTACCTCTAAAACACACGGGTTTTAAGGGCTGCGTTAACCCAAATACGCCATTCTCACTCCTCAAAGCATGCGTTTCTCACGCATTTTTCTGAGGTCTTGGCGATGTTGGTTCACATGCGCGGCTATCCGGCGCTGGCAGGGGTATTCCTCGCTGCCTGCTCCTTTGCGCCCGACATCCCCACTGAAACCGTCTCTAACGCGCCGGTGGCCACAGGTGAATTCGTCAGTGCCGAGATTGCACCGGTGGAAACCGCGCAGCCCGAGGGCCGGTGGTGGCGGCTGTATGATGATCCCGCGCTCGACGCCTATGTCACCCAGGCTCTTGCGCAGAACAACGACCTGAAAGCGGCCTTCGCCAATCTTGACCGGGTGTTGGCTGCGCTTGGGGAAAGCCGCAGCCAGTTTATTCCGTCTACGGAGATTAGTGCGGGGGCGGACTATCAGCGCGATGCTGCGACACTGCCAAGCCAGAAGCGCAATACCGAAGAGCTGGAGTACTCGACCGGCTTCAGCCTCTCCTATGAAATTGATCTGTTCGGCCGGGTGCGCAACTCCGTTGCTGCTGCGCGGGCGGATGCTGATGCGGCGCGGGCAGCACTTCTGGGCACCCGCATTACCGTTGCAGCTGAAACGGCGCGCGCTTATGCGGATATATGCTCGGCCAACCAGCAGATTGCAGTGACTGAAGAGACGCTTGATCTGCAGACCCGCACGGTGGACCTGACGAGCCAGCTTGCTGAGGGCGGACAGGGCACCAAGCTTGATATCGTGCGCGCGCAGGTAAATGTGGAAAACACCCGTTCGACTCTGCCGCAGCTCAAGGCAGGTCGCGAAAATGCCCGCTTCCGTCTGGCGACTTTGGTCGGCAAACCGCCGCGCGCCATGGTGGGCGCGGCTGCGGATTGCATGTCACCGCCTGTGGTAACGGCTGCCATTCCGGTTGGTGACGGCGCGGGGTTGCTTGCCCGGCGGCCTGACATTCATGAAGCGCAAAGCGCGCTTGAGGCTGCGGCTGCACGCGTCGGCGTGGCGGTGGCGGATCTTTTTCCAAAGATCACGCTTGGTGGGTCGATTGATACGACTGCGTTGCAGATTGCCAGCCTCAAGGAAGATGGCGCGGTGTCGTTTTCGGCGGGCCCGTTGATCTCCTGGACATTCCCCAATCAGTGGACCAGCCGCGCCCGTGTGAAGGCTGCCGAAGCGGGCATGGATGTTGCGCTGGCGCAGTTCGACCAGTCGGTGCTGGTTGCTCTGCAGGAAACAGAAACGGCGCTGCAGACCTATGCGGCTGAACTCGAGCGGCAGGCGGCGCTGAGAAGTGCGCGTGATGCGGCGGAAGAATCGGCTCAGATGGCGCGAGCACGCTATGAGCTTGGCGCCGATGACTTCATCACAGTGCTGGATTCCGAGCGCACGCTGGCGGATGCCAATATCACGCTGGCGGAATCCCAATCCGCGACCGCCCAGTATCAGATCGATCTGTTCCGCGCGCTTGGCGGTGGATGGGACGACAAGAGTGCTGAGGAGCCTGCGGAGCTTGTGCAGGTGGCACCCGAAGCCAAGCCGGCTGACGCAGCGTCTGCCGACGCTTCATAGTTTTAAAAAGAAACTGGCTAGCTTTTTCCGCCTGTCTGGCCAAAATGCCGGGCAGAGCGGCGCGTAGCTGCGCGCCTAACCCATGAACCATAAAACTGTACGGGGCAGGAACCATGCGCACGCGTATCACCGAGCTTTTTGGAATTGAACATCCGATTATTCAGGGCGGCATGCACTTTGTCGGTCTCGCTGAGATGGCAGCGGCGGTCTCTAACGCAGGTGGCCTTGGCATCATTACCGGCCTCACGCAGCCGACGCCGGAAGATCTGGCCAAGGAAATCGCCAAGTGCCGCGAGATGACGGACAAGCCGTTCGGCGTCAATCTCACTTTCCTGCCGGGCTTCGCCAATCCGCCCTATCCCGAATACATCCAGGCAATCGTCGAAGGTGGCGTCAAAGCCGTTGAAACCGCGGGCCGCAGCCCGGAAGCCTATATGCCGCCAATGAAAGAGGCCGGCATCAAGGTCATTCACAAATGCACGTCGGTGCGCCATTCGCTCAAGGCTGAGCGTATCGGTTGCGATGCCGTGAGTGTTGACGGGTTTGAGTGTGGCGGGCATCCCGGCGAAGACGATATCCCCAACATGATCCTGCTGCCGCGCGCGGCCGAAGAACTCAAGATCCCGTTCGTTGCGTCGGGCGGCATGGCGGACGGGCGCTCACTGGTGGGCGCACTGGCCATGGGTGCGGAAGGCATGAACATGGGCACACGCTTCATCGCCACCAAGGAAGCGCCGGTGCATCAGAATGTGAAGCAGGCCATCGTCGATGCCAGCGAGCTTGATACGCGCCTTGTCATGCGCCCGCTGCGCAATACCGAGCGCGTGCTGAACAACGCCGCGGTTGAGAAGATCATCGAGATTGAAACCGCCAAGGGTGCGGCCATGACGATCGACGATATCCGCGAATATGTGGGCGGCGTCTATCCCAAGATCATGCAGGAAGGCACCATGGATGCGGGCGCCTGGAGCTGTGGCATGGTCGCGGGTCTGATCCACGACATTCCCACCTGCAAAGAGCTGATTGACCGGATCATGGCTGAAGCCGACGAAATTATTTCAAAGCGGCTTGAGGGCTTCCGCGCCGCTTAAGCGGGCTGAATCCCGCGACATACACTGCATTCCCGGCCATTTGCGTCTTGTAGGCGCATAGGGCCGGGGAACCACTCCCCTCCGGCGTTGTTCTATCTCCATCAGAACAATGCCGGACCATGGGTGGGCGCTATGAATTGGATGCAGATTAAACAAGACGCGACTGAGAGCCTTCGCAATCCTGTGGGCCAGATCGCGCTGATCGGCGGGACACTGGTGATGGCGCTGGGCCTTGCCGCGTTCAACAGCCCGGTTCTCGCCGACGGCTGCGTCGCCAAACCGGTCATCAACTTCAACGATATTCAGAATGCCGATATCCATGTCGGCGGCATGCCCCTCACAGGGTCTGTCGTTGACGTGGTTGCCACGTCGCGTGGTGGTGTGGCGCGGTACATGCTGGCCTATGAGGCAAATATCGACGGCGCAAACTTCCTGCGCACCGTTTCGTTGCGCCCGGACAGCATTGAGTTCTGCGACACCGGCAAAGCCCTTCGGGCGAATGTCGCGCTGACGCCGGATCGGCTGAACGATCTGCATGAGCTTACCGTCGGCAGTGCCGTCAATGTCAGCCTGTCGGCCGGGATGGGCGTTTATGGTCCGACCGAAATGAGCCTGACGGCGCTCTCCATTTGGCATGCCGAGCAGGGCGATGACCGCCTGTCGCTCAAGCTCTTCAAGGTGCGCGATGGTGTTCGTGTCGGGGCCATTCTTGACAGTGACGCCGCTGTGAAGCCGGTGCCGCTGTGGGAAGTTGCCCGGTCTGCTGACGCGACCAATCGCGGGCCGAGGCAGATTTAACAGGCGTTCCCTAGGGTTTTTAGGGTTTTGGCGACTGAATCAGGGAGCAGCCTTTGGGCCGCTCCCTTTTTTGCAGCGCAGCAAAAATGACGCCTGCGTCATCTTTTCGCTCGAAACACCGGTTCCCCTGCGGTATCATAGGGAAAATGGCCTTTGGTCATTTCCGGTAAGGTTCTGTTCTTGCGCCACGCCATAAGATGGATGGGAGCAGCCGACGCCGACAATGTGGCTGTATCGGGATAAGGCCCGACACAGCGATTCCCAGGAGGAAACCGAGATGTCTCAGGCAGCCCTTAAAAATCCGGCGGAGATTGATCACGTAGCGCGGGCAGCGACCATGCCGCTGGAAGAGATCAATATCGCCGACCCCGACATTTTCCAGGCGGACGCCATCTGGCCGTATTTCGAGCGGCTGCGCAAAGATGCACCGGTCCACAAAGCCCATTCCGAAGAGTTCGGCGATTACTGGTCAGTGACCCGCTATGAAGACATCATGGCCGTGGATACCAATCACAAGGTCTTCTCCTCCGATTGGACCCATGGCGGCATCACGCTGTTCGATCAGATTTCCGATTTTCAGCTGCCGATGTTCATTGCCATGGACCCGCCCAAGCATGACGCGCAGCGCATTACCGTGCAGCCGATTGTGGCCCCCAACAATCTGAAGAACTGGGAAGGCCTGATCCGCGAACGCACCGGACATATCCTCGATTCACTGCCGCGCGGTGAAACCTTTGACTGGGTGGACAAGGTGTCGGTGGAACTCACCACCATGATGCTGGCCACCCTGTTCGATTTCCCGTTCGAAGAGCGTCGCAAGCTGACCCGCTGGTCTGACGTGGCGACCGGTCGCAACAATCCCGAGATCGTCAAGGATGACGAGCAGTGGCGCAGTGAATTGATGGAGTGCCTTGGCGCCTTTACCGATATCTGGAACGAGCGCGTCAACGCCGACACGCCGGGCAACGACCTCATCACCATGCTGACGCGTGGTGAATCCACCAAGAACATGGACCCGATGGAATATCTTGGGAACATCATCCTGCTGATCGTCGGCGGCAATGACACCACCCGTAATTCCATGACCGGCAGCGTTTACGCGCTGAACAAATTCCCGGCGGAATATGACAAGCTGATCGCCAACCCGGACCTGATCCCCAACCTGTCGTCGGAAATCATCCGCTGGCAGACGCCGCTGGCACATATGCGCCGCACTGCGGTTGAAGACATTGAGCTGAATGGTGCGCAGATCAAGAAGGGCGACAAGGTTGCCATGTGGTACGTCTCGGGCAACCGCGATGAGACGGTGTTCGAGAATGCCAATGACGTCATCATCGACCGCGCCAATGCGCGCCGGCAGATGTCGTTCGGCTACGGCATCCACCGCTGTGTCGGCAATCGCCTCGGCGAACTTCAGATCAAGATCCTGTGGGAAGAAGTTCTCAAGCGTTTTCCAAAAATTGAGTTGATGGAAGAGCCCACACGCACCAAGTCCATCTTTGTGAAGGGCTACACCTATATGCCGGTGCGTATCCCCGCTTAAGGGCACCGTGTTTGTTTTGTACTGAGTGATGCGTCCCGGATAGGCCGGGCGCGCATAACTCCAGAGGCAAGAGGAAATCTCCATGTCGCAGGCTGTTCTCGAGACCCCAACGGATATTGACCACACCAAGCGTGCGTGGAGCATGCCGCTGAATGAGATCAACCCTGCGGATAAAGTGCTCTTTCAGAATGATGCGATCTGGCCGTATTTCGAGCGCCTGCGCAAGGAAGCACCCGTCCACAAATCCTATGACGAAGAGTTCGGCGAATACTGGTCGGTGACAAGCTACGAAGACATCATGGCGGTGGATACCAACCACCATGTGTTTTCGTCGAGCTGGGAACATGGTGGCATTACGCTGGCTGATGGTCCGGAAGATTTTCAGTTGCCGATGTTCATTGCCATGGATCCGCCCAAGCACGATGAGCAGCGCATTACGGTTCAGCCGATCGTGGCGCCCAATAACCTGAAGAATTGGGAACCGTTGATCCGCGAACGCACAGGCGCGGTACTGGATTCGCTGCCGCGTGGCGAAACTTTTGACTGGGTGGACAATGTGTCCATCGAGCTCACCACCATGATGCTTGCGACTTTGTTTGATTTCCCATTCGAAGATCGCCGCAAGCTTACCTTCTGGTCGGACATGGTGACCACGAACCCCGAAACGCTGGAAGGCGGCGAGGAAGAGTGGAAGGGGCACCTGCTGGAATGTTTGGCCTATTTCACCAATCTGTGGAACGAGCGGATCAACTCGGAGACGCCGGGCAACGATCTCATCACCATGCTGACGCGTGGTGAGGCCACCAAGAACATGGAGCCGATGGAGTATCTGGGGAACATCATTCTGCTGATCGTCGGCGGCAATGACACGACTCGTAATTCCATGACCGGCAGCGTCTATGCGCTGAACAAGTTCCCGGCCGAATATGACAAGCTGATCGCCAACCCGGATCTGATCCCCAACCTGTCGTCGGAAATCATCCGCTGGCAGACGCCGCTGGCGCATATGCGCCGCACCGCGCTTGAGGATTATGAGCTCAACGGCCAGATGATCAAAAAGGGCGACAAGGTGGCCATGTGGTACGTCTCGGGCAATCGTGATGAGAGTGTGTTTGAGAATGCAAATGACGTCATCATCGACCGCGCCAATGCGCGCCGGCAGATGTCGTTTGGCTATGGCATTCACCGCTGCGTCGGCAATCGTCTCGGCGAACTGCAGATCAAGATCCTGTGGGAAGAAATTCTCAAGCGCTTCCCGAAGATCGAAGTGATGGAAGAGCCCAGCCGCTCGCCTGGATGTTTCGTCAAGGGCTACACCCACATGCCGGTACGCATTCCTGTTTAAGACAGCTGCACTGGTTGTATTTGAGTGACGCGTCGCAGCCCGTCTGTGCGCGCGTCACTCCGGACGCATAAGGAAATACCAATGTCCCAGGCTGTTTTGGAAACCAAGTCAGATATCGATCACACCGAGCGTGCATGGAGCATGCCGCTGAGCGAGATCAACCCGGCGCAGCGGGACCTCTTCCAGGGTGATGCCATCTGGCCGTATTTTGAGCGACTTCGTAAGGAATCGCCGGTTCACAAATCCTATGACGAAGAGTTTGGCGAGTACTGGTCTGTTACCCGCTACGAAGACATCATGGCGGTGGATACCAACCACAAGGTGTTCTCCTCCGACTGGACCCATGGGGGCATCACGCTTTTCGATTCACCGACGGATTTCCGGTTGCCGATGTTCATTGCGATGGACCCGCCCAAGCATGATGAGCAGCGCATTACCGTGCAGCCGATCGTGGCGCCTAACAATCTGAAGAACTGGGAAGGCCTGATCCGCGAGCGTACGGCCTTTGTGCTCGATGGGTTGCCGCGCGGTGAAACCTTTGACTGGGTCGACAATGTGTCGGTCGAGCTCACCACCATGATGCTCGCCACGCTGTTTGACTTCCCGTTTGAGGACCGTCGCAAGCTCACCTTTTGGTCGGACATGGTGACGACCGACGCCAGAACTCTCAAAGGTGGCGTTGAAGAAAAACGCGGCCATCTGCTTCAGTGCCTGGAATACTTCACCAACCTGTGGAATGAGCGGGTCAACTCAGATACGCCGGGCAATGACCTCATCACCATGCTGACGCGTGGTGAGGCCACCAAGAACATGGAGCCGATGGAGTATCTGGGGAACATCATTCTGCTGATCGTCGGCGGCAATGACACGACTCGTAATTCCATGACCGGCAGCGTCTATGCGCTGAACAAGTTCCCGGCCGAATATGACAAGCTGATCGCCAACCCGGATCTGATCCCCAACCTGTCGTCGGAAATCATCCGCTGGCAGACGCCGCTGGCGCATATGCGCCGCACCGCGCTTGAGGATTATGAGCTCAACGGCCAGATGATCAAAAAGGGTGACAAGGTCGCCATGTGGTACGTCTCGGGCAACCGCGATGAGAGCGTGTTTGAGAATGCTAATGACGTCATCATCGACCGCGCCAATGCGCGTCGGCAGATGTCATTCGGCTACGGCATTCACCGCTGCGTCGGTAATCGCCTTGGCGAACTTCAGATCAAGATCCTGTGGGAAGAAATTCTCAAGCGGTTCCCGAAGATCGAAGTGATGGAAGAGCCGACCCGGTCACCTGGTTGCTTCGTGAAGGGCTACACCTATATGCCGGTGCGCATTCCTGCTTAGGGCCATGCCTGAGACAGAGTGCATGAGCTGACACAAAAAACGCGGTGCCCTTCCAGGGTGCCGCGTTTTTCTTTGTGCGTTCAGGCTTTTGTCGAGGGTGCAGCCAGAAACCAGTCCATTACGCGCGCATTGGCTTCGCGTGGATAGGTATGAGACAGGTCCTCGATGATATCGAGCGAGACTTTCGCGCCGGCGTTTGTCAACGTTTCGGCCGCTGTCTGCGCCAGCTTGTACGGAAACATCCAGTCCAGCATGCCGTGCACCACATAGACGGGCAGGTCTTTGGTGCGGCCGGCTGAGGCCATCTCGGCCAGCATCGGGTGGAAAGCTGCCGACATGGGAGCCAGGTGGGTAAACGGGCTCTCGTCGCGCAGGCCCGTCACATAGGAGAAGGTGCCGCCATCGCTCATGCCGGTGAGCAGCATTTTTGTCGGGTCCACATTCCAGCGTCCGCGCACATGGGCAAGCATGGAGTCAATATTGCCGCTGTCTGCGTCGGGACCTGCCAACGACCATGTGTCGCCGACGGAGGTAGGCGCAATCAGGATCGTGCTGCGGCTGCGGGCATCGCGTAGCCAGCTCCACAGGGTGCCGCGCCCATGGCCCGAGCCGCCGTGCAGTGCCATCACCAGCGGCGTTGGTGTTGTCTCGTCGTAGTCCTCCGGCACATACATGGAAAAGCCGCCGCGCTTGCCGCGTTCATTGCTGGCTTCAATCACGCCGGTATCAGCGCGCTCGGCTCCTGCCGCCAGCGCCTCCAGCCGGGCTGCATTGTCACGGTAGGCGGGTTCCAGAAAAAACCGGCTGACCGGTGGCAGAATGGCCGAGACGGGATAGATAGCCTCGCTGGCGCGCGGTGCGTGCCGCAGCGCCTTGAACACATCCATGATCGCGTTCTCGGCATTTTTGGCGGCGGTCAGTTCGGCATAGGCCAGCAGCACTTCGTCGGCTGCGGTGAGGATGCGGTCGCGCACCGGGAACAGGTGCTCGGGCCAGGGGGCGGCTTCGAATTGCGGGCGGGCATCGCGCACCGCCATATCAACCCCGGCCACATGGTCAATCAGCGCGTCAATTTGCGGCGGGTGCAGTTTGCGGGCGACGTATTCCAACGTGTCCATGGCAGCCAGCAATGGCGGCAGCAGTGCTGTCATGGCCTCAATAAGCTGGCCGTTTGATGTTTGGTCTTCCGCCATGTTTACCCTGCGTTTTCTGTCGTCTTTGGGCGCTTTTTGCTGCTCGTGCGACTCGCCATGAAGCCAGTTGGCCACGAAAAGTGCGATCAATCAAAATAGTAAGCTAACCGGCCTTTCTCTTGTCGGCGCACGGCGGATATGCGAGCACATTCGCGTGCGGGCACCGCCGCATGGTTTTCCAAGGTTCCTAAATGTCCTCTGCTTCTTCTGCGCCGGGTGTGCTCGGCGCCATTGTTGCGTTTGCCGAACGCGTATTTTTCGCTAATCGCGGCCTCATCCTCATTTTCTTCGCGCTGCTGACGATTATCAGTGCCGGGCTGGCGACGCAGCTCAAGGTGGATGCGGGCTTTCTGAAGCAGTTGCCGTCCGAGCATCCCTTCATTGAGACCTTCACGGATTATCGCGAGAAACTGCCGGGCGCCAATGCGGTGATCGTGGCCGTTGAGGCGGTTGAGGGTGAAGTCTGGACGCCGGAATTTTTCCAACGCTATTACGACATTTCTGATGAAGTGTTTTATCTGCCGGGCGTGGACCGGGCGACGATCCGCTCCATGTGGACGCCGAACACGCGGGTGATGGAAATCACTGAGGAAGGCTTTCGTGCCTATAACCTGATCCCGGCCAATGTCACGCGCGAGTTGATTACGCCCGAGGCGCTGGAAGCGATCCGCATCGACACAGTGCGCGGCGGCTTTGCCGGTGAATATGTGTCGTTCGACAACAAGGCGGTGTTGATCCGCTTTGAGCTTGCCGAGATCAATCCGATCACCGGCGAACGGCTCGACTATATCGAGCTGGCACACAAGCTTGAGACCGGGCTGCGGGCCAAGTTTGAAGATGACGTCACCACCATTCGCATCATCGGCTTTGCCAAGGGCATCGGCGACATTGCGGACGGCGCGCGCGGCGTGGTCATGTTCTTTGGCCTCGCCTTCCTGCTAACGGCTGTTGCCGTTTATCTGTATGCGCGCTCTTTCCGGCTAACGGTGCTGGCGGTCGGCAGTTCGCTTGCCTCGGTCATCTGGCAGTTTGGTGTGCTGTATCTGTTGGGCTATGGGCTGGACCCGCTAGCCATTCTGGTACCGTTCCTGGTTTATGCCATCGGCGTCAGCCATGGCGTGCAGCAGATCAATCTGTTCACCAGCGAGCTTGTCGAGGGCTCAACGGCCGAGCAGGCGGCACGTGCCACCTTCAGCCGCTTGTTCCTGCCCGGTTCCATGGCGCTCATTACGGATCTGGTCGGTTTTCTGACGCTGGCGCTGGTGCCGATCCCGATCATTCAGGAAATGGCCGTGGTGGCGACAGTGGGTATTGCGCTCAAGATTGTCTCCAACCTCATCATGCTGCCGCTGATCGCGTCCTATATGAAGCCGCGCGCCAACTATGTGGCGCAGGTCGCGCGTCTGCGCACGTCGCGGGCGGCGATCATGCGCAAGCTTGGCGGTGTAGCCCGTCCCAAGCCTGCGATGGCTATTCTTGCCGTGGGTGCCGTGCTGCTGGGAATCTCGATCTATGAGTCCCGCGACCGGCATGTGGGCGATCTCCATGGGGGCCTTCCCGAGCTTAAGGAAAATGCGCGCTACAATGTTGACGTGCGATACGTCACCAGTCATTTCGCCATCTCGCTTGATGCCTTCGTGACTGTGGCCGAGCTGCCCGGTGAAGCGTGCATCGACTACAAATACATGATGGCGCTGGAAGACTATGGCTGGCACATGGCCAATGTGCCCGGCGTTGCGGGCGTTGTGTCCGCGGCGACGGTTGCGCGCAACACCATGCGGCTGTGGATGCAGGACGATCTAAAATGGATGTCACTGCCACGAAATCCCACCACCCTTGGTCTTGTCACCTCGCCCATTCCCACCAGCACCGGGCTTATCAACCGGCGTTGCGATGTCATGCCGGTCATCGCCTTCCTGACGGACCATCGCGCGGAGACCGTCCAGCGTGTGGTGGCCGCGGCGGAGGAATATATCGAAGCCCATCCGTTGGAAGGGCTGAACCTGCGACTGGCCACCGGCAATGTGGGCATCATTGCAGCCACCAATGAAGTCATCTCGGACAATGAGCTGCCTATGCTCATCTATGTGTTCATCGCCATCATTGTTCTGGTGGGGCTCGCCTATCGCGACTGGCGCGCGGTTGTGTGCTGTTGTGCACCGCTGCTGGTTGCAACCTTCATGGGCTACTGGTTCATGACGGCGCTGGGCATCGGGCTCAAGTCCTCAACCCTGCCGGTCTTGGTGCTGGCGGTGGGCATCGGCGTTGATTACGCATTTTACATCTACAACCGGCTGCAGTTCCGGCTTGAGGATGGCATGCGTATCGAAGATGCGTTCCCGCTGGTGATGCAGGAAACCGGCATGGCCGTTGTGTTCACCGGGTTGACGCTTGCCATCGGCGTTGCAAGCTGGGCGTTTTCAGCGCTCAAGTTCCAGGCCGATATGGGCATGCTTCTGTCGTTCATGTTCCTGGTCAACATGATCGGCGCCGTTACATTGCTTCCCGCACTTGCATGGGCACTTGAACGGCTGGCACCGCGCAAGATTACTCAGCAGGCTGGTTAGCGGCGGGCTGCTCGCGGGACAACCGGCGGCGCACGTCGCCGGGCGAGCCGGTGTTGCGGGCCATCAGGTCATAGGCGACCGGCACCACGAACAGGGTCAGCACGACCGATGTTAAAACGCCGGTCAGCACCACGATGCCGATGACGGCGCGGGTTTCAGCCCCGGCGCCGGAGCCGATGATGAGCGGTATGGTACCTGCGGCGGTTGTGATGCCTGTCATCAGGATCGGGCGGAAGCGGGTGATGGATGCCTCGCGCAGTGCGTGTGAAAATTCCACGCCCTGGTCACGCAACTGGTTGGCGAATTCGACAATGAGAATGCCGTTCTTGGCGGCTAGCCCCACCAGCATCACAAGGCCGATCTGGCTGTAGATGTTGAGGCTTGAACCGGTCAGCCACAACCCAAGCAACCCACCACCGATCACCACCGGCACCGTCAGCATGATGATGAGCGGATGCACGAAGCTTTCAAACTGGGCGGAGAGCACCAGGAATACGACGGCGATGCCGAGCAGGAACACGAACAGTAGTGCGCTGCCCGCGGTGAAAAAGTCGCGCGACTCGCCCTTGTAATCCACGACCACGGTGTCCGGCAGCTTGTCGTCCACGATGGCATTGAGATGCGCGATGGCGTCGCCAAGGCCCAGCCCGTCCACCAAGTCTGCTTCAATGGTGATCGCTCGCACGCGGTTGTAGCGGTTCAGCGTTGTTGACCCGGCAAACTCCTGAATGCTGACGAGATTTGACAACGGGATCAGCCGACCGGAGCGTGCAGAGCGTACATAGATGTTTTCAAGATCGGTCGGTGTGCGCTGGGCTTCGCGTTCCCCTTCGAGGATCACGTCATATTCCTCGCCACCATCGATATAGGTGGTGACGCGGCGTGAGCCGAGCATGGTTTCAAGGGTGCGGCCGATGGTGGAGACAGTGACGCCAAGTTCGGCGGCGCGGTCATAGTCCACATCGACTTCCACTTGCGGCTGGGTTTCCTTGTAGTCCCAGTCGATGCCGTCGAGGCCCGGATTGTTCTTTTCCAGTTCGGCCAGAATGATATCGCGCCATTCGGCCAGTTCTTCATAGGTGCCGCCGCCGATCACGAATTGCAGCGGTTTTTGCGTGCCGCCGCCAAAGCCGCGGCGCATCACCGGGAAAGCCCGGACGCCGGGCAGGTCTGACAGGGCGGCGCGGATTTCGTCCATGATGACAAAGGCGGAGCGGCGCTCGGACCAGTCTTCCAGCACACAGATGACGATGCCGGTATTGAAATTTGTGATGTTGCCGAAGCTGCGCGGGCTGCGGACCAGTAAGGTGCCCATTTCGCCACTGTCGAGATAGGGCACGAGGCGCGCTTCGATCTCGTCCATGTAGTCGGACATGTATTCGTGCGTCGCGCCTTCCGGCCCGTTGACGATGATGTAGAAAGCGCCGCGGTCTTCCTGCGGCGAATATTCACTCGGCAGCAGCGTGAAAAGACCGACGGTGCCTGCCAGCAGCACCAGAAACGTAACGCCAACAGTCACCGGACGATCAAGCGACCAGTCCAGCCACACGCCGTATCTGTCGCGTGCACGCCGCAGGAAATCTTCCACCCGCATGCTGATGCCGCCCCCGGCTGCGTTGGGCCTGAGGATTTTCGATGCGATCATCGGCGAGATGGTGAGCGCGACGAGGCTTGAGATGGCAACGGCTGCGGCCATGGTCAGCGCAAATTCGGCGAACAGGCGGCCGATGTCGCCTTCGGTAAAAGCGATGGGCACAAAGACCGAGATCAGCACCATGGTTGTGGCGATGACGGCAAAACCCACCTGCCGCGTGCCTTCAAAGGCTGCGACGAGTGCTGTCTCGCCGAACTCATCCATGCGACGTTGAATGTTCTCCAGCACCACGATGCTGTCATCCACCACAAGGCCGATGGCCAGCACCAGCGCCAGCAGGGTCAGCAGGTTGATCGAGAAGCCGAGAATCAACAGCAGGGTGAAGCTTGCAACAATCGAGATGGGCACGGTCAATGCCGGCACCAGCATGGCGCGCAGATTGCCGAGGAACGCAAGGATCACCAGCACCACAAGCACCATGGCGATGGCCAAGGTCTTGTAAACTTCGGTGATGGCGCCTTCGACATAGATGGAGGTGTCGAAGCTCACGGTGATTTCCATGTCGTCGGGTAGTGTCGGGTTCAGCCGTTCAGCTTCGGCTTTGGCGGCGCGCGCCACTTCAATGGTATTGGCGGTGGATTGCTTGACGACGCCGAGGCCGACGCGTGGCAACGTATTGCCGCGAAAGAAAGTGCGATTTTCAGCCGCTTCGCGCTCGACGCGGGCAATGTCACCGAGGCGGACAAGATAGCCATCCTCACCGCGTGCCAGCACCAGCCGTGCAAAATCATCCGCATCATTGAAGGAGCGCGCGACACGCACGGTGAACTGGCGCTCAAGGCTTTCAACGGCACCGGCGGGCAGTTCCACATTTTCGGCGCGCAGGGCGAGTTCAACATCGGTCGCAGTAAGGCCGCGGGCGGCCATTTCCATGCGGTCGAGCCAGATGCGCATGGCGTAGCTCTTGGCACCCGACAGGCGCACACGGGCAACGCCGGGCAGAACAGAAAACCGGTCAAGCACATAGCGCTCGGCGAAGTCAGTGAGTTCAAGCACCGACATGTCCGGGCTTGAAAGCGACAGCCATACAATCACGTCCTGATTGGAATCTTCCTTCTGCACCTCCGGCGGATCGGCTTCTTCAGGCAGGTTGTCGAGAATGCGCGAGACGCGGTCGCGCACGTCATTGGCGGCGGCGTCCACATTGCGGCCGGTCTTGAACTGGATGCGGACATTGCTTTCGCCGTCTTCGCTGCTGCTTTGAATGTAGTCTATGCCTTCAATGCCGGAGATGCGATCTTCGATGATCTCGGTGATGCGGCTTTCAACGATGGAGGCAGCAGCGCCGGGGTAATTGGTCTGCACGGTGACGACCGGCGGGTCGATGTCGGGATATTGGCGCAAAGGAAGCTGGGTGAACGACACGATGCCGAACACCACAAGCAGCATGCCCAGCACCATGGCGAAGACCGGCCGGGTGACGGAAAGATCGGAGATGAACATTGCGTGTTGCGCCTTCTGTGTTGCGCCTATTGGGCTCAGCCGCCTGCGGGGGTCTCGGGCAGATTTTTGGTGTGGGCGTCGGGCCCAAGCAGTTTTTCAAGTGTGTCGCCCGCCTTGCCGGTAGCGGTCACAATGATTTCCTGGCCGGGCCGTAATTGCAGCGCACCGCGTGTGATCACCGGTTCGCCCACTACCAGTCCTTCGAGAACCTCCACTTCGCCGGGGCGGCGTGCGCCGATCTTGATGCGGCGGCGTTCGGCAATGGACTGGCCGTCTTTCTCGACGGCGACATAGACATAAGTCTCACGCGCGATCGGCACGATGGCGGCTTCAGGGATGACGATGGCGTCGCGCGGGTTGCGCAGCAGCTCGACCGACATCAAAAGCCCGGGACGCAGGATCCGGTGATCGTTGGCCAGAATGGCGCGGACGATAAGCGAGCGCGTGACCGGATCAATCTCATTGTCGAGGCTTGAAATCTCACCTTCGAAAACCTGGCCGTCCAGCGCCCGCGCACTGGCACGAATGGCGATGCCCGGGGCAAGCGTAGACAGGTAGGCTGAGGGAACCGAGAAATCCAGTTTCATGACGCTGTCATCATGGATGCGGGTGATGACATCGCCGGGTGTGATGAGGGCGCCAACTGAAATGCGGCGCAGGCCGACGACACCATCAAAGGGGGCGGTAATCACCCGGTCCTTGAGGCGCGATTGCAGCGCGCTGCGGCGGGCGACGGCTGTTTCATAGGCGCGGCGGCGTTCATCAAGCACGGAACGTGAAATAGTCCCCTGACCGACAAGGCTCTGGGCGCGGTTCAACTGGCGGCGGGCTTCCTCCGCGGCGGCATTTTCTTCTTCCAGCAGCGCACGCTCTTCGCCATCCGCCATGGTGAGCAATGTGTCGCCTTTGGCCACGCGGGCGCCGTCGCTGAAATAGACGCCGGTGACCGTATCCGTGACCGTTGCCGTGATTTCGACAGTCTCGTTGGCGCGTAGGGTGCCGATGGCTTCCAGCCGGTCAACGAAGTGGCTGGTCGCGGACTCTTGAACAAAGACGGATACCGGCCCACCGCGCCCCTGAGCTACTGCCGGCAATGCACCTGCCATCAGGGAGGCTGCTATCAGCAGCGAAGATGCGGTGAAGCGTGTAAAGGCAATGCAGTAAAAGGTGCTACGCACGGCGATAAATCCAGACATAAAATTGTGGCCCTTGATTTTAGGCCATCCTGCGGCAATTACGAGAATCACATTTTAGTTTGAGTTGGGCCTATTATCAGCTTGGCTCTGATATGACGCGGATATTGGAGTGTTGCCCAATACCAATGTGTCATGACCACCGGAGTAGACCAATATGCCCGCCGATAGCTTTGCCGATACCCCTTCCGACGCCGACGATCTGGATGTCCTCACCTATTTTGAGCGGGCAGCTGAGACGCTTGAATTGAGCGATGACGTGCGCGAGGTACTGCGGCATCCCACCCGGTCGGTTTCCGCCAGCATTAATGTGCGGATGGGCGATGGGGCGCTGCGCACCTTCAGCGGCTGGCGGACGATCTATTCAAACGCGCTGGGGCCGGCCAAGGGCGGCATCCGCTTTCATCCGACGGTCAATGCGGGTGAGGTCGGCACGCTGGCCTTTTTGATGACCTTCAAGACGTCGCTGGTGGGGCTGCCCTTCGGGGGTGCCAAGGGCGGGGTGGCGGTTGATCCGGGCAAACTCAGCCGGCATGAGCTCGAGCGGCTGGCGCGCGGCTATGTGCGGTCGCTCAAACATGATCTGGGCACCGGGTGGGATATTCCCGCCCCCGACGTCAATACGAACGGCATGGTGCTGGCGTGGATGGCGGATGAGCTTGCAGCGCTCGAAGGCAGCGTGCGCACGGCCAGCATTACCGGCAAGCCGATTTCGCTTGGCGGCATAGAAGGACGCAAGGAAGCCACCGGGCGCGGTGCTGCCAAGGTGCTGCTGGCGCTCAAGGATCATCTTTCGCTGCCGGATGGCGCGTCGATTGCCATTCAGGGGTTTGGTAATGCAGGTGCGCAGTTTGCCCGTGATATTGCGGCGGCGGGTTACAAAATCTGCGCGCTGTCGGATTCAAGCGGCAGCATTTATTCCGCCGACGGCTTTGATCCCGAGGAAGCCGGAAAATACAAATCCGTGCATGGCGGCCTCAAGGGCATGGCCGATCCTGCGCCCAATGACGATTTGCGGAATGTGGAATGCAATGTGCTGGTGCCCGCGGCTCTAGGCGGCTGGATAGACAAGGACAGTGCAGCCCGTGTGGCAGCGGCGACGGTGCTTGAGATTTCCAACCAGGCCTGCACCGTGGGAGGTGGCGATGTGCTGGAGGCGCGCGGTATTTCCGTGGTGCCGGATATCCTGGCCAATGCGGGCGGCGTGAGCGTGTCCTATCTGGAATGGGTGCAGAACCGCTCCGGCAAGCAAATGCAGCGCGAAGAGGTGTTTGCTGATCTTGATGCGCGCATGGAACGCGCGGCGCATGCGGTTGCCGCGCGGGCCGCAACCGATGGGACGGGTCTTAGGGCAGCGGCCTACCGGCTGGCCTCGGTTCGGCTGGCCGACGCGATTGAGGCGATGGGCACCAAGCGGTTGTTCAATGAATAAGGGCTGATCCGCGCTGGTGTGTTAGCCTTTTGTACACAAGCCGGATCAACCGGCAATTTCGTTATCGGGGGAGGGAAACCTATGACTATCGCTGTTTTCTGCATTGCCGCCATGGCACTGCTTATCTTTTTGCTCGGCCTGCTGGTGTCGCTGCGGCGCGGCAGCTCCAAGGTTATCTTCGGCCTTGAGAGTGATCCCACGAGCAGTCTCAACAAGGCGGCACGCGCGCATGGCAATGCTTCTGAATATGTGCCGGCGCTGGCAGTGTTGATGCTCTATCTGGGCACGCAGACTGTTGCCCCGTGGGTTGGCTGGACGATGATTGCGGCAGCGGTGGCGCGCTATCTCGTGGTCTTTGGCTTCCTCACCTGCAGGAGCCTTGATGAGATCAATATCTTCAAGGCCATTGGTGCGATGGTGACCTATGCGGCTGGCATCGCGCTTTGCGTGGCTGCGGTGATGACCGTCGCTTGAGTGTTGCTGACAAGAACATAAACCCGAGCCTGATTGCCCTGCTGCCACACCTGGCAGCAGGGTTTTCATCTGCTCCCAAGGGCCCGCACGGATTTGCGGTTGCGGGCATATGCGGTGCGCAGGGGTCGGGCAAGACGACGCTGGCGCATCTGCTGGAAGATGCGCTGGCTGAACGCGGCGTTCGGGCGCTCACTTTGTCGCTTGATGATTTTTATCGCACCCGCGCTGAGCGCGAGGTGCTGGCGCAAACGGTGCACCCTTTGTGCCTGACCCGTGGTGTGCCAGGTACCCATGACATGGCGCTTTACGCGGAAGTACTGGCAGCGCTTGGCGCTGCGGGGCCGGATGATGTGACGGCGCTGCCGCAATTTTCAAAACTTGATGATGACCGGCTGCCGCCAGAGCAGTGGCGGCAGTATACCGGCCGCCCGGACATCGTGATGTTCGAAGGCTGGTGCGTTGGCGCGCGGCCGCAAGATGAAAACGCGTGGGCCGGGCCGATCAATGCGCTGGAACGGGCCGAAGACCCTGACGGTAACTGGTGGCGCTGGTGGAATGCGGCACTGGCGCGCAACTACTGGCCTTTGTGGCGTGATCTGTCGCCGCTGCTGCTTATCAGGGTGCCGGGCATGGCGAGCGTCGTCGCCTCGCGGCTTCAGCAGGAACGCGGACTGGCTGCCGAAAAGCCCGGAATGCCGCGCATGGACAAGGCGGCGGTAGAGCGGTTTGTCGCCCATTACGAGCGTCTGACCTTGAGAATCTGGGACGAAATGCCCGCGCGGGCTGACTATGTGCTGGCGCGCGATGACAGCTTTGCATTTTCAATCGAGAAGCCACTGGGGTAAAACCCCCGCGAGCGAGATGGGGTAAAACCCCTGCCAGACAGTAATTCAGCCTTTAAAGAGTGAGAGACCCCATGGAAAAAGATCCCGTCGTCATCGTTGGTGCCAAGCGCACACCCATGGGTGGATTTCAGGGCGATCTTTCAGGCGTCGAGGCCACGGCTCTTGGCAGCCACGCCATTGCAGCAGCACTGGTTGATGCAGGACTGGCGGCGGATCAGGTGGAAGAAGTCATTATGGGGCTGGTTCTGCCCGCAGGCACGGGTCAGGCCCCGGCGCGGCAGGCGTCTCGCGGCGCGGGCATTCCGGATGAAGCGGGTGCCACCACCATCAACAAGGTGTGCGGCTCAGGCATGAAAGCTGCGATGATGGCGCATGACGGCATTCTCGTCGGTACCTCCAGCATCGTTGTGGCAGGCGGCATGGAGAGCATGACCAACACGCCCTACCTGTTGCCGAATGCCCGCGCGGGCATGCGCATCGGCCATGGCGAAGTGAAGGACCACATGTTCCTTGATGGCCTCGAAGACGCCTATGACAAGGGCCGCGCCATGGGCACCTATGCGGAGGACACCGCAGAAAAGTATCAGTTCACCCGTGAGGCGCAGGATGCCTACGCCATTGAAAGCCTGCGCCGCGCCAAGACCGCCAATGAAGATGGCTCGTTTGACGGCGAGATCGCGCCCATCACCATCAAGACCCGCAAGGGCGAGGTGACGGTTTCCAATGACGAGCAGCCATTCAAGGCGTCACCGGAAAAGATCCCCAACCTGAAACCCGCCTTCCGCAAGGACGGCACGGTGACAGCGGCCAATTCAAGCTCCATCTCGGATGGGGCGGCGGCCTTCGTGATGATGCGTCTGTCTGAAGCTGAAAAGCGCGGGCTGACGCCGATAGCCGCCATTCGCGGCCATGCCACCAATAGCCACGCGCCGGAATGGTTCACGACGGCGCCGGTCAAGGCGATCGAAAAAGTGCTCGGTAAGGCCGGGTGGACGACCGAAGACGTTGATCTCTATGAGGTCAATGAAGCCTTTGCGGTTGTCGCGATGGCGGCGATGCATGACCTTGGCCTGCCGCATGACAAGGTCAATGTGCATGGTGGTGCCTGCGCGCTTGGTCATCCGCTTGGCGCGTCAGGCGCACGCATCATGGTGACGTTGATGAACGCCTTGAAGAAGCACGGCCAGACCAAGGGTGTTGCGTCGCTGTGCATCGGCGGCGGTGAAGCCACGGCAATCGCGCTTGAGATGCTGAATTAGGCGCGCTCTATCCGGTAAACGAATGCGGGCGGGATGTTGCGCAGAGCCATGCCTTCATAGCTGGCCTTGAGGCCGAATTCCGCCAGCACATCCTCTCCCACCGGGCAGCGCGGGCGATAGGTGAATTGCCGGTAGAAGCCCTCAGGCTTCAGCCGCGCAAATGCGCCGCGCATGATGGCGCGGTGATTGTCCCGGCTCATATTCACCAGCGGCAACCCGCTTATGACCGCATCAAGATCGCGTACTTCTGCGGGCAGGGTCTCGATCTCAAAAGCTGAATGATCGGCGATGCGGGCGCCGGGAAACTGTGCCGTCAGCGAGCGGATGAAATCCGGGTTCATTTCAATGACGGTCAGGTGGGCGGGTAGGACGCCACCTTTGACAAGGCCGCGCGTCAGGGTGCCGGTCCCACCGCCAAGTTCCAGCACATGCGACTGCGCGCCAAGCCCTTTGGCCATCGCCCGCGCGAGAGCATTGCCGGACGGCGCAATGGCGCCAACGCTCCTGGGATTGCGCAAAAATTGCCAGATGAAGCGCAGCACCGAGGTGCCGCGCGCGGGTTTTGTAATGTCTGTCATCAAATCCGTGGCGTCGGGGATGTGGTGCGGGCATACTGCCAGAAAATAGGCGGCGAGGCTGAAAAAACGGCCCGTTCCGTCACTATATCAGGAGAGGGATTATGAGCGACAAGAGCCAAAAACCGGCTAGCGCTGTAACGACGCAGGCAAATCAGGCGGTCCGGGACGGTGTATTGGATTTTGCCGACCGCACCAGCTTTGAAAACGCCAAGCGCGGCTTCATCGCAACCCTTGATCCGATCACCATCACCCGCGAGCGCGACGGCAAGACCGTTTATGATCTCGAAGCCGTGAAGTTCCTGGAGGGCGAGGCTGCCGACAGCGCCAATCCCAGCCTGTGGCGGCAGGCGCAGCTCAACGGCCTCAATCACGGGCTTTATGAAGTGGTGCCGGGCCTCTATCAGGTGCGCTCGTTCGATATCGCCAACATGACCCTCATCAAGGGCGACAAGGGCTGGGTCATCATTGATCCGCTGACATCGTCCGAATCCTCTGCCGCCGCCCTTGCACTGGCCAACCGGGAGTTGGGCGAGCGGCCCGTTACCGCCATCATCATCACCCATAGCCATGCGGACCATTTCGCGGGCACGCTTGGTGTCGTTGATCCGGCTGATGTTGCGTCAGGTAAAGTGCCGCTGGTGACACCTGAAGGTTTCACCAAGGAAGCGCTTTCCGAGAACGTGCTGGCAGGCCCGGTCATGCAGCGGCGCGCCACATATATGTACGGCAACTTGCTGAAGCCCGACCCCAAGGGCTTTTTGACCACGGGGCTTGGCGCGGCGCTGTCTATGGGGACCACCGGTTTCGTGCCGCCCAACGACATCATCTCGAAAACCGGCGAAACGCGGGTACTGGACGGCATTGAGGTGGAGTTCCAGATGACGCCGGGTACCGAGGCGCCCGCCGAAATGGTGTTCTATTTCCCGCAGTTCAAAGCGCTGTGCATGTCTGAAATTACCTCGCATCACATGCACAATCTCTATACGCCGCGCGGGGCGCAGGTGCGCGATGCGCTGGCTTGGTCGGCGCAGATCAATGAATCGATTGATCTGTTCGGCGACCGGCTGGAGGTCGAGTTTGCGTCCCACCACTGGCCGATCTGGGGCCGCGACGCGGCAGTGGATTACCTCAAGAAGCAGCGCGACCTTTACAAATACATCCACGATCAGGCGCTGCGGCTGGCAAACCACGGCTACAACAAGGAAGAGATTGCAGAGCAGCTTGAGCTGCCGCCGTCACTCGCCAAGGAGTTCTACAATCGCGGCTATTACGGCACGCTGAACCACAATGCCAAGGCGGTGTATGTCAAATATCTCGGCCACTTCGATGGCAACCCAGCGACATTGCATCCGCACCCCGCAGCCGCGGCAGGCGCGCGCTATGTCAAATTCATGGGTGGCGCGGCCAATGTCATCAAACAGGCGCAAGCGTCGTATGACGAAGGCGACTACCGCTGGGTGGCGGAAGTGCTCAACCATGTGGTCATGAGCGATCCGGCCAATGAGTCTGCAAGACTGTTGCTGGCGGATGCGCTGGAGCAGATGGGCTATCAGGCGGAATCAGGCCCGTGGCGCAATTTTTATCTGTCGGGTGCGATGGAGCTTCGCCACGGCGTGCCGGAGAGCAAGCCGCTTGAAGTGAGCGAAGGCATGGCCAAGGGCATGCCGCTTGAAAACCTGTTTCAGGCGATGGCGGTGCGGCTCAACGGGCCCAAGGCGGACGGCAAGGCCTATGCCTTCAACTTTGCCTTCACCGACACCGGCGAAACCTATGAGTTGACCTTGGAAAACTGCGTGCTCAACTATTTCCCCGGCCGCGCCAACCCCAAACCGACGGCAACCCTCAAGCTTGCGAGCCTCGATTTCAAGCTGCTGATGCTGCAGATCAAGGACGCCGCGACGCTGATGGGGGAGGGCAAGCTGGAGATCGACGGCGAGGCGCTGGCCTTCGCGGAGCTTGCCGGCCTGTTTGACCGATTCACCCCGCGCTGGCCCATCATGACGCCCCGCCCTGCGTGGGATTAGGGGCCCGTGTGGGACTGATTAAAGCTCGACTGCGCGCTTGAAGGCGTCGCGCGCGGTCACCCGGTCGTACCAGGGCTTGATGTTGTCGGTCATTGCCTCGGTGATCCCCAGGGTGCCTGCGAGATAGACCGCATAGCTCACCGCGATGTCGGCGATGGTGAAGCGATCGGCGACCAGATAGTTGCGGCCGTCGCCCAGCGCCGTGTCGAGCATCCGAAGGCGGCCAAGGAAGAAGCCTTTGTAGTCTTCCACCGCCTGCGGCAACCGGCGCTCTTCAGGTTCGACGATCGTGTAGCGGATCATCACCGTTTGCGGGAATGTGATGGTGGCGTCCGCATGATAGAGCCAGTTGAGGAATTCGCCGTAATCCGCCTCGTCCGGCGTCACGTTCATCGGCGAGGGGCCGTGCTTGGTCACAAGGTAATGGCAGATGGCGCAGCTTTCAGTCATCCGCACCGCATCGGGGTCCGCCACCGGGTCGGCTGCATCGCTCTCGATCAGGTAGGGGATCGTGCCCAGCGGGTTCACTTCCTTGAACTGCTTGTGGAATACGCGCGGGGGGAACGGCATTACCTCCAGGTCGTAGTCGATGCCCATTTCTTCCATGCACCATACGGCGCGCATGGAGCGGGCCCCTTTGCAGTGATAAAGCCTGATGCTCATGGGATTTGCCTTCCTGTCGTGTCACGCGGATCTTTTGTTCCGCTTTTTGGCGATTTCGTTGCTTTAGCGTTTGGCACGGCTTTGGGCCTGCCTGCAAACTGTCATTGAAAAAATAGGGCTAAACGGGGAGCGCATCTATGAGTGACGCAGACATTCAGGCTGCATTTTCAACCAGCTATGAGGACGCGCGGGGCAAATTTCTGGCTGCCTGCACTGCTCATGGTTTTGCGGTGGAAAGCCTGCGCAATGACGAGGCCGAGGGGCTGGACGGGGGTGCGCTTTATACGGATGTGGCGCGCAAGGGGCCGGCGGACGCGGCGCGGGTCATTCTCATAAGTTCCGGCACCCATGGCATTGAGGGCTATTGCGGCTCCGGCTGTCAGGTGGCGCTGATGCAGGAAGGGGCGTTTGATACCCTGCCCGACGATACGCGGGTGATGCTGGTCCATGCGGTCAATCCGTATGGCTTTGCCCATCAACGCCGGGTCAATGAGGACAATATCGACCTTAACCGCAATTTCGTGCCGCATACCGATGGGACTTATCCCGACAGTTCGGCCTATGCGGAAATCCACGGGTTTATCGCGCCGCCGGATTATGGCGCGCGGCCGAAGGAGTGGAATGCGGCGACGCTGAGCTGGATCAGCGAACACGGCATGGGCAAATTCCAGCCGGCGGTGAGCGGTGGCCAATATGTGCATCCCGACGGGCTTTTTTACGGGGGCCGCGGGCCTGCATGGTCCAACCGCATGTTTCGCAAACTGATGGGTGCGCTCGGCGAGGGTGTCCGCTCCTTGCGGATGATCGATATTCATACCGGGCTTGGCCCGTTCGGCCATGGCGAGAAGCTGGGGCTGGGCAGCCCGGAGGATGTCGCCCGGGCGCGGCGCATCTGGGGTGAAGAGGTAATGAATGTGGATAGCGGCGAAAGTGTCTCGGCGCCGGTGCGCGGCGACATCTCGACCGCCGTGCTTCAGGAACTGCCCGCATCAATCGACAGGGCGGTGATGGCGCTGGAATACGGGACGGTCGATCCGGTGTCGGTGCTGAAGGCATTACGGTTTGACAACTGGCTTCACATGCACGGCGATCCGCAGGGTGCTGAGGCACCCGCAATCAAGCAGATGATGCGTGATGCTTTCTATCCTGATGACTCAGCCTGGCGGTCGCAGGTATATGCCCAGGCAAAAACCGCTCTTGGGCAAGCCTTATCGGCTGATTGACATCTAGGTTGTCTTAATCCGCCAAGTGCACGCGCGCGGCGGATTTGGTGGCATCAAGCTGTGCCTGGCCCATGCCAAGTTGGTTGGCAATTACCAGAATGGCGTGGTTTTCAAAGCGATGCAGTTCGCCATCTGCGAGGGCGATTTCCCACAGGATTTCCACCAGTTTGGTTTTTTGCGCGGCGGTGTAGCTGTCGTTCACCCGCTTGAGCAGGGCGTTGTCGTCATAGGTCGTGCGCGGCAGCCCTTCCGCTTCCGAAATAATCTTGGCGGCTTCTGCCGGCATAGCACCGGACCGGCGGGAAATGATGCGCGTCACGGCGGCGCGTTCGGCAGTGTCAAAATCATCGTCCATGCGGATGACTTCCAGCAGCAGGCCAACGGCCACGGCATTTTCGTCCGGCAAGCCGGATCCGGCCATGTCGACCAGCTTTTTCAGTGCATCAAACATTCGATTTTCCCCGCAATTTGCCGTTGTTGTGCCGGAATATAGCGGGGTCGCAGGGTGTCATGCGAGCTTCATGGCTCTGTCTTGGTGTGAAACTTTGGTGACAGGTCCGCTGGTAAGCGCGGCTTATGTCCGGGCGGGCCGGATGCCCCAAATCGGCATCGCTACCGCAGTCTCCCCGAAGGCACGTGCCGGAATGGCACAGCGTTAATGCTTTCGTAACTTTTGCCATATGATTCGGCGCAAAATCCTATAGATTTCCGGGGCTTGCAGGGGCTTGTGCACGGATTATCCGCTTTGGGGGCGGAGGTCCGGGAATTGCACTTGCTGATTTCTATTGCAGCAATCGAGAGCCTTGGGGGGCACATTTCCGTGCGGATTTTCGCCATTTCGGCACTGACGGTCTGTTGGGCCCTGTTGGCAGCCGGCTGTTAGGTGCTGCCCCAGGCGTCGTCCGGCCCGCAGGTTTCTGCCGCGCAGCCTGCCGCGGACCCTGACGCCGCGCGGCTGCAACTCGATCAAATCGACATTATCCGGATGAGTGAATTGCCGCAGGAAAGCGGCGTTTCCGACGCACAATTGCTGGTCGCAGCCGAGGGGCTGATGGGCACCAAGGTCACCCTTGAGCAGTTGCGCGGCATTGCCACCGGCATGGAGGGGATTTTCCGCGATGCGGGATATCCCTATGTGCGTGTGGTGCTCCCACCGCAGCGCGTTGAGGCCGGCGCGATCCAGCTTCAGGTCATCGAAGGCCGCATCGAAGGCGTGGTGGTTCTGGGCTCATCGCCCACCGCCAAGCGTCAGGCGGAAGCGCAGCTGGCCAAGCTCGACGGGCTTGGTCCGGTGCCGGTTGCAGACATTGAATCCGCGGTGGCGGCCCTGTCCGATGTATCCGGGCTTGATGCGCGGGTGTCTTTGGCGCGCGGCAGCGATGGGCCGGGCAGCATGCGGATTATCGCGGAAGCCGAACGTGAGGAGCCGCGTTTTCTGGTCAATGTCCAGAACTGGGGGTCCGAGAGTCTGGGCCGCGAGGGTGTCACCGGGCTGATGCGCGTGCCCGGTGTCGCGCTGTTTGGCGACGAGTTTCAGGCCTCGTTCTTCACCACACGGGAATGGGGCGAACAATATGTGGGCCAGATGGCCTATGAGCGTGTGCTGACGGCAAGCGGCCTGAAAGTGCGCGTCGAAGGCACCTATGGGGAAGCGGAACCGACCGGGGCCGTGGCGACTTTGGGGGCCACCTCCCGCAGCATCACCGGCAAGATCGAAGTCAGCCATCCGCTTTATCGTGACCGGTTCAATCTCGTGGACCTGTATGGCGGGCTGGATTACTCGGATCTCAAAGGCGAACTGTTCCAGAAGTCGGTCCTGCTCAGTGACGACCGGGTGCGGGTTGCCTATCTCGGTGCTGAAACGGAGCTGGAGTGGGACGGCTGGAAAGCCGACACTTGGGTTGAGGCCCGCAAGGGCGTCGGCATTATGCATGCCAGCAAAAAGGGTGATGCCAATCTGGCGCGGCCCGAAGCGCGGCCCAACGCGTGGTCGCTGCTGGCGGAAACAAACATCACGACCCCCACCTATGAAACATTCCGGCTGGATCTGCGCGGCATTGGGCAACATGCGCGCGACCCGCTGATGGCGGTGGAAGAGTTCGTCTTCGGCAATTACACGATTTTACGCGGCTATGATCCCGGTGCAGCCTCCGGCGACTCGGCGTTGGCGGGGTCGATTGAACTCAGCGGCCTTGGCTATCGCCCGTTCAACGACCGCACCCATGTGGAATTTTTCGGGTTCTTTGACGCGGGCCAGTATTGGAACCGCGATGCCTCCGCCGTCCAACGGCGGACCCTGACCTCCACCGGTGGTGGTGTGCGTGTCACCATCAATGATTATGCACGCGCTGAATTCACCTATGCGCATCCGCTGCGTGAACCGCGCGGGCAGGGCGAAGGTGTC
Source organism: uncultured Parvibaculaceae bacterium (assembly GCA_964511745.1). Classification (GTDB taxonomy): domain Bacteria; phylum Pseudomonadota; class Alphaproteobacteria; order CGMCC-115125; family CGMCC-115125; genus Pyruvatibacter. The sequence continues at coordinate 87,285 of CAZEHX010000005.1, forward strand.
GAAGGCCCGCGCGTGCTGTTCTCGTTGACGGCCAATATCGGCTCGCTGGCCAAGGACGCTTATGGTTTCGCATCCGGTCTGTTTCCGGGGGGTGCTGTGCAATGACACGCTCGCGGACATGGCGGTTGTCGGCCAGCGTTTCGCCGCTGGCTTTGGCGGTCGGCGTGCTGCTGTCTGTGCCTGCCTTGGCGGACCCGACAGGCGGTAGCATCGTGCAGGCATCTGATGCCGCTGCCAACTCAATTGGCGGTGGAGCGGGTGCGGTTGTCATCACCCAGGGCAGCGACCGGATCGCCATCAACTGGGAATCCTTTTCAATCGCCAATGGCGAGAGCGTCACATTCAACCAGCCGGACAATCAGTCAATTGCGCTCAACCGGGTGATCGGCAGTGGCGGTACCATTCCCCAAAGTGTCATCGATGGGGTGATGAGCTCCAACGGCCAGGTGTGGCTGCTCAACCCGTCGGGTATTGCGTTTACGTCCAATGCCAATGTGGATGTGGGCGGGCTGCTGGCGACCAGCGCCGATATGGACCCGGCCACCTTCATCGGCCTTGATCCTACTACCGACACTTATGCGTTTACTGCAGGTGCTGGCACAGTCAGCAATGCGGGCGACCTTGATTCAGTTGGCCTGATGGCGCTGGTGGCGCCGCTGGTCACCAATTCAGGTGACCTCACCTCGTCCCATGGCGACGTGCTGCTGGGCGGTGCGGAAGCCTACCGCCTCAAATTTGTCAGCACTGCGCGCAACAATGGCGCGGCATTTGATGAACTGCTGGTGACGGATTTCATTATCGATACAGGGTCGTCGGCGGCAGGCACCGGTGGTGATATTGTGCACCAGACCTCAACCGGCCGGTCCATTGGCGGTCGGGTGATTGCCGACGCGTCGCGCGTTGGCGGCGGTGCATTCCTCAACATGGAAGGTCTCGTCGAAGCGCAGGATGTTGGCACTTTGTCGGGCGACGTCATGCTACTTGGCGGCGTTGACATCACCGCCGGCGCGCTGGGCGCGACAGCGACTGACGCCCTCAAGACGGACAATATGACGATTGTTGCACCGGGTACCGCGACGGCACTTGCCACGGCCGTAACCAATGGCGGTGGCGCGGGGCCGCTGAATTCAGGTGGCGGCGGCAGCGAAACGGCCAATGTCGTGCTGACGGCAACCACCGGCGACATCACCAATGCCGGTAACCTCAAGGCATCGGCTGGCGCGGTCACCATCACCGCCGCCAATGGCAGCATTGATGTGGGTGACGTTGAGGCAACCGGCGCGATCACCATCAGTGGTCAGGATATTGATCTGACCGGCACCAACCGGTCGGTGAATGCCACCAGCGGCGCGGTATCACTGACGGCAACCGGCGGCGGCGCCAATAACATCTCCTCGTCCGGCGTTATTGATATTGATGGCGACAGCGTCGTTCTGTCCGGCACCACCACCGGCACCAGCATTGATGTCGATGCGGATAACGGCACTGTTACCGCCAACACCGTGATCGCGACAGCCGGGTCTGCCTCCATTGATGCGACCGGTAATGTGAATGTGGATGAAGTGACCGCCACAACGACGGCCCGGGTAGTTTCAAGCGCCGGTGCTGTGGATGTTGGCAATGTCACGGGTCCCGGCGGCATTACAATTTCAGGTACGGATATTGATCTCACCGGCACCGGCGGTTCGGTTCAGTCGTCCAGCGGTGCCGTTGCGATCACAGCGACAGGCGGTGGGGCCAGCAATATTTCCGCAGCAGGCGCGATTGATATTGATGGCGACAGCGTGGCCCTGTCGGGTGTCACTACAGGCACCAGCATCGACATTGATGCGGATGCGGGCACCGTCACGGCCAACAACGTGACCGCGACGGCCGGTTCGGCGTCCATCGATGCCACCGGCGATATTGATGTGGACAATGTTTCCGCAACGACGACGGTTCGCGTCGTCTCAAGCGCAGGCGCAGTTGATGTCGGCAATGTCACGGGGCCGGGCGGGGTCACGCTGTCGGGCACGGATATTGACCTTACAGGCGCGGGCGGTGTGCTGAGCGCCACCGGGGGGCTGCTTTCGGTCACGGCATCGGCAGGCAATACGTCAGCAGCCGGTGCCATCAGTCTCACGGGCAACTCAATTGCCCTTACCGGGCCGGTGGTTGCAGGCGGTGTTGCGACCCTCACCTCCACCACCGGCACCACGTCCACCACAGCAGTGGATATCACCGGCACATCGGTCACAACCAATGGCAACGTCAGTGGTCAGACCGGGGTGTCGCTGACGGCGACCACCGGAAATGTTGCCGCCAATGCGGGGCTTTCCTCCGCGAGTGGGCCGGTCGTCGTCCTCGCCCTTAATGGTGATTTCGACGGTACTTCGGCTGCGGGCATTTCCGGCGCGACGGGCGTAAGTGTGACGGCGCAGGACATTGATCTTACCGGCGCGGTCAATGGCGGCACTGGCACAGCCTCGCTCACTGCCACCGCGGGCGACATTTCCACACCCGGCCTGCTCGATATCGATGCGGGCACGATTGTGCTCAACGGCACGGTGCAAGCGGGCACCGGCATTGATCTCGATGCATCGGCCGGCGGTATCACGGCCAGTGGCGGCAACATGACCGCCACGGCGGGTACGGCTGATCTGACGGCGACGGGCACCGTGGATATTCAGGGCATCACGGCACCCGGCAACATTTCGGTCACCGGTGCCATCGTCAATTTTGCAGGCACCCTGGCAAGTCAGGCTGACATATTCCTGACAGCGGTGACGGGCGCATTGACGGGTAGCGGTACCAGCGCTGTGACGGCCCCCGGCGGTAATCTGACGGCTCGCGCGCTTGGCGGGGCAATGACGCTCAATGACGTCACTATTGGCGGCAATCTTTCCGCCATCGGCGGGTCTGTCACCATGACCGGCACTTCCACCACCGGTGGATCTGCATCGCTGCAGGCGCTTAACGGGAATGTCGCGATTGCGGGGGCACTTAATGCGCTTGGTGGCGTCATGCTCCTCGAAGCACCTGCCGGTACTGCCATCATCAACGAGATTGCGTCGAGCACCGATATCACACTGACGGTGCTGGACCTTGATCTCACCGGCACGATTACCGCCGGCGACCAGTTCAACCTGACGTCGGCTGGCACCGGCAAGACCATCATCTTCGGTGGCTCCGGTGGCACAGACGGGGTGACGCTGCGCCGCCCGCAGGGGTTCACGCTGGATGCCGGTGAGCTGACCAGGATTATCGCCGCGAAGCTGCAATTCGATGGTGGTAACAACGACGTAGCGCTGCTCGATGCGACCTTTGACCCCGCATCGTTGCAATCTTTGGTGCTGGGTGCCGATTCAAACGCCCGCATTCTGGCAGCGGGCGATGTGCGTGGGTTGCCCAGTCTGCAGCTTGGTTTTGTTGACGGTGCAATTCAGGCGCGTCCGGATATCGTCTTCGTGTCCGGATCACTTGGGGCGGACAGCGCCGGCGACCGGCTGCAGATGGTCCGCATTGAAAGTGCCCGCGATATCGTGATCGGCACGCAGAAGTTCCTGGATACCTATGAGTTGGCAAACGGCAATCTTGATCTGGCAACTCTCGGGGAGCCGAATCTGGGCGCTTTTGGCGGCACACGGGATCATGTTTTCATTGCCGCCGACCAGTTGCGTTTATACGCGCCGGAAGAAATCGTGCAGCTCAATACCGGGACCAGCCTGGTGGGTGCGGGCGTTGTCTTCGGCGAGGCAACCCGCGGTGAGGCAACCATTGAAAAGGCCGGAGCCGGGCCGGAGCGGGTCAATCTCTTTGGTGTCGTCATTGATGCGGCGGGCCAGCGTGTTTCGAGCTTTGAGGCGGGTCTTGAGCCCAACCTGATTGAGACCGGTCTCACCCAGAATGGCGAGTTGCGGCTCAATCTGTGCGTGATCGGCGATTCATCAAGCTGCTCCATCGCCATTCTGCGAGAGGCGCAGGAAAGCGCGCGGTCGCGCAACAGCGCGCTTAGCAGCCTCACCAACAATGTGTTTTTCGGCTTTGAAGACGACGAAGACGATGATGACGATGAGGATGATCTGGGCGGCGTTGCCGGTGCGGGCAATGAAGGCCTGTGGGGTGTTGGGTTGCCATGATTAGTTCATCCACATATTTGCGTTTTGGCGCACGCTTGGCAGCGTTTGCCTGTGCGGGGCTGATGCTCGGGGCATGTGAAACCATGCTTGAGGGTGCCGGCTTTAGTGGCGCTTCAACTGGTGCAGGCGGTTTGCCGGAAGCACTTGATCTGGGCCAGAGCGCCGATGCTGAACAGTGCCGCGCGACACGCCGCATTGATCTGCGGCTTGAGGGGCTGGGCGCGCAATACGATGTGTTCTGCGGTGCATGGCGCCGGCCGGCCGGTATCATTCAGGTGTTCCCGCGTGAGAGCGACGCCCAGATTGCGGCATTGCTCGATCAGTGTGTGCCGCGTGAAGGCGGTGCTGTTGCTGGTGGTCTGACCTGCCCGGGAAGTAGCTCGGGTGATCTGTTCCGCGATGTTGCCGTGCGGGACGAGGGCAACGGGCTGGTGAGTGCCGGGCGCGGCTTGCCCGCATTGTTGCCGGTGATGCGGCGTGGCGTTGCGGCGATTGTCGGCAATGAAGCACCGGTTGAACTTACTGCAAGCGAGATTGAAGGCCTGCCGGGTGTTGTCGCCCTGCAGGATCAAGAAGTGTTGCGGCGGCGCGGGCATAAGCGCAATGCGTCGTTCCGGTTTGCGCTGGCGGCGGAAGATTTCGCGCGCGCCGTTTCCATTCAGGATGGGTTGTTTGGCGGTGACCCGGTACGGCGGGCGGACATTGCGCTTGATCTGGCGTTGAACCTTTCAAGTCAGGGCCGCTTTGCGGAGGCGGAGACCCTTCTCGAAGATGCGCAGGCTCTCATGCCCCAGCTCAACACGCCGTGGCTGAGCGACAAGCTGGTCAACTATCAGGCCGTGCACCTGCTCAACAAAGGCCAGCTTCGCGAAGCGCAGGCGATGGCAGAATCAGAGTTTTCAACGCAGACGTCCGGTGACGTTGCCGCATTTGATACCTCGCTCGGTGGCGGAGAGATCATCTCTATCAGCCCGCGGGATTCCGAGTTCGTCAATCAACGGCGCGGCAAGGATGTGCCGCCGCTTTATTCGGATACACAGCTGGAGCCGGGCATTCGCGCCACCATCCTGAAAGCGCACCGGGCGTATATTCTTGCCTCCGTTCTGGATATTCGCGGTCGCGATGGTGCCATTGAAGCGCTGGATGAAGCGGACGGGCGAGCGGCAGCGGCGCCGCCGGGATCAGCCCCGTGGTTGCGCGCGCTGATTGGTGAGAAGCGGGCGATGATTGCGCTGCGTGACGGCCGTGCATCATCTGCTGCATCGCAGATCGCATCGATCCTCAGCGATTGGCGGTCGCGTGAACCGCGCTCGCTTTTAACAGCGCAGCTGCTTTCAAGCCTTGGGCGCGCGCAGGCGGCTGCGGGCGACAGCGAACAGGCCCTGGCCTCCTATCGTGAAGCCTTTGAGCTTTATTCGAGTGTCGAAGGGTCATTTGGTGTGTCGCCAGACAGGGTGGGCGAGTATCTGGCCTTGCTGGCGACCCTTGCCAATGAAGGCGCCAATCCAAAAGCAACAATTGATTTCATCAACGCGTTTGAAGATGTGGTGGAGCCGCGTGCGGCCGCTGCCATGGCGCAGGCGGCAGCGCGGTTGTCGTCCGATACGGCGGCAGTTGAAATCCGCGCCTTGCAGGATGCGGAACGCAGCTTGTCGGATGCGCAGAAACTTTTGCAGGAAGAAGCAGGCGTTGCGGACCAGGTGCGGCTGGCCGAACTGCGCGGGGCGGCGGATGCTGCTGAAACAGCTTTGCTGGAGGCCGAAGACGCTGCCCGCCGCGCACAGCCGCAATATATGCAGCTCGTCAACAAGGGTGCCTCGGCGCAGGATCTGGTGGATGCCGTGGCGCCGGGCGAAGCATTCGTCGCGTTTTCCGCCACGCGCTCGGGCGGCTTTGGCTACGCGGTCTTTGGCGGCAAAATCCAGCCCTTCCAGACGGATCTTACAAGTGAGGAAGCATCCAAGCTGGTGCGCCGGTTGCGCCTGACATTGCGCAGCAGGCGCGGCGGCACCGTGCCTTATGCGGTTAAGGAGGCGCATGACCTTTTTTCAGGCGTCTTCGGCCCGATCCATGAAGAGATGAAGGCGGCCGGTGTTGAGACGCTCATCTTCTCGCCGCGCGGGTCGCTTGGTTCAATGCCGCCGGCGGCTCTGGTGTCGGCGCTGCCTGAAGATGGCGGCCGCATGCGCAAGCGTGACTACAGCAAGATTGCGTGGCTGGCGCGCGACTATGCGTTTATCTCGTCTCCCAGCGCGGGCAGCTTTGTGGCGACGCGCCGCACCCAGCGCAGCTCGGCGCGGGGCGGCCTCACCGTATTTGGTCCGCCAACGCCGCCGCGCAATACGGATCAATGGATCAACCGCTATGCCAAACGCATGGTGGCCGAAGGCCGCCCTGAACGGTGCGGGCGGGTCTTTGCCGGGCAGGATAATCTGCAGGCTCCGCTTACACCGCTGGCACCCGGCGTCGCCCGGTCTTTCCGCAGGCGGACGGTTAACGGTGCAGCCTTCACGGATACGGGCATTTTGTCGGACGCATCAATCGGCGATCAGCAGGTGCTGGTTTTCGTTACCCACGGCTTTTTCGGTGACGGGTTTTGCATCACCGAGCCCGCGTTGCTGACGAGCCTTGGGGATGATGGTGATGCGCTGTTGTCGGCAACGGAAATCCTCGACATGAAGATTTCAGCCGACCTTGTGTTCCTCGCAGCCTGCGATACGGCGCGGTCTGCTGAAGGGGCGCAAGGCATTGCAGCGCTGTTTGATGGTGCGCAGCTTGACGGTCTGGTGCGCAGCTTCATCTATGCGGGCGCCCGCGCCGTGCTGGCAACGCACTGGGTGGCCGACGACAAGGCGGCGGACGCCATCACTACGCAGTTCTTTGCCGAAGCGCGCGGCAATGCCATGCACAATGCGCTGCGGAATGCGCAGACGACGCTGATGAACAAGAGCGCCACTGCGCATCCCTATTACTGGGCGCCTTATGTGGTGATCGGCGACGCTACCCACGCGCTTGATGCAGGTAGCTAGGCAACGTCGCCGTTATTGTGATGCAGATAGATTTCTAGAGCGGGCAGAGCGCCGCTGTATCTCCGGATGCCAGCAGCGCCAGCGCTGCTTCGCGATCCAGACCATTGTCATTTGCCTGATCAAGAATTTGCGCAGCTTCATAGGACCATGTGAACGGATCCTCGGAGGCGACGCAGAACGCGGCAAACATGGCGGCGGTGTCGGTGCCCATCCAGGTCGGTGTTTCGACATTGGGTGCAGGCGGGGATTTTTCCACCGCATCGAAGAAGGTCTGGTTGGTGCGGCCGAAGCTGTCTTTCACGACAATCGAATACCGGCCCGGCACGATTTCGCGGGCGGCCAGTGTGGTCGAGGTATCCGACAGGGTGGTGGAGGCGAAGATGCGATCTTCGGGATCAAGCACCAGAAGCTCGAACGGTGCCTGACCACCGGTCCAGCCGACCCAGAGCGGGCGGAAACCCGAGCGGATCTGTGCGGACTCGGCTTCAAGGTCGAGCAGGCCGAAGCTGAATTCTTCCGACGAGCGCCCCAAGCCTTGTGCGACCATGCGGTCACCCAAAGGCAGCAGGCGGCCTTCAATGATCTCAGTTACCGACTGCGAGCCGGTCTCGGAGCCACCGATGGTGTGGGAGGAGGGACCGCGATATTCGCGCGGGCCTGTTGCACCGGCAACAGCAACCACGACCCGGTCGGCGGAGGAGCCAAGCTTCACCACGTCGCCTTCGCAGAGCGGCGAGAACACGCCCAGCGGGCCTTCGGCACCACCACGGCTGATACGGACACTATCGTCACTGCCCTGAACGTCTTTGACGAAGGCAACGGTGGGTGTCGTGCACGGGCCAACGGCGGCCGCGGCGGATGATATTCCACCAGCAAGGCCTGCCATAAGGGCTGTCAGTGCGACTGCACCGGACGCGGCGAGGTTAAGCGGCTTGTATGCGCGCATTTCGCAAACTCTCCATCAATTCTTCAAAATCTTCGCGGGCCTCGTTTAGCGCAGCCACATAGGCGGGAGCTGCGAAACTCACCCAAATACCGTCATCCAGCAGAAAATAGCTGGCCAGCGTGCTGATCCAGAAAATCCCCACCCCGATCAACAGCTTAACAATAACCGGGTTTGTCATCAATTTTATTGGCCAACGGACAATACGCTGGAAAAGGGGCAGGCCGGTGGTCGGGCCGATCCAGTCACGGGCAATCCGGGCATACCAGAATGCTGCGACGATCATTGTGACGAAAATCGACAGCAAAACCGCGTCCAAAAGCCAGTGTAATCGGTCGATTTCCCCGCCTTCCTCAAGGCCACGGATCATATTGGCAATGACCATGCTGCCGCCCATCAGCCCGTAGGGGGTCATGTGGCGGTCGCGGGCCATGGTCGCGGCGGAGCCAATAATGACCACGCCGCCGCCCGAGGCGAGACCGGACACCATGGGCGCATTGGCGAATCCTGCCGGGATATAGAACATGTCAGAGGCGATCAGTTCGGGCTCGGTCTGGGTGCCGCCACCGGGATGCGCTGAATAATTGATGAAGCTTTCCTGGACCTCGAATTTGAGCGCTTCGCGGCCCACGCGCTCCAGTGTGAAGCCGGGATCATCGGCCTTGAAATCGCAAAAGGCCCGTGGGCCTTCCATGGCGCGGTCAACAAGGGCCACGGCGTCGCGGGCTGATGGCGCGGTGCGCCCGGCAATCGCATACAGCGCCGTTGTCGGCACCACGCCAGGCCCGGTCTCGGTGTTGATGCACAGGTAATGGGCAAAATAGCGCGCGCCGATAATCTCATCGCCGGTGATCTGCGCGACTGACCACACGATATTGCCCTGTGGGGCGGCCAGCATCAGGCGTTCACGGGCAGAGCCCCTGGCGCGGGCGGGCTGGCCGCGGTGGCCATCACCGTCCACCACCTCGCGCTGCATCACCAGCAAGGGCGCATCGGGGTCCTGACCCCAACGGGTGATGATGTCGTCAATGCGGGCTTCGTGTTCCTCATCCGGCGTGCGCCAGAAGAGATCAATATCGGCCACCACCACCTTGGGACGGGGAAACCCGGGAATGCCATATGCGGCTTCCAGCATGTCGGCCACCACATTGCGCGGCGCATAGGCCAGCGCTGGACTGTCGGTCTCGCCTGAGCCCCAGACACTTTCATCCAGATTGAGGAACAGGATGGGGCCGGTGCCATGGACGGTCTGGTTGGTCCGCAATTCAAAGGCGATCTGCAGCACTTCGCGGTCTGCTTCACCCAGAAAGGTCTGCCAGCCTTCCGGTGTGCGCAAAATTGCCCACACGACAAGCGCCAGTATCAGGCTGAGGAAGAAGTTCGCATCGAACATCCCCTTGCCGGTTTGGACAAGCGGTTCAGCTGTGCTGGATGATGATCCGGATGCACCCTGTGCAGCAGTCTCGCTCACAGCTTCTATACCCCGTTTGTCGCCTTGGTTGCCGGTCTGAGCCTAGCCTAAAGCAAGGCGCGGGGCACCGGGTTAACCGCCGGTGACAAAATCCGGTGTCGTCTCGATATTGAGCTGGCCTTCAAGCCCGGCCTCGCGGTGATGGGAGATCGCCTGATATTCGGGTGACGAGGCCATCGCAAACAGCGCGCCGCGGTTTGGATATTCAACCAGCGATATCTGGTCCCACATATCCTCGACCATGCCGAGCATCAGGAACGTTACCGGGCCGGAATAGATCAGCCGGCCACCATGTTTCCCGATCAGCGGCGCAACACCTGCGCCATAGCGGGCATAGGCCTCTTTGCCGGACAAGCCGGCATCGCTGCCGTCCTTGTAGGCCGCCTTGGCGCGGAACTTCAGCATGTTGACCATGACAATGGGGCCGTCCGGGCCCGGATCATTGACCATGGCGTTGATCTGTACTTCGTCGGGCGCCGTGCGGTTTTCGGTTTTCATGCTGGTTCCTCTGGACGGCTAAGCGATGCCGAGCGTCCGCTTGGGCGGCAGTTCGGCGAAGTTGCCTTCGCGCTTCTCGGCATTGGCGGTCATTGCTTCGCCGATTTCTTCCACATGCAGCATGGAGGCGTTCCAGATGGCAATGTAGTCCAGCGTGTCCGCCGTTGAGTGATCGCGCGAATAATTGATGATCCGCTTGCAGCCTGCGACGGCCAGGGGTGCATTGGCGGCAATCTCGCGGGCGATCTCCATCACGCCGTCCAGCATGGCGGCCTGATCGGCAAAGACGCGGTTTACGAGGCCCACTTCCTTGGCTTCATCCGCCATGATGCGGCGGCCGGTATAGGCCAGCTCACGGGCAATGCCTTCGGGGATGATCTTGGTGATGCGCGGGAAGGTGCCGACATCCGCCGTCATGCCGATCTTGGTTTCAAAGATCGTGAAGAACGCATCCTGGGTGCAGTAGCGCATGTCGCATGCGGTGGTGAGGTCTACGCCGCCGCCGATGCAGCCGCCCTGAATGGCAACAAGCACCGGGATGCGGCAATTCTCGAGGGCTGAAAATGCATTCTGCATGCCAAGTACGTTGTTATAGAAATTCTGCCCGGCCATGATCTTGGCGGTTTTCTTGTCGCCGTCGCCGCCTGAGATTTCCGGGCTTGCGAAAGAGCTGACATCCAGGCCGCTGGTGAAATGTGGGCCGGTGGACGAGATGACGATGACGCGGGCTTCGGCCTTTGCATCAATCTCATTGATGATCGTCGGCAGTTCCGACCAGAACGAGCGGATCATCGCGTTGCGCTTTTCAGGCCTGTTCAGCTTGATATGCGCGATGTGATTTTCAATCGAGACGTCAAAGCATTCGGTGCTGGCGGTCATGGGGCATTTCCTTCGTTGTGTCGGTGTTCGCGTATTCGTTCAGGCAAACAGCTGTTCGCAGCCGGTGTTTGCAATCAGTGCGTCAAATTCCTTGCGTGCCGTGTCGCTGAGCGCTGCATAGCTTTCGCGCAATGCCATCAGGCACTTGCCCTGATAGGGGAAAGGCTTTTGCGTCCAGCGTGCGCCGTCGATCATGGCGTCCACATCGTCGCCGGATTGCAGCGCCTTGGCGTTGGCCAGCAAGAAAGGCGCGTAGACGCGGCCGACTTCTCCCAGCAGTGCCCTGAGCGTGGCAGGTACATTGGCGGGCGTAAACCAGTCGCTGTTAGTCGGCTCGAGGCCTGACAGGTCTTCCATCAGATCAACCCAGGCATAGACGCGTGGTGCTTTTTCCAGTGCCAGCGACATAGGTGTCGGGTCAAAATGCGTCAGCGCTGTAAGTTGGCCGAAGAACGCAAAGTCGGCAGCGCCTGGGCGCTCACCCATCAAGAAGGGGTGAGCGACCAATTGATCGCGTAGCAGGTCCAGCAGGCGCATGTAGCTCTGCTCGATGACAGGCGTGGTCACGTCGTTGGAGCCGACCACATAGAGCCGCGATATCTGCCGTTCACTGAACACTTTTGCCAGCTCAGTTGCTTGCTCTTCGCTTGGCGCATGAATGCGGGCGCGGGGTAGCACGTCACCTGCGCGTTTGATGTCCGCATCATAATGCTAGCGATAATGGAACATGGCCTTGGTCAGCCATTCATCACCGAAATCTTCCAGCAGATCATCAAGCAGGCGGATGGCGGGATTGTGCGGGCGCACCTGACGGTCCGGCCACTCAGCATCAAAGCGGGTGATAAGCGGTGTTGAATCCACAACCGCTTCAATGTCGCCTGCGTCATTGGGCAGGTAGAAGGTGGGCAGCAGCGCGACTTTTGGCTGCGGCATGTCCTTGAGTTCGCGCGGGTTCTGCCAGATGACGCGATAGGGAATATGCCGGTAGCGCAGCACGCTCAACATCTTGCGCGTATAGGGGGAGGGCGGTGCGCCTGCCAGCGTCAGCGGTGTTGGCAAAGTCATGGAGACCCTCTCCTTTATGCTTTGGCGCTGGGCCGGGCGGAGACGGCGGCGTGCCAGCGTTTCAGGTTGGTGTGTGCATCTGTCGGCGTGACCTTCACCCAGGCTGCGAAATCAACGCAGACAAGCGCTGTAATGTCAGCCAGCGAAAAGCTGTCGATTGCAATGAAGTCTCGGCCTTCAAGGCGCTTGTCCAGCATGTCCATGAACAGCGGCAGGCGCACGCGGCCACGCTCTGCGAGTTCAGGGATTTGTTCGAAATTGACCGGGCCGGTGATGGCGCGGCCCTTCATGCCTTTGGACGTGTTGCGAAGGGTATCGGCCACTGCCATCAGACCTTCGAATTCAATGCGGGCATTCCAGCTCATGACGCTGCCCTTTTCCGCAGGCGTCGTGCCCGTCAGGGAGGGCTCGGGCTTGTAAGCCTCGGCCCAGGCGAGGATGCCGGCATTGTCCGTCAGCACGGTGCCGTCTTCCAGTTTCAGGGCAGGTAGGGTGCAGGCCGGGTTTATCTGGCGGTAGTCGTCTGAAAGCTGTTCGGCCTGCATCATGTCGATCTGGACGTTTTCAACGTCGATGCCCTTCTCGGCCAGCACAATCCGGGCCCGGCGGGGGCTGGGGGCGGGGGTAAAGTCGTAAAAGGTGATCGCCATGCTTTGTCTCCCGGAGTGCCAATATTCTTGGGTTTTATAAATGAACTTAGTCCGTGAGGCGACTCATTTGCCCGCTATGCTGCATCACTTTTCGTGCTTTGCGGTTTTGCGTAACGCGGCATACCTTTTGCGCAGGCGTCTGGGTGCGCCAACTTTCAGGGGGGAGACCGATGTTTAAATCTGCTCGCGGCACAGCCATTGTCGCAATCACCGTCTTTTCAATTGCTGCGTTGGGGTCGGTAGCCGCACAGGCGGAGGATCTCGAATTTCTGCTCATCAACAATTCGACCGCCGACATAACCGGGTTTCATGTCTCTGATCCCGGCGATGAATACTGGTCGGACAATCTCATTCCCGAGGGCTATGTGCTGCCTGCGGGCAACGAGATTGACGTGCTGATCGCCGATGGCCAGAGCAACTGCAACTATGACATCCGCGCGGTGTGGGATGACGGGGCGGAGTTCACAGAATTTGAGGCTGATCTGTGTGATTTGGGCGAGTGGACCTTCACGGATTAGGACGGATGCCTAACGGGCCCAGTCCGGCTGGTCGAAATGGGCCACGCGGGTGTCACGGCCATTGACCGCTACCTCGTGGAACTGATGCAGGATGGCGCCGGTCGGTGCGTGGATTGGAAGCCGCGCATCAGTTGGCCCCACATGCAGTCGGATGATCGGCCGTTCGGGGTCGGGCCCGTTCAGGAATTCCGGGCTACCTGAATGTCCGAGCGTCTCAATTTCAAAATGGTGGACGGACTGGACTTCGTCCGGGTTGGGGGCAAGGTTTTGCGTGTTTGCCCAGAAGACGAAAGCCGACATGGCATAGCCTGAGCGCGTTTCGTAGTCGTCGAGGCGCCCGAGATAATTCGCGTCACTCAGCTTCAAGCCGACTTCCTCATGGGTTTCGCGCAGAGCTGCTTCAAGCGGGGTTTCGCCTGCTTCAAGTCGCCCGCCCGGAAAGGCCCATTGTCCGGCATGACCGCGCAGCCGCGGCGCGCGCTTTGTGACTAGGAACGCGGGGCTTCCGTTTTCAACAAGGCTTGCAATCACTGCGACGCTTGCGCGCTTGAGTGACGTGCGGGAAAGCAATTGCGGTTCAAAGGCACGCAGATTGCTTTCCATCCGTGCCCGAAGGGGGTGGGTGGTATCAGCCGACATGGATCAGCCGCCGTCCGAAATTGTCGCCCGTGAACAGACCCGCATAGGCTTCGGGCGCATTCTCGATGCCGTCAATGATCTCTTCGCGGAACAGCAGCTTTCCCTCGTTGATCCATTGCACCATCTGGATCGCCGCGGTGCCGAAGTCGCGCACGAAATCCAGCACCACGAAGCCCTGCATGGTCAGGCGATGGGTAATGAAGGGCAGGGTGTTGCGGATGCCGTGCGGTTCATCGCGGTTATATTCCGATAGCTGGCCGGATACGGCGATGCGCCCGCCGGGCTTGAGAACGGTAATGGCCGCATCCAGTATTTCGCCGCCCACATTGTCGAAATAGATGTCCGCGCCGCCATTGGTGGCGTCCGTCATGGCAGCAGCGAGATCATCCGTGTCGTGATAATTGATGCAGGCGTCGAACCCTGCCTCGCCGGTCAGCCAGTCGCATTTGGCTTTTGAGCCGGCAATGCCGACGACGCGGCCTGCGCCCTTCAGCCGGGCAAGCTGGCCGGCGGTTGCGCCAACCGGACCCGAGGCTGAGGAGATCAGCACCGTCTCGCCTTCCTTCAGACGCGCAATTTCCTTCAGGCCGAACCATGATGTCATGCCGGGAATGCCCAGAATGCCGATGGCGGCGGTCTTTGTGACCTTGCCCTGAAACAATGCAGGGTCATGCTTGACGCAATGCCGCCCCTTGGCGACCAGTGCCGACTGCCAGCCAAACCCACCGGAGACAATGTCGCCGGGCTTGAGCTTTTCGTCTGCGCTTTCCTCAACAACGCCCAGTCCGGCGCTGGTGATGAGCGCGCCGATGGGGGTTGCGCCCACATAGGTATCGCGCGAGAGCGCAGGTCGCATGCCGGGGTCAAGCGAGAAATCCGTGACCCGGACTTTCACCTGCCCCTCGCCCATATCCGGCAGCGGTTTTTCTTCCAGCGCGAATGTGTCCTTGTCGGGAATACCGGAGGGGCGCTTTGCCAATACCCATTGCCGTGTCGTTGTGAGGCTTCCCATTTACGGCGCTCCCTGCTTTGTTGTGGTCAAACGCCATACTAAGCCCCAGGGACGAGTACGATGACAACCGCAAGTGCTTCAGGCTACCAAAGTTTTACCGACGAGCCCGAGCATGTGGGCCTGCTGCGTGACACACTCAAGAAGTTTGTGACGCAGAAAGCCCCGCGTGAAAAACGCCGCGAATGGGACAAGGCACACCAGTTTCCGCGCGATGTTTTTGGGCAACTGGCCAAACTTGGCATTTGCGGGCTGACCATTCCCGAAGAGCATGGCGGTGCGGGCGTTGATCTTGTGGCCGCCGTCGCCGTCATCGAAGAATTGGCGCAGGCCGGGGCATTCCTCGCGGGGCCGTTCATTCACGCCGCCTTTTATGGCGGGGCCAATGTGGTCGAGAATGGGTCGGAGGCTCAAAAAGCCGAGATGCTGCCAAAGCTTGCGGCAGGCGAGATGTTCTTTGCCTATGGGTTGTCGGAGCCGGATGTGGGCGGTGATCTGCCCAGCGTGACCACCAAGGCGCGCATGGAGGGCGACGAGATCGTCATCAACGGGGCCAAACGCTGGTGCACCGGGGCGGATTTTGCGGACGTTATCTACTGCCTGGTGAACAGCGATCCCGAGGGGAAGAAATACAAGAACCTGTCGGTCATTCTGGTGCCCACGGATACGCCGGGCATCACGTTGCAACCCATCGAACATGCCAATCTGCGCTACACGCTTTCATCCGATGTCTATTTCGATGACGTGCGCGTCCCGGCCAGCTGCGTGCTTGGCGGTGCGGAAAAGTGGAACAAGGGCTGGGGTCAGCTTGCGGGCCGTACGCTGGACGTTGAAAAGATCGAGATCACAGCTGTCGCCTTCGGGCTGGCGCGCGCCGCCGTTGAGGAAGCCTGGCAATATGCACAGGAGCGCGAGCAGTTCGGCCGGGTGATATCGGGGCATCAGGCTGTGCGCCACGCACTGGTGGATGCGCGCACGAAGCTTCAGGCGTGCCGCCACATGCTCTATCACGCGGTCTGGCTGGCACAGGAGGGGCGGCCCTGCTCGGTTGAAACCAGCATGGCCAAGCTTTTCGTCGGCGATACCGCCGTTGAGATCGCGCTCACCTGCCAGCGGGTGATGGGGGCATACGGGTTGTCAGACGCCTATGACATGGAGCGCAATGTGCGCGACATTTTGGGCATGCCGATCGTTGGGGGCTCTTCCAACATGCAGCGCAACAATATTGCGGCGCGGCTTGGATTGCCGGAATAGCGACAAGGCTGGGTCCGGCTTGCTACACTGCTCATGAAAAAGATTTATCGGGAGTAATGCTGATGAGCACGTTTGATCTTGTGGTGCGTGGCGGGCGGATTGCGGACGGCACGGGCGGGGAGATTTTCTCCGGCGATGTGGCCGTCAAAGACGGAATGATTGCGGAAGTCGGCACAGTTTCAGGCACGGCGGCGCGCGAGATTGATGCGGATGGTGCGCTGGTCGCGCCGGGCTTTGTTGATATCCACACCCATTATGACGGGCAGGTCACCTGGGACACCCAGCTGACGCCGTCCTCATGGCATGGGGTCACAACGGCCATCATGGGCAATTGCGGCGTCGGCTTTGCGCCGTGCCGCGCGCAGGACCATGAGCGGCTGATCAAGCTGATGGAAGGCGTCGAGGACATTCCGTACCCGGTTCTGGCAGACGGCTTGCCATGGAACTGGGAGACGTTCCCTGACTATCTGGACTCTCTATCCTCCAAGCACTTTGACATCGACTTTGCCTCTCAGGTGCCGCATGCGGCCTTGCGCGTTTATGTGATGGGTGAGCGTGGCGCCAATCGCGAGATTGCAACCGCTGCCGACATTGCCGCCATGGCAAAGCTGGCGCGCGAGGCCATTGATGCCGGCGCGCTGGGCTTCACCACGTCGCGCACGCTGAACCATCAGACATCCGAAGGCGACCCGACGCCGACGCTGACCGCTGCAGAAGAAGAGCTGATGGGCATTGCCCTTGAGATCGGCAAATCCGGCAAGGGTGTGTTGCAGGTGGTGTCCGACTTTCGCAAGCGGCGCGATGAAATGGAAATGTTCCAGCGCATAGTCGAGAAATCCGGCCGTCCCATGTCCATCTCGGTGGCGCAGACGGATCTGGCGCCGGACGCATGGAAGTGGCTGCTGTCTGAGATTGAAGGCGCCAATGAGCGTGGTCTTGAGATGCGCGCGCAGGTGGCCCCGCGTCCGGTTGGTATTCTCGTGGGGCTTGAACTGACGCTTAATCCGTTCACGGCCTATCCGGCATTTGCCGAGATTGCCGACAAGCCACTGGCGGAGAAAGTTGCGGCTCTGTCCGATCCGGATTTCCGTACGCGTTTGTTTGCGGGCGAACCGTCATCGGATCATCCGTTCGTCCAGTCACTCATTCGACAATTTGGAAAAATGTTCCCGCTGGGTGATGTGCCGGACTATGAACCGACGCCGGACAAGATGCTTGAAGCGCAGGCCGTGCAGCGTGGCGTGTCGGTGGAAGAACTGGCGCTGGATTACATGTTGGCGGACGGTGGGCGAGGGCCGGGCACCGGCATGTTGCTGCATCCGTTCCTCAACTATGCCAATGGCTCGCTTGATCCGTCCTATGCCATGATGCGGCATCCAAATGCCGTCGTTGGCTTGTCGGATGGTGGCGCGCATATGGGCTCTATCTGCGACGGGTCTTTTCCCACCACGCTGCTGCAGCACTGGACGCGCGACCGCACACGCGGGCCGAAGCTTGATCTGGCCTTTGCCATCAAATCGCAGACGGCAGATACGGCGCGCGCGGTCGGGCTGACCGATCGCGGGATGTTGAAGCCGGGCATGAAGGCGGACATCAATGTGATCGACCATGCGGGCTTGCGGCTGCATGCGCCGGAAGTCGCATACGACCTGCCCAGCGGCGGGCGGCGGCTGCTGCAACGGGCGGATGGCTATGTGGCGACGCTGGTTTCCGGTGAGCCGGTCTATGATCGGGGCCAACCGACGGGTGCGCTGCCGGGACGGCTGGTGCGCGGCTAGCCGAGCGCGCCGGGTAACCATTTGTTGGCAGCGGCAAGGTCATTCAGCCGGGCGATGTGCTGATAGCGGGGCTCATTCGGCCATTCGGTGCGTCGTTCACCGACAATACCCACACTGGGCACGCCTGCTGCGATGGCAGCGTCCACGTCCGCCCATTTGTCGCCGAGCATGGATGACCGGGCCAAATCAATATCGTGGTCGCGTTGTGCTGCCAGCAACATGCCGGGATTGGGCTTGCGCAGCGGATGATCCTTGCCGTCCGGCCCTTCGAGATACGGGCAGTGATAGACCTGCGTCAGTGGCACATTGCGTTTGGCAAATTCCTTGACCATCCAGTCGGTCAGGGTCTGGAACGTCTCTTGCGTATAAAGCCCGCGCGCAATGCCGGACTGGTTGGTGACGATGATGAGCAACGCATCCAGATCGCGCGCGGTTGTTACCAGCTCAAAGATGCCCGGCATCCAGTCAAAGTCCGCCTGCTTGTGGACAAAGCCCTTGTCCACATTGACGATGCCGTCACGATCAAGAAACAAAGCACGGTTTGCCACGGGGCGAATTTATCCTCAGATAAGGGGGCGATCACACCTATGTGAGCGCGCAGAGGGTGTTGCCTGACTATCTAACGACAGGTGATAGCATCCGGTAAAGGACATGACATGACTGCGCAGGCACCAATCTCTCTTCATGCTGATCTCACCGCGCCGGCGCAGGTGGATACTTCGGCGCTGGACTGGGTGCCGTCACCCATGCAGGGCGTTGAGCGGCGGATGATCGAGCGCGATGGTGGCGAGGTCGCGCGCGCCACCAGTGTCGTACGCTATGCGCCGGGCAGCCGGTTTTCCGCCCACCTGCATGACAAGGGCGAGGAATACATCGTGCTGGCAGGCACTTTCTCCGACAATGACGGTGATTTCCCCGTCGGCAGCTATGTGCGCAATCCGCCCGGTTCGTCGCACGCGCCGCATACGGATGACGGCTGCACTATTCTGGTGAAGTTGCGGCAGATGCCGGACGATGAAAAGCAGACGGTGCATGTGGATACGCGTGTCGCAACCTATGAACCGGCAGGTGCTGCGGGCTATGAGCGGCAGATGCTGTTCGCGTCATCATATGAGACCGTGACCGCCGAGCGATTGCAGCCTGGTGTCAGCCTTGATGCGCAAGACCAGGGCGGCGAGGAAATCTTTGTGCTTGAGGGCACGCTTTCCTATGGCGGTACGCTTTACAAACAAGGTGCGTGGATGCGGCGGCCTGCAGGATCGGAACAGGCGATGGCCTCATCGGATGGCTGCCGCCTGTGGGTCAAGCGCGGACATCTGCCTGCAAACTAGCCTGAGCAGCTTGCACCACCCAGCACACAAAACCGCGCGCAATGGGCGTGGTTGAGCGCAACTGGCCGCATGGCCTCTTTCAGGGTTTGCCCAAGTTCAAAGCGTTCGTCATACGCAATGAGCGTGCAGGCAAGCACCGACAGCGCGTCTGCGCCTTTCCGCTTCACCACCATGCGCGCATTGGCGCACATCACGTCGGCCGGTGATTTGTTCAGGGTCTGCCAGCAACCGGTGGTGATTTCCGGTACGTCAGCGGTCTCGTCCATTTCCGGAAAAATCACCAAGTCATGCGGGTCGTGGGCGTTCAGATGTAATCCGAGTTCTGCAAACAGCTCCGCATAGCCACGACGTTCATCCGCTTCGGTTTCGCCGGACAGCATGCGTCCGGCAATCGACAGTGTGAATCCGTTGCGCGCCAACCAGGTAAGCCCGTCGATCATTGGTGCCCAGGTCTCAGTGCCGCGCTCGGCTTCGTGCACCTGCTGGGTGTAGTGATCGACGGAGACGCGCAAGGTCAGCCGGTTGCCATAAAGCGCCTGCAGTGCCTGCAGTGCTTCTGCCTGACCGCGCCGCTGCATCGGGCGCATGGCGTTGGTCAGTACCAGCACATCCAGGCCACGCGCCAGTGCATTGCCCAGCATCTGGATGAATTGTGGATTCATGAAAGGCTCGCCGCCGGTAAAGCCGACTTCGCGTAGCCCCAGTTTCTCGTGGGCTGCCTCATCGAGCAGCGTGGCGACTTCGTCTGCCGAGATATAGGTCAGTGCATCATTGGTCGGCGTCGAGTCGATATAGCAATTTTCACAGGCGAGATTGCACAGGGATCCGGTGTTGATCCACAAGGTCTCGAGGCTGTGGGGCGTGACCCAGGCGCGTTCGTCGCCATCGGCGGTCACGTGAGGATCGGCGAATTTCGGGGGGCTCAGGCGATGTGCATTATTCATCGCGGCAGATAACCGTGCAAACCGCGCTGCGTCTATCGCAAAATGCAAAAATGCACTTCAAAGGCTTGTGACTAACCCTGTGACTAGCGCGGTGTACGTGCCAAACTCCCGCTCAACAACAAGGCGAGATGCGCAGGGAGCGGTTTGTCATGGCTGATCAGGCAATTGATTTTGAAGTTAAGAAAACCTCACTGAAAACCTCACGGGTTGATAACCACGGCCTGCCGCAGACCGGCGACGGCGAAGTGCTTTTGAAGGTCGAGCGGTTTGCGCTCACGGCGAACAACATCACCTATGCGGTTTTTGGTGACGCCATGCGCTATTGGGATTTCTTCTCGGATCGGGGTGAGGGTGTGGACTATGGTCGCATCCCTGTGTGGGGCTTCGGCGAGGTGGTCGCGTCCAAGGCGGATGGTGTTGTGGTCGGCACGCGGGTTTATGGTTATTTCCCCATGTCCACTCATCGCGTCGTCAAGGCGGGCAAAATCAACGAGCGCGGGTTCTTCGATGAGTCCGGTGTGCGCGGCGAGCTTGCGCCGGTCTACAGCCAGTTCATGACGACGGCCCATGACCCGATGTATGCCAAAGAAGACGAAGACCAGATCATGCTGTTCCGGCCGCTGTTCACCACCAGCTTCATGCTGGATGACTGGCTGGCGCAGAATAATTTCTTTGATGCCAAAACGGTGATCCTCTCCAGTGCTTCTTCCAAGACGTCACTGGGGCTGGCCTTCCTGCTGAAGAACAATCGCGGTGGTGCGGTGAAGGTGGCAGGGCTTACTTCTGCCGCCAACAAGGCGTTTGTTGAGAGCACCGGCTGCTATGACCATGTCATTACCTATGACGAGATTGCCGATCTGGATGCGGGGATGCCTGTGGCCTTTGTGGATATGGCCGGCAATTCGTCGGTGCGTGCGAATTTGCATCACCACTTCAAAGACAATCTCAAACTCTCCACGGCTGTTGGCGGTACCCATTGGGACAGCGTCGGCGGGGGCCAAGAAAACTTGCCCGGGCCAGCGGTCGAGCTGTTTTTTGCCCCCACGCATATCGAACGGCGGATGAAAGATTGGGGCGGCCCCGGCTTCCAGGACAAGGTCGGCGTTGCATGGCGGCAGTTCATTCCCTCTACCCGGAACTGGATCAACGTCCAGCACGGCACCGGCCCTGAGCGGGTGCGCGAGGTTTATGAGGAAGTGCTGGCGGGTAAAACGCCGCCGAACAAGGCGCATATCCTGTCGCTCTGGTCATAAGGGCAGGCCGCGCGCTAAACCGGCGTGATTAACCGCCATACGTGCGTGGTAGTTGTCACAATGGGCGCAGATGCTTACTTAGCGGGCCTATCCGCCATTGTAGTGAGTTGAAGCCCGATGCCGTCGCAGCCATTTTTTGATCTCCGCTCCACCCATAACCCCAATCGCTGGACCCTTGAGGTGACCCAGGGGCTTTGCGTGGGTAGGCCGGGCAACATGTTCATGTTCGGTGGCGTCGGGCTGGCCGCCTCCATCAAGGCAATGGAGGGGACAACCGGGCGGCGTGTGATCTGGGCGGCGGCGCAATATCTGTCGTTTGCCCGCCCCGGCTCCATCGTGGATGTGGATGTGGAAGTGCCGGTTGCCGGCAAATTCAACTCACAGGTGCGGACCAAGGCGCATGTGGGTGATGCTGAAATTATTACAGCCAGTGCGGCGCTCGGTGAGCGGCCGGATGATCTGTCGGCCCAATGGGCGACCATGCCGGATGTGCCAAAGCCGGAAGACTGCCCGCCGATGGCGCGTTGGGACCGGGATGACGAAGAGCTGCATGACCATATGGATATTCGCGTGGCCAAGGGCCGCTATGGCGATGCGCGACGCGATGGGGTGATGAGCGATGATGGCGAGGTCTATTTGTGGGCGCGTGCCAAGGATGGGCGGGTGATCGATACCAGCATGCTTGCGATTATCGCCGACTTTATTCCCTCTGCCCTCGGCAATGCCATTGGCCGCAATGCCGGTGGCAACAGTCTCGACAACACCATCCGCATTCGCCATGTGGTGCCGACAGACTGGGTGCTGTGCGACACGCGCATTCACGGCGTGCACGGGGGATTTGCCCATGGTCGGATGCTGCAATTCAGTCAGGATGGTGAATTAATGGCAACCGCGAGCCAGTCCATGATTGTGCGGGTCCACGACTAGCAGGAGATGCTGTTTTGACCGACGAACTGGTTTTGACGCTCGATCATGTATCGCTCAGCGTTGCTGATATTGAACGCGCCAAGGCGTTTTATCTTGCAGCCTTGCCTCCTGCGGGGCTCGAACTTGTGGCGGATCTGTCCGCTGCGATGACCGGTGGTGCGCGGGCCGTGGCGTTCGGCATTGGCCGCAAGGGCAATCTGTGGCTGACGGATACCGGTCCGCAGACACCGCAGGCGCATATCTGTTTTCGGGTCGGGTCACGCGCAGCGGTGCAGGCATTTCATGCGGCGGCACTCAAGGCTGGTGGCACCGACAATGGTGCGCCGGGCGTGCGTGAAATCTATCACCCGGAATATTACGCGGCCTTTGTGCTCGACCCTGAAGGGCACAACATCGAAGCCGTGACGTTTGAACCGGAAACCGCTTAGGCGGGGCGCTTGACCATTACATAAGTGAGCCCGGCCAATGCACCTGCAATAGCCAGGCCGATGGTACCGTCCAGCTCGCGTGTGCTTGAAATAGCGGTGACGCCACCCGGGAATACGAACGGCAGCACCATAAGCGTACCGATGACGGCAGCGGCACCGGCGACGACATATACAATCGTCCGCAGCGGTGTCACGAAGCCGGAAACAATACCCGCCACAATAAAGGCGATCAGCAGGCCGACCGACATGATGGCACCGAAAATGGGACCCATGCCGACGATGTCATGCATTGCCCATGAAATGCGGTCGCCGATGGGGAACTCGGCGCCGATGGCAGCGAGATCACCCTGATTCATGACGGCATGTGAGATGGACCCCAAAACTGCCAGAACGATGACCGCCAGCACAAAACCCAGAACTGCTCGCATCGATGTGTCCTTCCCCGCAATATGCATGTGCGCCGCGCTTCAAGCGTCGCCTTTATGCCCTATACTCGCTTAAGATGGCGTTGAGAGCCAGCCCGGTTTGCCCCTTGTCTTTGAGATATGGGACCACAAATGAGGCCGGCCAAGCATAATTACGGGGAAGCGGTCATGGGTAAGGCGATCAACTTTTATCTTGCAGGGAGTCTCGCAGTCGCGAGCCTGTTTGCTGGTCCGGCTGTAGCGCAGGATGTTACCGCAGCAGCCGATGGCGCCTTCGAAGTGCAAACCGTTGCTGAAGATCTCGACTTCCCGTGGTCCATCGCCTTTCTGCCTGACGGTGACATGCTGGTGACCGAGCTGTCCGGCCAGTTGCGGCTGATTGATGACGGTACGCTTGTGGAAACCGTGATCGGCGGCACGCCCAAGGTTCTCTATGCCGGGCAGGGTGGCCTGTCGGATGTTGTTCTGCATCCGGACTTTGCCACCAACAAGCTTGTCTATCTCACCTATTCAGCTGCGCGCGACGAGGGCAATACGCTGGTTGTCGGACGCGGCACGTTTACCGGCTCAGCGGTTGAAAACTTTGAAGTGATCTTTGAAGCGGATGCCTATCGCAAGACCATCGTGCATTACGGCGCGCGCATGGCGTTTTTGAATGATGGCACCTTCATCCTCACAAGTGGCGACGGGTTTGACTATCGCGAACAGGCGCAGATCACGTCCAATGATTTTGGATCAACCATTCGTCTCAATGATGATGGCTCAATACCCGCGGATAACCCATTTGTGGGCGACGATGCAGCGCGCGACGAAATCTATTCCTACGGCCACCGCAACCCGCAGGCGATCTTGCAGGATGCCGCGTCGGGCGTGATCTATGCCAATGAGCATGGGCCGCAGGGCGGTGACGAAATCAATGTGATTGAGCCGGGTAACAATTACGGCTGGCCGATTGCTACCTATGGTGTCGATTATACGGGCGCCTATGTGTCACCGCTCAAGAGCTATCCGAACGCAACGCAGCCGCTGCTTTACTGGGTGCCCTCGATTGCACCGTCGGGCATGACCCTTGTGACGGGTAACGCATTTGCGGATTGGAACGGCGACCTGTTGGTGACGGCGCTGGCACCGGGCAATGTGTCTGAATTTGCTAACCGCAACATGCGCCGGGTCATTCTTGAAGATGGCGCTGTTGCCGGACAGGAAGCCATTCGCGTTGTGGCATCAGGAACGCCTGAGGATGAAACGCCGCGTCTGCGCGATGTGCGTATGGCGCCGGATGGCAGCATCTATGTGCTGACGGACGGTGAAGGCGGCAAGGTGCTGCGGCTGATACCTGCAGGCGGCATGCCGCAGGCTGCTGTCACATCTGAATCTGCCGTAACCGAGGAAGCTGCGGCGGAAACCGAACCGGGCATTGTGGAAAAGCTCGGTGGCAAGGCCGCAGCCATTGTTGAAGACGCTGGCACCGCAATCGGTGATGCCGCTGAAGAGGCGGTGGACGCTGCCGAAGATGTCGCTGAAGACATCAGCGACGCCGTATCCGACATGGCCGACGAAGCGGCTGCGGAGATGGACGAGGCGCTGGACTCTGAACCGGTAAAATAGGTGCGGCTGGTGTGGCCGTGCTTATTCAGGCACGGCCTGCAGCTGCAGCATCCGTTCAAGTGTCGGCCCGGGCTCAGCACCAAGCGGTGCAAGCCATTTGTCGTACAGGGCATCAAGCACACCGTCCTGATACAGACCGATGATGGCGCGGTCGACGGCCAGCCGGAAATCGGCGTCACCGCGCGGCAGAATGATGCCGTAAGGCTCAAAAGAGAGCAGCCCGGGCAGTGTTGCCAAGTCGGCGCCCTGCGGCCCCTGCATCAACCCGACCAGTATCATTTTGTCGTGGGCGATGGCGTCGGCGCGGTCTTCACGGATCGCGGTTAGCGCATCTTCGGTGCGGTCCACAGTCAGGACCTCAGCTGTCACGCGCTCGGAGAGCAAAGCACGCTTCAATGCGTTCTGGGTCGTGGTGCCTGCCACAACGGCAATCCGCTTGCCATCAAGTTCCGAAAGCCCCGTAAGGGACTGTGTGTCGGCGACGGCGATGGATGCGCCGGACGCAAAGAAGGGAACTGAAAAATCAACACGCTCGCGGCGGCTGAAGGTAATGGTTGTTGCTCCGCACTCCATGTCAGCACGGCCGCTGACAATCGCGTCCATGCGGCTTTGCAATGTCACATCCACATAATCAATGGCGATAGTGGGGATCTCGAGCATGGTTGCCAGTTCGGTGACCACTGCCCGGCATAGCTCGATGGAGAGGCCGGAATAGATGCCGTCATCACCAAGCGTTGAGAATGGCGGCAGGTCTGCGACAGCTGCGACTGTGATGCGGCCTTTGGCTGCAATCTTTTCAAGGGTGCCCCCGTCGGCCGCATCGGCTGGTGCAGGGACGAAAACCCCAAGCGCAAAAATGCTCAAAGCTGTGGCCGCCAGACGCGCGGTCAATGTCATGGTTTTAGTCCCCCGGGAAATACGCGCCCCGTCAACATTGGGGCATCTTAAGCCTGAGTGTGCCATCCGCGGCCGCCGGTGGCCACCCGTACAGGGTTAACTGCGGACCAGGACGTTCTTGAACTGCCACGGGTCGGCTTCGTCTACATCTTCCGAGAAGAAACCAGGGCGGCCCTCGAGCGGAGTCCAGTCGGTGTAATAGCCTTTCACCGGCCCCAGATAGGGCAGCTGCACTTCAAGGCAGCGGCGGTAATCAATCTCGTCTGCTTCAACAATGCCTGCTTGCGGGTTTTCCAGCGCCCACACCATGCCGGCCAGCACGGCGGACGTTACCTGAAGCCCGGTTGCATTCTGGTAGGGGACCAGCGCCCGGGTTTCATCGATGGAAAGCTGTGAGCCGAACCAGTAGGCGTTCTTTGCGTGTCCGTAGAGCAGCACGCCCAGTTCATCGGCCCCGTCCACGATCTCGGTCTCGTCAAGAATCTGGAATGTTTCCTGCGCGGTTCCCTCATTGCCGAACAGTTCGTGCAGGGACAAAACAGCATCATCGGCTGGATGGTAGGCGTAGTGCACCGTCGGGCGGAACTCGGGGTTCTTGCTGTCACCCACCGTGAAGAAGTCGGCGATGGAGACGCTCTCATTGTGGGTAACCAGAAACGCATGCTGGGCGCCGGGTGTCGGGCACCAGGTGCGCACCAGCGTTTTGCCGCCGGGCTGCTCCATGAAAATCGCGGCCTGGCAGCCGCTGCCTTGCGGCTGCTCATGCGCGTTGTCCGGCATCCATTTTTCATGGGTGCCCCAGCCCAGTTCCGCCGGCTGCATGCCTTCGGAAATGAACCCTTCCACGGACCATGTGTTGACGAAGGTGTTGAGCGGCTTGGGGTCGGCGGAACGCTGGGTATCGCGTTCGGCAATGTGGACACCGGTGGTGCCGGTCAGCTGCATCAGTCGTGCCCAGCCTTCCCTGTCGTCAAAGGCCGGTTCGGTGAAATCGAGACCCAGATCATGTGCGAGGTTGACCAGTGCCTGCTTGACGAAGAATGACACCATGCCGGGATTGGCGCCGCAGCAGGAGACAGCGGTCGTGCCGCCGGGGGTGCGCCGCTTTTCGGCGCGGGCCGTCTCGCGCAAAAAATAGTTGGTGCGGTCGGCCTGATCCATATCGCGGTCGAAGTAGAAGCCCTTCCACGGCTCCACCACGGTGTCGACGTACAGAACGCCCAGCTCGCGGCACAGGCGCATCATGTCCACCGAGCCCACATCAACCGAAAGATTGACGCAAAAACCCTGTCCCTCACCGTTTGTCAGGTAAGGGGTCAGCACGTCGCGATAATTCTCTTCGGTGATTTCCTGTTGGACGAATTTGATGCCGTGTTCATCGGCAATCGCCTTGTCGGTGTCGCTGGGGTCGATGATGACCATGCGGCTTTTGTCGAACTTAAAATGCCGTTCGATCAAAGGCAGGGTTCCCCTGCCGATTGAGCCGAAACCGATCATGACGATGGGGCCCGTGATGGTGTGATAAACAGGCCAATTGATCTCATCACTCATGATCGTTTTCTCTCTCTTCTCGGCAGGCTGGCGAAGCCCTGTTGGATACAGCCGTTTTGTATTCCGTGTGGTGCCCTAAAAAGGGGCAGGGTTTAGATCACGTAGGATTTAAGCGGTGCGAAACCGTTGAAGCCGTTGGATGCGTATGTCGTCGTATAGGCGCCGGTGGCTTCAATCAGGATCTCGTCGCCGACGGTCAGCGAGACCGGCAGCTCATAGGGCGTCTTTTCATACAGCACGTCGGCTGAATCACAGGTCGGCCCTGCGATCACGCACGGCGTCGTGCGTTCGCCGTCATGCGGCGTGCGGATCGGATAGCGGATGGCTTCGTCCATGGTCTCTGCGAGGCCACCGAACTTGCCGATGTCGAGGAACACCCAACGCTCTGCGTCGGCAGATTCCGATTTGCGGCTCACCAGCACGACTTCGGCACGGATGACACCTGCATTGCCCACCATGCCGCGGCCCGGCTCAATGATGGTTTCAGGCAACCGGTTGCCGAAGTGACGGCGCAAGGCACCGAAGATGGCTTTGCCGTAATCCTGTGAGGTCGGGATGTCCTTGAGGTAACGGGCCGGGAAACCGCCGCCCATGTTCACCATTTTCAGCTGGATGCCATAGTCAGCCAGGCTGCGGAATACCTTGCTGGCATCTGCCAGGGCTGTGTCCCATGCGCCGGTGTCGGGCTGCTGTGAGCCGACATGGAACGAGACGCCATAGGCTTCCAAGCCCAGCGCGTGCGCGTGGCGCATGACGTTGACGGCCATCTCCGGCATACAGCCGAATTTGCGTGACAGCGGCCATTCAGCGCCGGCACCGCTTGTGAGGATGCGGCAGAAGACGCGGCTGCCGGGGGCAACGCGAGCGACCTTTTCCACTTCTTCGGGGCAATCGACAGCGAACATGCGGACGCCGAGCTCAAAGGCACGGGCAACGTCGCGCTCTTTTTTGATCGTGTTGCCGAAAGAAATGCGCTCAGCGCCGGCACCGGCTGCAAGCACCATTTCAATTTCAGCAACGGAGGCTGCATCGAAAGATGAGCCGAGCTCTGCAAGCAGAGCCAGAATTTCAGGCGCCGGGTTTGCCTTCACCGCGTAATAGACGCGGCTTTCCGGCAAAGCGCGGGTGAGGCGGGCAAAGTTGTCACGGACGATGTCGAGGTCGACAACAACGAAAGGGTCGCTTGATCGGTTGGCGCGAATGAAATCGCGGATGCGTTCGGTCACCATTTTGGTGTCCTCCCAGTTCCAGATGCACCGCGCTTTAGTGGCTGCATGCCGCCTGCCCGCATGTTGGAGATGCGGAGAGCAGATGGCGCAGACAATTGCGCGACATATCCGGGTCCGACCTGACTGCATCTGCAGACAAGCCATCGCCGGGGTTTGGATGCCGGATTGGATTGGGAACGCCCCAGTCCTCACGCGGGCAATGAAGGTGTGCCTCTTTAGCGTCGCCGGTGGTTGGAGGACCGACTGAGACCAAAAAAGCCCTCACCGTCGTTGCTTTCTGCCACCGGTATTATTGTTGTTCCGGAAGCTACTGCACGTGCGACTTATTGGGCGGAGCGGTATCTACTTTTTCTACAGGCGGATTACAAGGGTTTTGCGCAGAAAAATTTCCCAAAATCGCAGATTTGTGCCGATGGTCGTTTTTAGGCCAATGACAGGGCTCCTGACCTTATGTAATGTTTATCATTAATTGTGGGCGTAACAGCCAGCCGGCACGGGCAAATCGGGAGCGGGAACTTGGGACGGACAGGCAAAATCATTGCGGCGGTGGCGGTTGTGGCAGCCGCAGGCGCGACCGTGCTGTATACGCAGCGCGGCGAGCTTGCGATGGCGATGATGGAGCGCGTCGCGGCCCGCAACATGGCGGCCAACCCGGTGTCGGTGCTCGAAGATGGCCTGCATGTGGGTTTGTGCGGGGCGGGGTCGCCCCTGCCGGACCCCGCGCGCGGCGGTCCCTGCACGGCGGTCATTGCCAAGAGGGGCGACAGAGCGCGGCTTTATGTGGTGGATTCAGGGACGGGCGGTGTGCGCACCATGGCGCAGATGCAGCTGCCGGCCGGGCAGATTGAGGCGGTGCTGCTCACTCATTTTCATTCCGACCACATAGACGGGCTTGGCGAAATGGCCATGCAGCGCTGGGTCAATGCGTCGGCCACCTCGCCACTGCCGGTTCATGGGCCATCCGGCGTTGAGCGTGTGGTCGCAGGCTTCAACGAGGCTTATGCGCTGGATGCCATCTATCATACGGCCCATCACGGCGCGGATATTGTGCCGCCGCAGGGCACCGGCATGACCGCTATGCCGTTTGATGCCCCGGCTGAAGGGGAGAGCGTAACGCTGGTGGATGCGGATGGGCTTACCATCATAGCTTTCAAGGTAGACCATTCCCCGATCTCGCCCGCCGTTGGCTACCGGTTTGATTTTCTGGGCCGCTCGCTGGTGATGTCCGGCGATACAACCAAATCCGACAATCTCATCGCCTTTGCCAAAGATGCCGACCTGCTGCTGCATGAGGCTCTGTCACCCAAATTAGTGGGGCTTTTGACCCGCTCCGCGGAGGCCGCAAACCGCCCGGCGCTGGCCAAGATCACGCAGGATATTATCGACTATCACACCACGCCGGTTGAGGCCGCCGAAGCCACGCGTGAGGCCAATGTCGGCACGCTGGTGTTTCATCACATCGTGCCGGGATTGCTGGTCGCCCCGCTGGAGCAGGTGTTCCTCGACGGCGTCAGCGATGCCTATGACGGCCCGGTGAGGATTGGCGCAGATGGTGATTTCTGGTCGCTGCCTGCCGGGAGCACGGATATTCACTATGAGGACAGGCTCTAGGACGCCTGCCCGCCTGATTATTGGATAGAGACGGCAAATCCCTGTATGAGATGTCAGCGCTAAGCGTGAGCGGGCAGCAGGAGGCCAGAACCGGTGCAGGTGTCATCGTTTTTTGACGACGAGTTTGAAGAACATGCAGGTGTCGTGGCCGCGACGCGGGCAGACTTGCGTGCGCCGTTTGAGGCGCTGGTCGATGCCTGCCTTGAAAGCCTGAATGCTGGCGGCAAACTGCTGTTTTTCGGCAATGGGGGCAGCGCTGCCGATGCGCAGCATCTGGCGACCGAACTCACCGTCCGTTACGTCAATAACCGTCCTGCCATTGCGGCCATTGCGCTGACGACCGACACCAGCGCGCTCACCGCCATCGGCAATGATCTGGGGTTTGAGCAATTGTTCGCCCGGCAGATAGAGGCCATCGGCAAACCTGGCGATGTAGCGATCGGCATCACCACCTCAGGCAGCAGCGCCAATGTGGTTGCGGCGCTGAAACTGGCCAAGACCCAGGGCCTTGTGGCCGCAGCGCTTACCGGTGCCGGCGGGGCGGGGCTTTCCGCCATTGCCGACCCGGTATTGGTGGTGCCCTCTAGAATCACGGCCCGGGTGCAGGAAATGCACATTCTGCTGGGCCAGATGCTGTGTGGAGCGTTGGAAAAGGAACTGGGTTACGCGGGCTGAACCGGGTTAACCCAGTGCCGGTGCGAGGGTCAGAATGTCGCGTGTCGATCCTGCTTTGCGCCTATGATATGAAATCCGCGCCCTGACTTTTTACCAAGAAGTTGCCTGCACATGCTTGCTGAAGCTCTGTCCACGAAATTCCTGTTTCTCTACGCCTTTCTGGCGTCGGCGGCGTTCGTGCATTTTCGTGGACGCGTGCGGCACAAGTTTACCCGTCAGCTGACCGACCATTCGACGCTGATGGCCCCGATCAACGTCTTCATGTATGCGTTCTCGGCCGTTTCCAACAAGCCGCTGCCGGATGTGAAGGATTTTCCCGGGCTGGATCTGATCCGCAACAATTGGGAGACGATCCGCGACGAGGCATTGGCGTTGGACGAAGGCGGTTCGATCAAAGCGGCAGACAGCTACAATGATCTGGGCTTCAACTCGTTTTACCGGCGCGGCTGGAAGCGGTTTTATCTGCGCTGGTACACGGATGAGTTTCACCCGTCCGCCGTGGAGAAATGCCCCAAGACAATCGAGATCCTCAAGCAGGTGCCGACGATCCACGCGGCGATGTTCACGCTGCTGCCGCCCGGCGGACGGCTTGTGGCGCATCGTGACCCCTATGCGGGTTCGCTGCGCTATCACCTAGGACTGGTGACACCGAACGACGACAAGTGCCGGATCTATATCGACGACAACATGTATAGCTGGCGCGACGGCGAAGACGTTGTATTCGACGAAACCTATATTCACTGGGCGGTGAATGAGAGTGACACAGACCGGATTATCTTCTTTGCCGATGTCGAACGGCCGATGCGGTACCGATTTGCGACCCTGATCAACCGCTTCTTCAGTAAATACCTGATCAGCGCCGCCAAGACCTCCAACGAGGAGGGCGAGAAGGTCGGTATTCTGAACAAGGCGTTCGCCTATGTGTATCAGGTGCGCCTGCTCGGCAAACGGCTCAAGGCCTACAATCGCAAGCTCTACTACGCGCAGAAATACGTGCTGATGGCCTTGATCCTCGCCGCGATCATCTTCTGGCTCTAGGCCTGCGCGCGCCAAAAGGCGATGCAGTCTTTTATCGCTGACATTGTGGTGTGCTGTGGCGTGAAGCCCACTTCGTTGCGCAGTCTTGAAACATCCGCCACCAAGGCATCCGGCTCCCCTGCGCGTGCAGGCAGGGCACCAACTTCCAGCGTGCCGGTACCGATCAGTGCGTGCGCCATGCGGGCGATCTCGACCAGTGTCTGCGGGTGGCCGCTGGCGATATTGACCGGGCCGGTGGCGTCCGACAATGCCAGCGCCGCAAAAGCTCCGCCTGCATCATCCGCATGCATGAAGTCGCGCAGGCCGGCACCATCGCTCATGGGTGCATTGCCGCCCGCCAGCAGTGGCTGAACGATGGCCGGCATGAAGCGGGTCGGCGTTTCATTGCGACCCATCAGGAAGAACAACCGCCCCCACGCAATTGATGCGCCCTGTGCAATGCGCTTCTCGCAATGCTGCCAGGTGGCAAGCTTGCATTCGCCATAGAGCGTTGCCGGGTTGCAGGGTGCTGTTTCCGGCAAGGTTGCAGCGCCCGTGGTCCAGTCATATTCAGCACAACTGCCCGCCAGTACGGCGCGGGTGCCGCCTGCATCGAGAAACGTCTCAAGCAGGTCGGTGGAAGCATCGCGCCAGTCCGGATTGTCTTGTGCCGTCCAGAAAGCGCCATGAGTGGTCTGCCACGCCAGATGCAGGAGAGTGTCGGCGCGCGCCTCTGATACAATGCGGGCGCGGTCATCCGGGTTCAGAATATCGGCTTCGCCGCTGCGTGGCGCGATCACCTCATGGCCCGCTGCGCGCAGTGCTGCCACGGCTGGTGTGCCGATAAAGCCGTGTCCGCCTGTCACCAGAATGCGCATCAATCAGGCTCATAGTCCGGGTAGGTGGCGTCCCGCTCGGCAATGACTGCCGGCTTGCGCGGCCACTCAATGCCGAAGGACGGATCATCCCAGCGCACGCCGGTTGCCAGCTCCGCTACATAGGGTGCACCCATGAGATAGAGCAGCTGGCTGTCATCGGTCAGCGTTATGAATCCGTGCGCGCATCCGGCGGGAATCAGGAGAGCTGAACCATTGCCGGCGCTCAGTTCCGTGCCCGTCCATTTGAGATAGGTGGGGGACTTAGGGCGTAGATCGACGGCCACATCGAAAATACTACCGCGCTCGCAGCGGATGATCTTGGGGTCCGGCGTCGGCGCCTTTTGAAAATGCATGCCGCGCAGGGTGCCGGCCTTGAGGTTGTGGGACAGGTTCGCTTGTACAATCTCGAACGGGTGTCCCGCATCCGCCAGCGTCTTTGCGCAGAAGGCACGGGCAAACGAGCCGCGCTCATCGGCAATCGGCTCAAGGTCGATGCGGATGACGCCGTCGACCGTGGTGGGGATCAGCTTCACGACAGTATCGTCAGGCTGGGGATCGCAACCACGTGCTGACCGCCCCAGTCTTTTATCTGCGCCGTCTGGCGGGTGATCTCGTCCTTGAGGTTCCACGGCAGAATCAGCAGATAGTCCGGCTTCGCTGCATTGATGGCTGCGGGCTGTTTCACCGGGATATGGCTGCCGGGCAAAAGCGTGCCCTGCTTGGCGGGGTTGGCATCGACCACGAAATCAATATCGCCGCTTTTAACGCCGCAAAAATTCAGCAGCGTGTTGCCTTTGGCTGCAGCGCCATAGGCTGCGATTGTCTTGCCCTGTTTTTTTGCGTCGGCCAGAAACGCAAGTAACCCGGTGCGGATCGCGTCCACCTTGGCGGGGAAGCCCTCATAGGCCGCAGGTGTTGCCATGCCGAAGGCTTTTTCCTTGTCGCGGAGAGCAACGACGCCTGCTTCGTCCGGCCTGTCGCTTGAGGTATGGCACGCCCAGACGCGCAGGCTGCCACCATGGGTCGGGATCTCTTCCACGTCGAATACGCGCAAGCCAGCTCGCGCGAAGCAGGCTTCGACTGCACAGAGCGACAGATAAGAAAAATGTTCGTGATAGATCGTATCGAACTGCACATGGGTGAGCAGGTTCAGCAGATGTGGGAACTCGAAAGTGGCAGCACCTTCATCCGCCAGCAGGGCTGCGAAGCCCGCCACGAAATCATTTATGTCCGGCACATGCGCCAGCACATTGTTGGCGGCGATCAGGTCCGCTGCGCCATATTCACCGCGCAGGCTGTGGGCTGCTTTTTTGCCGAAGAACATGGTCTCGGTGCGCACGCCGCGCGCGCGGGCTGTTTCGGCGGCATCAATGGCGGGATCAATGCCCAGCACTGGAATGTCTTGCGCCACAAAATGCTGCAGCAGGTAGCCGTCATTTGACGCGACTTC
Source organism: uncultured Parvibaculaceae bacterium (assembly GCA_964511745.1). Classification (GTDB taxonomy): domain Bacteria; phylum Pseudomonadota; class Alphaproteobacteria; order CGMCC-115125; family CGMCC-115125; genus Pyruvatibacter. Next base: position 121,360 of record CAZEHX010000005.1, read on the forward strand.
GGCAACAAGGCTGTCGCCGGTCAGGTTCAGGCGTTTGGTGGCCGCATCCGCATAGCGTTTGGCGTGCGCCACCCAGCTATCGGAATAGCTGGAGAAATAGGCGTAGTCCTGAAAGATATCTTCCGGCGGCACCACGTCATCCACCTGGACCAGGTAGCAGCTGTCGCAGACGCGGGCATGCAGCGGGTAGGAGGGTTCGGGCTTGTCGCCCGCATCAGCCGGGACATAGGAATTGGCCAGCGGCGTTTTTCCAAGGTCAACCAGGGTGCGGGTGAGAGGGCTTCCACAGGAGCGGCATTTGGGCGGCTGCATGGTGTTTTGCGGCTCCGGATCGAGGCCTAAATGGCGGATAAGTGGCAATAGCACCGTGGCTGAAGCCTGTCCACGCCGGGGCGCTGCGGGTGCTTAACGGGTGGGGAGTAGTGCCTCATAGGCTTCAATCTGGGTCTGCGTGACCTCGCGCATGTTGTGGCCCTTCATGTGCGCGATATGCCATTCAACGGTCATCCGCACGGCGTCTTCCAGTTTGAGTTGGGGCTGCCAGCCAATGCTGGCAGCAGCGCGGCTTGAATCAAGCTCAAGCGTTGCAGCCTCTGCCGGGCCGTCCATAGCATCGCTGATCCAGTCCGGCGCATCCGGCCACAGGTCGGTTGCCAGCGTGACAACAGTTTTGACCGGGTGCGAGCCAGCGGGGCCGAAATTGAGCGCGCGATCCTTGGTCTCGCCGGTTGCCAGCGCCTGTGCATATGAGAGATAGCCTGCCACCGGCTCCAGCACATGCTGCCAGGGGCGCGTCGCATTGGGGTTGCGGATGTGGACGGCTTCGCCTGCTGCCATGGCCCGGACAATGTCGGCCATCAGTCGGTCTTCGGACCAGTCGCCCCCACCGATGACATTGCCGGCGCGGGCGGACGCCACGGGGACATTCTGCTTGTCGAAGAAGCTCTGCGCGTAGCTGCGGGTGATGAGTTCCTGTGCGCCCTTGGAGGCGCTGTAAGGGTCGCGCCCACCGACGGGATCCCCCTCAACGAAGGGGCGGGCAGGGCTGTCCTGTGTGCCGTAGGCTGCATTGTCATAGGCCTTGTCGCTGGTAACGACGAGCGCGGCTTCGAGGTCTGCCACAGTGCGCAGGGCATCAAGCACATGCGCCGTGCCCATTACATTTGTGCCGATGGTCTCCAGCGGATCGCGGTAGGACCGGCGCACAAGCGGTTGGGCTGCCATGTGCAGCACAATTTGTGGGTTGGCTGCGGCGATGGCATCGCGGGTGCGGTCGGCGTCGCGGATGTCGGCAATGGTTTCGCCTGCATAGGTGAGGCCAAGCACAGTATGCAGGTCGGGCGTTGTTTCGGGTGCCAAAGCAAGGCCCGTCACCTCAGCGCCCAGATGCTGAAGCCAGCACGCGGCCCAACTTCCCTTGAAGCCTGTGTGGCCGGTGAGAAGAACGCGTTTGCCGCGCCAGAAGCTGGGGTCAGGACGGGTCATGGATCCTGATTATTCCCATGTGACCCAAGGAGCCTTGCGGCGTGCCACAAGATCTTCCAACAGGTCTTTTTCGCGCAAGGTATCCATGGGTTGCCAGTAGCCGTCATGGCGCCATGCGGAAAGCTGGTTCTGCTCTGCAAGGTTCATGAGTGGAGCGTCTTCCCATTTGGTCTGGTCGCCGTCGATATAGTCCAGCACCTTGGGGTCGCAGACGAAGAAGCCGGCATTGATGCGGGCGCCGTCGCCGCGTGGTTTTTCCTGAAAGCCTTTAACGCGGTCACCCTCAAGATCAGTTGCGCCGAAGCGGCCGGGGGGTGATACCACGGTCATCGTGGCAAGCCGGCCCTGTTCGCGGTGGAACTTGATGCTGGCGGCAATATCCACATCCCCGACACCGTCGCCATAGGTCAGGCAGAAGGGTTCGTCCGGGTTCAGATAATTGGCAATGCGCTTGATGCGGCCGCCGGTGAGAATGTCGACACCGGTATCGACCAGCGTGATCGTCCACGGCTCAGCCTTGCCGCGGTGAAACTGCATCTTGTTGGCGGCAAGGTCGATGGTGACATCGGCATGATGTAGGAAGTAATTCGCGAAATACTCCTTGATCATGTAGCCCTTGTAGCCAAGGCAGATGATGAAATCGTTGAGGCCGTGGCTCTCATAGATTTTCATGATGTGCCAGAGGATCGGGCGGCCCCCGATCTCGACCATTGGCTTGGGGCGCAGCGATGTCTCTTCGCTCAACCGGCTGCCGTAGCCACCTGCGAGGATGACGGTTTTCATGATCGCGTTCTCCCCTCCCCCAGAGCGCTCTGGCGCCTGGAGCCACCGTATGTGCCGCGCAGGTTATGTGCGGCGGTCAGCTAGAAATTGCTCGCTCTGTCATGGCATGCAGCCACGCAGATGCCAAGGTTTCACCGCTTGTCAGGCACCGTTGCGGCCTGCCTCGGCATGCGCCTTTGCGAGCCCTTCATCGATTGAGAGATATTTGAACCCTGGAAAGGCTGCGTAGGTAGCCGCCGGATCAAAGGGGCGATAGCCGTTGTGTGGCATGGCGCCGACGCGCGGGGAGCCTTCAATTTTGGATTTGCCACCGGCAAGCGCATTGGCCCTCTCGGCAATGTCGCGAAATGAGGTCACCTCACCAGTGGCGATGTTGAGAATGCCGACGCTGTGATGGCGGACCACATTGGAAATCAGGGTGCCGACATCGTCGATATGAATATGGTCACGCCGTTCCTCACCTTCGCCAAACAGGGTGATTGTCTCACCTGTCGCGGCTAGCCGGCGGAAGCGGTTGGGGCCATAGCCGTTATGCGGGTCTCCTGCGCCGTACAGCAGGCTGGGGCGGACAACGGCAAAGGGCGTTTCGCCTGCTGCATCGGCCAGTACAATTTCGCGCGCAAGATGCATGGCGCCATGAAGGCTGCCCGGCTCCGCACAGGAGCTTTCGCTCAGCGGCCCGTCTTTGTCCTTATACACTGCATCCGAGCTGACATAGACGATGTGGGCCGGCTTTATGCTTGCAAGTGCCTCGGTGATCGGCTCAAGCATTTGCAGATTTTCAATCAGCATTTGCGGGTTTTTCACCGGTGCGCGCGCTGAGACAACCACCAGTGTGGTTTGCGGGGTCAGCAGGCTCTTGAGCTTGTCGGCCGCGCCGGGTGCAAGCAGGTCAAGGTCTTTGCTTGATAGCGCATCAACAACGGCACCATGACCGGCAAGCTGTCTTGCGGCTGCAGTGCCTACGAAGCCCGCGCCCAGAATAAGAGTGTGCTTGGGATTGGCGGGGTCGGCGCGAAGGTGCGTAAGGCTCATGAAGCGTGCTCCCTTGAAAGCTGGTCTTTGTAGTAGTGCATCCAGATTGCGAACCGGTCATATGGAACAACAAGCTGTTGCAGCAATTGTGGGCCCTCCCAGAGGCGCAGCTCGCGGCCTTCGCCCAGTGTCAGGCTATCAATGGTGGCAGCTTTGATAGGGACCTCGAAAAAGGCGCGATCGATGATGCCGCCGCCCGCAAAACCGAAATCAAACGTGAAGCGGGTGAATTCTTCAGCGCCCAAGGGCTGGGAGTTCAGCGCCAGCTCTTCGCCAAGTTCGCGATGCAGCGCTTCAAGATGGGTTTCTCCGGGTTCAAGCGCACCGCCAAAGCATCCCCAGTGATTGGGAAAGAAGATGGTGGGAATATCATCACGCAACTGCATCAGGTAGCGGCGTTGTTCATCCACAAGGAGTGCGACGGCAGCAGGGGCCGGGGATAGGGGGCCGACGGGTTCCAGATAGGAAAGAGTGTCGGCACCAGTCATTTCGCGGCGGCGACCAGTTTGGCGTATTCACCAAGAGCTGCATCCACCGGACCGTCGAACAACATGCTGCCGTGTTCAAATACCATGGCGCGGTTGCACCACTTCTTCATGATGTCCGCCGAATGGGTGGCAACCACCATGACGCTGGATTGCTCGACAAATTTCTGAAGCCGGGTCTGGGCCTTGTCGACGAATGTCGCATCACCTGCGCCAATCAGCTCGTCAAACAGAAGTATCTCGGAACTGACAGCGGTCGTGATGGCAAAGGCAAGGCGCACCAGCATGCCTGTCGAATAGGTGCGCACAGGCAAATCGATGTAGTCACCCAATTGGCAGAATTCGATGACTTCCGGCGTAACATCCGCGATCTCATCTTCGGACAAGCCCAAAAGTACCGCACGAATCATGATGAGCTCGCGGCCGGTTGCATCGGGCGCCATTCCCTCTGTCAGATTGAACAGGGGCATGACGCGGCCGAACGTATCCATGGTGCCCGTTGCGGGCTCATAGATTCCTGCAAGTGTGCGCAGCAGGGTTGTCTTGCCGGAGCCGTTGTGACCAATCAGGCCAACGCGGTCGCCATCCTTGATTGTGAAGGACACATCCTTGAGGGCGCGAACGAAACTGCGGTGACGTGTGCGCTCAAGCGTGCCGCCCACGTGAACAGATGTGGCAGGCCGCGGAATATGGTTGAGCACCAACATATGTCGCAACGATTGGGAGCTAGCGTCAAATACCGGATATTCAACATTGACGCGGTCGGCGATTACACGGTCCATCAGGGTCAGATCCAGTAAGGAATGCGCGAGCGGGTGCGAGCATATAGCAACAGAGTGGCCAGACAGCCGACAACCGCGGTGCCGCCGGCAATATACCAGTTCACGGCGGTGGGCATGTTCTCAAGCATCGGCGCCCGGGCGACTTCAAGGATGTGGTAGAGCGGATTCATCTTCACAATTTCGCTCGCCCGCCCGCCACCGAGTTGTTCGGGCGAATAGAGGATTGGTGTCGCCCAGAACAGCACTGTGAAGGTGTTTTGAATGATCATCTGCACGTCGCGGAACCGCGCAGCCAGGATGGCTGCTGCGAAGGATGCCCATGCGAGGTTCACTGTGAACAAGAGGATGCCGCATATGGCAACAAGATAATGCCAGCCGGGATACATCCCGTAGATCAGCGCAACGACAAAGAAGATCACGATGACGTGGAGGAAGATGATGACGTTTTTCCAGAGGTTCTGGAAGACGTAGATGCTCAATGGGCGCCGTGACTGGAGAATGAAACTGGATGATGTGATGAATGTCGTTGAACCATCCATGATGGTGGCATTCAGGAAGTTCCACAGGACCAGACTGATCGTCAGGAATGGCAGGAACCGATCAATCGGTGACTGAAAAAGATAGGCGAACAGAATGCCCATCACCGCAGCCTGCACGCCCATGGACAGGGTCAGCCAGAACGGGCCGATGGTTGAGCGGCGGTAGCGGTGTTTGATCTCGTTGAAACCAAGAAGGTGCCAAACCCGCCATTCACTAAGGCCTGCCTTGATATCATTTATGGCTTTTGCGAGCTGACTGGCGTTGCGCTCTTGAATGCGGGCCTCGATGCCCGGGTTTGCCTTGCTGGCATCAGTCATGATGAGTGTCCGCCGCTGGCGCGGTATTGGAGGGGTTGTCGGTCAATCTTGCGGCGAGATCCGCAAATGCATGCTGGATTGCCTCAAGCGTGTCGCTCTGCCAATACCAGTGTTGGCGTGCTGTCGCAAATGGCAAGTCACCACCAAGGTTAAAGCCCTGTGCGGTAAGTGCTTTGGGGGTGTTTTGCGGGGCTGTACCGGTCTCCAGAAGCAGGCCATATGTACATGCTTCATTGTACCAGCATAGCTCCATTGGCCCGTGCATGACCGCTAGATTCATGTGAGCAAGCTCATAGAGGGCCATGCGCAGCACCGGATCGAAACTGGCAGGCGAGTAGATGATCTGGCCTTCCAACGCTGCGGGAACAGGGGCAGCTGCGGTTTGTGTGTCGCGGACGAAAACGGCCCGGTAAGCTGTCGCGTCGAGGCTGCGGGCAAAGGCGCCCCATGCTTCGATATTGCTGTTGCGTGCTGGGTTGTAGCCATATTCCCGCAGCGTAATAACTATTGGCTTCGCGCTGGCCAGGTTCTTTTCGAGGGCTTTTCCAACCGTCTCAAGGGCGGCGGCGGGGGCTTTGAACACCGGGAAAACCTGTTCGCCGCCGCGTGCCCGGTCACGCACAAGCCTGTGGTGCGGCGATATCGGAAATGTCGGTGAGTATCCATCCGGCCATGTGTGAATGGCGCGCTTAAAGCGCAGTGCAGCCGCCTCCTGTTTGGAGGTGCATACGGTCAAGGCGCTGCATGTTGGCAGCAGCTGCACCATGGGCACCAGTATGTCATTGACACGGGCCCGGCGCATCTGTGGCGTTACCACGTGCTGATAGTCGTCGAACTCTTTTTCCAATCGTCGACCGGGCACAATCACCACATGCACGTGATCAAGGTCCCGCTGTCGCCGTTCCATTTCGGCGAGGGCCAAGTAGGACGCGAAGTCGTACGTGATCGGGGCGATGTCCATGTCATAGAAGTAGTAGAGCGTGGATCCGGCGTCCGGATCAGCTGCCAACTTGCGTTGGTCGCTGCGATTGCGGACAGCATGTTCCAACGCCGCAAGGAAGTTGCGCAGCGCAATGCCCGGGCCATTTGTCGGCGTCATCAGTTCTTCGCCAAAACGCGTCCACGCCCAGCGGGGGCCGCGTGCTGCGGCTTTGCGCGCTGCGTCCAGCAACCGGGCTGTCAGTGATGCGTATTCATTTTCTGACATTGGTTGTGCCACGCCTTGCTACCAGACAGCATTCTCATTCATACGAGGACGTTGCGGGCAGATATCCGGACCAGGATCAATCCAGTTCGAACGCATTCTTATAATCGAGTGCAAGAGCTGGATCCTGGTCTTCTTTGCGCAGATAGGCATTCCCGATAACCAGCACCTCAATGTCCGACCCCATGAAACACCGGAACGCATCTTCCGGCGTGCAGACAATGGGCTCGCCACGGACGTTGAAGCTTGTGTTCACCACAATGGGGCAGCCGGTTTGCCGTTTGAATTCGGAAATCAGCGCGTGATAGCGCTCATTGCTTTCCTTGTGGACGGTCTGGATGCGGGCTGAGTAGTCCACATGGGTGACGGCGGGAATATCAGACCGCGGCACGTTCAGCTTCTCGATGCCGAAAAGCTTCTCCTGTTCTTCGGTCATGGCTTTGCGGCGGGACTCTTTGACGCCGGCGACCAGCAGCATATAGGGCGAGTCGTCATCAAGTTCGAACCAGTCGCCGACATCTTCACGCAGGATGGAGGGGGCAAACGGCCGGAATGACTCGCGGTACTTGACGCGAAGATTGAGGGTCTTTTGCATCGCCGGGCTGCGCGGATCACCAATAATGGAACGGTTGCCCAAGGCGCGCGGGCCAAACTCCATACGTCCCTGCATCCAGCCGATGGCTTTTTCATCAGCCAGGGCAGTTGCTGTGCGCGCGTACAGATCTTCGTCGCTCAGCGTTTCAAACTTGCCGCCTGCGGCGGTCAGGCGGGCCTCAATATCGGCCTGCTCATACTGGGGGCCGAGATAAGAGCCGCTCATGGCGTCAAGCCCATTGGGCGCAGTGCGAGGCAGGTCAAAATTCAAATGGCGGGTTGCCAATGCGGCACCAAGAGCACCACCGGCGTCACCGGCGGCCGGCTGGATCCAGACCCGATCAAAAATCTTCTCCAGCACCAGCTTGCCGTTGGCAACGCAGTTGAGGGCGACACCGCCTGCAAGACAAATATTGGGAATGCCGAACTCAGCGCGCAGGCTCCTGGCCAGCCGAAGCACAACTTCCTCTGTAACAGCCTGCACGGAGGCTGCCACGTCCATATGGAACTGGGTCAGCGGTTCGTCGGCATCGCGCACCGGTTGGCCAAACAGCTTGGCGAACTTGTCGTTCGTCATGGTCAGGCCGGTGCAATAGTCGAAATAGGTCTGGTCAAGACGGAAGGAGCCATCCGGCTTTACGTCGATTAGATGCTCCATCATCAGGTCTTTATATTTGGGCTCCCCATAGGGAGCGAGGCCCATGACCTTGTACTCACCGGAATTGACCTTGAAGCCTGTGTAGTAAGTGGCCGCCGAATAAAGCAGGCCGAGGGAGTGCGGGAAGTGAATCTCGCGCAGCACTTCAAGCTTGTTGCCCTTGCCATGGGCGACGGAGGTGTTGGCCCACTCGCCAACCCCATCCATGGTCAGCACGATGGCTTCTTCAAATGGCGACGGGTAGAAGGCGCTGGCAGCGTGGCTGAGATGGTGTTCGGAGAACAAGAGCTGCTTTGCCGGGTCAAACCCGTTCTTAGCGAGCTTTTTCAGTTCTGAGCCGAGCAGATCCTTCTGGAACAGCTTCTCGCGCAGCCAGACGGGAATGGCCATGCGGAAAGAGCGAAAGCCTTTCGGTGCGAAAGCCACATAGGTTTCCAGGAGCCGCTCAAACTTCAGGAATGGCTTGTCGTAGAAGGCGACGTGGTCGATGTCGTCGAGAGTGAGCCCCGCCTCATTCAGGCAGTATTCGATTGAGTGCGTTGGAAACGCTGAATCGTGCTTGATGCGGGTGAAGCGTTCTTCCTGGGCTGCCGCGACGATGCGGTCATCCACGAGGAGGGCTGCCGCAGAATCGTGATAAAATGCTGAGAGACCCAGAATTTTCATGGAGTTCGGTGTCCTGCAATACGTGGCGCCGGGCGCCATGTCCGGGTGCTTAGAAACGGGTGCTTAGAAAATTGTGTAGATGAACGGCGCTACAGCCGAACCCTTATACAGCACGACCAAACCACCGAAAATCACCATCATGACGAAAATGGGGATCAGCCAGAATTTGCGCCTGGCCAGCATGAAGGACCAGATTTCACTCAGAAATGACATGGAATCTCACTCAGAATTGGTTCTTGAAAGAGCCTGCTTCAGGCCCTGGAGGTGTGCGATGAATCCAGTAGCTGTCAGCTTCCGGCTCAAATTTCAAATTCAAAGGGCGTTGGCCGACGAGACGCATAATCAGGCCGATCGGTGTCACCGTCAGGTAGAAAAGGAGGCCCATCACGACCGGGCTGACGATTGCGTTCAGCAGCATACCGAACTTGAACCATAGAATGTTCAATGGCCGCAACATCTGAGGAATCGTCAGAGAAATAGTCAGGAATGTGGCTGAGCCTATTGCCCAGAAGTAGTTCCAGTCTGTCCACGCGGCGCCGAAAATTATCTTCGCGGCGGCGATCAGACCGAAGACGGCTGCAAATACGAAACCGAAGCTTCGTTCCGAGCCTACCTTCACGTCTTCTTCGCGCGAAAAACTTTCGTGAGACTGGTTCTGCTTCGCCACTTTTGGACCCCTTAATACCCAGCGGGTGAGTACCATAATGGCAGGGCACAATGCAATTCGCTTGTGCTTCTATAGGCCTTTGAATTCCCTGCAATCCTCTGCAAATTGGCGTGCTGCGGCCAAAGTGTCAGGGGGGCGGTAGCCTAGGCGCCGGGCTGCCGCGGATGAAATCAGGAATGTATGCCCGCCTGAACCAAACTCAACCGGGACAGACGTGCGGGCGCCAGTCTGCATTGCGGCGAGAACACCTTTGATCGGCGCGGGGTTCTGCCCCGCAAGCGTCAGCACCGCGTGGTCTTTGGGCGGGTGGCTCAGCAAATGAACTACGAAATCCGAAAGACTGTTCACGGGCAGTATGTTGTTGAAAAGGGCGTCGGGATTGCGTGCATTTACAGGTTGGCCGGCCAACATTTTTTCCAGCGCAGCTGAGAGAAAGTTGTCATGTGACCCGGGGCCGACAATGCCGGGCAAGCGCAAGGAAACCGCTGAGAGTCCCTCATTGTTTGCCGCCAAGAGATCTAGCATCTCCTCGCCGGCAATTTTGGAGCGGCCATAGGCATCCGGTTCATTGCTGGGTGTGTCGGGCGATACTTCAGGTGAGGTGATGCTGCCGAATGCGGACATGGATGAGCAGAACACGATGGATGTCACATCGGCGTTCAGCGCGGCATGAAAAATATTGCGGGTGGCTGAGGTATTGGCTGCATACAGCGCATCGGGATCCGGACAGCGCGCGGGAATCTCGGCAGCGCAATGGACCAGCCCGTCGATCCTGCCATGCAATGTCAGCGGCTGCGTGAGATCGGCTTCCATCACCTCGACGTCCACAGGTAATGTGCTGCTTTTTGAACGTTTCCGCCGCAGCAGCGCGATAACTTCGTGTCCGGATGCATTCAGTGCTGAAGCTATGTGGTGTCCGGCAAAGCCGCCGGCTCCGGTGACAGCGATTCTCAAACGGCAGCACCGGCTTGGTCGGGCGAGGGCACCTCGCCGAGCAGTTGCGACACCATCAAAATTTCTTCGACGGGTTCGATATCTGCGTGTGTGCGGATCACCAGGTCTTCAAGCACAAAATGCAAAGATCCTTCTGCGGCGAGAATGCGTTCATAGATGCGCCGCCGCCGTTCGGGCTTGGCAGGCATCATGAACATCGATGTCGCCAGAATGCCCTCATACATGTTGAGTTCGTCGGGAAGCCCTTCGAGAACTATGTAGGAGTGCGGAAAAATATTCTCGTTGATATGCAGCTTGTAGGTCAGCCCGTTGCGCTGGCAGTAGTCGCGCATCACAAGCGCCTGCACCGGCACCGGCATCTGCAAGCCGCCGAATGCCCGGTTGGTGACGTAGCCGCGATATCCATGACGATTAGACATTGTCCGGTTCTCCTTGGGGCTATTCCGTGAAGCCTGAAGGCTCACGGTACTGCATGCCGGTCTTGGTCACCGCACGGGTCGTGATCGGCAGGTAGTAGGATCCCAGTTTTTTCTCAGCGCCACGATAGGGCGTGAACAAGCCGGTAAAGCGGCAGTTCATTGACCACCTCGTATCGGGTTCATCATTGATGGCGCCGCCGTGCAGATTGTTCGGTGAGAAGATCAGGACGTGGCCATAGGGAACGTCCAGCCAGACCAGCTCATCCTTCACATCTTCAAACACCGCATCGAGGCCGCGGCCTTCATATTTCTTGAAGTCGGCGTAAACGCGCTCGGTGGCAGGGCGGGGCAGGATGAACATGGTTTTGGTTTTGTAGCAGTCAACCAAAGGCAGCCACTGTACCACCTGGTAAGGGGTCTCGCCGCCGAACGAATCCGCATGGATCGGCAGCAGGGAGCTGTCGTCGTTGGGGAGCTGGATCGACAGGTTCACGCGGTTCTGCATCGCAAGTTCATTGCCGACGAGGGCCGCGAGCTTGCTTCGGCCCATTGCGTAGTAAGTCGGGCGGAACCACTCCAGGGCGTTCATCTTGCGGTAGGTGTTCAGCCGCAGGTCGTTCAAATTTTCGATAGAGACGTGATCCTGAAACTTGTTCAGAAATTCGTCAACATCGTTGGGCACGTCGATGCCAAGATGCTTGCAGGCGATTTCCACGATGCCCAGCCGCAAGGCATCAAGGCCTTCCTTGTCGTCAACTGGTCGGATGACGTACCCCTGTTCGAGGAACTCGTTTGCAAGATCCTGCTCGTCTTCCGTCATAAATGAAGTTTGAAGCGTCATTATTCTGCGATTACCCCCGGGTGATCATCTATCTGGTGTGGGTGCCTGGGCACTTGGTCCGCCGCAAGCGGCAAAGTGCGCGAAAAACCCACATCAGCCGGGCACATATAGGTATGCCGCAAAACATGTTACCCCAGCCATCCCCGTCTCGGCCATATGGCTGCCGTGTCAGTTTGCCGCGTTGGGATGGCTGGCGATGTAGCGTTCCACATCCTGTGCAAAGCGTGCCGCCAGCAGCTCGTTGCCACGCTCATTATAGTGGATCTGGTCAAGATAAATGCGCTCAGGCACGGCCGCGAAGAAACCGGTCAGATCGACAAACTGGATGGTGGGTGACGCGAAGGCCTCATTCAGTGGTGCCAGGGTCGCCCGATAGCCGTCAAAGGCGGTGCTCATGGTGCGCATGTAATTGCCCTTGCTCCAGTCGTCCCCGTGGATGTCGGCGAGCAGGCGGAACCGGGATTCAAGGTCGGCATTTTCGTCTTCGGGGGCGGCGTCTCGCAGATATCCGGCAAAGGGCTGCAGATAGGCTGTGAACCCGACATCGCTGGCTGCGGCCCATCCCGCAACCATTTTCCAGTTGCCAGCCAGCACGTCGGACATCAGGGGGTCGCTGGCCAGAAGCTGCTTTGAAAGACCATAGACGGGGTTGGATTCATAAACGCTGGGCCGGCGGTCGGATGCCGTTGAGCCAAGCCCCATCCAGTCAATCACCCCCATCGTGTAGGTGAAGAGGGCAGGCCCCCGGACGGGCGACGTCAGTCCGAAAGTGCGATCATAAAACTGGTAGTGAAGATTGCCCCAGTTCAGCAGGGCATGGGGAAGATCCATACGGCGGTGTTCAAGATTGGCCTGAATGGCATCATTCCAGCCATCCAGCATCATCACCATGTCGGGCTCCACGTGGATACCATCCGACAAAAAGCGCACTGCCTCTGTGAAAGCATATGCACCGCTGTGGCCCCAGTTCAGCACCTGAAACGTGAAGCCCGTTTGGTCTACCAGTGGTGAGCTATTGAGCCGGCGTTCCAGATAAGCCGCGATCGTCTGCGTGTTGCCGCTGCGAAGGGCGTTGCCAGCCATGGAGCTGCCGCCAAGGAGGATCACGCGGAACACGCCTTCGGGTTTTTCCGGGAAGGAGTTCAATGCCGGATCGTCGGCGCCATTGTGGATAAAGCCGCCGGCGTTGATCTCCATTGTCCCCTGATTCTGACCGGGGCGATATCTCTGGGTGACCGTGGGGTCATAGAGGCCAAATGGCAGTTCTTCAGCAACCCAGGGGTGCCTGGACACTTGTGCCCCCATTGCCTGACCCAGTGTGACGTCGGGATCCGATGCGCCACGGATGCTGAGGGCGAGAAATGCGAGCAATTCCAGCGCGATCATTGGCGCAATGATAAGTGCGGCAAGGACGGCATAATGTCGGTGTCTCGGATTCACACTACGACCTCGTTGGGTGGGAAGGGCAAGGCAGATGGTGCGGCCAGTTGACCTACGCCGCTTTTGTTGAACTTGGACTGACCGAGCTTGCTACAAGCAAAATGCTGTCAAATACATAGTGTCCAAATTAGGGTTGATCACCCGAGAGTTTAGCTAAGTCCAATTCACCGCGTGTGTTCAGTCGCATGATTTCCGTTGTGACAAGTTCTGCAACCAACGTGGCGCCCGCCTCGCTGAAATGCATATCATCATAGAAGTATCGCGCTTCTTTGGGTACATCACGGGCCAGATCGTAGCAGACTAGGTTCGCTTTCTTGCAAGTTTCAAGAAGGCGTTTGTTGAACATGCGCATGGAAACCGCCAGCGTTCCGGGTGCGTAGTATTCTTGTTTGGTGCACCAGTCAGAGCTCGGGCCAATCCCGCCTGTATGCAGCTGGGCAAGGGCTTCGGCCGACATATTGTCGGCCCAAAGTGTGGGCTGGGTCAGAAAAATTGTTGGCGCTCCATATTCGGACCCGGCATCGGCCAGTTGAATGATGCGCTCCTCGTATGCAGCCAGTTCAGAATGGAGATCGGGGACAGCCCTGACCAGTTTCTCCTCAGGTGCCGACTGTCGGCATTTTCGCCAAGAAACGCGGCCATCTGCTCCAAATGTCTCGACAACGCCGATTTCGGCTTTGTCCTGCCAAGCCTTTATTCGGCGGTAAAAGCGTGTGATGGCCAGACTCTCAAGAAATGATTTTTGGGAGGGGCGCTGTGCGAATGTCCAGTTCATATGGTCTTCGGCCGTCATGTCCGGCAGGTAGCTGGTCCGCAAGGCCAGCTGCATATCGTTTACTCCAACCAAATTCAGAATCAAATCAGGCTGCGGCAGCTGGGGAACCAGATGTTCGAACATGAGGGCATTGTGGAGCGTCGCCATGGAGGAGCGCGCTAGTAGACCAACCCACACGCGGGGGTTGGTCTCCACCGCATTTAGCCGTGCGCCGATCTGTTGGGACCATATTTCATCTTGGTCTAAGTAGATTTCCACCGCGGTTGACCCACCGAAAACGAATAGGTCTAATTCCGTGTCCTGCGGGCGCTCATCACCTCTCAGGCCGAGACTATTGATCTCGAACCGGCCGGGTCCCTCGACGCCAGGCGTTGAAAATGCATCGCCTGGGTCAAACACGGCCTCATAGCCCGGTGGCCAAATGTAAAACTGATCGACCTCGGGGTTCAGAAACCTCAGGAATAATTCCGTGCCCACAAGTGTGAGCAAGAGTGTTAGGGCTGCAACAATAAGGTTTTCGCGAAGGCTGCCGGTGAACTTCATGATGCGAACTGCTCAAGTGAATTCAAAAAAATCAAGTGGTACTCCATGGCCTTCCAGCTTGGCTTTCAGTGCCGCTGCTTTTTTACAGTGCCGCTGCTTTTTTATTGGAGAAATGGGCTTGCCATTGCCCCACCTCACCAGATCGGGCGAACCGGGCATCCGGGTTCCAGTCCGGTGTCGGGCCTAAATGGAAATTTGGATTGAAAATCATGTGCCCGTGATGTTGGCCGCTCTTGTCCTCCATCTTTTGGACATTTTCGAATCTAGACATCTCGATTGCGTCTGCGAGATTACTGTCTTTGAATGGTATATTCAGTACCCGGAATGCTTTGGGAATTACACTATGGGGGCGACGCATGAGGCATTCATATCGCAACACCGCATCTGCGTTTGGGAATGAGGCAAGGAAGACGCCGATCCAATGATCGATGATGGTGTCGGCATAGTCTTCAACAGAGATAGTGCCGCGTTTTCCTATTTCATTTTCAACGTTGTGATACCAATAGGAAACAAGGGTATCCAGCGGATTGCGCACCACAAACAGTGTATTGCCAATGCCGGGCCAGAATGATTCCCAAGGATGATGAGCATGGAACATCAGTGGAAATTCTGAGTAGTTGAACTCATGTGGAGCGCGGAAATTTCCATCATCTCGGAATACATGCGGAAATCCAATGTTTCGCTGCATTTCATTGAGTTGGTGGTAGGTTAGTGTTTCAGTGGCGCCATTGAGAGTTCGGTTAACTAGGTTATGGAATACAAACCGCAGGAGTGTATTGCCCGACTTCGCTGGACCGCAAAGAATTATCGCACGATTGGGGATGTTTTGCCTTGCGGCGTAAGCTTGAAAGTCAAGCCACGCCTTTTTGAAACTAGCTTTTTCTCGTAATAGCCAGTTGCGCTGCAATACCCCCATCGCCTGTCGGCTTTCAAGAGCTACTGGATCTGACCTGTTGGCATTTGCCTCGGCCATCTCAATGTGAGATGCGAAGATGCTGGTTAGGCGGTCGACTGCCGCGCGTGAGGCCTGTAGCTCTAAACCTACATTGTGAAGCTGTGCCCTGAGTTGTTCATTCTCTGCCGCAAGATTGCTACTCCGTTTGTCGGTTGGAGAAAATAGGTTGCGGATGAAGCCGCTCTTTTCATCGGACATAGTGAAGACTTCTATCTATTGGTAGGTAGGTACAGTTGGGCAAGGTCAAAACGCGCACCAATTTTAGGTGCGTAAAAGGTCTAAGTTGGAAGCTGGTGTGAATAGCGTCAAAAAATCGGGCGCTGCACTATAGGCATGGTTTGTCATGCATCTTTGGAGCATTTTGTGAGTGAGATGAAGAGATTTTTGGCTGGTTTGCGTTCTAGGGCCGGAGTCATAAAGCGTGCTTGTAGAGCTTTTGTAAATACACCTGAAGCCACGTTTGGCGCATTCCTGCGTCATTTGTTTCTGCCCACGGAGGCTCCAGCAGGCTTGGCGGGAACTGGCATTCTCATTCCTCCTGCAATATCGGCCGATATTGCCGCGATGCGGGACCGCTATGGAACCCGGAAGGGTTTTATTCTGGCTGATCTGATATCCCGGAAATTGCCGACTGAAGAGCGTTTCACAATTCTTGATGGCGGGGCAAGAGAGGCGCTGTCAGACCCCCGGTGGCAGATATTTGAACCGAACCGTGTGCGTCTCTATGGATTTGAACCGGACGAAGACGAAGTAAAGAGCCTGAACGAGGTCGCTGCCGATCGGGGGTTGGACTATCAGTATTTCCCGGGCGCGCTTTGGGGGTCGCCGGCTGAGATCACCTTTTACGAAAACAAGAGCCCGGGTGGCGGCTCATGTTTTCCCCAGAACACTGATCTGACCCATCGCTGGAAATTTCAGAACCAGCAAGACGCGTTCATGTCCTATGACATCTTCTATCCGACGGGGACTTCCCAGTGGCAGAGCACGACGCTTGATGCGTGGGCGGAACAGATCGGTAGTGTCGATATTGATTTCATGAAACTCAATGTTCAGGGCGCTGAACTCGAAATTCTAAAAGGCGGCGAATCCCTTCTGCCGAATGTGATCGGCGTCATGGCGGAAGTGTCTTTCGTTGAATCCTATCGCAAGCGGCCCTTTTTCAGCGATACGGATGCCTATCTGCGGTCTCGCGGGTTTGAGTTCTTCGATCTGATCGGCCTGCATTACATGGGGCGTAGTGAGTCAGAAATTACAGCCTCACATCTTCCCGGGCTCTATCCATTGTGGGGCCAGCTGATTGAAGCCCACGGGATCTATTTCAAGGACCCTATCCGTATGGAGCAAGAGGGCGGCGATCTATCGGCTTTCACGCCAACCAAGGTGTTTAAGCTCGTCGCCTTCGCCGAAGTGTTCGGGCAGATTGAGTATGCTTTTGAATTGCTGAAATGGCAGGAAAAGCGTCTTCGGCAGGACGGGCAGTCTGACCTGGCGCGACAGGTGGAGGATGTCCGGTCAAGCGGTGCGCATCTCTACAAGACGTTGATGGTCTAGCGGCATTGGATTGGAATTTCGGTCTTGAAGGCGGCCGCAACACGGCCTGCAATGTGGTCCGCGCCGGCCTCTGAGAAATGAAAATCGTCATAGAAGAATGACGCATTGCCGATCATGGATTGTGCGGCGTCAACACAGAGAATTCCTTGGGCCGCGCATTCTGTAAGTAGTGTGGCGTTGTAGGCTGCTAGACCGCGTTCAAGAGCGGATGCCGTGTACCATTTAGTTTCCGGGCTTGTAATGTCGGCCCCGATGAAACCGGCATAAATCTGGTTCAAGGCAGCTTCGTCCATATTGTCCGACCAGACATATGGTTGCGTAACAAGAACAAGTTCCGCGCCGTAGCCGTCCGCGTATGTCTTCAGCCTACGGATCGTATCTTTGTAGGTTTCAAGATGCGCTGATGCATCAGGGAGTGCCGTCACCCACTGATCTTCTGAGACTTTATGATAGGCATCCCACAAATACTGCATGTAGGCACCGAAGTTTGAAACCGGTTCGGAACTCGGGGGAGGCGTGACATAAGCCGTATACAGGCGCTTCGCCATGGCGATGGTCGCCAGAGTTCCTTCGCTGCCACCCTGATACATCAAGGCCTGGTCGCGCCACCAATTCTCCGGTGTTTCAAAGCTGTGGTGGATACGGAAGTCGTACAGGAAATCATTCAGGCCCATGAGCACGACGATGTAATCGTAGTGCTGCATGTAGCTTTCCGTTTCAGGCAGCTGAATGAGGTGGTGGCGGGCGTTCGTACCTGACTTGCCCAGATTTGCGGCCCATACATCGGGTGCGCATTCAGCTAAGTCAGCCTGCAATTTCTTGGTCCAGGTTTCTTCCTCGCTCAGGACCCAATCCTCGACGGTGCTGCCGCCAATAACAGCGATGCTCAGTGCTGGCGAGATTGGTGGCAGACCGCCTCGGAAGCCCTGACTGTTGATGACGATGCGGTGATCGCCTTCCACATGCGGGATTACGCCGTTGGTCTTGACCAACATCGACCATCCCGGGGTGCGGATGTAGGAGAGGCTGGGGTCGAATATGAATGTCCGTACCAGAAGCTCAAGCAGGATCAGACAGATAATGGTGGTCGCCACAACAGCGGTCGCTGCAACAATAATCCGCCGCGCGGGATTGGCTGAAGAGGGTAGCGGGGTCATTTTTCTTTCCGTCGCTCATTCGCGTCATCGGAAAGAAACTGGGCGGCAATCAGGGTCGCAATATCACGGGAAAATGGCGCGGTGTAGTGGAATGCATCAATGTAGAGGTTTTCTTCCCGATCCTGCTGCATGTCTGCCGCCCAAAGGAATGACTCGACTTCGAGTCCCCTGGCGACTCGTTCTGCCATCATCGGGTACCCGAATTTCGATCCTGTGTGGCAGCTAAGGCGGTCTGGGTAAAACAGATGATACTGGGGGTCATATTCGTAGGTTGGAATCGGTTGCCAAACGAAGTGCGCCTCGATGTTGAGGGCATGTGCTACCGCTTCGACCTGGGTGATGTTTCCCAGATATCTATCCATCACCTTGTTTAGCGCTTCGGCGGGCGGTGAGGGTTCATCTATCGCACCTTGCGGTCCTGTATAGGCGGGAATGGCCTCTTCGCTTGAGCGGTCGCCGAGGGCGCCGATAAGGCGGGTGAGGGGCATGCTGGTCACAAATTTGCCTAAGGTGCCCCAATCTGTCTTGATATCCTGGCCAGCGCTTTGTGCTCTGGAGCGTTCGTTCACACTGTCGAAATGCCGTGCCAGCATTTGCCAGCTTGATGGCTGCCCATCCAGAAAACAAAAGTCATTAAGGCCATCCATAAACACAACGGCATCGGGAATATGCCCGTCACTTATCAGGCGATGAAATAGTATCTGTTCCTGATTGGAGTGGTCGCCGGACCTTCCAAAATTATACACTTTCACAGGCTGTGCAATTCTGCCGGCTGCATTCAGCCCCTGCTGCAGATATGATGCCACAGTGCCCCAATAGGGACCAACGCCGAACGATGTCGAGCCGCCAAAAAAGAAAATATTGAAATTTGAGGCGTCCAGTGGCCATGGGCCCTGATCGCGCACCATCCGGTATCCCGCCTCGGTCATTCCGTAATAATCACCGATCAGGGTTTTGGAGCGATAATGCACATAGCTCTCAAATACGGCTCCGGCATTGTAGTACTCGTTCCACATCGGACCAAGATCCTCGGCGGCCTCGAGGTCATACCACTCAATGATCTTGTCAGGCGGTATCATCTTTTCCCGGACAGAGCGGGTGTTCTCGTTGGTGCGCTCGGCCAGGGACATCAGAATTTCCGGGGTGGCGCGCAGATAAATGCCAGCCCCCCAATTTGCCGCGAGCACTAGCAGCAGTGCAATCACCACACTTACACATGTGATGGTCAGCGTGCTGCCCATCTCAGGCAGGGCCCTGTCACGTATGGCACGGCCGATCTTGCGCACGCGCTCATTATTCAAAACACGCCTCATATGGCCAGTTCTCCCCTCGTTACGGGTTGCAGGTTGACAGCCCTTCGATGCGCCTGTCATTTGCCAGTGCGTCATCTCCCGATCAGGGGGCGGGGCAGTTTATCTCATAATCTAGCGGGTGTGAAAACGTGGCGCGTACAATCTCTAAGATGGCTAAGTCCGTGCTGCCCTATGCGGCGGCGCTAGGTGTGATTGCGGTACTGTTTGAAGTGCTCGCAGCACTATTTTTTCTGGTCGATGACGGGCAACTGCCCTATGCGGGCCCGACGGAATCAGAGAGCGGTATTAGCGTTCCCGGACTGCGTGTCGCTGAGGCGGTATTTCATCCCTATGCGGGGTATGTACTACGCGCGACGCGCGAGGGCGGATATCTTGAGGATACGCAATGGCGCGCCAATAATCGGGGTATCCACAATCTGGTTGGGTCGGATGGTGAGGCATGTTGAGATTATCCATACGAGCCGGCGGATGACGAGATCATTGTCGGCGTGTTTGGTGGTTCGGTGGGCAGTGGGTTTGCGTTGTCGGCGCAGATGGCAGGCACCTTTGACCAGCTGGCTGATCATGCTCCCTGGAAAGGCAAGAGAATCCGTGTTCTGAGTTTTGCATTGCCCGGTTTCAAGCAGCCCCAATAGTTGATGACGCTGGCCTATTTTCTGAATCTGGGTCAGCACTTTGACGTGGTCATCAACATTGACGGGTTCAACGAAGCTGTCACAACGTTCAAGAACTGGGACAGTGGTGTAGAGCCGACCTATCCGGCGGACTCTTTGTGGGGCGCCTGGGGAAGGCAGCTGGATCAAAACGGGGCTCCGGACAACCGGTTGATGATGCTTTCCAGCTATCACCGGCTTACAGCCAATGTGGTCAGTTACGAAGCCGCGCACACGCGCATTGCCTCACTGAAGCTCTTTCGTGAAGGTCTGGTCGGCTGGCATAAATGGCGGGCACGGCAGAGCGCTGAGCGTGCGCCTGAAGCGCTGAAGACGACTGGGTATTTCCCGACTGCTATGGTGTCGCCGTTGCCCGCAGGTGAGGACATCTGGCAGTACACGGCAACGACCTGGGCGCAGGCCAGCCGCTCCATGGACCTTTTGGCGCGCGCCAATGGTGCTTTGTATCTGCATATCCTGCAGCCCAATCAGTGGGATGCAGAAATTGCTCCTTACTCACCAATAGACGCCAATCATCCTTATGACTGGGTAATCGAGCCGGTGAATTCAGTCTATCCGCTGTTTCGCCGTGATGGAGCAGCGCTTGCCGCACAGGGCGTTGCGTTTGCAGATATGTCAGGCATCTTTGCCGATGCTGGGACCGCCGATGTTTATGTGGATGATTGCTGTCACTATACCCAGCAAGGCAACGTCACCATATTTGAAGCGACTGTAGACGCGCTGGTTACTCTGGCAGCCCAAGCAGAATAACCCGGACCGCTGCTCTGCACCCTGCAACAAGCCTTTATCAGTCTTCGCTCAGGGGCGCTTGCCAACCGTGGAACCAGCGGGTGAGCTGGGTGTCAATTGGTGCCTTGCTCTTGGGCGTTTTGAAGACGTCGTTTGCTGTCAGGGTTGCATCCGCTCGCGTGCCGCCAATATGCGGAATGCCGTTCTGGAATGCCTTCAGGATCGGCGCCGGATCCCGGCCCTCAAGCTGATAGCAATGGAATGGGGCGTCCATGACTTTCTTAAACCCGTGGGCGCGCAAACCTGCATCGATGGTTTCGAGCGTCTGATATCGTGTCATCCCGCTGCTGAAGAACGTGAATGCGCCGACCTCGGATTCGGCAAGCAGCAATTTTGCGTACAAAATCAGCTGACGGAATGCGACGCTGGTCATCTCGCCGAGGTTTGAGTTCGAGTATACCAGATCGTAGCGAAGTGGCGTCGTTTCCAGCTGCAGGGCAAATATCCACCACGGCAGATGGATCACGGCCTTGCGATCGATTTTTGCCAGATTCGGGTTGCCCGCCAATTCTACAAAGTTCTCGCCCGCCGTAGCGTCAAGCAAATGGCCCTGCCACAAGTAAAGTGACTGGGTAACGTCATAGCTTGCGTAGGTGTAGCCGTTCTGTGCCAGCAAGGCGCCAAGATACCCAGCGCCGGGGCCTGGCTCGAAGATATCGAGCTTGCGGCCGTATTGCGCTGATAGGGCTTCCATGCAGCGATAAGGCCCGAACTGCACCATCAGATTTGTCATCGGCATGACGGCGCGGCCAAACCGGCTGGCAGTGAACTCTGCGACGGTTTCCCGAAGTTGTGTGGCGAGGTTCGCTTCGTCTTTGGTGAATCTGTTTACGAAGCCGACCGGGGCAAATTCCGCATCGGGCAGATACATGCCGGGCACTTCGGCTTCAAAATTGTGGTCAGCATAGCGCACCAGCTCTTCGTCGCTGTGTACATGGGTTGGCCACCCTACCGACTGGAAGGAGGCGGGTTGGAATGCCATGAGCGCGGGAATGCTGAGTAGCGGCATGGCAGCCTTTTCGGCCGCTGTGTATTCCGCGGTGGTTGCTGCCCGCCATGCTGATCTATCGCTGCTATATGCATCATCAAAAGGACGTTGCCACTGGGAAAGATCTACCATTAATGGTGACTGAGTACCTTTTGTGAATTTCACGGGCTGGGCTGCCGGCACGCTCGGCGGGGCTGGCTGCGGGTGTGGACCACGCAAGCCATTCCGAAATTCTCGCAGCCTCGTCCGGGGGCGGAGTATTTGTTTTATTTTCTGATGTATTGCTGTCACGGAACTTGATGCCTTTTCGGACGGCGCGGAAACTGATGGCCGGTCGCCGACCATATCCTAGTCAATAAGGTCGAGGATAGCATCGGCCAATCGGGGCGCCGCTTTGCGGCGTTTCGGTTTTAGCAGGCGAGATAGGACGTTTATTGCCATTTGACGGCGCCCTGCAGGGGGGGTGCTGTCGGGGCCGGCCAGCTGGGCAAGCTTGTGTGCATCCAATGGTCCGGTGCCGGCGGGTATCAGGATATACCGGCCAGCATGGAAATAGATGCTTTCCCCGCTATTGGTTGTAAATATTGCGTCCAGGGTTGTGGGCGGTGTGACGGGGGCCGGGGTTTCCAGCGGTGGGAGCTGGAATTCGGGAAAGTACCGGTGGGTGTAGCGGGCGCAGGCAAGATAGTGGTCGGCAGCTTCTGCATCATGCCCAAGGCGGCGCAGGAATTTTGCAAATCGGACGTGGTGAACACCGAAGCTGTCCAGAGCAGACAAGGCAGTTCGGAATGCGCTCATTGCAGCTGCGTCATCGCCGCGATCTTCAAGAATGCAAGCAAGTTCCCAATGCGCGTTTGCCTTCAAGTAGGCTTCCGTGGGGGCGCCAGGGTGCGGTTTGCGGTCTGCGCAGGCGCGAAAATGGGTGAGCGCCTGGTCAGGATCCCCGGCAAGTTGGGCTGTGCGGCCCAGGGCAAATTGTGCTTCCGCAAGATTGGGATTGGCGCGCGCTGCATTTCGATAGTGGCCGGTCGCCGTCTGGCGGGCACCCGCTGACCCACCAACGCTTTCGATGGTTGATCCGTAGCCAAGCCAGCTCAGGGGCTGCCCGGCTTCGTTGCAATAAAATTCGGCTAGCTGCGCAATAATGGATAGTTTTAGCCACGCACTGCCGAGGTGAAGCCACACTAGGGATGTATCTGGCACGGTTGGGCCTTCAACCACAGCGATTGTGGGGATGCCGAGATCAGCGAGCAGACTGTGCTGTGCGGCTGTGTTGATCGCCAGGGTCAGCTGGGTGAGATCGGCATCCTGCTCCATATGATTCCGGTCCTGATAAGCCCATTCGGCGGCAGTTTGCAGCCAACGGAATGATGGCCGGGTGCATCGTGAATTGATACGTGCTTATAAAGCTTAGAACGGCCCCGGCCAAGCACTGCAAGACGCCCACTACGCCAAAGAGGCAGACCATGAAATTTCATATTGTTACCAATGTCTGGGGTACGAGACATGTGGCGTTTTTTCTGGACGTTACGCTGCGAAACGTTCTTTCGCCGGGCAATCTGCCGGCGATGGGGGCGTATGGCGATGTTACATATCGCATATTCACCACGGTCTCCGGCGAGCGACAGATCAGAGACAGCCGTTACTTCGCAGCCCTGACTGAAGTGTGCGATGTGGAATTTGTCACGCCGCTTGGCGACCGCATGCCGGATGTGGTCTGGCATGTTCACTGGTTCCACAGATCTGCTGCAGAAGCGAAACTTGCCGGGGCCTGCCCGGTTTTTGTTCCGCCCGATACCCTTTGGACGGACGGTAGTTTGCGCACGTTTGCGGCGCGTCTGGCCGAAGGGTACAAAGGCGTCGCCTGTCCCTTTCTGCTTGTCAATTCGGACACGCTCACACCATCGCTTCAAGCATTTGAAGATGGGGCAGCGCTTACCATTGACGCGGCAGAGATAGCGCGACTTGGCTTGCAACATCTCCACCCCCTGCACATGCTGGCCATGCCGGGTGCCCCGCATGCCCGGCCTGCATTCGAGATGCACCGTTCTGTCGATGCGCACACGATGGTCAGCAATTATGCTGTGCGCGAACTTGTTGCGTTTGACCCCAGCCGTTGCCCGATTACGTTTCTTTGGTATGCAGGCGGGGACGCTGATCCGGACGGCATCTATTTTGGCGATGACAGCGACGATATGCTGATGCTGAGTGTCGATCCGATCGGCAAGTACCCGCAGAATTACATTCTGAATCACTCGCTTGGAGCGATTGACTTGGCGCGTACGAGTATTCATCCGCTGAACGATACAGCACAAACCCGCAGCTTCATCCGAAAGCCTGTGCGTATTCACTCAGCGCCGGCATCGGCGCCGAAGCTGCGGCGCACAGAAGCGAAAGCAAAAACCGCGGCGATTGAAATGGAGGCCGGGCGACGGGCGCTCCAGCTTGTGCGTGAGATGAACCAGGCGGGGGCACGGCGAATGGCTCAGCTCCTATCGGTTGCCATATTCGAGACGCCCATCTTGCGTCGGTGGAGACGCGATGAACCTCTGGATGCCATTGCGCTGTCTGACGGGTGTTTCCGCGGCGATTTGCGGGTGTATGCCGATAGCCTGGTCAGACAAGGCAATGAGCCTGAGCTGATGAGTTTCCTGCAAGGGCTTGTCGTGGGGCAGAAGCAGCCAGGCAGGCTTCAAGTCGGCGCGCGATCAGTCGATATCAGCTGGCGCGATGATGGAAGTCTGTCGGTCGCGGGCCAGGTGCCAGCACATGGGCCGATCCATATTGAGGGAACGCGGCTTTGGATTCTCGACCAAATCTAGAGCTAAGCCTCAAGCTTTGTAGCGGACCTTGGTGCCAAGAGGCAGTTTTCCCAAAAGCTCGTCCAGAGATTCAGCATACATCTGTGGGGGTACTCGGCGCCCGTAGATTAGCCACAGCAGCACATCGGCAAGCAGGCCGAACCATGATCGAGGTATTTTTCTAACCACGGCGAAGGCCAGGCGATGGATCGGCTGTGCGAGGTATTTAACGGAGCGTGACTTGATGGCCTTCTTCAACATCGTAATTGCGCCGACCCGGATGCTTCGCAATAAATCCGAAGATTGAGGCGTGGCGGGGTCACTGGTCTCTGTCGTCTGCGGATTAAAGTTCGCCGCCAGGAAGCGGCGCAGACGAATTGCCTGCCGAAAAAACATGTCGCGCAAAACCGATGAACTGCCGCTCAATAGTAGGACGGGCTGTCCGGCGATGCTGGTCAGGCCGCGCAACGGCCGGTCGTGAGGGACGGCGACATAGCGGTTATTGTGCAGGAAGATAGTGTAGTAGTCGCCCACGCGCAAAAGCTGCCGTGCGGGGGCTGTGGATATGTCTGCTGTGGTCCACAATTCTCCGGGCACCAAAAGAGCCAACTCAAATTCGTGTGCAGCTTTCCGACCGTCGCCATTTTTTAACGCAATCTCGCCCAAGCGACGATGCACGAGTGCAATTGGGAGGGGCTGAATGTTCGATTTAGATAACAGCTTCTCCGTGATGGATAGATCCCCTTCATGGAAAGCATATTCGGCGAGAATGATTGTGGCCCGGTGGCTCTCCCGGCTTATGGGTTCAAGTGGTGTGGCAACATGTGGTTCGACTGATTTGCCGGCTATTTTTTCGTAGCTCATTCTTAAAAAAGCGTCCGTCACCAAGTTCGGCTTCATGGCTGCGTTTGCCAGATTGTTCTCAATATAGTCGAGTGCGAGGTGCAGGTAGTGCGCGGTCGGTGATTTTTCTGCGCTTGCTGTTTCGATCCGGCGGGGCCTAAAACCAATGGCTTTTTCTGCGTGGTCGATGACGTGTCTGGTGACTGAAATCGTGTGCGCAAGCGTCCATAATAGATGCAGGAATTCTGGCGCCGGCAAATATTGGCAGATGCGGACCAGATCCTTGGTCGCGGCTTCATATTCGCCGCGAGAAATTATCTTCTCAAGTCTTGCTACAATTGGGCTGGCCGGGGCGCCTGTGGCCGCGCCAGCTGCTGCGTGCATTTCCGGGGTCGAAGGCCGAATGCGGTATATCGGCCAACGGGCGTACATGGCGTGGATCATCAGCTGGCAAATGTCTGCCATGCAATTGAAGTGCGCAGGCGATTCTGAGCTTGTTCCCAGTATTGGAGCCAGTGCGCGCTTGGGTAAAAGGGACGGCGCGTCCCTGCCCGATCTGGCTTCCGGGCCTGGCGCTGTACTTGCACCCACCTTGCCGGGCGGGATTGGCAGCGCTCCAAAGCGACTAAATGCATGTTGCAGGACAGCGGTTTGAACCTGACGCTCTGCACGCTGTGCGATGATCTGATTGACCGTCTGAATTGGTTCTGCGTTCATCTCGCCTGTTCTCAATTTCCGTCGCGGCTGACCTTAGTTTACTGTCTAACTATTGCACTAGCCCGCTTGATACGAAAGCGGTAGAGAAGGCTTTTAGAAAGTTCAGTCGGGGAAAAGTTTTGACGTCCAGCAGTGATAAGGCGGATCAAAATCGCCCGCATCTCCTTATGGTTACAGCCGTTTGGGGTGACTGGCACATCAAGATGCTGCTCGAGATGAACCTGCCGACGCTGCTCGCGCCGGGCAATATGCCCAGTCTCAGTCGGCTGGTTGATACAACCTATCGAATCTTTACGCGTGAGGAAGATCGCGAGCGCCTCGATACCGCGCCGGTCATTCAAGAGTTGCGTAAATATATCAAGGTCGAGGTTGATCTCCTCACCGGCGTGGACCTCAAGAACCCGATTGCAGCCCATCACACCGCATGGACGCGGGGCATTGATATTGCCAGGGTCACGGGGAGTCTCATTTTGCTCCTGCCGCCTGATGTGGCCTGGTCCTCCTCTTCATTTAAAACTGTCGGGGAGAAGTTGGCCGAAGGCTATCGCGCCATATTCATGACCTATATGCGTGCCGAAGACCGGACGTTTGAAAACAATATTCTGGCGATGCGTACGCCGGGAGAGCATTCGCTTGAGATCAGTGGCAATGACCTTGTGACGCTATGTGTACGGTCATTCCATCCATTGATGGCAGCCTATCTGCGTGACAGTGACTATTTCCCGATTCACCCGGAAATGATGTTTTGGCCTGTTGAGGGTGAAGGCATGGTGCTGAGGGTTCTCGCGCGTGAAATGTTCCTGTTTGATCCATCACGATTTGCGGTGAATGAAGTTGCATTGCCGACCTCGAAATTTGCACCCGGTGAAGCATGCTTTATCAGCGATAGTGATGAACTGTTTGCCGTTAGTCTCGCGCCGCTTGGCACGGACATTAACTGGCATCTGATGCGGCATAAGGCAGACCCGATTGAGATTGGCGGCTGGTGGCTTGCCTATGACAGCCCCGTCAATGATTTCATTGTTTCCCACAAGGTGCGCTGGCATTTTGCTCCGGTTACGGAGGAAAAGTGGCGAGCCGTGGAAACTGCGTCGGACGTCTTCATCCGCCGGGTGGCCTCCACACGTGAGGCCAACAGAATATGGTTGCGGGCGCGCCAGCTTGGATGTGGCATCGCCGCCAAACTCATTGCACTCAGTATTTATGGCGGTCAGGCGCCACATGTCGCGAAGGGCCGGGATGGAAATATCGTCCTTTTGCCGACCGATGAGGCTTTTGCAGCCGCCGGCACAGAGCGTGAGGAAAGCCTCTTTGACGGGGCATCAACAAAAGCCCGGATGCAGTTGTTCAGGAGCCATCTTGAGGCAAATTACGACCCGGAAGCAGAAAGTGATGATCCGCTGGCGTTTCGCCTTCAAAAACGTGATGCCCCTGCGCTGAAAAGCATCTCGGGCCAAGTGTATCCGGTTACCCGAACCGGTGACGCGCTGTATGTGGGGGATGCGATGGTGTGTGGGGACCCAATGCGCCTGGGGCCGCATACGATTTATGTCATCGACAAACTTCTGGATTAGCGCTGGCCGGTATCAATCGCCCGGGGGGCTTTTCCAGTGGTCGAGCCATGCCTGCATCATGAGCACGCTCCACATCATGTAGTGCCAGTTGCGGCGGCCGGACAAATGGTCTTCCCAATGATGGCGGATGATCTTCGGATCAAACAGGCCATCTTCGCGCAGGCGCTTTTCAGTGAGCAAATCTTCGGCCCAATCACGCAAGGGGCCGCGCAGCCAGTCGCCGATGGGGACGCCGAAGCCCATTTTCGGACGATCAATCAGATTGGCGGGTACGTGACGATAAAGCACCTGCCGCAACGCCCATTTGCTGCCACCGTCCCGCAGTTTCATGGAGAGAGGCAGCTTCCAGGCAAATTCAATGATGCGCGGATCCAACAACGGGACGCGTGCCTCAAGGCTTGTTGCCATGCTGGCCCGATCTACCTTGGTGAGAATGTCATCGGGGAGATAGGTAACAAGATCGGTGGCCTGCATCCGGCTTATGGGTTCGGGGAACCTGTCACTCAAGCTGGCGTCCCACAAAATGCCTTTTGGCTCGGTGGCATTGAGGACCACGTCTTCCGGCGACATCCAGTTGGAAACAAGTCTGCGATAGACGGCACCAGGACCGTCCAGTTCAATGACTGATGCCAGCTTGTAGAGTGCGTCGCCGGGATTGCCGGGCTTTAGCCGCGCGGGAATGGGTCGGGCTATCGCATTCCAGCTGCCGGGTGACAGGCTCCTCATGGCACTTGCCGCCGCGCGCCGCACAGGAAGCGGTAGTGTTCGGATGGTGCGCCATATTGTGCGCCCCCAGACATACCGGTTGTATCCGGCAAAAAGCTCGTCGCCGCCATCGCCTGACAGAGACACGGTTACGTGTTTGCGGGCCAGTGCTGATACCAGATAGGTCGGTATCTGGGAGCTGTCGGCAAAAGGCTCGTCATACATTTGAGGGAGAGACGGCACGACGTCCAGCGCATCGCGCGCTGTCAGATACAGCTCTGTATGATCTGTTTTCAGATGTCGGGCCACTTCGGCCGCGTGGGGGGCTTCGTTGAACCCGTCTTCGGAAAAACCTATGGAGAATGTTCGGACGGGTTGCGCTGACTGCGCCTGCATAAGGGCGACCACTGCAGAGCTGTCGACGCCGCCGGACAGGAATGCACCCAACGGAACGTCGGAAACCATCTGATGATCGATTGCATCCAGCAGGAGCCGTTCCAGATCATTGACGGCTTCATCGGCTGTGCCCTGATAGGGTGATGCGGCGGCGGCTTGCGCGACAGACAGCGCATCCCAATAGGATGTGATTTTCGGCTTACCTGCCCGGCCGGACGAAAAATCACATGTGAGGAGTGTTCCCGGTGGCAGCTTGGCTGCATCCTGATAGATGGCATGGGGCTGCGGGATGTAGTTGAAGCGCATATAGGCTGCAACGGCATCGCGATTGATGTCCGCCTTGAACGCGGGGTGGGCGCGGAAGGCTTTCAGTTCGGATGCAAATAGCAGTGCGCCGTCGGCCCAGCCCCAGTAGAGCGGCTTGATACCTACGTGGTCACGCGC
Organism: uncultured Parvibaculaceae bacterium; assembly: GCA_964511745.1. Lineage (GTDB taxonomy): Bacteria > Pseudomonadota > Alphaproteobacteria > CGMCC-115125 > CGMCC-115125 > Pyruvatibacter. The sequence continues at coordinate 150,455 of CAZEHX010000005.1, forward strand.
GAGCGTCAGGGTTCGCGTCTGACGGTCCCACAATGCGAACGCGAAAATGCCATTGAGGCGCGGAAGAGTTGTTTCAACTCCCCAATGGGCAAATGCCTCCAGCATCACCTCAGTGTCTGAATGGCCGCGAAAAGCGATGCCAGCGGCTTCAAGGTCCCGGCGCAGTTCCGGAAAATTGTAGATCTCGCCATTATAGGTAATGACATATCTGCCCGACGCATCATGCATCGGCTGGGCCCCGGCCTCGGACAGATCAACAATCGACAGGCGGCGGTGGCCGAAGGCCACGCCGGCTTGCATATCCATCCAAGTGTCGGAGCTGTCGGGGCCGCGATGAACGAGACTGGCCGTCATCCCCATAAGAACATGGCGGTCCGTTTCAGCGAGCGGCGCCCCAGATACAAATCCTGTTATGCCGCACATATCATAACTGCTCCGGCCGAAGGGTAGGGGGCCTACTCAGCAACAAAACCAAGCAGCCTGATATTGGCGATGTCAAAGTCGGTACCGTCACCGGGAATTGAACTCGCGCCATCCGGAGCCAGGAACTGTACCAGTATCCTGATATCACCGGCAGGGTACTCAGCGTAAACGCTGGCGTCTTTCCAGTCTCCGCCGCGCAGGGCCTGTTTGGTTTCTGCCCCGATGCGTTGTACCGGGCCAAGGCGCGTTATATCTGCGTGCTGTTCAGACAAGTTAAAATCCGCCAGAATCCCGGTTGCAGCACTGTGCAGCAATTGCAGGCGTACCCGGTCTGTTGACCCCGCGCGAAGCTCGACATGTAGCTCGTAGCGTCCTGCAGGTAGGTCCGGCACAGGGGGCAGTGAAAGATAATGTTCGCCGTTAGGCCCTTTGGTCGCTAGTTCAAAACCGTCCTGCCCCCACCACAGCCTGGAGACGTCGACGATGCCGTTGCTGTATGCGGATGTATCGAGAGCTTGTTGGGCGGGTGTCAGCAAATTTCCCAAAGGTTTTGTGTATCGAGATACTAGGTAGCCGGGGCCCGCGGCAGGCGTCTGGGGTGTATCCGGCAGCTCCGCAATGGCATCAGCTATCAGACCAGCCACTAGCTGATTGCCGGCAGATGACATATGGCCAAAATTAAACTCACCAGCTCCCATCACGTAGAGAGACTGGAGGGCCTTTGAGCTTTCCTCGGATATTGCCCGGATAGCATCGAATTCATCAATGACGGGGATAGCAAGGTCGCGGGCACAGTCCAGTACCAGCTGCGCATGCGCCGGGCGATCAACGCGTGTGTGATGAACCTGGCCACCATACTGCATGACCAAAATGAGATGAGTATCTGCGGCGAGGGTTTTGCGTTTTATCCGATCCAACAAGGCGCAGGATACCGTGACGGGATCGTTGGAGATCTTTCGATAGGAAGAGGGCGGTTTAACAAAAACGGGTTTGCCGGAAACAGCAGACGTGATCACTGCGGGCAGGTACAGGGTCTCGATAAGGCCGGGTTCGCTGTCTAAAGCTTTGTTCTCGTCTGGCGGCGGGACCGGAACGTTTTTGAGTTCGAGGCCATCAGAAGTGTCCACATAATAGAGTTTGTTCTCGCCATAGCGGGAAAACCCTGCACGCAGAATGTCTTGATCAAAGAAGCCGAGCACCACAATTTCGGGCTGTAAAACATCCATCAGTTGTTCTGCGCGCACAACAATCTGATCGGTGCCGTAACCGCAATTGCCGCCGTTCATCACTGGGCGGCCAAGAATCGTTTCGAGATGGGCTGGCCAGGATTCATGGTCGGAGACTTCGGAACCGGCTGTAAAGCTGTCGCCGGACGCGAGTATTTCGCCCCTGGCAAGCACGGTGTCCGGGCTATTGCGGCGGATGCCATGCTCTATTGTGTTGAGGGAATCGGTCTCCAGGAAATCCCTCAGCACCCAGCCAAGCGTTTCATCATAGCGGTTGGCTGATGACTCATTCTGCTGGATGAGAAAAGGTTTGCGCCAGTCCGACCACGGCGTTGCGGGGATGCCGTTGACCAAACGCAGACCTACTTCCAACGCGACGAGGCCGACAAACACAGTTGCCGCCACAATGGATGTATTGGCCGCGATCTGGGGCAATCGGTTCTTGGTCATGGCGTGCGCTCCCGAAGGCCCGTGTTTACCCGTACACGCTTTTTATCTGCGCACCATCAGGTAGATGCCGTTTGCCAGCGGCAGGGCGATGCGCAGCCAGCTGTCCTGGGTTGCTGCCCAGTCCATGAAAGCCTTGGTGCCGGCGCCCTTTTCGTTGACCGGGGTGGCGTTGGCAACGTCGCCGTGGAAGAAGCAGTCATCCACCACCATGATGCCACCTGAATTCAGCAGGGACTCGGTCTTGAGGACGTAGTCCAGATACCGTTCCTTGTTGCCGTCAACGAAAATGAGATCGAACTTCTCGTCCTTGGGCAGGCTGTCGATCACTTCAAAGGCGTCGCCTTCGTGCAGGTCGATCTTGCCTGACAGGCCGTTGAGCTCGAAGTTCTTGCGGGCAATGGCCGCAAAGTGGTCGAACTTTTCAATGGAAACGACCTTGCCGTCAGCGGGAACCGACTTGGCAAAATTCATGGTCGAGACACCGATGAAGGCACCGATTTCCAGAACCCGCTTGATACCTGCAACCGCAATCAGAAACTCGAAGAACCGCATGCTCACCGGATTCGACGCCATTTCCTCAACCGTGAACATGTCGGTGTGTTCAAGCTTGAAGCTTTCATGCGGATTTGGGATGCCGCTTGAAGAGGCGATGACCTCATAGAGAGCCTTGGCGTAGTTGTCGCCGGAGTAGTGGTAGGTGTGCTCGTGCTGGTCGGGGAGCATCTTGTCCCAGAAATGCACTGTTTCTTTTGTATCGCTCATGTCCGTATCTCCTGATCGGCCTGACGGGATTTAAATGACGCCGTCGACGCCGGTCTTGTCGAGATAGACGATGTAGGAGCGGCCCCACCAGGAAATGTCCATGTGACGGACGATCTTCCAGCGTGAGCGTTCCTGCCATTCAAGGAATGCCTTGGCGACGCCCTTCTTGGGGCTGCCTTTGTAGCCAGCAAACATATCATCCATGTAGATGACGGTGCCTTCCTGCAGCAGGGGTTCGATGAAGTTGAATACGGGGACGGCTGACTCGTAGAGGTCGCAGTCGATGTTCACCATCGAGATCTTGCGGCCGGAATCGAGATACTGCTTCTGCAATGTCTTGGTCAGACTGTCGTCATAGTAGCCTTTGATGGTGGAGACGTTGTCCACATACATGCCGTGCTCTTTGACCATGCCCATGAATTGCTCTTCAGTCGTGGTCAGGACGCCCTTCTTCCAGATCTCGACTGAGGTGTCGGTGGTGGGGTCAGGCAGGCCTTCGAAGCTGTCAAAGGCATGGAACTGCATGCTGTCGAGGTTGTGCCGGCGGGCTTCTGTGAGCGCCATGCGGAATGTACGGCAGCGGTGGCAGCCGAATTCGTGATAATCGCCATGCACGCGGTTGTCGGTCAGGAAGTCGAAGGTCTTGCGATAGAAATGCGCCTTCTCGGTCTGACGGTTGGTCTGATTGTACTGAATTTCTTCTTCACGACCCCAGTCAGCGTGCGTGTCTGCGTTGCCAAGCTTGACCCACGGCTCATCAAGGCTGGGCTCAATTGCGACTGGCGGAACGGTTTTCTTGTCGGACATAGCTCGTTGCTTTCTAAAACGGGGCCGTGGAGAGGCTGATTGGCACGGAAGAAAAACTTCCGCCTGTCTGGATTATGACTTGAGGGCTGCGGCAACCTTCATGGCGTGGTCGAGCGTATCGTCGATATCCACGTTGTAGAGGTAGCTGCCTGCCCGGCCGACAGAGAACACGCCATCCGGCATCTCGTCGAAATACTTCTGGGCTTTGGCTTTTTCCGACTCAATCGGCATCGGATAGTACTTCGATGTCATGGACGGAACTTCGAGTGTAATCAGTGTGGTCGGTGCCTTGTGCAGCGTAAACTTCTTGTACTCGGTGATGCGGGTGAACTTTTCGTCGCCTGCAAAGTAGATGAAGTACACGTCTTCGGGCAGCGCGAACTCGACCGGCAGCACGATGGTGTGCAGGTCACGGCCGACATAGGGCAGCTCGCCATGGCACTGCTCGAACAGATGATCCGGCGAAATTGTGTTGATGATAATATCGAACTTACGTTTCTCACCATCGATCACCACCGTTTTGTTGGGGATGTCGTAGTTGGAGATGCGGGTTGCCAGGTGCACCTTGGCGTCTTTGGTGGCAATCGTGAAGAAGTCATCATAGCCGTTGAACGCGATGGGATAGGCCGAGATAGCGGTATCCCATGCGGCACGGCCGCCTTCCTTCACGGTCACGCCCTTAGGCGACCAGGTGAAGTCATCAATCTGCTTGTTGTCGTCGATCTGCCACATCTTGCGGGAGTACTTGTCGACGAATTTTTTGTAGAGGGTTTCGCCGATCGATTTGATCCAGAAATCCTCGAAATTGGTGGCGAGGGACGCATTGTTGAGATTGCGCACGTCCTTGCGGGTCATCTCGGCCAGCTTCTGGTTATCAAGGCGCTCGATAGCGCTCATGTTGACTGCAGAAAGCTCATTCTCGATCTGGTTGGCTTCCGGCATCTGCGGGATGTCGTCGGCGTGGATCGGGTAGCCGTAGAAGCGCTCATCATCCGACACATAGGTCAGGAACTGGTGGTCTGCGCATCGGCGCATGGGCACGTAGGTGTTCAGGTACTCATAAATGTGCGGCCAGGGAGTGAGGAAATGGCGAGGGCCAAATGTGTAGGGGTGGCCGCCGTAATACTGGGTCCGGACGCCTGCGCCGAGAAACGGTGCAGCTTCCACAACGGTTGTATCCCATCCACCTTGCAGCTGAAGCTGGTGGGCTGCTGCGCAGCCTGCAAAGCCGCCACCGATAACAAGAGCCGTTTTCAAGCTTTACATCCCCTAATTTCCTGTTCGATTTGCCGAACAGACATCACATTGCGGCGCACCATCGGCACGCCTCGTTCATGAGTCAAGTCACCTGAATGATTTAGTGAATCCCTGCTCAAAACTGGCGAAGCGGAGCGCGGGAAAGGCCTTTAGACGTGCCGTTACGTCGAAATGTCGGTGGGTCACCGGGTTCTGCCGCGGGCTTCCGGAGACAGCGCCTTTGCCGGCCAGTTCCACCGCACGTTCGGCACATTGCCTGAACGAGACAGATCTGCCTGTGGCGATGTTCAGGACACCCGAAGAACGATGTTGGATGACCTGGACGATGGTTTCTGCCACGTCCTCAACGGCCACATGGTCACGCAGTTCCTCACCTTCGCCGAACAGGGTGATGGTTTCACCCGCCAATGCCTGACGCCGAAAGCGATTGGGGCCATAGCCATTATGTGGGTCACCGGCACCATAGAGGAGGCTTGGCCGAAGGTGGGCAAGCGGGACGCCGGCAGCGCGGGCCGCATTGGAGAGTAAAATCTCGCGCGCCAGGTGCATGGCGCCGTGCGGCGAAGTGGGCGCTGCAGGCAGCCCTTCATAGGCAAGGTGGACGCTGTCCGCGTAAACAGCGTCGGAGCTGATATTTACAAGATGTGCGACGGGTGCTTTGGCAATTGCTCCGGCAACGGTCTCGACCATGTGCATATTAGCAGCCATAGCCGCCGCATCGCGGCTTGGGGCCAGCGCTGAGACGAATGCCAGAGTGTCTGTTGTGTTCAATGTGCCTGCGAGGCTGTCGGTGGCGTTTGCCGCTGTCAGGTCGATCGTATCGCGGCCAAGCGCAAGGGTTGGAATGTCCTGAGCCTGCAGGGCGGTTGCCAGCGTGCTGGCCACAAAACCGTTCTGGCCGAGAATCACTACGCGGTGTGGATTGGCGGGCGACGCGTTCAAATGTTCAAGCATCGGCTACCCCGAGTGTCATATATTTCAGGCCCGCCGTGCTGCATGCCTTGGCATCAAGTGTGCGATATGGGTCGAGCACCCATTTTCCCTTCATTGCTGATGCAATCTCAGCTGGGTCAACGGATTTGAAATCATCCCACGGGGTCATGATGCACAGAGCATCTGCATCTGCGGCGCAATCCAGAGCCGAGGTGGCATCGATGGGTGCGGGGTGCGGGGCTGCACTGGTTTTGATGACCGGGTCGAAAGCGGTCAGGCGATAGGGGTGCAGGTTCTCAATCAGCGCAAATGCCGGCGCGTTTTTGGTCGAATGGGTATTCTCCTTGTAGGCGAGGCCCCAGACGGCGATCAGCGGGTCGGCGGTGGTGTTCAACACGCGGTCATGGAGCGTGCGTAATGCCCATTCCTTGCGGTAAGCGCTGTTGCGGATCCAGGCGGCGATGACTGAGGCGTCGCTACCTGTCTCTTCGGCAAGGCGCGTAACGGTAATCAGATCGCGAATCAAATTGCTGCCGCCGATGCCAAGCCCCGGTGCCAGGTACGAATGCTGGCCGATACGGCGGTCGAGCTTGAGCGCAGGTGCGATCTCTGACCAGTCGGCACCGATGCCCTCGCATAGTTCAGACAGCGTGTTGGCAACGCTGATGGAGGCGACGAGGCAGCAGTTGATCGAAATCTTGCACAGTTCAGCGCTTTCGTAGCGCATGGGAAGAATCGGGCAGCCATAGGCCTCCAGGCACCGGCGAAAGGCGTCCGGCAGGGGGGCGTCGGGATCCGCGCAGCCAATGATGTAGCGCTCAGGATGCAGGGCGCGCTCTATGGCGCGACCAAAAATGAGCGTTTCGACCTGATAATAGAGATTGAGACCTGTACGCATGCGCGCGCGGGTAAAGCCCGGCGGCACCTGGCTGAGATTGACCAGCACTGCATCCTTGCGGATGGCAGGAATGACCAGCTCAAGCAGCGCGTCGAGATCTGCAAGGTCGCTTATGCCGTCATCTGTAACCGGCACATCGGGGGCGACGTAGACGACATCACAGCGCCCAAGGTCGGTCCGGTCGCTGGTGAATGTGATGCGTGACTTGTTCCGGGCCGCCGTCTCCGGCAGGTCTGGTTCCAGCACAGGCATCTCACCCTTTACCAGCGCTGCAATGAGCGATGCGTCCGGGTCGAAGCACACCACGTCAAAGCCTGTTTCCGCCATGCCGACGGACGAGTTCAGGCCCAGATGGGTCATGCCGGCAAAGCCGATGACCGGCAGGTTGTCGCTACGGCTCATCGGCTGACCTTTGACAATGCTTCGGTGCTGAGCTTGCTGAGCAGGCCGTTCAGCCAGATGTCATTGGCAAGGCTGGTTGTGGCACCGGCTTCAACAAGCTGTTTGAAATGCGCGTATTCCGCCGCCCAGGTGGGATCGTCCTGCACAAGTGTTGTGCTCTCCTCGGGCGGCCTGCCGGATGGAAGCACACGCATGCGGGTTGTGAATGTCGTGGGTCCCCATTTGCACAGCGACGTTATGTGTGCGGTGCCTTTTTCCGCGAAGATGTCGCATGTGAAATGATTGCGCCACATCAGCAGCGTCATTTCCATTTCCAGCTTCGGCCGGGCGCTGCCGGAGGCAAACACCACATGGTCCGGCGCCGCGTTTTCGTGGTTGCTTGCGAATATGATGTCGAAGTCGTCGCCAAGATCACCGAACCAGAATGAGGCTGTGTCCAGCAGGTGGGAGCCAAGATCAGGCAGCACACCGGGCCCCTTGTCGCGCCATGCACTCTCGCGCACGAGCCGCGCTGTTCCGTTGCCGTAAAACATGCGGCAATGGTAGATGCGGCCAAGCTTGCCAGATGTGATCAGGTCGCGCATCGCCATGTAGTGTGGCTCAAAGCGATGGTTGTAGGCGGTGTATGCCACAACGCCGTTTTTTTGCGCCAGCGCTTCGAGCTTCAGCAGGTCTGCGTCGTCAGCTGCAAAAAGTGGCTTTTCCACAAGTGCGTGTTTGCCGTTGTCAAAAAGATATGTGAGCAGGTCGATCTTGGGATCATCCGGGACACAGCACAGGGCAGCGTCATAGTCGCCAAGGGGCACGTCCTGAATAGTCTTGTAGTCGGCATCCGGATTAACCGGATCGACGGTGGCGACGAAATCGTCCCCTGCGTGGTGGCGGCGTTTATGGCCCTGAACACCAAGCCCGACGACGATCACTTTCATTCGTGCTTACTCCTCGCGTGCAGCCCCATGGATCAGAGCCGCCGGAACTAACCTTCGTAGTTGGCGCGCTGCTCGCTCTTGTTGATCTTGTCGAGGACATGCTCCGGCGTGACGGGAATGTTGCCGTCATGCTCGCACTCGACAGCTGCCGCCATGGCGCCCAGCACTGCGGCGCATACAGCGCAGCCTCCTGCGACATGGGCAAGGGTGGCGTAGGAGAGGAGTGCATCACCTGCACCCACAGCGTCCTTCACGTCGTCGGCAAATGTATCAACGGCAAAGAACGACCGAACGTCTTCTTTGTCCTGGGTAGAGCGATAGGCGATGAGGCCGCGTGACCCGAGTTTGAGAATCAGGTTCTTGGCCTTGGATTCTTCATACAGTCTTTTTGCCAAGGGCCGGACAACACTGTCCTGATCGGCCAGAGAAAAGCGGGCTTCACGCTCATTGGGTGTGATGAGGTCAAAGCCTTCAAACTCACAGATATTGCCCCAACGGCTTGCAACCTGGCTGTCGGCAACCTTGAACATGCCTTCGGGAATGGCGGCGGTCAGTGTGGGGATGGTTGATTTATTGAATATCCCGTGGCGGAAGTCGGAGAAGACGATGCAATCGGACTCGACCGTTTCAATGGCATCCACAAGCTTTGCAACAATCGGATCAGAGATCGCACGATTGTCGAGGGTGTCGATCTTCAGCATGCGGTAGTCGGCGCATACGATGGCGTTTTTGTTTGTGGTGGGGCGCGTGCCATCAACGACTTCGCGCATATGGACGCCTGCCGTACGCAGATCATCAATGACAAAGCTGCGCCATTTGTCGTCGCCAAGAACGGTGGAGAAAGTGACGTCTGCACCTGCTGCATTGAGGTGCTTCGCCACAATACCGGCGCCGCCCACATAGTCGTCCTGGCCTTCGTAGCGCACGGAGATTGTGGGGGTCTTGGTCTGACCGCCGATCATGGCGGTGTAGGTGTAGGTGTCGACGATGGTGTCGCCAACCACATGTGCTTTGATGCCCTTCATTTTCGCGAGCGTGGAGCGCAAATCTTCGAAGGTGATGCCTTCAGCTTCCATCAGGGACAGCAGCTTGTCGGCGCCGATCTTCGGCGGGGCAGCTTCAATGATGCGCGATGACGAATAGACAATATCGCCGGGCGTAAAGATAAATTCGCCGCCGTAACTGTCGAGAATATCTTTTTCGGCCTGGGTCTTGGGCGGCAAGCCGCTTGAGACATATTCGTAGCCCTTGGCGAAGAAGTCCGGCTGAATGCGGGCCAGATTTTCGAGCGGGGCCTCATTCTTGTCGATGATGACGTAGTCAACCATGTCGAGGGCAGCGAGGTTGAGTGCGCGCAGATCCTCAGGGACGTACGGGCGGAAGTTTGCCTTCTTGATGTGTTCGTCCGCAGTGAGACTCGCGACAAGAATGTCGGCCTTGCCGTCGGCATACATCAGGTGGCGGATATGGCCGGGATGCACAACGTCAAATGTGCCGTGGCACATGATGACTTTTTGCTTGCGGGGGCGCTTGCCAATGGCATCGACCAGCTGGTCGATCGTCTTGATTTTCGCCTTGTATTTGTTCTCAACCATCTCCGGCCTTAACTTTTCTGGGACTCTTCTTCGGGCGACAGCATCTCGAACCAGGTTTTGGTCGCCTGGGCAATCGAGTCTGGGTCCCACAGGGGCGCTTCCGCCCAATAGCCAATGTTTTGAACGATGCGCTGCACACCTTCTTCAAAAGACACTTTGGGCTTCCACCCGAGTTCTTTTGTGATTTTGGTGATGTCCGCATAGGTGCAATCCGGTTCGCCCGGACGCTTGGGAATGTACGTGACTTCGCCGCCCAGCAGTTCGACCAACCTGTTCACGGACTGCGGATCGCCCGCGCCCATGTTGTAGGCTTGGCCCACTGTGTCAGAAATGCCCGCAAGATAGAAAGCGTTGGCGACGTCGGTTGCATACACAAAGTCGCGGCTCTGGGTGCCGTCTCCGACAACTGTGTAGGGTGTGTTGGCCAGTTTCTGGCGCAGGAAGACGCCAAATACGGCACCGTAGGCGCCCGACGTGCGGGAGCGGGTGCCATAAGCGTTGAAAATCCGCACCGCGTTGACAGGCAGGCCGTAAACCTCATGCCAGTGAAATACTGCCTGCTCGCCCTGATATTTGGACAGGGCATAAGGATATTTCGGCTGTATGGGATGATCCTCGCGTGTCGGCGTCTCGGCCATTCCGTAGCAGGATGACGACGACGCATAGACCAGCTTCTTGAGTGTGCCTGCGGCACGTGCGGCTTCAAGCACATGCACAGTGCCCTGAACATTGGCCGACATATATTCCAACGGCTGCTCGATCGACGGCACAATGTCGCCGATACCCGCAAAGTGGAAAACGTAGTCAACGTCCGAGAAGATCTTGTCGCCAGGCTGCAGCGAGCGAATGTCGCGCCAATCGGCGGAAACGTCATTCTTGGCGTGATGTTCGATATTGGCTTCGCGACCACCAATGAGGCTGTCGATGACGCGGACCTGAAAGCCCTCATCAACGAGCAGATCAACCATGTGGCTTCCGATGAAGCCCGCTCCACCGGTTACAACAGCGACAGGCTTCTTACTCATGCGGCTTCCACAGCCTTGAGGCGCTTCACGTTGAAGTAGAAGTCGTCGGTCATGCTGTTGGGAAGCTTGTTATCCTTGAACGCCTGGCACAGATCGCGGATGGCACCTTCCACGTCGCGCTTGGGTCCAAAGCCCAGCTTGTTGCGGATCTTGTCCGAGTTCACGTGGTACGAGCGAATGTCATCCGTCGGTGTTGTGACGATGTCGATGGTGCCCTTTTCGGGGAACAGCTCTTCAACGACCTTCTTGGCCAGTTCGGCGATTTCCATGATCGACATATTTTGGAAACCGGCATTGAACACTTCGCCGGCAATCTTTTCGTCTTCGATCTTCAGCAGGAAGGAATACAGATCGCACATGTCCTGAACGTGCAGGTTGGGGCGCTTCTGGGTGCCGCCAAACACTGTGATCTTGCCGTTGTTGATTGCGTGGTTGGTGAGGATGTTCACCGAAAGGTCGAGGCGCTGGCGCGGCGCGTATCCGCACAGGGTTGCCGGACGGATCGTCACGCAGACGAAGTCGTCGCTTTGATGCTTGAACAGCAGCGGCTCGCACTTGCCTTTGTATTCATTGTAGAGCGTCAGAGGGATCAGTGGGTGATCCTCGGTCACGTCGGGTGACTCTGATACGCCGTAAACTGATGATGACGAGGCGTAGATGAAGCGTTTGACGCCTGCTTCCTTGGCGGCCACGACCATCGGCTCAAAGGCATTCAGGTTGATGGAGGTTGAGAGGTTTTCATCGAGCTCGAAGCTTGCATCGTTGGAGATGCAGGCAAGGCTGATAACCACATCAATGCCCTTAAGGGCTTCAGCAAGCTTTGCCGTTTCGCGAATGTCGCCTTTGACAATCTTCAGCGCCGGATTGTCTTTTGGGAGGAAATCGTCGCCGAAAAACATGATGTCATAGACGGTCACATTGTAACCTTCGTCAAGAAGCTGAGGTACCAACAAGCTTCCCACATAGCCGGCGCCGCCGGTCACAAGCACATTCTTGAACACAATAGTTCCCCGATCGTTCGAATTAGAATTGGTTTGGTGAAAATAGCAGGCGCTGTGCAACGCACAGCGCCTGCATGAAAGCTATTCGGCGGCCCTGGAGCTGGATGTGTTGATCGTATAGCCGACACTGGTGGCGTCCTTGAAGAACATCTCCACAGTCTCAAGCGAGTACTGATCCAGATCCTTGCCGATCAGGCCCAGTTTCCCAAGGATGTCATGGGCCACGGTAATGATGTGGCTGCCGGAATCCTCGGCGTGATAGATATTGAGGATCTCGCGTGGGCTGGCCCACAGCAATTCCGCCTTGGGCCTGGCTTTCATGATGTTCGCGGCTTCGGTCATCATCGGCACGGGGTCGATGCCCGTATCAGCAATGCGGCCTGCGAAGATCGAGATGATGGCCGGCGTATTCACGTCCAGCGCGTCGGTAATTGCGCGGACCTGGTCAAGCGTGAAAACCGCCGTCACATTCACCTGCACGCCTTTGGCAGACAGGGATTTGACGGCCGGAATGGTGGAAACACCCTTGGTGTTCGTGACCGGGATCTTGACGTTGACGTTCTTGCCCCAAGACGCGATTTCAAGCGCCTGTGCTTCCATTTCGTCCAGCTCATCGGCAAACACTTCAAAAGCAAGCGGGCTGTTGGGGATGGCGGCAATGACCTTATGTGCAAAGGCTGCGTAATCCTCAACGCCCGCCTTGCGCATCAGGGTCGGATTGGTCGTGAAGCCTTTGATCAGCGGGTTTTCTGCGAGCTTGAGCATCGCATCAATGTCCGCGCCATCGGCGAAAATCTTTACATTGAGGTCTTCAATCTTGCGCATCCTAAATGGCCTCCCCGCCGATTGGACGAAAAACTCTTTCTGGACTCCATGTCCCGGAGAGCGTGTCAGCCACCGCAACTAGCGAGAATAATATCAGCTGCTTCACTGAGTCCACTGACCGTATGGTTGGGCGTGAAGGTCAGTGCTTCATCGTACCCGTAATCGACAAAGAAAGTGGAGCATCCCGCAGCGTGTCCCGCGCCGATGTCCCGCCATCTGTCGCCCACCATAAAGCTCTGACCTAGGTCAACATTCCAGTCTTTGGCGGCGTCCACCAAAAGCCCAGGTTTTGGCTTGTAGCATGGGCAATCGGGGCCTTCAACGCAAAAGCAGACCCGGATATCGTCGATCTCCAAGGTGGCACGCATGTGCGCATGAATTGCGTCTACGATGGCCCGGGACTGCTTGCCGGTGGCCACATCCGGCTGATTGGTCGCCACGATGGTCAGGAAGCCCGCAGCCTTTAATCTTCTCAGGGCGTCGGCGACACCGGGGAGGATTTCCAGCTCGGCGAGGGTCGCCGGCGGGTATGGTTTGCCGTTGCTGACCACGGATCTGTTGATGATGCCGTCCCGGTCCAGAAAAACAGCTCGGGCCATGTCAGTCGCCGTTTGATCTATGGGGCTTACACGGGGCAAAAATCCGCTACCACTTTGTAGATTTCACCTGCAGGGCGGGGTGCGAGACGAGGCAATGCCAGACAACCGCCTGAAATGCTTCGGAGTGCGGTGTTACGAGGTCCGGGTCCGGATTGGGGACGACGATGACAATGTCGCCGTGCTTGGCAGTGTGGCCCGTGTCCTTGCCAACGACGCCAAAGATCTTCATCCCCAGTTCCTTGGCCAGATCCACCGCTTTGACGATGTTGGGGCTGATATTCTTCTCTTTGTTGCCGCCGCCCACGGAGAACACCAGAATTGCGTCCTTTTCGTTGGCGCGGCTGACTTTCATCCAAGCATCGAAGATGGTGTCCCAGCCTTCGTCATTGGCGCGGGCCGTCAGTTCGGAGACGTTGTCAACGGGCGCATAGGCTTCGACATTGCAAAGTTTGCGGAAATCGTTGACCGCATGGCTGCAATTGCCGGCACTGCCGCCGACGCCGAGGATGAAGAGGCGCCCACCGCGGTCACGCAGCTCAGCCAACTCGACAGCCATCTGATCGACATCTGCCGCCGGTAATGCCAGGGCAATATCCGCTGCCAACTTGAAAAAGTTCTCCGCATGGCTCATTTGCTTGCGCCCTTGCTTTCCTTATGCGTAAAGAACCGCTCATGTAACCGGCAAACCGGTGCAATGCAATATGACGTTTTCTCATCATATATGCATGAGGTTGCTTGGGGTGATCGGGGAGGGATCATGACGGGTTTTATCCAGAAAAATATCCGGCGTGTGCACGCCTTTTGGCGGGCTGTCGGCTGGCAAATCCCGGTGCTGTCTGTTGTGGCCCTGGTGCTTGCGGCAGTAAGTGGGTTGATTGCAATTACCGCCGTGTTTGCTGGTCCGTTGCGGCTGGGGCTGGCTGAGGCGTTTTGAAGACGTCGTTTGCTGTCAGGGTTGCATCCGCTCGCGTGCCGCCAATATGCGGAATGCCGTTCTGGAATGCCTTCAGGATCGGCGCCGGATCCCGGCCCTCAAGCTGATAGCAATGGAATGGGGCGTCCATGACTTTCTTAAACCCGTGGGCGCGCAAACCTGCATCGATGGTTTCGAGCGTCTGATATCGTGTCATCCCGCTGCTGAAGAACGTGAATGCGCCGACCTCGGATTCGGCAAGCAGCAATTTTGCGTACAAAATCAGCTGACGGAATGCGACGCTGGTCATCTCGCCGAGGTTTGAGTTCGAGTATACCAGATCGTAGCGAAGTGGCGTCGTTTCCAGCTGCAGGGCAAATATCCACCACGGCAGATGGATCACGGCCTTGCGATCGATTTTTGCCAGATTCGGGTTGCCCGCCAATTCTACAAAGTTCTCGCCCGCCGTAGCGTCAAGCAAATGGCCCTGCCACAAGTAAAGTGACTGGGTAACGTCATAGCTTGCGTAGGTGTAGCCGTTCTGTGCCAGCAAGGCGCCAAGATACCCAGCGCCGGGGCCTGGCTCGAAGATATCGAGCTTGCGGCCGTATTGCGCTGATAGGGCTTCCATGCAGCGATAAGGCCCGAACTGCACCATCAGATTTGTCATCGGCATGACGGCGCGGCCAAACCGGCTGGCAGTGAACTCTGCGACGGTTTCCCGAAGTTGTGTGGCGAGGTTCGCTTCGTCTTTGGTGAATCTGTTTACGAAGCCGACCGGGGCAAATTCCGCATCGGGCAGATACATGCCGGGCACTTCGGCTTCAAAATTGTGGTCAGCATAGCGCACCAGCTCTTCGTCGCTGTGTACATGGGTTGGCCACCCTACCGACTGGAAGGAGGCGGGTTGGAATGCCATGAGCGCGGGAATGCTGAGTAGCGGCATGGCAGCCTTTTCGGCCGCTGTGTATTCCGCGGTGGTTGCTGCCCGCCATGCTGATCTATCGCTGCTATATGCATCATCAAAAGGACGTTGCCACTGGGAAAGATCTACCATTAATGGTGACTGAGTACCTTTTGTGAATTTCACGGGCTGGGCTGCCGGCACGCTCGGCGGGGCTGGCTGCGGGTGTGGACCACGCAAGCCATTCCGAAATTCTCGCAGCCTCGTCCGGGGGCGGAGTATTTGTTTTATTTTCTGATGTATTGCTGTCACGGAACTTGATGCCTTTTCGGACGGCGCGGAAACTGATGGCCGGTCGCCGACCATATCCTAGTCAATAAGGTCGAGGATAGCATCGGCCAATCGGGGCGCCGCTTTGCGGCGTTTCGGTTTTAGCAGGCGAGATAGGACGTTTATTGCCATTTGACGGCGCCCTGCAGGGGGGGTGCTGTCGGGGCCGGCCAGCTGGGCAAGCTTGTGTGCATCCAATGGTCCGGTGCCGGCGGGTATCAGGATATACCGGCCAGCATGGAAATAGATGCTTTCCCCGCTATTGGTTGTAAATATTGCGTCCAGGGTTGTGGGCGGTGTGACGGGGGCCGGGGTTTCCAGCGGTGGGAGCTGGAATTCGGGAAAGTACCGGTGGGTGTAGCGGGCGCAGGCAAGATAGTGGTCGGCAGCTTCTGCATCATGCCCAAGGCGGCGCAGGAATTTTGCAAATCGGACGTGGTGAACACCGAAGCTGTCCAGAGCAGACAAGGCAGTTCGGAATGCGCTCATTGCAGCTGCGTCATCGCCGCGATCTTCAAGAATGCAAGCAAGTTCCCAATGCGCGTTTGCCTTCAAGTAGGCTTCCGTGGGGGCGCCAGGGTGCGGTTTGCGGTCTGCGCAGGCGCGAAAATGGGTGAGCGCCTGGTCAGGATCCCCGGCAAGTTGGGCTGTGCGGCCCAGGGCAAATTGTGCTTCCGCAAGATTGGGATTGGCGCGCGCTGCATTTCGATAGTGGCCGGTCGCCGTCTGGCGGGCACCCGCTGACCCACCAACGCTTTCGATGGTTGATCCGTAGCCAAGCCAGCTCAGGGGCTGCCCGGCTTCGTTGCAATAAAATTCGGCTAGCTGCGCAATAATGGATAGTTTTAGCCACGCACTGCCGAGGTGAAGCCACACTAGGGATGTATCTGGCACGGTTGGGCCTTCAACCACAGCGATTGTGGGGATGCCGAGATCAGCGAGCAGACTGTGCTGTGCGGCTGTGTTGATCGCCAGGGTCAGCTGGGTGAGATCGGCATCCTGCTCCATATGATTCCGGTCCTGATAAGCCCATTCGGCGGCAGTTTGCAGCCAACGGAATGATGGCCGGGTGCATCGTGAATTGATACGTGCTTATAAAGCTTAGAACGGCCCCGGCCAAGCACTGCAAGACGCCCACTACGCCAAAGAGGCAGACCATGAAATTTCATATTGTTACCAATGTCTGGGGTACGAGACATGTGGCGTTTTTTCTGGACGTTACGCTGCGAAACGTTCTTTCGCCGGGCAATCTGCCGGCGATGGGGGCGTATGGCGATGTTACATATCGCATATTCACCACGGTCTCCGGCGAGCGACAGATCAGAGACAGCCGTTACTTCGCAGCCCTGACTGAAGTGTGCGATGTGGAATTTGTCACGCCGCTTGGCGACCGCATGCCGGATGTGGTCTGGCATGTTCACTGGTTCCACAGATCTGCTGCAGAAGCGAAACTTGCCGGGGCCTGCCCGGTTTTTGTTCCGCCCGATACCCTTTGGACGGACGGTAGTTTGCGCACGTTTGCGGCGCGTCTGGCCGAAGGGTACAAAGGCGTCGCCTGTCCCTTTCTGCTTGTCAATTCGGACACGCTCACACCATCGCTTCAAGCATTTGAAGATGGGGCAGCGCTTACCATTGACGCGGCAGAGATAGCGCGACTTGGCTTGCAACATCTCCACCCCCTGCACATGCTGGCCATGCCGGGTGCCCCGCATGCCCGGCCTGCATTCGAGATGCACCGTTCTGTCGATGCGCACACGATGGTCAGCAATTATGCTGTGCGCGAACTTGTTGCGTTTGACCCCAGCCGTTGCCCGATTACGTTTCTTTGGTATGCAGGCGGGGACGCTGATCCGGACGGCATCTATTTTGGCGATGACAGCGACGATATGCTGATGCTGAGTGTCGATCCGATCGGCAAGTACCCGCAGAATTACATTCTGAATCACTCGCTTGGAGCGATTGACTTGGCGCGTACGAGTATTCATCCGCTGAACGATACAGCACAAACCCGCAGCTTCATCCGAAAGCCTGTGCGTATTCACTCAGCGCCGGCATCGGCGCCGAAGCTGCGGCGCACAGAAGCGAAAGCAAAAACCGCGGCGATTGAAATGGAGGCCGGGCGACGGGCGCTCCAGCTTGTGCGTGAGATGAACCAGGCGGGGGCACGGCGAATGGCTCAGCTCCTATCGGTTGCCATATTCGAGACGCCCATCTTGCGTCGGTGGAGACGCGATGAACCTCTGGATGCCATTGCGCTGTCTGACGGGTGTTTCCGCGGCGATTTGCGGGTGTATGCCGATAGCCTGGTCAGACAAGGCAATGAGCCTGAGCTGATGAGTTTCCTGCAAGGGCTTGTCGTGGGGCAGAAGCAGCCAGGCAGGCTTCAAGTCGGCGCGCGATCAGTCGATATCAGCTGGCGCGATGATGGAAGTCTGTCGGTCGCGGGCCAGGTGCCAGCACATGGGCCGATCCATATTGAGGGAACGCGGCTTTGGATTCTCGACCAAATCTAGAGCTAAGCCTCAAGCTTTGTAGCGGACCTTGGTGCCAAGAGGCAGTTTTCCCAAAAGCTCGTCCAGAGATTCAGCATACATCTGTGGGGGTACTCGGCGCCCGTAGATTAGCCACAGCAGCACATCGGCAAGCAGGCCGAACCATGATCGAGGTATTTTTCTAACCACGGCGAAGGCCAGGCGATGGATCGGCTGTGCGAGGTATTTAACGGAGCGTGACTTGATGGCCTTCTTCAACATCGTAATTGCGCCGACCCGGATGCTTCGCAATAAATCCGAAGATTGAGGCGTGGCGGGGTCACTGGTCTCTGTCGTCTGCGGATTAAAGTTCGCCGCCAGGAAGCGGCGCAGACGAATTGCCTGCCGAAAAAACATGTCGCGCAAAACCGATGAACTGCCGCTCAATAGTAGGACGGGCTGTCCGGCGATGCTGGTCAGGCCGCGCAACGGCCGGTCGTGAGGGACGGCGACATAGCGGTTATTGTGCAGGAAGATAGTGTAGTAGTCGCCCACGCGCAAAAGCTGCCGTGCGGGGGCTGTGGATATGTCTGCTGTGGTCCACAATTCTCCGGGCACCAAAAGAGCCAACTCAAATTCGTGTGCAGCTTTCCGACCGTCGCCATTTTTTAACGCAATCTCGCCCAAGCGACGATGCACGAGTGCAATTGGGAGGGGCTGAATGTTCGATTTAGATAACAGCTTCTCCGTGATGGATAGATCCCCTTCATGGAAAGCATATTCGGCGAGAATGATTGTGGCCCGGTGGCTCTCCCGGCTTATGGGTTCAAGTGGTGTGGCAACATGTGGTTCGACTGATTTGCCGGCTATTTTTTCGTAGCTCATTCTTAAAAAAGCGTCCGTCACCAAGTTCGGCTTCATGGCTGCGTTTGCCAGATTGTTCTCAATATAGTCGAGTGCGAGGTGCAGGTAGTGCGCGGTCGGTGATTTTTCTGCGCTTGCTGTTTCGATCCGGCGGGGCCTAAAACCAATGGCTTTTTCTGCGTGGTCGATGACGTGTCTGGTGACTGAAATCGTGTGCGCAAGCGTCCATAATAGATGCAGGAATTCTGGCGCCGGCAAATATTGGCAGATGCGGACCAGATCCTTGGTCGCGGCTTCATATTCGCCGCGAGAAATTATCTTCTCAAGTCTTGCTACAATTGGGCTGGCCGGGGCGCCTGTGGCCGCGCCAGCTGCTGCGTGCATTTCCGGGGTCGAAGGCCGAATGCGGTATATCGGCCAACGGGCGTACATGGCGTGGATCATCAGCTGGCAAATGTCTGCCATGCAATTGAAGTGCGCAGGCGATTCTGAGCTTGTTCCCAGTATTGGAGCCAGTGCGCGCTTGGGTAAAAGGGACGGCGCGTCCCTGCCCGATCTGGCTTCCGGGCCTGGCGCTGTACTTGCACCCACCTTGCCGGGCGGGATTGGCAGCGCTCCAAAGCGACTAAATGCATGTTGCAGGACAGCGGTTTGAACCTGACGCTCTGCACGCTGTGCGATGATCTGATTGACCGTCTGAATTGGTTCTGCGTTCATCTCGCCTGTTCTCAATTTCCGTCGCGGCTGACCTTAGTTTACTGTCTAACTATTGCACTAGCCCGCTTGATACGAAAGCGGTAGAGAAGGCTTTTAGAAAGTTCAGTCGGGGAAAAGTTTTGACGTCCAGCAGTGATAAGGCGGATCAAAATCGCCCGCATCTCCTTATGGTTACAGCCGTTTGGGGTGACTGGCACATCAAGATGCTGCTCGAGATGAACCTGCCGACGCTGCTCGCGCCGGGCAATATGCCCAGTCTCAGTCGGCTGGTTGATACAACCTATCGAATCTTTACGCGTGAGGAAGATCGCGAGCGCCTCGATACCGCGCCGGTCATTCAAGAGTTGCGTAAATATATCAAGGTCGAGGTTGATCTCCTCACCGGCGTGGACCTCAAGAACCCGATTGCAGCCCATCACACCGCATGGACGCGGGGCATTGATATTGCCAGGGTCACGGGGAGTCTCATTTTGCTCCTGCCGCCTGATGTGGCCTGGTCCTCCTCTTCATTTAAAACTGTCGGGGAGAAGTTGGCCGAAGGCTATCGCGCCATATTCATGACCTATATGCGTGCCGAAGACCGGACGTTTGAAAACAATATTCTGGCGATGCGTACGCCGGGAGAGCATTCGCTTGAGATCAGTGGCAATGACCTTGTGACGCTATGTGTACGGTCATTCCATCCATTGATGGCAGCCTATCTGCGTGACAGTGACTATTTCCCGATTCACCCGGAAATGATGTTTTGGCCTGTTGAGGGTGAAGGCATGGTGCTGAGGGTTCTCGCGCGTGAAATGTTCCTGTTTGATCCATCACGATTTGCGGTGAATGAAGTTGCATTGCCGACCTCGAAATTTGCACCCGGTGAAGCATGCTTTATCAGCGATAGTGATGAACTGTTTGCCGTTAGTCTCGCGCCGCTTGGCACGGACATTAACTGGCATCTGATGCGGCATAAGGCAGACCCGATTGAGATTGGCGGCTGGTGGCTTGCCTATGACAGCCCCGTCAATGATTTCATTGTTTCCCACAAGGTGCGCTGGCATTTTGCTCCGGTTACGGAGGAAAAGTGGCGAGCCGTGGAAACTGCGTCGGACGTCTTCATCCGCCGGGTGGCCTCCACACGTGAGGCCAACAGAATATGGTTGCGGGCGCGCCAGCTTGGATGTGGCATCGCCGCCAAACTCATTGCACTCAGTATTTATGGCGGTCAGGCGCCACATGTCGCGAAGGGCCGGGATGGAAATATCGTCCTTTTGCCGACCGATGAGGCTTTTGCAGCCGCCGGCACAGAGCGTGAGGAAAGCCTCTTTGACGGGGCATCAACAAAAGCCCGGATGCAGTTGTTCAGGAGCCATCTTGAGGCAAATTACGACCCGGAAGCAGAAAGTGATGATCCGCTGGCGTTTCGCCTTCAAAAACGTGATGCCCCTGCGCTGAAAAGCATCTCGGGCCAAGTGTATCCGGTTACCCGAACCGGTGACGCGCTGTATGTGGGGGATGCGATGGTGTGTGGGGACCCAATGCGCCTGGGGCCGCATACGATTTATGTCATCGACAAACTTCTGGATTAGCGCTGGCCGGTATCAATCGCCCGGGGGGCTTTTCCAGTGGTCGAGCCATGCCTGCATCATGAGCACGCTCCACATCATGTAGTGCCAGTTGCGGCGGCCGGACAAATGGTCTTCCCAATGATGGCGGATGATCTTCGGATCAAACAGGCCATCTTCGCGCAGGCGCTTTTCAGTGAGCAAATCTTCGGCCCAATCACGCAAGGGGCCGCGCAGCCAGTCGCCGATGGGGACGCCGAAGCCCATTTTCGGACGATCAATCAGATTGGCGGGTACGTGACGATAAAGCACCTGCCGCAACGCCCATTTGCTGCCACCGTCCCGCAGTTTCATGGAGAGAGGCAGCTTCCAGGCAAATTCAATGATGCGCGGATCCAACAACGGGACGCGTGCCTCAAGGCTTGTTGCCATGCTGGCCCGATCTACCTTGGTGAGAATGTCATCGGGGAGATAGGTAACAAGATCGGTGGCCTGCATCCGGCTTATGGGTTCGGGGAACCTGTCACTCAAGCTGGCGTCCCACAAAATGCCTTTTGGCTCGGTGGCATTGAGGACCACGTCTTCCGGCGACATCCAGTTGGAAACAAGTCTGCGATAGACGGCACCAGGACCGTCCAGTTCAATGACTGATGCCAGCTTGTAGAGTGCGTCGCCGGGATTGCCGGGCTTTAGCCGCGCGGGAATGGGTCGGGCTATCGCATTCCAGCTGCCGGGTGACAGGCTCCTCATGGCACTTGCCGCCGCGCGCCGCACAGGAAGCGGTAGTGTTCGGATGGTGCGCCATATTGTGCGCCCCCAGACATACCGGTTGTATCCGGCAAAAAGCTCGTCGCCGCCATCGCCTGACAGAGACACGGTTACGTGTTTGCGGGCCAGTGCTGATACCAGATAGGTCGGTATCTGGGAGCTGTCGGCAAAAGGCTCGTCATACATTTGAGGGAGAGACGGCACGACGTCCAGCGCATCGCGCGCTGTCAGATACAGCTCTGTATGATCTGTTTTCAGATGTCGGGCCACTTCGGCCGCGTGGGGGGCTTCGTTGAACCCGTCTTCGGAAAAACCTATGGAGAATGTTCGGACGGGTTGCGCTGACTGCGCCTGCATAAGGGCGACCACTGCAGAGCTGTCGACGCCGCCGGACAGGAATGCACCCAACGGAACGTCGGAAACCATCTGATGATCGATTGCATCCAGCAGGAGCCGTTCCAGATCATTGACGGCTTCATCGGCTGTGCCCTGATAGGGTGATGCGGCGGCGGCTTGCGCGACAGACAGCGCATCCCAATAGGATGTGATTTTCGGCTTACCTGCCCGGCCGGACGAAAAATCACATGTGAGGAGTGTTCCCGGTGGCAGCTTGGCTGCATCCTGATAGATGGCATGGGGCTGCGGGATGTAGTTGAAGCGCATATAGGCTGCAACGGCATCGCGATTGATGTCCGCCTTGAACGCGGGGTGGGCGCGGAAGGCTTTCAGTTCGGATGCAAATAGCAGTGCGCCGTCGGCCCAGCCCCAGTAGAGCGGCTTGATACCTACGTGGTCACGCGCGAGCGTCAGGGTTCGCGTCTGACGGTCCCACAATGCGAACGCGAAAATGCCATTGAGGCGCGGAAGAGTTGTTTCAACTCCCCAATGGGCAAATGCCTCCAGCATCACCTCAGTGTCTGAATGGCCGCGAAAAGCGATGCCAGCGGCTTCAAGGTCCCGGCGCAGTTCCGGAAAATTGTAGATCTCGCCATTATAGGTAATGACATATCTGCCCGACGCATCATGCATCGGCTGGGCCCCGGCCTCGGACAGATCAACAATCGACAGGCGGCGGTGGCCGAAGGCCACGCCGGCTTGCATATCCATCCAAGTGTCGGAGCTGTCGGGGCCGCGATGAACGAGACTGGCCGTCATCCCCATAAGAACATGGCGGTCCGTTTCAGCGAGCGGCGCCCCAGATACAAATCCTGTTATGCCGCACATATCATAACTGCTCCGGCCGAAGGGTAGGGGGCCTACTCAGCAACAAAACCAAGCAGCCTGATATTGGCGATGTCAAAGTCGGTACCGTCACCGGGAATTGAACTCGCGCCATCCGGAGCCAGGAACTGTACCAGTATCCTGATATCACCGGCAGGGTACTCAGCGTAAACGCTGGCGTCTTTCCAGTCTCCGCCGCGCAGGGCCTGTTTGGTTTCTGCCCCGATGCGTTGTACCGGGCCAAGGCGCGTTATATCTGCGTGCTGTTCAGACAAGTTAAAATCCGCCAGAATCCCGGTTGCAGCACTGTGCAGCAATTGCAGGCGTACCCGGTCTGTTGACCCCGCGCGAAGCTCGACATGTAGCTCGTAGCGTCCTGCAGGTAGGTCCGGCACAGGGGGCAGTGAAAGATAATGTTCGCCGTTAGGCCCTTTGGTCGCTAGTTCAAAACCGTCCTGCCCCCACCACAGCCTGGAGACGTCGACGATGCCGTTGCTGTATGCGGATGTATCGAGAGCTTGTTGGGCGGGTGTCAGCAAATTTCCCAAAGGTTTTGTGTATCGAGATACTAGGTAGCCGGGGCCCGCGGCAGGCGTCTGGGGTGTATCCGGCAGCTCCGCAATGGCATCAGCTATCAGACCAGCCACTAGCTGATTGCCGGCAGATGACATATGGCCAAAATTAAACTCACCAGCTCCCATCACGTAGAGAGACTGGAGGGCCTTTGAGCTTTCCTCGGATATTGCCCGGATAGCATCGAATTCATCAATGACGGGGATAGCAAGGTCGCGGGCACAGTCCAGTACCAGCTGCGCATGCGCCGGGCGATCAACGCGTGTGTGATGAACCTGGCCACCATACTGCATGACCAAAATGAGATGAGTATCTGCGGCGAGGGTTTTGCGTTTTATCCGATCCAACAAGGCGCAGGATACCGTGACGGGATCGTTGGAGATCTTTCGATAGGAAGAGGGCGGTTTAACAAAAACGGGTTTGCCGGAAACAGCAGACGTGATCACTGCGGGCAGGTACAGGGTCTCGATAAGGCCGGGTTCGCTGTCTAAAGCTTTGTTCTCGTCTGGCGGCGGGACCGGAACGTTTTTGAGTTCGAGGCCATCAGAAGTGTCCACATAATAGAGTTTGTTCTCGCCATAGCGGGAAAACCCTGCACGCAGAATGTCTTGATCAAAGAAGCCGAGCACCACAATTTCGGGCTGTAAAACATCCATCAGTTGTTCTGCGCGCACAACAATCTGATCGGTGCCGTAACCGCAATTGCCGCCGTTCATCACTGGGCGGCCAAGAATCGTTTCGAGATGGGCTGGCCAGGATTCATGGTCGGAGACTTCGGAACCGGCTGTAAAGCTGTCGCCGGACGCGAGTATTTCGCCCCTGGCAAGCACGGTGTCCGGGCTATTGCGGCGGATGCCATGCTCTATTGTGTTGAGGGAATCGGTCTCCAGGAAATCCCTCAGCACCCAGCCAAGCGTTTCATCATAGCGGTTGGCTGATGACTCATTCTGCTGGATGAGAAAAGGTTTGCGCCAGTCCGACCACGGCGTTGCGGGGATGCCGTTGACCAAACGCAGACCTACTTCCAACGCGACGAGGCCGACAAACACAGTTGCCGCCACAATGGATGTATTGGCCGCGATCTGGGGCAATCGGTTCTTGGTCATGGCGTGCGCTCCCGAAGGCCCGTGTTTACCCGTACACGCTTTTTATCTGCGCACCATCAGGTAGATGCCGTTTGCCAGCGGCAGGGCGATGCGCAGCCAGCTGTCCTGGGTTGCTGCCCAGTCCATGAAAGCCTTGGTGCCGGCGCCCTTTTCGTTGACCGGGGTGGCGTTGGCAACGTCGCCGTGGAAGAAGCAGTCATCCACCACCATGATGCCACCTGAATTCAGCAGGGACTCGGTCTTGAGGACGTAGTCCAGATACCGTTCCTTGTTGCCGTCAACGAAAATGAGATCGAACTTCTCGTCCTTGGGCAGGCTGTCGATCACTTCAAAGGCGTCGCCTTCGTGCAGGTCGATCTTGCCTGACAGGCCGTTGAGCTCGAAGTTCTTGCGGGCAATGGCCGCAAAGTGGTCGAACTTTTCAATGGAAACGACCTTGCCGTCAGCGGGAACCGACTTGGCAAAATTCATGGTCGAGACACCGATGAAGGCACCGATTTCCAGAACCCGCTTGATACCTGCAACCGCAATCAGAAACTCGAAGAACCGCATGCTCACCGGATTCGACGCCATTTCCTCAACCGTGAACATGTCGGTGTGTTCAAGCTTGAAGCTTTCATGCGGATTTGGGATGCCGCTTGAAGAGGCGATGACCTCATAGAGAGCCTTGGCGTAGTTGTCGCCGGAGTAGTGGTAGGTGTGCTCGTGCTGGTCGGGGAGCATCTTGTCCCAGAAATGCACTGTTTCTTTTGTATCGCTCATGTCCGTATCTCCTGATCGGCCTGACGGGATTTAAATGACGCCGTCGACGCCGGTCTTGTCGAGATAGACGATGTAGGAGCGGCCCCACCAGGAAATGTCCATGTGACGGACGATCTTCCAGCGTGAGCGTTCCTGCCATTCAAGGAATGCCTTGGCGACGCCCTTCTTGGGGCTGCCTTTGTAGCCAGCAAACATATCATCCATGTAGATGACGGTGCCTTCCTGCAGCAGGGGTTCGATGAAGTTGAATACGGGGACGGCTGACTCGTAGAGGTCGCAGTCGATGTTCACCATCGAGATCTTGCGGCCGGAATCGAGATACTGCTTCTGCAATGTCTTGGTCAGACTGTCGTCATAGTAGCCTTTGATGGTGGAGACGTTGTCCACATACATGCCGTGCTCTTTGACCATGCCCATGAATTGCTCTTCAGTCGTGGTCAGGACGCCCTTCTTCCAGATCTCGACTGAGGTGTCGGTGGTGGGGTCAGGCAGGCCTTCGAAGCTGTCAAAGGCATGGAACTGCATGCTGTCGAGGTTGTGCCGGCGGGCTTCTGTGAGCGCCATGCGGAATGTACGGCAGCGGTGGCAGCCGAATTCGTGATAATCGCCATGCACGCGGTTGTCGGTCAGGAAGTCGAAGGTCTTGCGATAGAAATGCGCCTTCTCGGTCTGACGGTTGGTCTGATTGTACTGAATTTCTTCTTCACGACCCCAGTCAGCGTGCGTGTCTGCGTTGCCAAGCTTGACCCACGGCTCATCAAGGCTGGGCTCAATTGCGACTGGCGGAACGGTTTTCTTGTCGGACATAGCTCGTTGCTTTCTAAAACGGGGCCGTGGAGAGGCTGATTGGCACGGAAGAAAAACTTCCGCCTGTCTGGATTATGACTTGAGGGCTGCGGCAACCTTCATGGCGTGGTCGAGCGTATCGTCGATATCCACGTTGTAGAGGTAGCTGCCTGCCCGGCCGACAGAGAACACGCCATCCGGCATCTCGTCGAAATACTTCTGGGCTTTGGCTTTTTCCGACTCAATCGGCATCGGATAGTACTTCGATGTCATGGACGGAACTTCGAGTGTAATCAGTGTGGTCGGTGCCTTGTGCAGCGTAAACTTCTTGTACTCGGTGATGCGGGTGAACTTTTCGTCGCCTGCAAAGTAGATGAAGTACACGTCTTCGGGCAGCGCGAACTCGACCGGCAGCACGATGGTGTGCAGGTCACGGCCGACATAGGGCAGCTCGCCATGGCACTGCTCGAACAGATGATCCGGCGAAATTGTGTTGATGATAATATCGAACTTACGTTTCTCACCATCGATCACCACCGTTTTGTTGGGGATGTCGTAGTTGGAGATGCGGGTTGCCAGGTGCACCTTGGCGTCTTTGGTGGCAATCGTGAAGAAGTCATCATAGCCGTTGAACGCGATGGGATAGGCCGAGATAGCGGTATCCCATGCGGCACGGCCGCCTTCCTTCACGGTCACGCCCTTAGGCGACCAGGTGAAGTCATCAATCTGCTTGTTGTCGTCGATCTGCCACATCTTGCGGGAGTACTTGTCGACGAATTTTTTGTAGAGGGTTTCGCCGATCGATTTGATCCAGAAATCCTCGAAATTGGTGGCGAGGGACGCATTGTTGAGATTGCGCACGTCCTTGCGGGTCATCTCGGCCAGCTTCTGGTTATCAAGGCGCTCGATAGCGCTCATGTTGACTGCAGAAAGCTCATTCTCGATCTGGTTGGCTTCCGGCATCTGCGGGATGTCGTCGGCGTGGATCGGGTAGCCGTAGAAGCGCTCATCATCCGACACATAGGTCAGGAACTGGTGGTCTGCGCATCGGCGCATGGGCACGTAGGTGTTCAGGTACTCATAAATGTGCGGCCAGGGAGTGAGGAAATGGCGAGGGCCAAATGTGTAGGGGTGGCCGCCGTAATACTGGGTCCGGACGCCTGCGCCGAGAAACGGTGCAGCTTCCACAACGGTTGTATCCCATCCACCTTGCAGCTGAAGCTGGTGGGCTGCTGCGCAGCCTGCAAAGCCGCCACCGATAACAAGAGCCGTTTTCAAGCTTTACATCCCCTAATTTCCTGTTCGATTTGCCGAACAGACATCACATTGCGGCGCACCATCGGCACGCCTCGTTCATGAGTCAAGTCACCTGAATGATTTAGTGAATCCCTGCTCAAAACTGGCGAAGCGGAGCGCGGGAAAGGCCTTTAGACGTGCCGTTACGTCGAAATGTCGGTGGGTCACCGGGTTCTGCCGCGGGCTTCCGGAGACAGCGCCTTTGCCGGCCAGTTCCACCGCACGTTCGGCACATTGCCTGAACGAGACAGATCTGCCTGTGGCGATGTTCAGGACACCCGAAGAACGATGTTGGATGACCTGGACGATGGTTTCTGCCACGTCCTCAACGGCCACATGGTCACGCAGTTCCTCACCTTCGCCGAACAGGGTGATGGTTTCACCCGCCAATGCCTGACGCCGAAAGCGATTGGGGCCATAGCCATTATGTGGGTCACCGGCACCATAGAGGAGGCTTGGCCGAAGGTGGGCAAGCGGGACGCCGGCAGCGCGGGCCGCATTGGAGAGTAAAATCTCGCGCGCCAGGTGCATGGCGCCGTGCGGCGAAGTGGGCGCTGCAGGCAGCCCTTCATAGGCAAGGTGGACGCTGTCCGCGTAAACAGCGTCGGAGCTGATATTTACAAGATGTGCGACGGGTGCTTTGGCAATTGCTCCGGCAACGGTCTCGACCATGTGCATATTAGCAGCCATAGCCGCCGCATCGCGGCTTGGGGCCAGCGCTGAGACGAATGCCAGAGTGTCTGTTGTGTTCAATGTGCCTGCGAGGCTGTCGGTGGCGTTTGCCGCTGTCAGGTCGATCGTATCGCGGCCAAGCGCAAGGGTTGGAATGTCCTGAGCCTGCAGGGCGGTTGCCAGCGTGCTGGCCACAAAACCGTTCTGGCCGAGAATCACTACGCGGTGTGGATTGGCGGGCGACGCGTTCAAATGTTCAAGCATCGGCTACCCCGAGTGTCATATATTTCAGGCCCGCCGTGCTGCATGCCTTGGCATCAAGTGTGCGATATGGGTCGAGCACCCATTTTCCCTTCATTGCTGATGCAATCTCAGCTGGGTCAACGGATTTGAAATCATCCCACGGGGTCATGATGCACAGAGCATCTGCATCTGCGGCGCAATCCAGAGCCGAGGTGGCATCGATGGGTGCGGGGTGCGGGGCTGCACTGGTTTTGATGACCGGGTCGAAAGCGGTCAGGCGATAGGGGTGCAGGTTCTCAATCAGCGCAAATGCCGGCGCGTTTTTGGTCGAATGGGTATTCTCCTTGTAGGCGAGGCCCCAGACGGCGATCAGCGGGTCGGCGGTGGTGTTCAACACGCGGTCATGGAGCGTGCGTAATGCCCATTCCTTGCGGTAAGCGCTGTTGCGGATCCAGGCGGCGATGACTGAGGCGTCGCTACCTGTCTCTTCGGCAAGGCGCGTAACGGTAATCAGATCGCGAATCAAATTGCTGCCGCCGATGCCAAGCCCCGGTGCCAGGTACGAATGCTGGCCGATACGGCGGTCGAGCTTGAGCGCAGGTGCGATCTCTGACCAGTCGGCACCGATGCCCTCGCATAGTTCAGACAGCGTGTTGGCAACGCTGATGGAGGCGACGAGGCAGCAGTTGATCGAAATCTTGCACAGTTCAGCGCTTTCGTAGCGCATGGGAAGAATCGGGCAGCCATAGGCCTCCAGGCACCGGCGAAAGGCGTCCGGCAGGGGGGCGTCGGGATCCGCGCAGCCAATGATGTAGCGCTCAGGATGCAGGGCGCGCTCTATGGCGCGACCAAAAATGAGCGTTTCGACCTGATAATAGAGATTGAGACCTGTACGCATGCGCGCGCGGGTAAAGCCCGGCGGCACCTGGCTGAGATTGACCAGCACTGCATCCTTGCGGATGGCAGGAATGACCAGCTCAAGCAGCGCGTCGAGATCTGCAAGGTCGCTTATGCCGTCATCTGTAACCGGCACATCGGGGGCGACGTAGACGACATCACAGCGCCCAAGGTCGGTCCGGTCGCTGGTGAATGTGATGCGTGACTTGTTCCGGGCCGCCGTCTCCGGCAGGTCTGGTTCCAGCACAGGCATCTCACCCTTTACCAGCGCTGCAATGAGCGATGCGTCCGGGTCGAAGCACACCACGTCAAAGCCTGTTTCCGCCATGCCGACGGACGAGTTCAGGCCCAGATGGGTCATGCCGGCAAAGCCGATGACCGGCAGGTTGTCGCTACGGCTCATCGGCTGACCTTTGACAATGCTTCGGTGCTGAGCTTGCTGAGCAGGCCGTTCAGCCAGATGTCATTGGCAAGGCTGGTTGTGGCACCGGCTTCAACAAGCTGTTTGAAATGCGCGTATTCCGCCGCCCAGGTGGGATCGTCCTGCACAAGTGTTGTGCTCTCCTCGGGCGGCCTGCCGGATGGAAGCACACGCATGCGGGTTGTGAATGTCGTGGGTCCCCATTTGCACAGCGACGTTATGTGTGCGGTGCCTTTTTCCGCGAAGATGTCGCATGTGAAATGATTGCGCCACATCAGCAGCGTCATTTCCATTTCCAGCTTCGGCCGGGCGCTGCCGGAGGCAAACACCACATGGTCCGGCGCCGCGTTTTCGTGGTTGCTTGCGAATATGATGTCGAAGTCGTCGCCAAGATCACCGAACCAGAATGAGGCTGTGTCCAGCAGGTGGGAGCCAAGATCAGGCAGCACACCGGGCCCCTTGTCGCGCCATGCACTCTCGCGCACGAGCCGCGCTGTTCCGTTGCCGTAAAACATGCGGCAATGGTAGATGCGGCCAAGCTTGCCAGATGTGATCAGGTCGCGCATCGCCATGTAGTGTGGCTCAAAGCGATGGTTGTAGGCGGTGTATGCCACAACGCCGTTTTTTTGCGCCAGCGCTTCGAGCTTCAGCAGGTCTGCGTCGTCAGCTGCAAAAAGTGGCTTTTCCACAAGTGCGTGTTTGCCGTTGTCAAAAAGATATGTGAGCAGGTCGATCTTGGGATCATCCGGGACACAGCACAGGGCAGCGTCATAGTCGCCAAGGGGCACGTCCTGAATAGTCTTGTAGTCGGCATCCGGATTAACCGGATCGACGGTGGCGACGAAATCGTCCCCTGCGTGGTGGCGGCGTTTATGGCCCTGAACACCAAGCCCGACGACGATCACTTTCATTCGTGCTTACTCCTCGCGTGCAGCCCCATGGATCAGAGCCGCCGGAACTAACCTTCGTAGTTGGCGCGCTGCTCGCTCTTGTTGATCTTGTCGAGGACATGCTCCGGCGTGACGGGAATGTTGCCGTCATGCTCGCACTCGACAGCTGCCGCCATGGCGCCCAGCACTGCGGCGCATACAGCGCAGCCTCCTGCGACATGGGCAAGGGTGGCGTAGGAGAGGAGTGCATCACCTGCACCCACAGCGTCCTTCACGTCGTCGGCAAATGTATCAACGGCAAAGAACGACCGAACGTCTTCTTTGTCCTGGGTAGAGCGATAGGCGATGAGGCCGCGTGACCCGAGTTTGAGAATCAGGTTCTTGGCCTTGGATTCTTCATACAGTCTTTTTGCCAAGGGCCGGACAACACTGTCCTGATCGGCCAGAGAAAAGCGGGCTTCACGCTCATTGGGTGTGATGAGGTCAAAGCCTTCAAACTCACAGATATTGCCCCAACGGCTTGCAACCTGGCTGTCGGCAACCTTGAACATGCCTTCGGGAATGGCGGCGGTCAGTGTGGGGATGGTTGATTTATTGAATATCCCGTGGCGGAAGTCGGAGAAGACGATGCAATCGGACTCGACCGTTTCAATGGCATCCACAAGCTTTGCAACAATCGGATCAGAGATCGCACGATTGTCGAGGGTGTCGATCTTCAGCATGCGGTAGTCGGCGCATACGATGGCGTTTTTGTTTGTGGTGGGGCGCGTGCCATCAACGACTTCGCGCATATGGACGCCTGCCGTACGCAGATCATCAATGACAAAGCTGCGCCATTTGTCGTCGCCAAGAACGGTGGAGAAAGTGACGTCTGCACCTGCTGCATTGAGGTGCTTCGCCACAATACCGGCGCCGCCCACATAGTCGTCCTGGCCTTCGTAGCGCACGGAGATTGTGGGGGTCTTGGTCTGACCGCCGATCATGGCGGTGTAGGTGTAGGTGTCGACGATGGTGTCGCCAACCACATGTGCTTTGATGCCCTTCATTTTCGCGAGCGTGGAGCGCAAATCTTCGAAGGTGATGCCTTCAGCTTCCATCAGGGACAGCAGCTTGTCGGCGCCGATCTTCGGCGGGGCAGCTTCAATGATGCGCGATGACGAATAGACAATATCGCCGGGCGTAAAGATAAATTCGCCGCCGTAACTGTCGAGAATATCTTTTTCGGCCTGGGTCTTGGGCGGCAAGCCGCTTGAGACATATTCGTAGCCCTTGGCGAAGAAGTCCGGCTGAATGCGGGCCAGATTTTCGAGCGGGGCCTCATTCTTGTCGATGATGACGTAGTCAACCATGTCGAGGGCAGCGAGGTTGAGTGCGCGCAGATCCTCAGGGACGTACGGGCGGAAGTTTGCCTTCTTGATGTGTTCGTCCGCAGTGAGACTCGCGACAAGAATGTCGGCCTTGCCGTCGGCATACATCAGGTGGCGGATATGGCCGGGATGCACAACGTCAAA
Organism: uncultured Parvibaculaceae bacterium; assembly: GCA_964511745.1. GTDB lineage: Bacteria > Pseudomonadota > Alphaproteobacteria > CGMCC-115125 > CGMCC-115125 > Pyruvatibacter. The sequence continues at coordinate 182,482 of CAZEHX010000005.1, forward strand.
TGTGCCGTGGCACATGATGACTTTTTGCTTGCGGGGGCGCTTGCCAATGGCATCGACCAGCTGGTCGATCGTCTTGATTTTCGCCTTGTATTTGTTCTCAACCATCTCCGGCCTTAACTTTTCTGGGACTCTTCTTCGGGCGACAGCATCTCGAACCAGGTTTTGGTCGCCTGGGCAATCGAGTCTGGGTCCCACAGGGGCGCTTCCGCCCAATAGCCAATGTTTTGAACGATGCGCTGCACACCTTCTTCAAAAGACACTTTGGGCTTCCACCCGAGTTCTTTTGTGATTTTGGTGATGTCCGCATAGGTGCAATCCGGTTCGCCCGGACGCTTGGGAATGTACGTGACTTCGCCGCCCAGCAGTTCGACCAACCTGTTCACGGACTGCGGATCGCCCGCGCCCATGTTGTAGGCTTGGCCCACTGTGTCAGAAATGCCCGCAAGATAGAAAGCGTTGGCGACGTCGGTTGCATACACAAAGTCGCGGCTCTGGGTGCCGTCTCCGACAACTGTGTAGGGTGTGTTGGCCAGTTTCTGGCGCAGGAAGACGCCAAATACGGCACCGTAGGCGCCCGACGTGCGGGAGCGGGTGCCATAAGCGTTGAAAATCCGCACCGCGTTGACAGGCAGGCCGTAAACCTCATGCCAGTGAAATACTGCCTGCTCGCCCTGATATTTGGACAGGGCATAAGGATATTTCGGCTGTATGGGATGATCCTCGCGTGTCGGCGTCTCGGCCATTCCGTAGCAGGATGACGACGACGCATAGACCAGCTTCTTGAGTGTGCCTGCGGCACGTGCGGCTTCAAGCACATGCACAGTGCCCTGAACATTGGCCGACATATATTCCAACGGCTGCTCGATCGACGGCACAATGTCGCCGATACCCGCAAAGTGGAAAACGTAGTCAACGTCCGAGAAGATCTTGTCGCCAGGCTGCAGCGAGCGAATGTCGCGCCAATCGGCGGAAACGTCATTCTTGGCGTGATGTTCGATATTGGCTTCGCGACCACCAATGAGGCTGTCGATGACGCGGACCTGAAAGCCCTCATCAACGAGCAGATCAACCATGTGGCTTCCGATGAAGCCCGCTCCACCGGTTACAACAGCGACAGGCTTCTTACTCATGCGGCTTCCACAGCCTTGAGGCGCTTCACGTTGAAGTAGAAGTCGTCGGTCATGCTGTTGGGAAGCTTGTTATCCTTGAACGCCTGGCACAGATCGCGGATGGCACCTTCCACGTCGCGCTTGGGTCCAAAGCCCAGCTTGTTGCGGATCTTGTCCGAGTTCACGTGGTACGAGCGAATGTCATCCGTCGGTGTTGTGACGATGTCGATGGTGCCCTTTTCGGGGAACAGCTCTTCAACGACCTTCTTGGCCAGTTCGGCGATTTCCATGATCGACATATTTTGGAAACCGGCATTGAACACTTCGCCGGCAATCTTTTCGTCTTCGATCTTCAGCAGGAAGGAATACAGATCGCACATGTCCTGAACGTGCAGGTTGGGGCGCTTCTGGGTGCCGCCAAACACTGTGATCTTGCCGTTGTTGATTGCGTGGTTGGTGAGGATGTTCACCGAAAGGTCGAGGCGCTGGCGCGGCGCGTATCCGCACAGGGTTGCCGGACGGATCGTCACGCAGACGAAGTCGTCGCTTTGATGCTTGAACAGCAGCGGCTCGCACTTGCCTTTGTATTCATTGTAGAGCGTCAGAGGGATCAGTGGGTGATCCTCGGTCACGTCGGGTGACTCTGATACGCCGTAAACTGATGATGACGAGGCGTAGATGAAGCGTTTGACGCCTGCTTCCTTGGCGGCCACGACCATCGGCTCAAAGGCATTCAGGTTGATGGAGGTTGAGAGGTTTTCATCGAGCTCGAAGCTTGCATCGTTGGAGATGCAGGCAAGGCTGATAACCACATCAATGCCCTTAAGGGCTTCAGCAAGCTTTGCCGTTTCGCGAATGTCGCCTTTGACAATCTTCAGCGCCGGATTGTCTTTTGGGAGGAAATCGTCGCCGAAAAACATGATGTCATAGACGGTCACATTGTAACCTTCGTCAAGAAGCTGAGGTACCAACAAGCTTCCCACATAGCCGGCGCCGCCGGTCACAAGCACATTCTTGAACACAATAGTTCCCCGATCGTTCGAATTAGAATTGGTTTGGTGAAAATAGCAGGCGCTGTGCAACGCACAGCGCCTGCATGAAAGCTATTCGGCGGCCCTGGAGCTGGATGTGTTGATCGTATAGCCGACACTGGTGGCGTCCTTGAAGAACATCTCCACAGTCTCAAGCGAGTACTGATCCAGATCCTTGCCGATCAGGCCCAGTTTCCCAAGGATGTCATGGGCCACGGTAATGATGTGGCTGCCGGAATCCTCGGCGTGATAGATATTGAGGATCTCGCGTGGGCTGGCCCACAGCAATTCCGCCTTGGGCCTGGCTTTCATGATGTTCGCGGCTTCGGTCATCATCGGCACGGGGTCGATGCCCGTATCAGCAATGCGGCCTGCGAAGATCGAGATGATGGCCGGCGTATTCACGTCCAGCGCGTCGGTAATTGCGCGGACCTGGTCAAGCGTGAAAACCGCCGTCACATTCACCTGCACGCCTTTGGCAGACAGGGATTTGACGGCCGGAATGGTGGAAACACCCTTGGTGTTCGTGACCGGGATCTTGACGTTGACGTTCTTGCCCCAAGACGCGATTTCAAGCGCCTGTGCTTCCATTTCGTCCAGCTCATCGGCAAACACTTCAAAAGCAAGCGGGCTGTTGGGGATGGCGGCAATGACCTTATGTGCAAAGGCTGCGTAATCCTCAACGCCCGCCTTGCGCATCAGGGTCGGATTGGTCGTGAAGCCTTTGATCAGCGGGTTTTCTGCGAGCTTGAGCATCGCATCAATGTCCGCGCCATCGGCGAAAATCTTTACATTGAGGTCTTCAATCTTGCGCATCCTAAATGGCCTCCCCGCCGATTGGACGAAAAACTCTTTCTGGACTCCATGTCCCGGAGAGCGTGTCAGCCACCGCAACTAGCGAGAATAATATCAGCTGCTTCACTGAGTCCACTGACCGTATGGTTGGGCGTGAAGGTCAGTGCTTCATCGTACCCGTAATCGACAAAGAAAGTGGAGCATCCCGCAGCGTGTCCCGCGCCGATGTCCCGCCATCTGTCGCCCACCATAAAGCTCTGACCTAGGTCAACATTCCAGTCTTTGGCGGCGTCCACCAAAAGCCCAGGTTTTGGCTTGTAGCATGGGCAATCGGGGCCTTCAACGCAAAAGCAGACCCGGATATCGTCGATCTCCAAGGTGGCACGCATGTGCGCATGAATTGCGTCTACGATGGCCCGGGACTGCTTGCCGGTGGCCACATCCGGCTGATTGGTCGCCACGATGGTCAGGAAGCCCGCAGCCTTTAATCTTCTCAGGGCGTCGGCGACACCGGGGAGGATTTCCAGCTCGGCGAGGGTCGCCGGCGGGTATGGTTTGCCGTTGCTGACCACGGATCTGTTGATGATGCCGTCCCGGTCCAGAAAAACAGCTCGGGCCATGTCAGTCGCCGTTTGATCTATGGGGCTTACACGGGGCAAAAATCCGCTACCACTTTGTAGATTTCACCTGCAGGGCGGGGTGCGAGACGAGGCAATGCCAGACAACCGCCTGAAATGCTTCGGAGTGCGGTGTTACGAGGTCCGGGTCCGGATTGGGGACGACGATGACAATGTCGCCGTGCTTGGCAGTGTGGCCCGTGTCCTTGCCAACGACGCCAAAGATCTTCATCCCCAGTTCCTTGGCCAGATCCACCGCTTTGACGATGTTGGGGCTGATATTCTTCTCTTTGTTGCCGCCGCCCACGGAGAACACCAGAATTGCGTCCTTTTCGTTGGCGCGGCTGACTTTCATCCAAGCATCGAAGATGGTGTCCCAGCCTTCGTCATTGGCGCGGGCCGTCAGTTCGGAGACGTTGTCAACGGGCGCATAGGCTTCGACATTGCAAAGTTTGCGGAAATCGTTGACCGCATGGCTGCAATTGCCGGCACTGCCGCCGACGCCGAGGATGAAGAGGCGCCCACCGCGGTCACGCAGCTCAGCCAACTCGACAGCCATCTGATCGACATCTGCCGCCGGTAATGCCAGGGCAATATCCGCTGCCAACTTGAAAAAGTTCTCCGCATGGCTCATTTGCTTGCGCCCTTGCTTTCCTTATGCGTAAAGAACCGCTCATGTAACCGGCAAACCGGTGCAATGCAATATGACGTTTTCTCATCATATATGCATGAGGTTGCTTGGGGTGATCGGGGAGGGATCATGACGGGTTTTATCCAGAAAAATATCCGGCGTGTGCACGCCTTTTGGCGGGCTGTCGGCTGGCAAATCCCGGTGCTGTCTGTTGTGGCCCTGGTGCTTGCGGCAGTAAGTGGGTTGATTGCAATTACCGCCGTGTTTGCTGGTCCGTTGCGGCTGGGGCTGGCTGAGGCTTTTTATCTCTATCGGTGGCTCGGCTGGGATCGAACCGACACCATGGTCAATGTGGCGCTGGGAATTTTGGCCGCTGGCGTCATTGCCTATATCGCCTATCTGGGGTGGCCGGACAGGTCATCAGGGCGCTGGCGCAGCTTCAGATCCCTGTTGGCCAATAGTGCCGTTGTTATGGTGTCGATCGTTGTCGGTCTGTTGATCCTGGAAATATTCGCGCGTCTTGTTGACGGTGTTGATATTTCGCTGCTTCGCAATGTAACTGCCGAACGTCAGGCGTTGCTGCGCACGCAGACGGCAAACAGTTATCACCCGGACTTGGGGTGGGTCCTGGCAGAGAACCTGCCTGGTGACCCTTCCCGGCCCGAGAGCGCCGCACTTACAACGGGTGCGCATGGCGTGCGGATGAACAGCCACGAGATAGTGCCAATTCCCGTCGGCGGTATCCTCGCGAGTGGGGATTCGTTCACCGCCGGGTCAGAAGTTGGAAATCAGTATAGCTGGCCTGCCCAGCTCGAGCAGCTTATCGGCATTCCTGTGGTCAATGGTGGTGTCGGCGGATGGGCGTCGGACCAGATTGTTCTTCGGGTCTATGATCTGCTGCCGGTTGTGAAACCAAAAACCGTGGTGGTTTCATTCTTCCAGGACGACATTCTGCGCAGTGGCTACAAGACATATGGCGGCGCGAACACGCCTTGGTTCACGGTCGAAGATGGCGAACTGGTGCGGCATGCCGATCCGGTGCCGGAATTTACCGGGCAGGCATCGGAAGTCGGTGGGTTCAGCCTGATTGGATACTCGTATCTGGTGACATTTGTGGCCGAGCGGGTGGGGTTTGGCGATGTCTGGCGGCGGTCTCAGACCAGCTATGTGTCGGCGGGCAATGACCCGGTAGCCGTCAGTTGCCTGTTGCTGGAAAAACTGAAGCGTGACTTGGATGCACAGGGCATAGACTTGTTGTTTGTCATGCAGTTCGGTGGCCGCGCCTCCATTCATGCCGCCGCCCGGCAGGATCATGCCGTCGATGTGCTCGCCTGTGCCAAGGCGGCAGGCATTGAAACCGTCGATATGTGGAAGCCGCAGCGCGACATCGGGCTGGCTGATATTGATGCCTATCGGGGGCTTTTCGTAATGCACAATGAAGGGCAGGTTTTTGGGCACATGTCTGCTACCGGTACGCACTGGTTGCCCGGCACATTGCCGCGCGCCTTGGGGCCGGGACTTCGCAGGCAATGCCTCTGGGAGCGGCAGAAGATGTGCCGGCTGCCTTGAATGCCCTGCAGCCTTAAGTTATTGCACGCTTCACCATTGCTATCCGCCCTTCGTGACGATCAGAACCGGAACACACATGGCTGAAATCAATCTGTTGCGGGCTTTCCCGCGCAAGAAGCGCAACATCGAAAAGCGTTCCTCTGCCAAGACGCCTGAAATCATCGCGCTGTCGCGTGAATATGGTGAGGCCTATTTTGATGGGCCGCGCGAAGTCGGCTATGGCGGCTACAAGTATGATGGCCGCTGGGTGCCGATTGCCAAGGACATGATTGAGCACTGGGGGCTCAAGCCGGGTGACAAGGTGTTGGACCTGGGGGCCGGCAAGGGCTTTCTGGTTAAGGATTTTATGATTGCGCTGCCTGGCCTCGAAGCCTTCGGCTCCGATATTTCGGAATATGGTGTGCTGCACTGTGAGCCTGAAGTTGTCGGGCGCATGCATGTGCACGATCTCAACAAGCCCTTGCTGTTTCCAGACAACAGCTTTGATGCGGTTATCTGTCTGAACACGCTGCACAATCTCAAACGCCCCCAGCTCATCAATGCGCTCAAGGAAATTCAGCGTGTTGCCAAAGACAACAAGGCTTACGTGCAGGTGGATAGCTACCGGACGCCGGAAGAAAAAGAGATCTTCGAGGACTGGGTGCTGACGGCTTACACATACGGCTATCCCGATGAATGGAAGGCCATCTTTGACGAGGCCGGATATAAGGGCGACTACTACTGGACGCTGATCCTTGGAGAGGACACGGAAACCGAATGACCGGATCTGACCGCGATAACGCGTTTGATGTTGCAGCCGCAAAATTGCGTTGCAAGAAGCATCGCAAGCGCATTCTGGATATGACGCAGTATGTGACGGCGCTGCATGTGGGTGGGGCCTTCTCGTCCACCGAGATCGTTGACTGCATCTATTATGAATTGATGCGCAAAGGCTCAAACGGTAACCCCGTCGGCGACGATGCTCCTGATACGTTCCTTATGTCCAAAGGGCACGGCTACATGATTCAGGTCATGCTGCTGGTCGATCTGGGTATTCTTACCGAAGAGCATCTGCGCGGTTACTGCACCCCGCATGGGATTTTGGGTGTGCATCCGGACTACGGCAATCCAGGCATTGAAGCCTCCACCGGCTCGCTTGGGCATGGCATGGGCATGGCGCTGGGTATGGCCTATGCGGAAAAAACGCGTGGAACCAAAGGCACCATCTACACGGTGATGTCGGACGGTGAAGTGCAGGAAGGGTCCACCTGGGAGGCTACGCTGATGGCGTCTTCGCTTGGTGTGTCGAACCTGGTTGCCTTCATCGACAACAACAATATGCAAAGCGCGACTTTCACGACGGATACGCATCCAAGCTTCTATCCGGTGGTTGAAAAGTACCAGGCGTTTGGCTGGGAGGCTGTTGAAGTGGACGGTCACGATAGCGAAGCAATTTACAATGCTGTTGCAAACCGTGCCGGCGACAAGCCGCTGCTGGTCAACTGCAAAACAACCAAGGGCAAGGGCGTTTCGTATATGGAGAGCGTGCCGATGTGGCATTACCGCTCACCTGATCCCGAAGAATACAAACAGGCGATCCGCGAGATCGAAGAGGCTCAGTAATGCGCAATATGTTCTCCAAGACGCTCTTTGAGTGCGCAACTGATAACCCGGACATCTACATCGTGGTGGCCGACATCTCGCCTGCCGGGCCGATGATGGATTTTCAGACCAATCATCCCGACCGCTTCATCAATGTGGGCGTGGCTGAACAAACGATGATCGGCATGTGCGCCGGGCTGGCCCTTAAGGGCTGCCAGCCGTTTGCCTACACCATTGCCACGTTCACCTTGTACCGCCCGTTTGAGATGGTGCGCGATGATCTGGGGTACCAGAATCTGCCGGTGACGATTGTCGGCATGGGTGCCGGTGTCATCTATTCCACGCTGGGTGGCACGCATCACACGATGGAAGATGTGGCAGTGGCCAGCGCCATTCCCAATATGCGTGTGCTGGCACCCTGCGATCCGTTGGAGCTGGTGGAGGCGACACGCTATTGCGCCTACCAGAAGGAAGGCCCGGTCTATCTGCGAATCGGCAAGGCGGGCGAGCCGACCTTTACCGATACCGCGGTGGACAAGTTTGAGTTCGGCAAGGTCCGCTATATTCAAAAAGGCACGGATGTCTGCATTCTGTCCTACGGCACCATCATGGGCAAAGCCATGGAAGTGGCGCGCGCGCTTGAAGCCAAGGGCAAGTCTGTCTCCGTTGTTTCAGCACATACGATCAAGCCGCTGGACCGCCCGGGCATTGAGGCTGCGTTGGCGGGCCATGGGCAGGTCATTGTGGTCGAAGACCATGTGCCTGAAGGCGGGCTGTCGTCGCGTGTAAAGCAGATTGCTTGGGACATTCAGGCAAAGTGCAAGCTGCACACCTTCACGCTCAAGGATGAGTTCATCCATAACTATGGCAGTCAGGATGATCTGCTGGCAGCGCACGGTATCTCGGTGCCGCTGATCCTTGATCAGGTGGCATAGGACAGCTTCATGAAGGTGCTCGTCACCGGTGCAGGTGGGTTTGCCGGCGGCTATGTCGCCCGGCGCCTGGCGGAGCTTGGTGCCGATGTGGTGGCTGTCACCCGCTCCAGCGTGATAGTGCTGCCGGATGACCCTGCGGCTGCTGCCCGCATTCAGGTTCTGCATGCTGATCTTTCGATGCCTGGTGTGGTGCTGCCCGCCACCGATGTGATTGTGCATGCGGCGGCGACGTCCATCTGGGACGATATAAGTGTTGACCAGATGATCAGCGACAACGTGGCTTCCATGCAGGTGCTGGTGCGCCATGCGCGGGCCTGCGGGGCGCGCAAGTTTGTTTTCTTCTCATCGTTTTCCGCCTTTGGTGACATCGCTGCGGACGTGGTCGATGAACATACCAACAGCCTCAACGCGGATGCCTACGGCCTTACCAAACTGCTTGGTGAGGAGATGCTTGCGGATGTGCAAGACGATATCGCGTCGCTTTCAATTCGCCTGCCTGCCGTCATCGGCCCCGGCGCTAAGCGTAACTGGCTGTCGGAATGCGTGCGCAAGCTGAAGGCGGGAGAGCCGCTGTCATATGTGAACCCGGATGCGTTGTTCAACAATGCGTGCCACATCGAAGATCTTGCGATATTGATTCACCGGTGGAGCATTGCAGATCAGAGCGGTGCGCAAATGACGGTTGTCGGCGCAGGCGGCAAAATGCGCGTCGCAGATATTGTGTCTCTATTGGCGGCGCGGATCAAAAGTGCGTCCGACATATCGGTCGGCACGAGAGAACTCCGCACTTTCCTGATCGACAGCAGCCATGCCCAGCGGCAGCTGGGCTATGAGCCAATGGATATTGCCGTCATGCTGGAGAGGTTTGTGGTCGAAAATCTCTAACGATCAGGTATCCAGCACAGCTTCTATTGCCTGTCGGGTGTCTGTCACCAGCTTGCTGATCGACAGTTCTTCAACGATGCGCGTGCGCGCCTGAACTCCTAGTTCAGGGTCGTTTTCGATCTGTGATAGAAGGTCGGTAATTGCAGCGGTCATGGCGGGGATGTCGTTTGCGGGTACGACCCTGCCTTTATCGCCAACGACGAAGGCTGCGTCTCCCAGATCAACCACGACATTGGGGGTGCCACAGGCCATGGCTTCCGCCGGGGCATTGGGCGTTCCTTCCCCATATGTGGATGCCAACACGTTTACATCGCTGGCGTTGTAGACCGCCATGATGTCCGTGACATTTCCCAGGAAATGGACCCGCGATGAGATGCCCAGCCGGCGCGCCGTTGTTTTTAGTTTTTGAAGCATCTGGATTGTGCCGCTACCTGCCACAATCAAATGTACGGATTTGTCCAGGAGGGCGGCAAAAGCTTTTAGCAGAACCTCATGGCCCTTGCTTTCATGCAGCCGTGCAACGATGGACACGACTGGAATGTTTGCACCTATTCTTAATTTGCGGCGCAGGGTTTGCCCGGCGATTGGGTCGGGTCGGAATTTTTCTGTGTCGATGCCGTTGCGGATGGTAATGCAGCGGCACTCATCCATTCCGTGCGATGTTGCGAATTCCAAGCCTGTTCTGGAATTCAGAATGATCAGATCAGCGGCGGTGGACATGCGTATCTCGAGTTCAAAAAGTAATTTTTGCAACAAGTCCCGAGGACCATCCCGCATGTCGGATGTCCGTATTCCCCATATTACTGAATGCTTGTGAGACAAGGGTCTTATGAGTGCCGCCAGGAGATTGGCGCTGTCCATATAGGCGTGGACGACCTGTGGGTGGATCCTGCGTAAAAGCAGGAAGTATCTCGCAATAGGGCCAAGCAAGTGCCACCGGCTCGTCTTGCCGAGGTCATACTTTTTTATCTGGGGAGAGACCAGAGCCTCAAGTTCGCCGCCAGAATAGTAGGTGACTATGCTGATATCCCAGCCCAGGTCCGCTAACCTGTTGGCCAATACCACGAGCTGCCGCTCTGCGCCGCCGGTCTCGAGACTGCGGATAAAAAATAGAACACACGGGTTTTCTGGGGGCGGCATGATATCTATTGATCGTTGTCCGGCAGGGTCGCCCGTGGATTTATGCAAGCTGATAATCAGCTTTTTACATAGGCGTAAAGTGTCTGCGTACTCAAGCTATATGTCGGTCCTCGGGCGTTGCGTGTTAGGGTGCCCTCTTTCTCCTATACACTATCGGCCTGTTCATGCCTCCTTGCCGCGTCTTGCATGTCATTACATCCCTCGATCAGGGTGGCTCTGAAGGCTATCTTCGGCAGTTGGCCCCCTTGCTCCTGGCGCGCGGTATTGAGCAGCAGGTGGTCTCTATGGTTTCCGGCGGGGTCCATGCGGCCGGGTTGCGCGACGCAGGCATTCCGGTGACTGAGCTGGGCATGCGCCGCGGACTGCCTGATCCGCGCGGGCTTTGGACGCTGCGCAAGGTGATTGCAGATTTTCGGCCAAATCTGATCCAGGGCTGGCTCTATCATGCAAATCTGCTGGCGTTAGCGGCCAATTCCATCCCGCGGTTTTCGTTCAAAGCGGTTCCCAAGCCTGCGCTTTTATGGGGAATCCGATCTGCGGAGATGGACCAGTCGCGCTATGGGCTCGGCCTGCGAATTGCGGTTGGAGCCAGTGCCCGGCTGTCGCGGTTTGCTGATTGTATCGTGGCTAATAGTGAAGCCGGGCGGGCAGATCATGTGCGGCTGGGATTTGCGCCAGAGTGCTTCGATGTCATTCCAAACAGTATTGATACGGAGCGTTTCGTGCCTGATGCGCATGCGCGCGAATCAGTTCGCCGGGAACTTGGCATTGCGCCTGATGCTCAGCTTGCAGGCGTTTTTGCCCGCAACGACCCGATGAAGAATCTACCTCAGATTGTTGCGGGGGTGGGCGAGGTGCCGGACCTTGAGGCCATCTTTGCTGGTGTGGGCACGGAAAAGATGGCGCCGACGGATAGATGCCATTTTCTTGGCGTTCGGTCTGATGTGCCGCGATTGATGGCGGCGTGCGATTTCACCGTGCTGGCTTCCAAGAGCGAGGGCTTTCCAAACGTTGTTGCCGAATCACTCGCCTGCGGCGTTCCCGTAGTCACAGCAAACGTGGGTGACGCGGCCGCTATTCTCGGAGAAGCCGGTTGTGTCTTTGAGTGTGAGGACTGGCAGGGGTTTGCGTGTTGCCTCAAGGAGATGGCCTCTATGACACCCGAGCGGCGCTCACAGCTTGGAGTGGTGGGACGAAGACGTGTTGTGTCCAGGTACTCCGCGGACTCATCTGTTGGCAGGTTCTTGGAAGTTTATTCACGATTTGCCTGCTAGGGCTGCCGCTATGAGGTCCTGGCCAGATGGACCCTTGTGGTAGTCTCTGCGCCAAACCCACGGCCAACTGGGATGCCATAGTTTGTTCCGCTTTATTCGGATTCCCATTGATGACTTAGTGGCTGTGCTCAGGTCGTTCTGGCGCGGCGCAGCGGCGCGGCGTGTGGCCAAGTTAGGTACTGCTGTTGTATTGGGCCGGGTGTTTACTGCGCTGGGATATATCCTCGTTGCAAGGCTCTATGCACCGGCTGATTTTGGCCTGTTTGCGATTTACCTGGCCGCGGCGGTCGTCCTAACCGCTCTTGCTGGTGCCTCCTATGACAGGGCGATTGTGGCTGAAACGTCTCAGCGTTCAGCGCTTGGTGCTCTTCTTCTTGCGTTGCTTCTCAGCGCTGGACTCGCCGTCCTTCTGCTGCTGGTTTTTGCAATTTTTGACGATGTGTTGCTTGCCGCCCGGCAATTGGAAGATGTGCCGTGGATGCTGTGGGCCCTTCCTCTTGGCATGTTTCTCAAGGCTGGCTATCGGACCGTCGAGCAGTGGGCGGTCCGCCGCGGTACATTCAACATGCAGGGATATGCGCATGTATCCGCTGCGATCACGCAGATGGCCCTGCAGGTCAGTCTCGCCTTTGCACCAATTGCAGGTCCCTATGCGTTGTTGCTGGCGGACATAGGTGCGGGGCTGGTGGCGCTTGGTGTTATTGCGGTTCCTCAGGCTTCCAGCGTGCTTGCGGTGTACCGGGCCCACAAGCACGATCTGCGGCTGCGATATATTGCAGTCCGCTGGATGCCAACCTATGCCCTGCCTTCAGGGATGTTGGCGCTTCTTGTGCAAAGCTCGCCTGTTCTGTTGCTTGCCCCGCTGTTTTCGGCAGCAATTGTCGGGCAGGTGGCGATGGCCGTGCGCATTCTTGAGCTTCCCTATCAGTTGATCATCAGCGTGTTTTCCAATGTCGGGTATCACCGGATTGCATCGGCGCCATTAGCTGAGCGGACCATTACATTTCGCCGCGCCGCGCGACAATTGCTTGTTCTGGCTGTTGCCGTTTATGGAACTGTTGCCGTATCCGCTCCGATCGTCATTCCCTTGCTGTTGGGTCCCCAGTGGACTTCGGCTGTTCTGTTCTTGGTGGAGCTGGTGCCGTTTTATATCGGCCTCTTTGTGACCGGGCCTTTGTTGGTCTTCTACGTCATTGCGCGCCGGGAAAATCGCCTGCTGATGACGCGGCTGTGTCTGCTTGGTTCGGTACCGATCGCGTGGGCCGTTCAGCAGTTTACCGGCGATATTCACCTGATGCTCATAAGCTTTTCTGCCTCTGCGACCCTCGCATGCATTGCTGTGTTCTTTGATATGTATGTTCTGGCCAAGCTCTGGCAGCGTTTGGCGGAAGAATGATAAGCCGACCCAAACAGCGTTAACCTGCGTTGCCAGCTACCGCCGCTGCAGGCTAGCTTGCAGCCGCCTTTATCTCCCGTAACCGAGTTGGATGCCCGATGAGTTCTGCGACCACCAACGCGCCTATTCCCTTTATCGATCTCAAGGCGCAGCGCGCCCGGTTGGGCAGTGCTGTTGATGAGGCCGTGCTGCGGGTGGTCAATCATGGGGCCTATGTGATGGGGCCTGAGATTGTCGAACTTGAAAAGGCGTTGGCGGATTTCAGCGGCGTTGCAGATTGTGTGAGCTGCGGCAGCGGCACCGATGCGCTGATGCTTTATCTGATGGCCAAAGGTATCGGGCCGGGGGACGCGGTCTTCGTGCCATCCTTCACATTTGTGGCGACGGCGGAGATTGTTGCGTTGCTTGGCGCGCAGCCATTTTTTGTGGATGTGGAAGCCGACAGCTTCAACATGGACCCGCAATCGCTTGAGGCTTCTGTCGGGCAGGCGAAAATCCTCGGTCTCAAACCGGTGGGCGTCATTCCGGTGGATCTGTTTGGTCAGCCTGCGGATTATCCCGTGCTGGACGGCATTGCCTCTACCCATGGCATGTGGGTACTCGCGGATGCAGCGCAGAGCTATGGCGCGCAGCTTGGGAATACCCGCGTCGGTGCCTTCGGTGAAGCGACCGCCACGAGCTTCTTTCCGGCCAAGCCGCTTGGCTGTTATGGCGACGGTGGTGCGATCCTGACCGACAACAAGGACCTGGGTGACCTCATGCGCTCGTTCCGGGTGCACGGGCAGGGCGGCGACGGTGACAAGCGTTACACGCATCCGCGCATCGGCATGAATGCCCGCATGGATACGATGCAGGCGGCAGTTCTTCTTGAGAAACTCAAGATATTCCCGGACGAGCTTGAGGCGCGCCAGAGGGTGGCGGATCGCTATGCGGCGGGCCTTGGTGGCGTTGTGGAGGTTCCGCAGCTTCGTCCGGACAGAACATCTGCATGGGCACAATATACGCTCCGGCTGTCCGGTGGCAGCGACGCGCGCGATGCCATTCAGGCGGCGTGCAAGGAACGTGGTGTGCCGACGGCGGTCTATTATCCAATCCCGCTGCACAAGCAGGAAGCTTACGACCGTTATCCGGTGGCGCCGGAAGGCCTTCCGGTGTCAGAGGCGCTTTCAACCAGCGTCGTCAGTCTGCCGATGCATCCCTATCTTGAGGAAGCTCAGCAGGCGCGGGTGATCGAGGCAGTACGGGTCGGGCTTAACGGCTAGTTGTAGAACGAACGGTACCAGGCGACGAAGTTGCCGATGCCTTCGTCAATTGAGGTCTTGGGCTCGAAGCCTGCGTCGCGGCGCAAGGGTTCGATGTCCGCATAGGTCGCAGGCACGTCGCCGGGTTGCAGCGGCAGGAATTCTTTTGTGGCCTCAAGACCCAGATGCTTCTCGATGGTCTCGATGAAGGTCATCAGCTCAACAGGTTCATTGTTGCCGATATTGTAGACCCGGTAGGGCGCGGCACTGGTCGCGGGGTCTGCTTTCAGCGGGTCATAGGTGGGGTCGGGCTGCGGTGGGCGGTCCGCCACTTTGATGACGCCATCCACAATGTCATCGATATAGGTGAAGTCGCGGCGGTGCTTGCCGTGGTTGAACACCTGAATGGGTTCGCCCGCCAGAATTTTGCGTGTGAACAAAAACAGCGACATGTCGGGGCGGCCCCACGGGCCATACACTGTAAAGAAGCGCAGGCCTGTCGTCGGCATGCCGTAGAGATGCGAATAGGTGTGTGCCACAAGCTCGTTGGATTTCTTGGTGGCGGCATAAAGGCTAACCGGGTGGTCGACGCTGTCACTGGTGGAAAACGGCATCTTCTCATTTGATCCGTAAACGGAGCTTGAGGACGCATAAACGAAGTGGTCGACGTCTGCTTCCTTTGCAAGATCAATCACGTGCTGATAGCCGACGATATTGGCCTGAATGTAGGCGTCGGGATTTTCGATCGAATACCGCACACCTGCCTGGGCGGCCAGATGGATGACGGTGGTGATCTTGTGGTTTGCAAAAATTTGCGTCAGCGCGGGTTTGTCTTCCAGTGACGCCTTGTAAAAGGTGAAGCCCTCGCGGCCCTCAAGCTGTGCCAGCCGCGCCTCTTTCAAGCGGACATCATAATAGTCGTTGAGATTGTCGAGGCCGATGACTTCCTCGCCGCGGTCCAGCAGCAGGGAGGCGGTGCGCGATCCGATGAATCCGGCAGCGCCGGTAACGAGCCAGGCCATGTCTTCAACTCCTGCGAATTAAACGGGATGCGCCCCTAAAGGCGAATATCGGTCTGATCGGGCGGGAAGGCCCATTTGAGATCGGCGAGAATGCCGTTGCTGTGCAGATAGCTGCGCGCCGTAGCGGGGCCTGCATCAACGAACTGGCTGTGCGCGACGGCGAGGACTACGGCGTCATAGGTGCCGGGTTCCGGCGTCTCAGTGAGCGTGACGCCGGTTTCATGCTCGGCGGCCTGTGGGTCCACCCATGGGTCATGTACATCAACCTGTGCCCCGCGCCTTTGCAGTTCGCGGATGGTTGTGGCGACAAGCGTGTTGCGCACGTCTGGACAGTTTTCCTTGAAGGCAAGGCCAAGCACCAGAATGCGCGCATCTTTTATGGTGATGCCGCGCAGAGCCATGGCGTCCAGCACGAGGCGTGCTGCGTGACCGCCCATGGCGTCGTTGATGCGGCGACCGGCGAGAATCATTTCCGGGTGATGGCCGACAGCATGCGCCTTGTGGGTGAGGTAATAGGGGTCAACGCCAATGCAGTGACCGCCGACAAGGCCGGGGCGAAACGGCAGGAAATTCCATTTGGTGCCTGCGGCCGCCAGCACTTCTTCCGTATCCAGATCCATCTGCCGGAACAGGACGGAGAGCTCGTTGATCAGGGCAATGTTCACATCACGCTGGATGTTCTCGATGACTTTGGCGGCTTCAGCCACGCGGATGGATGTTGCCTTGTGAGTGCCTGCTTTGATGATCAGTGAGTAAGCGGCATCGACAAGATCAGCGGCTGCGGGTGTGGAGCCGGATGTCACCTTCACGATATCGGCGATGCGGTGTTTCTTGTCGCCGGGATTGATGCGCTCGGGGCTGTAGCCGGCGGCAAAATCCGTGTTGAAGGTGAGGCCGGAGACGCGTTCGAGAACCGGCACGCAAACTTCTTCCGTAGCGCCGGGATAGACGGTGGATTCATAGACAACCGTATCGCCGGGCTTGAGCGCTGCGCCGACGCTTTCGCTGGCGCGCTCCAGATAAGAGAGGTCGGGGCGCTTGTAGGCATCAATCGGGGTCGGCACGGTGACGATGAAGAAGTTGGCCTGCTTCAGGTCCGCCGGGTCGCTTGAGAACGTCAGATGGCTTGATGCCGCCAGTTCGTCCTTTGAGACTTCATGGGTGGCGTCATTGCCTGCTTTGAGGCTCTCGATGCGCTTTGTGTCGGTGTCGAAGGCGATGGTCCGCAGCTGCGCGCCGAAGGCTGTGGCGACGGGCAGGCCCACATAGCCTGCGCCGATGACTGCCACGCGCAATTCATTGACGCTTTTGGGCAGCGGTACCGGGTGATCGCCTGTTCTTGATGCCGGAGTGCTCACGCGGGATGCCTGCCTTCAAATTCTGCCGTCAAATGAGTGCGGGCCTTGGTACCTGCAAGGGAATGCTCAGCGCAAGGGCGTTCATGCAGGCTGGTTAGCGAGCAGACGGGCATAGGTTTCAAGGATTGCGGCTGAAATGGCCTCGTTGGAATAGCCGCGTTCTACCATCTGCCGCCCGGCACTGCCGAAGTGCTGGCGCTCGGGGGCGTGTTCAATCAGGCGTTCCAGCGCCTCAGCGAGGTTTTTTGCATCGCGGGCGGGCACAAGTAGCCCGGTTTTTTCATGCACCACGATGTCGCGGCAGCCGGGCACGTCTGTTGTGACGCAGGGCAGGCCGCAGGCAGCTGCTTCCAGCAAAGATTTCGGCAGGCCCTCACGATAGGAGGGCAGGCAGGCGATGTGGCTCTGACGGTAAAGCTGCGCCATGTCGGCGACCTGCCCCAGCCATGTGACATCGCCTTGGGCCTGCCATTGGCGCAATTCAGCCTCGCTGATGGCGGTGCGGTTGGCGGGGTCCAGCCCGCCGGCCAGCACAAAGCGTGCATTGAGGCCTCGGTCTTTCAGGATGTGGGCTGCCTGGGCAAATTCGCGTACGCCTTTGTCGGCCAGCATACGGGCGGCGAGCACGATCTGTACGGGCGGGGGTGCCAGCTCGGGGGCCGGGGCGAAGCGGGTCAGATCGACGCCGGAGCCGGGGATCAGGACAATATGATCCTCCCGCATGGCGAACTGCCGCCTGACCAGCTGTTGGTCGTCCGGGTTCTGGACAATGGCGATCTGGCGCGTGCTGCCCAGCGCCAGCCGCAGGGCCGTGGTCAGGCCCGCACGGATGAGCCGCTCCTTGAGCCCCTGCCCAAGGAAGAATGAGCCAACCCCGGTGATCGACATGACCGTGGGCTGGCGGCGCCAGCGTGATACGAGGGCGGCATAAAGTGCGGGCTTGAGGGTGAAGGCGTGGACGATATCCGGCTGGATGGCTGCCACGAGGCCGTTGAGCGCTCTTAGGGTTTCGGTTTCCCGCGCCGGTGAGGCAAAGCTGCGGGCCAACGGCCAATGGTGGAAGGTGAGGTCGTTTATGCCGGATTTCCGCGCAATTTCACGGGCTTCTCCGGCTTCATGGATGGCGATATGAACGTCCCAGCCGGTGGTTTTGGCGGCGTGGGCGAGTGGCATTCGGTGGTTGAAGAACGACTCCAGCTGGTTCACCGCCAGCAGAAGCCGCCGCGGATTGCCGGCGCGGGTGGATTTGTTCTTTGCGCTGGCGGGCGTCTTCATGTATATCCTCGCGACTTCGTATGGGTCCGGCGCTGGAAATGCGGTTCGGGCCCTAGATTTTTTGATTATCTGGCGCGTGGCCGGGCTTTTTGAAAGCCCTTAAGTGCCGGCGCGACAAACCCAAGGCAGATACCCATGGCGGTCCCCAGAAGTAAAGTCACCAAGATGAAGCGCGGCCAGCGCCGCAGCCATCATGCGCTGCAGCAGCCCGCTTACGTGGAAAACGCTGATTCCGGCGAGCTGCATCGTCCGCATCACATTGATCTCAAGAGTGGCATGTATCGCGGCCGCCAGGTGCTGGAGCCCAAGGACGACGCCTAGTCGTTTTGTGTGGTTTGAGGCATTCCCTGCAGTTTTGCGGGCAAAAATCTGAGAGAGGGGTCCCGTCCGGGGCCCCTTTTCTTGTTTGTTCGCGGGGGTGAACGCCCAATCGATGCCGTTTCGCCGTCACGGGTGTGCCGCATTTTAACTGTACCTGTTTCAACCACGCGAGGGATTTGGGCCCATGTGGTACGTATTGCTGCAGGGGCCACTTAACATTGCTTGCGGGGTGTGAGGCCGACACAAGCTCTCGCAGCCCGCGCTATAACGGATCCGGGGGATCACCCATATGTTTGCCATCATTCCGCTGCTGCTGCTGCTGCTCATCGCCTACAATATCGTGCTGTTCGTGACCGGACCTGAGCTTACGACCAGCCTGTTTTCCATTGATATGATGTCCGGGGCGGTCTGGACCTTCACCTTTGCCGACCTGTTCCTTGTGGTCGGTCTGGTGCTGCTGTTCATCGAGATCGTCCGGGCGACCGGCACGTCACAGACCTCAATCATCAATCATGGCCTGTCGATGCTGGTATTCGTACTGTGCATTATCGAGTTCATCATTGTGCCGCAGGCCGCGTCCTCGACGTTCTTCTTCATCACCATGCTGGCGTTGCTTGATGTGGTGGCTGGGTTCTCGGTAACGATTACAACTGCACGCCGAGATTTTGCTGTTGGCGAATAGCTGACCGCACCTGACTCAGCTGAAATCACTTGCCCAGGCAGCATCCAGCGCCTGGGCAAGTTTTTTTGTGGTCGCGCCAACAGCGCGTGCACCACTGCCGATTGATGTCACCGGGCAGATGCCCCAAAGGGCGTTGGTGAGAAATATCTCATCCGCTGCCTTCAACGCATCGACGGACAATTCAGCTTCAACCACCTCAAGTCCCATGCCGCGGGCAAGCGCCAGTACATCGTTGCGGGTGACACCGGCGCGGATGGCGCCATCGTCAGGCGGTGTCAGCAGTCGGTTGCCGGTGATGACGAAGACATTGCCGATAGTGGCGCAGGCAATGCCGCCCGCTGCCGAGCGCATCAGGGCTTCTGTCATACCTGTGGCGTCCACATCCAGGCGTGCCATCACGTGGTCCGTGTAATTCAGCGTCTTGAGCGCGCTGGCGGGGCTGGCGGCAAGTTTTTTGACGCTGCTGATGGTGACCGCGATGCCGTCGGGTGCTGGTGGTGCTTCGGCGGCGCTGATGATGAGGGTCGGCTGTGAGGTTGCAGGCAGGGCTAGCCCCCGTGGGCCGGTGCCGCGCGTAAGGGTCATGCGCAGGCTGGCGCGCGGGGCTGAGGACAGTCCGTTCGCGCGCAGGGTTTCGTGCGCCGCGGCGGCCAATGTGTGGGTATCAAATGGCAGCGGGATTTTCATCACCGCCGCTCCTTCCGCCAACCGCATGATGTGTCTTTCGAGCCGAACGATATGGCCATTGCGGGCCAGCATTGTCGCAAATAATCCGTCGCCCAACAGCAGCCCGCGATCGTTGACGGCCAGATGGGTTTCGGCTTCCGGCGCAAGGTGGCCATTGTGCCAGACGCGTATTGCGGTCATTGGGCGGCCATCCGGCTTTCGGCGTGGCGCAGAAAATTGGCCAGCAGGTCATGGCCGTTCTCTGTCAGCACGCTCTCGGGGTGAAACTGGACGCCGAAGACCGGCGCGTCCTTGTGCGCAACGCCCATGACGGTTTCAGGATCACCGGCAAGCTGTGCGGTTACAGCAAGGCTCTGTGGCATGTCGCCGGTGGCAATCAGTGAATGGTATCGGCCGACGGTGAGGGGCGAGGGCAAGCCCTTGAACAGCCCTTGCTGCGAATGGGTGATGGTGGAGGCGCGACCATGCACCGGGGCACCTGCGCGGCCGATGGTGCCGCCGCACGCTGCAACCACGCATTGATGACCAAGGCAGACGCCCAGCAGCGGCAGGCAGCGTTTGATGGCTTCAGCGGCCAGTGACGTTGATATGCCCGCCTGCTGGGGGCCGCAGGGGCCGGGGGAAATGATGATGCCTTGCGGCCCCAAGGCCAGTGCCTCGCTGATACTGATCATATCATTGCGCACAACCTGCGTTTCGTGGCCAAGCTCGCGGACATAGCGGGCGAGGTTGAAGACGAAGCTGTCATAGTTGTCGATGATGAGAATCATGTCTGCCCACCGCTGTCGCCACACAGAGCCGCGCGTATGGCGCTGGCCTTGGTGATTGTCTCATCATACTCCGCATCCGGATCGCTGTCGGCCACAATGCCACCGCCTGCATGATAACTGACAGTGCCGTCTTTGATCGTCAGGGTGCGGATGGCAATGGATGTGTCCATGGCGCCATCCAGACCGACAAAGCCGATGGCCCCGCAATAGGCGCCACGCGCGCAGGGCTCTTCGTCATTGATGATCTGCATGGCGCGCACTTTGGGGGCGCCGGTAATGGAGCCACCGGGAAAGCAGGCTGCAAGGCATGAAAGCGCTGTTGCATCCGGCCTCAATTGCCCTGTCACCGTGGAAATCAGGTGATGCACATTGGCGAATGTATGTAGCTCGCACAGGTCTTCGACCTTGATCGAATGGTCCGCGCAGACACGCGACAGGTCATTACGCAGCAAGTCCACGATCATGACGTTCTCGGCGCGATCCTTCTCGCTGGCGAGAAGATCAATAGCGAACTGTGCGTCTTCTGTCTGCGTTGTGCCACGCGGGCGGGTACCTTTTATCGGTTCAGTCCGCACTTCGCCGGATGCCGTCACCTGCAAAAACCGCTCGGGCGATGATGAAATCAGCGTGCGGTCCGGCAGGGTGAGATGGGCTGCAAAGGGTGGCGGAGTTATACCTGCAAGCCGCCGGTAAATATCGAAGGCTGCAAGTTCATCTGGCATTGGTGTTGTGAAGCGCTGGGCGAGGTTGGTTTGAAAAATGTCGCCGGCGTGAATCAGCTCAATGATGCGCGCCACGGCGGCGCGATAATCGGCGGGCCTCATGTCGGGCTGTGGCGCATCGCAGACCACGGCTGAAGGGGTAGGTGCGGGGACTGCCGTTTCGATCATCTGGCGCAGCCGGTCGCGCTTGGCTCGTGTTTGCGGAGTATCCCACGGGGAGATGAGGAGAAACTCATTGCTGGCGGCAGGGAGGGCCGCAATCGTGTCATAGAGACCGGCGCTGAGGACCGGTTCTGACGCGGTGGGGATATTTTTTTTCGGCAGCTGTTCCAGGTCGTGGGCCAGTTCATAGGCGAACAAGCCCGCCGCTCCTCCGGTGAAGGCGGCGGGCGCGTTGCCGGGCACGTAGCCTGCCGCATGGCCCCACTGGGCAAGTGTTTGTTCAAGCGTGGCGAAGGCGTTGCCGGGGGATGCCGCATCAAGATCGCCCATGGTGATCTCAACGGTTTCCGCAGGGTCCATCAACAGATAGGTGGTGCCGCCGGATTTCTGCCAATCCAGCAATTGGGCGTAAGGCCGCCGGGCTACAGGCGCAAAGATATCCGCGGGCGTAATGCCGGACGGGCACGGCACAGTTTCCCACACGGTTGTGGGCGTGGGGCCGGGTGCCGACGGGCGGATCATATCTGGCAGAGGGTTGGACAGGCTGGTCTCCGAGGTGTGGTCCTAATGTGGGCCGATGGGTGCTTGCGTTGTTATTGCGCAGTTGCTTTGGTGGGCTCAACACTATCGCAATAACACTCCCTGCGGTGCATGTGTGCGGGCTGATGCTGCTATGCATATGTGCCTGACGGCGCGGGGAGGTAAGCGCCATAAAACCGCCACTGGGAGGCATCAATCATGAGCGACGTATTCAAGGAAAACCTGCTGAAGGACAAGGTGGCGTTTTTCGCAGGCGCCTCGTCGGGGATCAATCTTGGCGTGGCGCAGCGGTTTGCCCGTGAGGGTGCCAAGGTTGCCATTATTTCGCGCAGCCATGACAAGATTCAGGACGCGGTGAAAAGCATTACCGACGAGGGCGGCACTGCCTTCGGCATGGCATGCGACGTGCGCGACTTTGAAAGCGTCGACAAGGCCCTGCGCAAGACCAAGGAAGAATACGGCGAGATAGATTTCGTGCTGTCGGGGGCTGCAGGCAATTTCGTGGCGCCGGCGCTTGGTATGTCTTCCAACGGCTTCAAGGTGGTTGTGGATATCGATCTGATCGGCACCTTCCACGTGCTGCGTGCCTGCTTCCCCTATCTCAAGCGGCCCGGTGCATCGCTGGTTGCCATTACCGCGCCGCAGGCGGTCAACCCGTCAATGTTCCAGGCGCATGTGTGTGCGGCCAAAGCAGGCATCAATATGCTTGTGAAGTGCCTGGCGCTGGAATGGGGTCCGGGCGGTGTGCGCGTTAATGCCGTCTCGCCGGGACCGATTGCCGACACTGAAGGCATGCGGCGGCTGGCGCCGACGCCGGAAGCGGAAAAAGCTGTCACCGAAGGCGTGGCGCTGCGTGGCTACGGCACCAAAACCGACATTGCGGAAACCTGCATGTGGCTCTCCAGCGAAGCGGCGCGCTATGTGACGGGTGCGATCATTGATTGCGACGGCGGCACGGCGCTTGGGTCCGCGCGTGGTGACGCCATCGGTGAGCTGGGCGATCAGATCCCTGATTTCACGCGTTAAGAGGAGCGCAGGCATATGACGCGGGGTCCAGCTTCGTTTGAGACGGTGCGCTACACGGTTGAGAATCATGTGGCGACGGTCATGCTCAACCGCCCGCAGCGGCGCAATGCGCTCAACCGGACGGCCTATGACGAGTTGGAGCAGGCGTTTCGTGCTGCGCAGGCAGATAGCGATGTTCGCTGCGTCATCATCACCGGTGCCGATCCCGCCTTTTGCGCAGGCGAGGACGTGAAGGAGATGATGACAGGGGAGCAGAAGGATGCGAGCGTTGCCCGGCTGACCTCCGTTCGGCCCAAGCCGACGCCAGCCGCCATGGCTGTGCTGGACTGCGACAGACCGGTGATTGCGGCCGTCAATGGCCCTGCTGTGGGCTGGGGGATGGAACTGGCGCTGTTTGCGGATATCCGCATCGGCTCGGAACTTGCGCAGATGGGTGAGATCTTTATCAAGCGCGGGCTTATCAGTGATATCGGCGGGCTTGGCCGGTTGCCTTATATTGTCGGCCCAGCCAAGGCGGCGGAACTCCTGTTCACCGGGGACATGGTTGATGCAGTGGAAGCTGAGCGCATCGGTCTTTTGAGCAAAGTTGTGCCGCATGACACGCTGATGGACGAAGCCATGGCGCTTGCGGAACGTATTGCTGAGAATGCACCGCTTGCCCTGCGCTTCATGAAGGAAGGCTTGCGCCGGTCAGCGGCACAGGATTATCAGGCGCTGGGCGGCTGGGTGTCCTCGACACTGGGGCGGTTGTTTCAGACCGAAGACCATTCGGAAGGCGTCGCAAGCTTCCTTGAAAAACGCGCGCCGCACTTCAAGGGACGCTAGGGCAGATTTCCAATGGCGCTTTTTTTTGATCAGCAGTGGTTTACCCAAAGACTTGAGGCGCTGGGCCGGTCGCCGAATGAGTTGGCGGAGGCCATGGGCCTGCCGGTGATTGAGCTTGCAGCCATTTGGAAGGATCAGCGCGAGCTGACACCGGACGACGTGCGGGCGATGGCGGCATTTCTGGATGCACCGATTGAAGATGTAGCTTCGCATGCGGGTGTTTCCACCCCCATGCCGGTTGAGGCAGACGGTCCGGCAAACCCTGATCTGGGGGCAGTGCTTGCACGGTTGGATGACATGGCGCACCGTTTGGAAAAGCTGGAACGAGTGGTCGGAGATATCAAGACATTGGTGCTGGAAACACGGTTTTCCGATGATCCGTCCGGCCCAAGAGACGACACATAAAGGAATGAGTGATGGCTGAGATTCTACCGGCCCTGTTTGCAGGGCTCTTTCTGGGCGCGGGCATTTTTGCAGTGACACAGGTGCGAACATCATCCGTAAACGGAAAAATGTTCTGGCTGGTGAGTTTTCTGAGTTTTGCTGTTGCTGGACTTTGCGCGGTGTTGCGGCTGTTCTTCATCGGCATTGAACCCATCTACGTAACTGTCATGGCATTTGCGCTTTCGGTCGGGATGGTGGCAGCGCTTATCGGTGTGGCGTCCCATCTGGTGCGGCCGTTGCCGGAGCGCTGGACAACCATCGTTCTGGCAATTCCGGTTGTGATCTACGTGGTGGCGGTGCTGACCGACCAGATCCGGTCTACCGGGATGGTGCAGATCGTGACGCTGATAGGCTTTACCGGGCTGGCGGCATGGAAGTTTGAAACAGCGCCCCGCGCCAGCATGTGGGTGCTGGCGGCGGCGCTCTCATTCGCCATTCTGCCGGCGCTGCTGATGCGTCTCGCCCCTGGACTTGGAATCAGCTTTCAGGATGTGGGCCATCTGGCCGGTGCGCTGGGTGTGCTGGCGCTGGCGCAGGCATCATTGGCAAAAGGCAATCCGGATGCGTGACTTCCAGCGTCCGGGGCGCTCGACGGTTCACTGTCTCAATGGCATGTGCGCCTCATCACATCCGCAGGCGTCGCTGGCGGCGGTGGAAATTATGAAGCGCGGCGGCAATGCGGTTGATGCTGCAATTGCCGCCAACGCGGTTCTGGCTGTTATCGAGCCGATGATGACGGGCATTGGCGGCGACTGTTTCGTCCTGTTCGCACCCAAGGGGTCCGCCGATGTGATCGGGCTCAATGGGTCGGGGCGTGCTCCTGCGGCCGCCACCCGCGATTGGTTCGCCGAACAGGGCATGTCGGAGATCGGCTTTAAGTCAGTACATTCCATCAGCATTCCCGGCGCGGTGGATGCCTGGGCGAAGCTGCTGGATGATCATGGCAGCATGGGTATGGCGGATGTTCTGGCCCCGGCGATTGGGTTGGCCGAGGATGGGTTTGCAGTGTCGCCGCGCATTGGCACCGACTGGATGTTTCTGGTGCCGGAGTTGAAAAATGATCCGGACATTGCAGCGCTGTATTTGCGCGACGGGGGGGCGCCTGATATCGGCAGCAAGTGGCAGAGCCCGGCATTGGGCCGCACATTGCGGGCGATTGCTGACAAGGGCCGTGCCGGCTTTTATGAAGGTGAGGTCGCAGAACGCATGGTTGAAACGCTGCGGGCAAAAGGCGGCCTGCACACGCTTGAAGATTTTGCGGCAGCCTCAGCGGATTATGTGACACCGATTTCGACCGGGTATCATGACCACCGGATGCTGGAGATACCGCCCAACGGGCAGGGCATTACAGCGCTCATCATGCTCAATGTTCTCGAGCGGCTCGGCGTGAAGGGGCTGGACCCTCGGGGGCCTGAACGTGTGCATTTGCAGGTCGAGGCTGCCCGGCAGGCCTATGCGGCGCGCGATGAATATGTGGCCGACATGGATCATGCCAACGTGCCGGTGGAGCAT
Organism: uncultured Parvibaculaceae bacterium; assembly: GCA_964511745.1. Classification (GTDB taxonomy): domain Bacteria; phylum Pseudomonadota; class Alphaproteobacteria; order CGMCC-115125; family CGMCC-115125; genus Pyruvatibacter. The sequence goes on from CAZEHX010000005.1 coordinate 208,032, forward strand.
CTGCTATCGGACGCATTTGCGGATGTGATTGCGGCCAGGATTGATCCCGACCGTGCTGCTACCCTGCCGCAGGCGCAGGACAATCCGCATCGCGATACCACCTATCTGACGGTGGTGGACAAGGACCGTAACTGCGTATCGTTCATCAATTCGCTGTTTCACGGGTTTGGGTCATGCATCGCGGACGAGGCGACCGGCGTCGTATTCCAGAACCGCGCCGCGGGCTTTGTGCTTGATGAGGGCCACCCCAACTGCATCGCGCCCAACAAGCGACCGATGCACACGATCATTCCGGCGATGCTGGTGAAAGGCGACAAAGCCGTCATGCCATTCGGCGTCATGGGCGGACATTACCAGCCCATGGGCCATGTGCAGGTGGCGATGAACATGCTCGATTACGGCATGGATATTCAGGAAGCGATTGATTTTCCCCGCTTCCTGACGGAGGACGGCGAGCTTTTGGTTGAGCGTGGTCTGCCTGCCGCGACGCTGGAAGGGCTGTCAGCGCGGGGGCACAAAGTTGGCAAGGCCTTCGCACCGTATGGCGGTGGCCAGGGCATTTTGATCAATTGGGAAGAAGGGTCGCTGATCGGCGGGTCGGACCCGCGCAAGGATGGCGCGGCGCTGGGCTACTAGGACCCGGCCTGCTAGGCGACCTTATCGGCGATGCGGCCCGCGACCGGCGCTGCGTGCAGTCTGTGCGCGCGGGCATAGGCGCGTGCGCTGGTGCTCAGAGCGGCGTTGATATCCCCCGGCAGGCTGTGCCAATTCGGGACTTCCCGCCACAGGACACGTGCGGACGGCGCGACATGGGCCTTGGCTGTGCTGCGCGCTGGTGTCGAGGCGTGCTCGACAATGGCTGTTTTCTGCGGATTTGTGTTTGCCGCATACACCTTTTCCACCGTGGCGACCCGGCGGGGAAGGTGAACAAATCTGGTGCGGCCAATTTTCATACCCTGACAGGAGCAAGGGCGATGCCAATTGGCGTGCCATGGGCTTTGACCATTCAGTGGGTCGGGGCCTGAGCGTTTCGTATTTTTTAATCGCTACGTGCGACCGTTGAGGAATTGTCAGTCTAAGCCGCTACCAAGAATACGGATGTGGTGCGTTGTGTTGTGCTTTCCGGTGAGTTTGTTTCCGGTTCTGCGGCTTGCGCAAAATCGGGGGATTTTGGAGTAACCATGCGTAGCACCAAGTACGGCGAAGTTGGACGGGCTTCTGGCCCGGCACCAGCCGGTCAAGATGGCACTAAAGAAACGCACGGTGTGGGCGGCGCTGTTGATCAATCACTGGCGCTGGGGCTTTCGGGCATCGCTGTTTATGAATGGGATATCACCAGCGACACGCTGACATGGGGTGGCGCGGCCCTTGAAATATTGCGGATGCATCAAGGTGCAGACGACGAACTATATGCCACCCTCACAACTGGCCGAGGCTATGCGCGTCTGGTGGATCCGGATGCCGGTATCTCGCGCTATGATGCTGTGGTGACCAGCGATAAGACGGATCGCGGTCAAGGCGTTCCGTTCCAGACAGAATATGCAATCAACCTCCCGGGCAGCGAAGACAGCATCTGGGTTGAGGATTGTGGTGCGTGGTTTGTCGGTGAAACCGGCCGCCCGGGACGCGTTGTCGGCACAGTGCGCGATGTGACCGAACGCAAGCACAATGAACGCAAGATGTCGTATCTGGCCAGCTTTGATGAGCTGACGGGAAATGTGAATCGCTCGAAGCTGCGCGAGACCCTGTCGCAGACGATTGCCTATTGCGAACGCTTTGACCGGGACTCCGCCTTCCTGCTGGTCGGCATCGACAATCTGGCATTGATCAATGACGCCTATGGTTTTGATGTGGCGGATCAAGTGATTGTCGCAGTGGCACGGCGTCTCCAGTCGCAATTGCGGCAGAGCGATACGCTGGGGCGCGTTGCGGGTAACAAATTTGGTGTCATCCTTGCCAATTGCGGCCATGACGAAATGGCCTATACCGCTGAACGGTTGATGCGTGAGGTTCGCGATACCGTCATTGATACAGGCTCCGGGCCTGTGTCAGCGAGTGTTTCCATCGGCTGCGTGGCCATCCCGCAGTGTGCTCGCCATGCCACCGAAGCCTTGGCGCGTGCAGAAGAATCTCTTGATTCAGCGAAGTCCACACGGCGTGGTGCCTACGTCATCTATCAGTTGTCGGAGCACCGTGAATCCAGCCGCCGCCGTAATATTCAGCTGGCGGATGAGTTGGTGACAGCGCTCAATGATGACCGGCTGAAGCTTGCCTATCAGCCTATCGTGGCCACCAAGACGGGCGAAACCGACCTCTATGAATGCCTGCTGCGTATGGTGCGGCTGGATGGTGAAGTCGTATCGGCAGGTGAATTCATCCCGGTCGCGGAGAAACTTGGTCTGGTGCGTCTGATCGACCATCGTGTGCTTGAAATGGCCGTGCAGACGCTGGTGGAACAACCGCATGCGGAACTGGCCATCAATGTTTCCGGCATGACGGCGATGGATCGCTCCTGGCTTGATAGCATGACCGGCTATGCGCGAGATCACAGTGGTATCGCCGAGCGGCTGATCGTGGAGATCACCGAAACAGTGGCGCTACATGAGCTTGAAGAATCAGCGCGGTTTGTGCGCGAGCTGCGAGAGCTTGGGTGCCGCGTGGCGATTGATGATTTTGGCGCCGGCTACACGTCATTCCGCAATCTCAAGGCGCTTGACGTCGACATGGTCAAGATTGACGGGTCCTTCGTGAAGGGGCTGGTGCGCAGCCGCGACAACCAGCTCTTTGTGCAGACGCTGGTGCATCTGGCGAAGAACTTCAACCTGCCTGTGGTGGCTGAGTGGGTGGGCAATGAAGACGAGGTGACCCTGCTGCGCGCCTACGGCGTTGAATATATGCAGGGCTTTTTCCTTGGTGAGCCGATCCTTGATCCGGACTGGGCGGCATTCAATCCGCCTGCCCGCCAGAGAGCCTAGCGGCCACCCGGCCAGTTGATGCTGCTACTGCTTTTTCTTGCGTGACAGCGCATCAAGCTGCTTTTGCATTGCCAACATCTGCTTTTGCAGATCAGCAACTTCCTTTTCAGGGTCTTCGTCATCGCCGTTATCGGTGGAAGCAGGCTTGCCGGCTGCGGCCTTCGATGCATCACCGCTCGATGCGAACGGGTTGAGCATGCGCACGGCGTTTTCCAACGCGGCGACATTCTCGCGCACCTGCTCTTCGATGGCTGTGATGCGCTCTGCACCAACCGCATTGGCCAGGCGTCCGCGGATGCGTTCCTGCTCCTTGGCAAAGTTTTCCAGGCTCAGTTCCAGAAATCCGGGCACCACACCTTGCAGACTGTCGCCATAGAATTTGATGAGCTGGCGCATGAAGCGGACCGGCAGCAGGCTCTGGCCGCCCTTGGCCTCTTCTTCAAAAATAATCTGAGTCAGGACCGAGCGGGTGATGTCGTCGCCGGACTTGGCGTCAATCACGACGAAGTCCTGATTTTGCTTCACCATCTCCGCCAGGTGATCAAGCGTCACATAGCTGGACGTCGCCGTGTTGTAGAGGCGGCGATTGGCGTATTTCTTGATCGTGATCGGCTCGTTGCCGGAGGATCGTTTCTTGGCCACGTTGTCACGCTTCCGTCGGTTTCATCAATGACCGGGTAATGCCCATGCCCGACATGACGCAGCGCGCTATGCGAGCCGGGGCTGTGCCGGACCAGTTCCTTCATTCTCGCGTAGCCATGCTGCAATGCGCAAGTGCAGTTGCGAGGTGGGGCCGATCAATTTGCTGCGGATGCGAAATTGTAGTGACTCACAGAGCTGTGTGAGTGTCCAAAACCCCGCATAAAACCTGTAAAAATGCTATCGGTGGACGGAAACTCAGCTTTCCGAAGCGGCTTGCTGCTTTGCGGCCTTTTCGGCGGCAATCAGGGCATCGTATTCGGCGTCCCGGTCGCGGCGGCCTATATTGGGGTGCACCCAGCTATCCACCGGGCCGACATCCAGATGCACATAGGGGGTGCGGGTGGGGTAGTAGCCGGCGCCGCCGCGATCAAGTTTGCGGGCGGCGCGGTAGATGGCATGTGGATCTGCAAAATCCTGCGTGATGTCGATGGCCATGCCGCGCATGTGGAACGAGCCGGGGTCCACCGAGCGTGAGCGCGAAGCCAGCCACGCATTGGTGCGCTCGGAGCGGAATGCAGACATGATGTAGATGGGCTTTGAGGATGATGTCAGTTGGTCGATGTCCCATAGAAGGTCCATCAGTTGCGGCTGCATGTCCGTGGTGGTGTTGGTGCGCAGGTCGCGCATGAACCACGCAATGCGTTTGAACGCCCCTTCACGATACTCGCCTTCAGCCCAATAGGTGATGTTGAGTTTTTCACCGGAATTGAGGCTTTGCATCCGCAGGGTGCGCTTGTAGGGCGCTTCAGCCCGCAGGATTGCCGGCGCTGCGACCAGTGTGGATGCCGCAGCGCTGGCAGCGAGGGTGCTTTTCAGGAATGTCCGGCGTGTGGTCATCAGGCTGCTCGCGGAGGTGAGGCGCATCGGAGGCTAGTTTGCCATGGACGGGCGAAAAGAGGGTGGCACTTGCGCGACAGTGCCGGTGGGTAATCTGGTGGCTTCGATGGCGCGCGCGGTTGCTTCCGCCCGTTCCAACTGGGCCGCATAAGCGGCTTTTTCGGCGGCGCGGGCGGCGATCAAGCGGCTGTCGCCTTTGGGCACGATCTGCACGGTCGTGTAGCCGCGCCGGGCCAGCTCATCAAGAATTTGCGGCAGCATGAAAGACGTGCGGTGGTGGGTGTCATGGAAGATGACAACACCGGACCCCTTGGCAGCGATCATTGACAACGCGCGCTTGTAGAGCGTGCGGGGTGAGATGCCGCGCCAGTCATCAGTGCCGATATCGCAGGAGAATGTGGCGATGTCCTTGCTGCCCAGATAGGCGCGCAGGCGATTTGTGTGGTTGAGGCCGGGGAAGCGAAAGAAGGGCGCCACTTCAGCCGGGGTTCCGTTTTCATCAGTCAGGCCAGCCAGTGCTGTGCGTACCGCATCAAAGCCACGGTCAATCTGGGTTCTGGCTTTTTTGTAATAGGTCTTGGACAGGATCGGGTGAGACCATGTGTGGGTGGCAACCGTATGGCCGCGCCGCCAGACCTCGCGCACAATATCGGGATGCATCTGCGCGTAGCGGCCAACCATGAAGAAGGTGGCTTTGATGCAATGGGCATCCAGTGCGTCGAGGATCTTCGGCGTATGCTCCGGATTCGGGCCATCATCGAATGTCAGGACCAGTTCCTTTGGGCCAAGCGGCAAGGTGGAGGCATATTGCATGGTGCCGATATCCGGCCCGCCGGATGTATCCACCTCAATGATGCGCGCGGAGCCCATGGCACCGGGGGTGTCCGGGCAGGCGCCATTTTGCGGTGTGATGGTCTGCGCGGCTGCTGCTGCCGGTATCAATATGGCCAATGCGCAGATGACCGTGTGCACGCCCGGCCAGAGTGATGTCGCCATAAAAGCGTCCCCCGAATTCCCCGCAGGCACTATACCGCAAGCGGCAAAGGGGTGTGAGTCAGCCTGCCACTTAGCCTTAAGACGTTCAGCCTCACCCGGACCGTGGCACCGGCCGCCAATCCGGCGGGGCCATTTCGAATGATGAAAATTCGAATCCCGGCGCGACCGTGCAGCCGCACAGGGTCCATTGCCCAAGGCTTTCTGCGGTTTGCCAGTGGTTTGCGGGCACGATCAGCTGCGGGCGCTGGCCTGCTGTGAGCTCCGGGCCGAGGCGGAAGGCTTCGGCATCATGGCCGTCGGGTGAAATCGTCAGCGCCAGCGGGCCGCCCGCATACCAGTGCCAGACTTCAACTGCATCTGTGACCCGGTGCCAGTGCGAGATGTCGCCCGCCTCCAGCAGATAGTAAATGGCGGTTGAGTGGGCGCGTGTGCCTTCCCCATCGTCTCGGAAGGTCTCGGCGTAATGCCCGCCTTCTGGATGCGGCTTGAGGTTGAGTGCAGCAATTATGCCGGCAGCATCCACTAGAAATTATCCTTGAGCGCGCGGGTCTTGGCGAACACGTCCACAAGGTCTGCACCTTCCAGGCCGACAGTGCGCTGCAAATCGCCGCTGGCCGGGCGCAGGAAGGGGTTGGTGGATTTCTCAAGGCCGATGGTCGTCGGCACTGTCGGCTGGCCCTTGCGGCGCTTTTCGTCAATCTGCCGGGCGCGCTCGTGCAGGGCTTCGTTGTCCGGCTCGACGCTGAGCGCGAATTTGGCGTTGGCCTGCGTATATTCGTGCGCGCAATAAACAACTGTGTCGTCAGGCAGGGCCATCAACTTTTGCAGGCTGGTCCACATCTGGGCAGGCGTGCCTTCAAACAACCGGCCGCAGCCAAGTGCAAACAATGTGTCGCCGACAAAAGCCAGGTGCTGGCCTGCGAAGTGATAGGCGATGTGGCCAGCCGTGTGGCCGGGCACGCCGATGACGCGCGCCGTTTCGCCGCCGAAAAGAACTTCGTCGCCATCCCCTACAGCACGGTCGATGCCGGGGATTTTGTCGGCCTCATCTTTCGGTCCGATAATTGTGCAGCCGTGGCGCGCCTTGAGTTCCTCATTGCCGCCGGCATGGTCAAAATGATGGTGGGTGTTGAGGATATGGGTGAGTTTCCAGCCCTTTTCCTTGAGTTCGCGCTCAATCGGGCCGACTTCGGGTGTATCGATTGTGGCGGTCTCGCCGGTTGCAGGTGCGTGCAGCAGGAAGCCGTAATTGTCATCAAGGCACGGAAACTGGTGGACGATGAGATGCGACATCTGAGGGCTCCTGAGCGCTGGGTGGCGTACTTGGCGCTAACCTATGCCGCCAGGAGGTCCGGTTCAAATGGACTTGGTGCCAATTGCGCCAAAACCTGCGCCGATGAGCAGGCAGAGAGGCGAATAAAGAATGCGATTGAGCCGGTAAAACGGGGTGCCTTTGGCATAGTTGAAGATGCCGGGCACATAGGCCGCAAGACCACGGCCCGTGAAAACGGTTGCCGCGCCCCAAAATCCCAATGTGACAAGTGGTTGCGGTACATAGGGGATGTGAAGCACACCCGCCATGTGTGCTGCCAGCACCGCTGTGGTCAGAATGGCAAAGGCCACAGCGAAGCAGGCGCGCGCGCCGGGGGCGGCCATAGCCTCAGTGCGGCCCACGACATATTGAACCATCGACGTATCGTCATGGCCGGGCCAGCGGCCGCCCAGCCCCCAATAGGCATGCAAGGCGGCAAGTACCAGCAAGACAGCAATGAGCAACCAGACAATTATCATTCTGGAAGCATGGCACGGGGCCGTGCCCGGTGCGGGTTTGCAAATTGACGCGCCTGTTTTGCAATTTGTGGGCTCCATCGGCTTTGCGCCAAGACCCGTTAAGGGAAGTTTGCTAGCGTTCGGCCATGCGTCTTGATGTGATTGATCTTCGGGATTTTTATGGGCGGCCCTTGGGCCGCGTCGCGCGGCTGCTTGTGGGTCGGGCGATCCGCCGCTGCTGGCCGAATGTCACCGGCATGACGGTGGCGGGGCTGGGCTATGCGACGCCCTATCTGGGCCAGTTCCGCGACGAAGCCGAGCGGGTTCTGGCGTTGATGCCGGCCCAGCAGGGCGTGTTGCACTGGCCGCGATCCGGCCGCTACCTCACCGGGCTGGTGGATGAGGTTTGCCTGCCGCTGCCAGATTCATCTGCCGATAGATTGCTCCTCGTGCATCAGCTTGAAGCGGCGGACCAGTTGCAGCCTGCTTTGCGTGAGGCTTGGCGGGTGCTGGCACCGGGCGGGCGGATGCTGATTGTCGCGCCCAACCGGCGCGGCATGTGGGCGCGCGGGGAAAGCACACCTTTCGGTCACGGCCAGCCATTCTCGCGCGGGCAGCTGGTGTCGCTGTTGCGCAGCGCCATGTTCACACCTGTTGAATGGTCGTCGGCGCTTTTTATGCCGCCGATCGGGTGGCGCTTCTTCATGCGGTCCGCCGCCGTATGGGAGCGGCTGGGCGCACGGCTATGGCCGCGGTTCTCAGGCGTCATTCTGGTCGAAGCGACAAAGCAGATTTATGCGCCGTCCGGGCATCCTGAACGGGCGCGGCGGCGGCGGCTGATAGGGGCGCCGGTGCGCGCGGGTGTGCCTGCGCGTATGCCGCACGGTGCCTTCGACGCGAGTGCTGCATCCAATGATGCTGAATCTGGTGCGGAGGCTTGCCCGGTTGTTGCGCCGCGCATACCGTAGCCGCATGAATTGACGTTGGTGCATCTGCTGTGCGCCGATGAACGAGATGCAGACACGCTAAACAATCCCAGGAAATGGAAATCGCCATGCGTATGGTTACAGCTATCATCAAGCCATCACGGATCGACGAAGTGCTGAACGCGCTTTCGGGCATCGGTGTGCAGGGGCTCACCGTCACCGAAGTGAAGGGCTATGGCCGCCAGAAGGGCCAGACCGAAATTTATCGTGGTGCGGAATATGTGGTGCAGCTGGTGCCGAAGGTGCGCGTTGACGTGGCCTGTGACGATCCGATGGCCGACAAGATTGTCGAGGCGATTGCGGGCGCGGCCAATACCGGCAAGATCGGCGACGGGAAGATTTTCGTCAGTGATCTGATTTCGGCTATGCGCATCCGCACCGGCGAAGCCGGCGCCGAAGCGATCAGGGGTTAACTGCACGCAATCGCGATATGGCGATTACGGACATTCCAGAAGAAAAATGGCCTGCTCGGCGGTGAGATTTGCCCACCAGCCGGGCGGGCCTTTGAATGCGCGGGCCTTGCCTGCCGACCCCAGCACGATGGCGCGTTCGACCTGCGCGCCCAGCAGGTCGCACAGAGCCACAAAATCCATGAGCGTGCATAGATGGATGTTGGGGGTCTCCCACCACTGATAATCCAGCGCTGACGTCACCGGCATGCGGCCTGTGGCCGTGAGATGCGCGCGGACTTTCCAATGGCCGAAATTGGGGAACGAGACGATCACCCGGCGGCCGATACGCATCATCTGGGTCATGACTTCGCGCGGATTTTGCGTGGCCTGAATTGTTTGCGACAGGATGACAAAATCAAACGCGCCTGCGGGATAGTCCGTCAGGTCGGTGTCGGCGTCACCCTGGATGACCGACAGGCCGCGCGACACGCAGGCATTCACGCCGGTCTGCGACAGTTCAATGCCGCGTCCGTCAACGCCGCGTTCATCGCGCAGGATTTCAAGCAGTTGCCCGTCGCCGCAGCCGACGTCCAGCACGCGGGCACCGTGGCTGACAAGCTCGGCAATGCGGGCAAGGTCGGCACGGGTGGCGCGCGGTGGGCTGGGCATTGTATTTGGCGTGCTGGCCATGGTTCAGATGCCCCTAGATGCCGCGGGCGCGGGCAGACGCGCCGATGAAGCCGGATATGGTCGCAAACAGTTCCGGCTCATCCAGCAGGAAGGCGTCATGGCCCTTGTCGCTTTCGATTTCGACGAAACTGACATTGGCGGCCACAGCGTTTAGTGCCTGCACAATCTGGCGGCTTTCAGACGTCGGGTAGAGCCAGTCGCTGGTGAAGGACGCGACACAGAAGCGAATGGGCGTGCCGCGAAAGGCATCTGCCAGGGTGCCTGCGTCCTTGCCATTGCGGCGTGCGTGATCAGCCGCGAGATCGAAATAATCCATCGCGCGGGTAATGAAGAGATACGAATTGGCGTCGAACCGGTCCACGAAGGTAAAGCCTTGATGGCGCAGGTAGCTTTCGATCTGGAAGTCAGCCTCAAAGCCATAGGTGACGTTTTCCCGGTCCTGCAGGTTGCGGCCGAATTTGCGGTGCAGGGCTGCTTCGGAAAGGTATGTGATGTGCGCGGCCATGCGGGCAACGGCCAGCCCCTTGGCGGGGTAAGCGTCGCCTGAATAGCCGCCGCCCTTCCAGTTGGGGTCGGCCATGATCGCCTGACGGCCAACCTCGTGGAAGGCGATGTTCTGGGCCGAGTGTCGGGCTGCGGTAGCAACGGGAATGGCGCTGAAAACCCGCTCTGGGTAGGACGCGCACCACTCAAGCACCTGCATGCCGCCCATGGAGCCGCCTGCGACGCAGAACAATTGCTCAATGCCCAGCGCTTCCACCAGCATCGCCTGCGCGCGCACCATGTCGCCGATGGTGATGACCGGGAAACCAAGGCCGTAATGTTCGCCGGTTGCCGGGTTGATCGAGGTGGGGCCGGTGGTGCCGAGGCAGCCGCCGATCACGTTTTGGCAGATGACGAAGAAGCGGTCCGTATCAATCGGACGACCTGGACCAACCATATGGTGCCACCAGCCGGGCTTGCCGGTCGACGGATGGTCATTGGCAGCGTGCTGGTCGCCGGTCAGCGCATGGCAGATGAGGACGGCGTTGGATTTGTCCGCATTCAGATGGCCATAGGTCTGATAGGCGATTTCAATGGGGGCGAGATCGACCCCGCCATCCAGCTTCAGAGGCTGGTCAGCGCTGAAACTGTGGACATGCGACGTGGCATTCGACACAGAGCCGCCGTCCGCAGCGGAGCCGGTTGCGGTTTCAGGTTCAATAGGGGTCGTCGTTTCGGTCATTGCCGCCATGTAATACCGGATTGCTGCCAATACATCATCCGGAAGGTGAGAAAAACCTGGTATCTGGCCACTTGGTGGGCAGGTAGCTAGGGAAGGCTGGCTGGCCCTGTCAATGGCTAGTTGGGGTGCGGGTGGGGCGGGCCGGGTTCCCCTGCAATCTGGCGGGTACTGTTTTTTTTGATTTTCCCCCCTTCACCCCCTATTGATACGCGCTTTCCAGCATCTTTGGGCCTGCGGCGAGTGCCGCTGCGGTGCCGCCTTTGTGGATGCATAAAACCGGTTTGTTCGAAATTCATGTCCGCGCCCACAAAATCACCCCCGCTTTCGTCCGTGCCTGCTGACCAGCAGCCGGACCTTGAGGCGGCGCGCGCGGATATCGACCGGATAGATGACGAAATTCACGATCTGCTGATGGCAAGGGCCGAAGTTGTGGGCAAGGTGGCTGCCGCCAAGGGGCCGGCGCTGCTCTCTGCAAGCCCGATCCGCATTGAGCGTGAGGCACAGATGCTGCGGCGGCTGGCGGAACGGCACAAAGGCCCGCTGCCCTTTGTCGCGGTGGCTGACCTCTGGCATGAGCTGATTGCGGCAATGACCGCCATTCAGGCCCCTTTCGCGGCAGCGATTGCGGGTGGTGATGGTGCCTTGCAGCGGCTTGATCTGGCGAGGCAGCAATTCGGCTCGAGTATTCCGGTGACGGTGGCAGAAGACGCGCGCAACGCGGTGCGGCTGGTCGCCGATGGCACTGCCGGGGTTGCGGTATTGCCGCCGCCTGAATCCGGCAAGCCGGGTGCTAGGGCAGGAAATGCGCCGTGGTGGACTTTGCTCAATAGTGCCGAGGATTCGCCGCGCATTGTGGCGGCATTGCCTTTTGTGGTGGATGTGCGTGACGGCGAACCAGTGCGGCGGCGGTTTCTTGCCGGCGACGGTCCGCGTGCGGTGGCGGTGGCCAAAGCGCCGCGTAATCCATCCGGCGATGACGTGACATTGGTGATTGCAACGTCGTCTGGCTTTGTGAGCCCAGACAATTGCGCTGATGTGTTCGACAAAGCGGGTATTTCTGCCTGGCGGCTGGCATTCGCAAATGATCCGCATGGCAGCCCCGAGACGGATAAGGGCGCAGGCTCAGCCCAGCTTCATCTGATTGCAGTGGACGGACATCTCGAAAGCGGGGACGACCGGCTGACGGCGCTTCATAAAAGGCATGGCGGCCCGTTCGGTGAAATTTATGTGGTTGGCGGTTATCCGGTGCCAATCGACGTCTAGCCGGGCGGGTACCCAACGAAGCCGGGAACACGGTCCAATACTTTTCAAGGAATATACGCGATGGGTGAACTGACACCACGCGACGGCATTCAGGAAATTACGCCCTATAAGGCTGGTGAATCCAAGATTTCCGGGCGCGACACCGCCATCAAACTGTCGGCGAATGAAACACCGCTGGGCCCAAGCCCGCGTGCGAAGCAGGCCTTTCTCAATGCTGCGCAGTCGCTGGAAATTTATCCCGACGGCGGCTACACGGCCCTGCGCACCGCCATTGCGAAGCGGTACGGGCTTGATGCTGCGCGCCTTGCCTGCGGCAATGGTTCGGACGAACTGTTTCATCTGCTGACCCAGGCATTCCTCGGCAAGGGTGACGAAGCCATCCACACCGAGCACGGCTTTGCGGTTTACCGGATTGCCACGCAGGCGGCGGGCGGCACACCTGTTGAGGTGACCGAACAAAATCTGACAACCGATGTGGATGCGATCCTTGCGGCGGTCACTGACCGCACGCGGATCGTCTTCATCGCCAATCCGAATAACCCGACGGGCACTTATATTCCCATTGATGAGGTGAAGCGGCTGCAGGCGGGGCTGCCATCGAATGTGCTGCTGGTGCTGGATGCTGCGTATGCGGAATATGTGCAACGCAATGACTATGAAGCCGGGCTTGAGCTGGTGGCGACATCGTCCAATGTGGTGATGACGCGCACATTTTCGAAAGTGCACGGGCTGGCGGCGCTGCGCGTCGGCTGGGCCTATGGGCCGGAAAGCGTCATCGATGCGCTCAATCGTGTGCGCGGGCCATTCAATGTGGGCGGACCGGCGCAGGCGGCGGCCATCGCGGCTATTGAAGATGCAGGACACGTTGCCGCTTCAGTCGCGCATAACGAAGAATGGCTGCAAAAGTTGACGGCAGCATTCACAGCACTTGGCATTGAGGTTGTGCCGACGGTGGCGAATTTCCTGCTGCTGCGATTTTCCGGTGCGGATGGCAAGACTGCCGAGGCGGCGGACGCGTTCCTGCGCAGCCGTGGGCTGATCCTGCGGTCTACCGCATCCTACAAGTTGCCGGATTGTCTGCGGATGACCGTCGGGCTGGCTGAACACAATGAGATGGTTGTGGCGGCGCTGACGGACTTTATGGGTGGGGGTGCTACGCGATGAGCAAACCGGTATTTAACCGCATAGCCATTCTGGGTCTTGGATTGCTGGGTGCATCGCTTGCCCATGCTGCGCGCCGGGGAGGACTTGCAGGTGAGATTGTTGGTTATGCCCGCTCACCTGAGACCCGCGCACGGGTGCGTGAGCTTGGGTTCTGTGATGAGGTTTGCGACACCGCTGAAGATGCGGCCAAAGACGCCGATCTGATCGTGCTGTGCACGCCGGTGGGTGCATTCGGCGCATTGGCTCAGACAATTGCACCTGTGCTGAAGCAGGGTGCCATCGTTACCGATGTGGGCTCAGTGAAGATGGCTGTGGTGCGTGATGTCGGCCCGCATATTCCCGATGGCGTGCATTTCGTGCCGGGCCATCCGATTGCAGGTACCGAGCAGTCAGGACCTGATGCGGGCTTCGCGGAACTGTTCGACGGGCGCTGGTGCATCCTGACGCCGATCGGTGGCGGTGGTGAAGATGTAACCCATCTGGCCGACCGGGCGGATGTTGAAAAGCTGGCGCGCTTCTGGCGCGGCTGCGGCAGCGACGTCGAGTTCATGGATCCGCACCATCATGATCTGGTGCTGGCGATTACCAGCCATCTGCCGCATCTGATTGCCTACAACATTGTGGGCACCGCGTCTGACCTTGAAGACGTGACGCAATCTGACGTCATCAAATATTCCGCCGGTGGCTTTCGCGATTTCACGCGTATTGCAGCCTCCGACCCGACCATGTGGCGTGATGTGTTCTTGAACAATCGCGAAGCGGTGCTGGAAATGCTCGGTCGGTTTACCGAGGACCTGTCGGCATTGCAGCGGGCGATCCGTTGGGGCGACGGGGATGCGCTTTATGAATTGTTTTCCCGCACACGTGCCATTCGCCGCAACATCATTGATGCGGGCCAGGATTCAGCCGTGCCGGATTTCGGCCGCCACGCACCCAAGGACGACTAGTTGGTGCTTCGGCCTTGTCCCGTTACCCGCACGGGGCCGAGATAGACGTCATTGTTCTTGATGATAAGCGGCATGCGGACGCTGCCTGGCTCGGCACCTGATGTCAGCGACAGCAGCGACAGTGCGGCTTTGAGCGGGTTTTCAAGATCGGCGTCCACAAGTTTTTGGCGTACCAGCCCGTCAATGATGGCGTCATAGCCTTTGAGGGTTGTATCGAACCGTCCGTTGGCAATGCGCTGCGCGGATACTGTGAGCTTGCCTGTGGCCAAGGCGCTGGCGGGTCCCCACATGGCGGTGCCTTGGGAAACCTGAATTTCGCTGCCTTCAAGCTCGAGCAGCGCTATATCCTGAAACACCCTGTCGCCTGCTGCGGCCGTCACGCGGGCCTGAATGCCAAGATGCGCGATGGTCGGGCCCATCAGGTCCATGAGGCCCGGGGCAAACGCGTCGTCAACGGTTATGTCCGCACCGCGCAATGCGAGATCAACGCTACCTTCGGTCTCTTCCGACTTGCGCGCATGCAATTGCAGGCGCGCGGCTGAGACCTGCGCCGGGTGGTCGAGGCGCAAGGCTGTGACGGCCTGTATATCGAAGGCCAATCGGGCGGGGACGTCGGTCTCGATCACATAGCTGGCTTCCGTGCTGTCAGCGGTGACTTCCCATTCCCGCACACCGGTGCCCCGGCCATAGGTGATGCGCATGGGGCTTTTGGCGCTGGCGATAATGTGGGTGAGTTTGTAGGGCAATGCGTGCGCGTGAAATTCGGGCGCAGACCAACTCCACGGCGTTTCGGCACCGGTAGCTTCATAACGCAGGTTGTCGAACTCAAGCCGTAGGCGCAGCGGCCAGCCGCTGGCGCGCAAATCATCCCATGTAACGTTGATGCCACTTTCGGCCTGTGATGCGGCCCAGTTGGTGACTTCAAGTTTCAGCCGGTCGACAAGGCTGCTCCAGTAGAACCAGTAAGCAACCACCGCCAGCAGTACGGCAATCAGGGGAAGCGCGGTTTTAGGTAAGCGGTTGAGCATGGGGACCGGTTCAGGTTATGCGGGTGGCTGATATTTTGAAGGATAGACCATTTGGCCGGTGAAGGCGCGCAACTCACGCAGACATGCACCCATTCAGAGAATGATCTGTGGGTGTTCGGGTATGGTTCGCTCATGTGGCGTCCGGGCTTTGAGCATGTCGAGCGGCATCAAGCGCGTATTGCTGGATATCATCGCCAGTTTTGCGTTTACAGCCATCATCATCGAGGAACACCTGAAACGCCGGGGCTGGTGCTGGGGTTGTCGCGGGGCGGTGCGTGCCGCGGGGTGCTCTACCGGGTGGCCGCAGCTAATGCGGATGAAACAATCGCCTATCTGCGTGAGCGCGAGCAGGTGACGCTGGTTTATCGCGAGGTGCGCATCAATGCGGTGCGGCTGGCAGATGGTGCGCGAATAGGCCGTGTACTGACATATGTGGCTGAGCCCGGGCATGAGCAATTTGCGGGCAAGCTTGATATGGCGGCGCAGGCAGCGCTGATTGCACAAGGAGTGGGGCAGTCAGGCCGCAACCCGGACTATCTGCGCCAAATGGTTGAGCATCTGCGCGAAATGGATATCCGTGATAGTGGGCTTGAGGCACTGCTGCAGGCGGTGGACGACCGGCTTACCGGGCAGCCTTCTTAGCTTTGGCCTCGGCTATCAGCCGCGCGGTTGCGGGTTCGATGGCGCCCTCGAGTCGTGCCATGAACTCACGGCGTTTGAGGCCGGAAGGAATGGCAGGCAGGATATCCACGACGATTGTGCCCGGCTCGCGGTGCAGAGCCCGGCGCGCCCAGAACAGGCCTGAATTGAGGGCGACGGGGATGCAAGGTACATCAAGCCGGTTGTAGAGCGCCGCGACGCCGGGTTTGTAGTCGGGGGCCGCACCCGGGAGCATGCGTGATCCTTCGGGGAAGATCATGATCGGCCGGCCATCGGCAATTGCTTTGCGGCCCTGGCTTACGAGCCTGCGGATGGCGGTGGCGCCGGTGCTGCGGTCGATGCTGATCATGCCGACCTTGCGCACATACAGACCATAGAGCGGCACGTAAGTGAGCTCTTTCTTGGCCACGATGGCGGGGTCTTTGGCTCCAACCGCCCAGAAGATTGTATCCCACATGCTTTGATGTTTGCAGGCAATAAGGCAGGGACCATCGGGAAGGTTCTCGGCCCCGCGAATTTCATATGTGATTCCGGTGATATGGGCAGCGCCCCATAATTGCAGACGCGACCAGATGTTGGCGGCTTTTACAGCGAAGCGGCGCGGCATGATGAGCGTCGGCAGTGCCCCAATCGTCATGACGGCGCTAACGGCATAAAGATAAATCTGAAAGGCGAGAGAGCGGAGTACTTGCACGGGTAACGTCTTTATTCTGGTCTCTGGAGACCTGCTAAGTTCAGCCCAGCCGCGTGCGCAGCAGGGTTACGACGTATTTCGCGTACTCCGAGACAAGCAAGCGTGCAACAGCGATGTTGCGAAAAGCGCGATTTGTGCTTGGTCCATTGGAGGCAACCGGATGGGCGATCAGGGTGACATCAGGCATGGCGCTGGCCAAAACCGCAAGGCTGCGCGGCATATGATAGTCGCTGGTCACGACGATCAGGGATCCATAGCTATTTTCCTTGGCCCAGAGCGCTGTTTCCGACGCATTCCCGTCCGTTGTGCGGGCCTGGAAGCCTAGATCCACGCAGCAGGCAAACTTGGTGCCCGGGCCACCATAGGTTGTTTCCAGCACCTCACGGGTGATGTCCTCGTTGACGCCGGAAATCAGCAGGCGGGCGCCTTTCCCGGCCTCCAGCAGGCCCATAGCAATGGAAATGCGGTCTCGGGCACCGGTGAGGACGACAATGGCATCTGCCTCGCTCCCAGGGGCTGCCACGGCGGTTTTGGCGCCGGGGTGGGGGATTGAGGAGACGAACTGGAAAAAACCGCCGGCGATGATCAAAAACAGTGTCGAAACGATCACAATGAGACAGCGCAACAGGCTCACCCGCCGGCGGGGGCGGGTGCTCTCATGTGCAAAAATGGGAATCGGATCGTTCACAATAGGGTCCGGGTTAATCGCGACACTTGTTAAAACTGACCGGTCCGCAGGACTTTTCAGCCCATTGCGGTCTGGTCGGTGGTGTGCCCGTCAGGTTTGGGCATGTAAAAGCCGAGCGAATATCGTGCCATCGCATGCGTAACCCTTTGAGGTTACCCGTCCCCATCTGAATAAAGCCCAAAAATATGGCTAAAGCGTGAGTGCCAGGGCGCGAATGACGGTCATGCGCGCGGCAACGGCTGTGAGTGCCGTCGCGGTGGCCGGGACCAGCAGCAGGATCGCATAATGGGCCCACGGCATCTGCAGCTGCGGCAACAGCGAGACCATGCCCGTACCATCATTGGCGGAGAGGCTGAACAGCAGGAAGGTGCAGGCCGCTGCAGCCCATCCCGCCAGTCCGGCTTTGAGGCCGGTCATCAAGAACCGGTGTTGCACTTCACCGGCAATGTAAGTGTCGCGGGCGCCGATGAGGTGCAGCACTTCCACCGTGTCGCGGTTTGCGGCGAGCGCCGAGCGTGTGGCGAACACCACGATGGCGGCTGTGGTGATGGCAACCAGCGTCAGAATGCCAAGCCCCACGAGTTCGACCACGGTGGCAGCTCCTGCCAGCTCATCACGCCAGCGGGCGTGGGTATCAAGCGTGGCATTGGGGGCGGCGGCTAGCAGGCGGGCCTTGAGCGTGTCGATGTCGATATCCGCATCGTCGGCCATATCCGCATTGATGAGCCGGGGGATCGGCAGGCCAGCCAGGGCATCCGCATTGCCGAGCCATGGTTCGATCAGGGCGGCGGAAGCTGATTGCGGCAGCGCTTCAACACGGGCGATAGCGGGTTCTGCTTCAAGCAGGGCGATGACGGCTGCGGTTTCCGCATCCACATCCACACCTGCGCGAGGCACAACCTGAATTGTCAGCGCGCGGTCGAGGTCGCGGGTCCAGGCGCGGCTTGCGTCGGATGTCATCAGTGCCCCGCCGAGCGCCAGGCAGGCAAGGTAGCACATGCCTGCGACGACGACGCTCAGCGCTGCGCCGCCATGGCCGCGCGGCATCAGGTCGCTTGCGGGCTCAACGGGGCCCAGCATATCCGGGCTATCGGGCCCGGTGATGCCGAAGCGCTGTTTGATGGTCCATGCAATGGCTGTGGTGAAACGTCTTGAGCGCACTCTCATTGAATGATCTCACCCCGCGCCAGGTGCAGCACCGGCGCGCCTGAGCGCTCCACAAGGGCATGGTCATGGGTGGCGATCAACACGGTGGTGCCGAAGCGATTCAGCTCTTCAAACAGGCGTAGCAACCGCAAACCCATTTCGGGGTCCACATTGCCGGTGGGTTCGTCAGCCAGCAGAACATCCGGGCTGGCGACGACGGCGCGGGCGATGGCGGCGCGTTGCTTTTCACCGCCGGACAGCGTGGCGGGGGTCGCGTGCATGCGTTCGCCCAGCCCAACCCATTGCAGAAGCTCGATCACATCGTCACGGTAATCTTCAATGTCATGGCCGGCGATGCGCAGCGGCAGCGCTACATTGTCAAAGGTTGTCAGATGGTCGAGCAGGCGGAACTCCTGAAACACCACACCGATGCGCCGCCGCAGGGCTGGAAGCTGCTGGCGGCTGGTGGTGGCCAGATCATTGCCGAACATGGTGATGAGGCCGCGCGATGGGCGCAGCGCGAGGAACATCAGCTTGAGAAGTGATGTCTTGCCAGCACCCGAAGGGCCGGTCAGGAAATGAAAGCCGCCGGGCTCGAGGTGGAAGCTGATATCGCGTAGCACTTCGGGTCCCAGTCCGTAGCGCAGTCCCACATTTTCAAAACGGATCACGGGTAAGAGGGCTTTCTTGCGGAGGGGTAGGGGGCTTGAGCGGAGAAAATTGCAGCGAAATCACGACTATTGGCAGCGAATCGCGGCATGGTTAGCCAAGTTTTAACGGACTTTCGCGCATTGAGTAGGGCAGGACCATAGTGCGCATGGGGCGGGCTTTGCTTGCCCTATGAATGTGACGCATGCAAAACACGTGTCGGTGCCCGTGCTGGCGTATCGAAACTGACCCCGCAAATTAGAAGTCACGCCCTTTATGATCATCACCTGCCCGGAATGTGAAACGCGCTACACGGTCAAGGCGGCAGCCTTCAAGGCGCCCGGTCGCAAGGTGCGTTGTGCAAGCTGCGGCAATGAATGGTTCCAGGAACCGCCGGAAGATGCACCCGCGCCGGGTGAGCCGGGCGAGCCCGTAGCGCAAGACGATATTCCTGCACCACCGGTGGTGGAGGGTTCAGCCGAACCGGAATCCGACTCAGATCCCGAATCAGATGTGGCCGGTGATGGCGATGCGCTGGCAGACGCTGGTTCTGCAGACGCGGGTTCGGCCGATGGTGGCCCGGCTGATGATGGCAATGCGGTCGTCGCGCGCGCCCGCGAGGCAGCGACGGCGCGGGAGAAGGCCAAGAAGGAAAAGGTTGCGTCACCGTTCGGTGAGGCGGGCGGGGCATCAGCGAACAAATCGGCGAAGCGGTCGCGCGGCACCATTCTGGGCTGGACCTTGCTGGTGGGCTTTGTTGCCGCCCTGGTGGGGGCGCTTCTCGCCTTCCGCGGCGACATTGTGCGCTTCTGGCCGGCTACAGCGGCAATCTATGACGCAATCGGTATGCCTGCCGCGGTGCAGATCATGGAGTTCCGGAAGGTTGGTTTCGAGGTTTCCAAGGAGAACGGGCTGACGGTGCTTTCGATCCAGGGCGAAATCGTCAATGTGGCTGAGGAGGCCGGGCCTGTGCCGCGTGTGCGGGTGGCCCTGCGCGACAAGCTCGGCAACGAGCTCTATCACTATTTCTTCGCCATTCCCGAAGCTGAACTTGCAGCGGGTGCAACCGCTGAGTTTGTCTCCCGGCTTTCAAGTCCGCCGGCAGCGGCGGTTGATCTGGTGTTGCGCTTTGTGGAGCCGGGAGAATATGCCGGGCCAGAGGCGGCGGCGTCCGATCAGGGGGATGATGCCGGATACTGAGGCATCACGCGTCAGAAGCGCTGCAGCAACCTGTTCAGATAATCCAGTTCAATGGGCGGGCGCTCCTGGTCGCCGGCACGGCGCTGCAGCTCCTCAAGAATGCGCCGGGCGCGCTGGATATCGGTTTTGTCCGGCATTTGGAAACCGCCGTTTGCGTTCTCGTCTCCCCCGTTTGGCTCGCGGTCGAACGGGTCACGGCCATCAGAGCTACCAGTGCCCTGCTGACGCTGGCCGTCCTCCGACACGGCAAAATCCTCGAGCAGGCTTTCTGCCAGTGCCTGTGCGCCGTTGCGCAAATTTTCGATTGCCTCACCTTGTTTGCTGGCGGAGCGTTCAAAGCCACCTTCTTTCAGCGCCTGCTCTGCGTCGCGCATGGCGCGGTCAGCCCGGCCGATGGCTGAGGGGCTTTCAACGCCGGTGTCGTTGAGGGCCTCGCGGATTACCTCCAGCTCACTGCGCAGCTGTTCCTGCCGCAGCAGCAGATCGTCGCCATCTTCGTCCTGCTTCATGCCGGGCGTGTCTTCTTCCGGCGGGCCAGGTAGATCCTCCAGTGCCACCGCATTGCCCTCCTGCACGGTTTCATCCTGCAAGAGGCGTTGCCGGTCGATGATTTCACCCAATTTTGTGATTGCATCGTTCATGGTGGATTGCTGCGGCGTCATGGTGGGCGGAGCGGGTGTGCCGGTGGCGAGGTTTTCCATCATCTGACGCAACTCCGACAACAACTGGCGGGCGGCATCGCGGGAGCCCGACCGGGCAAGGTCCTGCAGGGCATCCAGCAGGCTTTCAAGGTCGCCAAGCTCCAGCATCTGCATGTTGGGATCCATCGGGCTCATCTGGCCGTCGGCGCCCTGCTGCATCTGCTGCTGGGCCAGCGCCTGAAGGAACTGGTCCATGGCCACTCGCAGCTCTTTCATCAGCCGGTCGATCTCGGCGTCGGGTGCGCCATTGGCCAGGGCCTCCATAAGCGCGTCCTGAGCGTCGCGCAGGCTGGTTTCGGCCAGCGATAGCTCCCCATCTTCAAAATGCAGGGCGATGTCCCATAGAAGCTCGTAGATGCCTTCAACGTCGCCGGGGTGCTCAGCCTCGCGCAGACGCCAATAGGCAGCCCGCAGGGGCAGATAGTCGTTGGCATGGTCGTAATAGCGGTCGGCATGCAGTGTCAGCGCGTTGAGGGCGGTGGCGACCTGAGACGTATCCTCCGGCATCCGGGCCAGGCGCTGGCGCTGCTCGATAACGGCACGGGCAACCGGGTCCGTGAAGCGGCGCTGCGGCAACCGCATGATGCGGGTCTGGCTCAGGCCTTCCTGTCCGGCTTCATCAAATGCCGCAAGGGTGACCGCCACCTGAAGCCCGGCCCACGGGTGGTCGGTCATATCCTTGTAAGCGAACTCTCCCTGTGCGTCGGTAACGCGGGGGCTGGGGAGGGGCAATTTGAGCACCGGAGGCTCGATCGCCGCCAGCGCCCCCAGTTCCGGCGTATCGGCGCTGTCTCCTGATCCATCGGCGGCTAAGTCTTCAGGCGCATCTGCAGGATCGGGAAGGGTGATGCGCATTTCGGCGGCGGTCGCGCCATAGTCGTCCAGCACGTCATAGCCGACGGCAAGCGTGAGCTGGGCCGTTACCGACAGGGCATCACCTTCGGTGAAAAGGATCTGTGGTTTGAGGTCCGGGATCAGCTCGATGTTGAAACGATCCAACACGCGGCCATTGGCGCGAATGTCGAGCATGCCGCTGGCGGTCAGCGGCAGATTGATCTCGCGGGCGTCGGATATTGCGGCATCGAATTTGTGTGTGTCACCTGCAAGCCGGATATCTGCCGAAGAGGTTCCATAAACGCGCGCGGTGAGAACGCTGCCTGTGGGGACGGTGACGGGAGTTGTTGTGCTGGTGCCGGCGGTCTGCACCGTGTTGAGGAAGAGCGGCGGGATGCCGGTATAGGTGGGCGGGGTGATCCACGCATCAAAGGCGATGCTCGGGCCTGCGCTGACAATTGAATTCGGCAGCAGGTTGGCTGCAAGCCGGGCGGGGGCGTCGCGGCCTGCATAAACCAGCGCTGACACCAGCAACAGGAAGACCAGTGCACGCAGCGCGAACACATCTATGCGGGCGGCGTTGGAATGTGGCGGCACTGTTCGGGCCTTGGCAGCCGCTGCCTGCAGCCCCGCCAGATGGCGTGCCCACAGGGCGGTGCCCGCGTCTTTGTTGCCTGCGAAAGTCGCACGGGCATCTGCGAGCGCTGATAGTGGCCGGTGGGTCAGGCCGGACCCGGTTTCAAGCCGCCGAAGTGCTTCTTGCGGTGTCGGCCATTGAAACTGCCGTGCGGCCTGATAGGTGAACCATCCAATGCTGCCGACAGTGGCAAGTGCGGCCAGCCAATGAACGAGGCCGGGCAGGCTTTCCCAGATATTGATGAGCGCGAGCGCTGCGTAGATGCCGGCGATGCATAATGGTGTGATGAGCGTTGGCCACAGCAGTTCCCACGCCAGCGCGGCGCGTGTCAGCGCCAGCTTGCGGGTGAGGTTTGCGGGCACTTGTGCCGCGCTGTTGCCTCTTTTGGGTCCTGTGGTCGGCGTATCATCCACGCGGCATGCGCTCCTGCTCGGCAATCAAGGCCGGAAGGTGCTGGGGTGACGTCCCATCTTTGTTGGGGGTCAGCCGTTAAGCCATCCGGGCATCCGGTTGTCGGCCAGCAAAGCGTCATAAGTTTGGCGCTCGCGGACCACCGCCCATTTGTCCCCATTGACCATAACCTCGGCCACCAGAGGACGCGCATTGTAGGTCGAGGCCTGCACTGCGCCATAGGCTCCTGCTGAGAGGATAGCCAGACTGTCACCCTGGGCAAGCGCGGGCAGATCACGATCCTTTGCGAAGGTATCGCCGCTTTCGCAGACCGGGCCGACGATATCGGCCTTGAGACGCGGTGCGTCTGGGGCGGGCTCTTTCAGGGGGAGCATGTCATGCCAGGCGTCATACAGCGTGGGCCGAATCAGATCATTCATGCCTGCATCGAGAATCACAAAGTTTTTGGCCTCGCCGTGCTTCAAATAGGTGACCTGTGTCACCAGGACACCGGCATTGCCGGCAATGATGCGGCCGGGTTCAAACAGCAGCTGCAGGTCAAGGTCTGCGAAGGCGTCACAGGCGATGCGGCCATATTCTTCGGGATGTGGCGGCGGCTCGTTGCCCTGCATATAGGGAATGCCCAGTCCACCGCCCAAATCCACATTGGTGATCATATGGCCCTGCGCGCGCAGTTCGCGCACAAGGTCTGCCACCTTGGCAAAGGCCATGCGGAACGGGTCAAGGGAGGTGATCTGGCTGCCGATATGCACATCGACGCCGACAATCTCGATGCCGGGGAGTTCTGCAGCGCGCGCATAGACTGCGTGCGCGCGTTCCCACGCGATGCCGAACTTGTTTTCAGCTTTGCCGGTGGTGATTTTGACGTGGGTGTTGGCGTCCACATCCGGGTTCACGCGCAGCGAGATGGGCGCACGTACGCCCTTGGCGACGGCCACATCATTGAGTGCTTCAAGCTCGGGCTCGCTCTCGACGTTGAACATCAAGATGCCTTCGTCGAGCGCGTGTGCCATTTCGCCGGGCTTCTTGCCGACGCCGGAGAAAACGATCTTACTGGCCGGGATACCCGCCTTGCGAGCGATGCGGATTTCGCCTTCGGAGACGACGTCAGCGCCTGCGCCGAGCCGTGCCAGCGTTGAGACCACGGCAAGGTTGGAATTGGATTTGACCGAAAAGCAGACCAGCGCGCGCGTCTTGTCGTTGGCCTGCCGGAAGGCCTCGGAGAACACCCGGTAGTGCCGCTCAAGGGTGGCTGTGGAATAGCAATAGAACGGCGTTCCCACGCTGTCCGCAATCTCGGACAGGGGCACGTCTTCGGCATGTAGGGTGCCGTTCTTGTAGGCGAAATGGTGCATGGCTGGATCCGGGCCTACTTCACCGCTTCGGGGGCCGGGAAGCGGGTGTCATCATTGTCGGTGGATTGCGGTGTCTGGGAACCGGGCGCGCGCGGGGCCCGGCTGTCGGAGGTTTCAATCAGCACATCGCCGGTGTCCGGCGGCACGAGGGCACCACGCACACCGCAGGCCGCAAGCGTCAGCGCCAGCAATATGATCGCAGTCAGACCGACGGGCGTTGTTTGACGGCTCATCCAAGTTGCTCCTGCCAGTATTTTACCTGCGCGCGCACGTTGTCCGGTGCGGTACCGCCGAAGCTTGTGCGGCTTTTGACTGAATTGTCGAGGCCGAGCACGTCAAATACCTCAGTTGTGATGCGCGGCTCAGCCTGCTGCATCTCTTCAAGGGTCAGCCCATCCAGATCACAACCCTTTGCCTCAGCGGCAGCGACAAGCCGTCCTGTTACATGGTGGGCCTCGCGGAAGGGCAGGTTGAGGGCGCGCACCAGCCAGTCCGCAAGATCGGTTGCGGTGGCAAAGCCTTTGGAAGCGCTGTCACGCATGGCGTCCTTGTTCGCGGTCAAGTCCGCGATCATGCCGGTCATGGCGGCGATTGCCAGGTCCAGCGCGTCCAGGGCGTCGAAAGCTGGTTCCTTGTCTTCCTGCATGTCCTTTGAATAGGCCATGGGTAGGCCCTTGAGCATCACCAGCAGGCTTGTGAGGCCACCGATGATGCGACCGGACTTGGCGCGTACGAGCTCGGCTGCATCCGGGTTGCGCTTTTGCGGCATGATCGAGGAGCCGGTGGAAAATTTGTCAGGTAGCCGCACGAAGCCGAACTGGGCCGATGTCCAGATGACGATTTCTTCCGCCAGTCGTGAGAGGTGGATGGCGCAGATGCTGGCACCCGACAAAGTCTCGAGCACGAAGTCACGGTCAGCCACCGCATCAAGCGAGTTGCGGGTGGGTTCGTCAAAGCCAAGCGCCTTTGCCGTTTGTTCCCGATTGATGGGGAACGACGTGCCGGCAAGTGCTGCGGAGCCAAGCGGGCTTTGGCCTGCGCGCGCAAAGGCATCGGCAAACCGTCCCCGGTCGCGGGCGAACATTTCCACATAGGCAAGGCAGTGATGGCCGAAGGTCACGGGCTGGGCTGATTGCAGGTGTGTGAAGCCGGGCATCACCGTGTCGGCGTGTTGCGCTGCCTGCCCCACAAGTGCGCGCTGCAGCTCTTTGAGGCCTTCATCATAGGCCTGCAGCCGGTCGCGAATGTGCAGCTTGAAATCCGTTGCCACCTGATCGTTACGCGAGCGGGCGGTGTGCAGGCGGCCTGCGGCAGGACCGATCAGGTCGGTCAGCCGGGCTTCCACATTCATGTGGATGTCTTCAAGGTCGCGCCGGAACGGGAAAGTCCCGTTCACGAGCTCTTGTTCGACCTTGTCCAGCCCGTCGAGAATTTGCCGCACGTCCTCACTTGAGATTATGCCGCAATCGGACAACATTTGTGCATGCGCCCGTGAGCCTGCGATGTCCTGCATCGCCAGCCGCTGGTCGAAGTCGATGGAGACGTTAATTGCCTCCATAATGGCGTCGGGACCGTCAGCGAACCGGCCGCCCCACATTTTGTTGCCCATTGTATCTCGTGCCTTAAGGAAGATTGACCAGATGGCCCACCGGAAACCCGCGACGACCTTCCGTTTCCAGATTACCGCACTTGTCGCCGCGGTGGTCATTGCGGCGGTTCTATACGGCATGGGGCCGATAGGTGGCAAATCGGCGGATGAGGAGGGCGGCGGCAAGGGGGCCGTATCTGCGCTGGCACCCTTTGCTGTTGGCGCTGTCGGCAATTTTGTGCCGGCACGCGAACCGATGCCCGTGGCGCCCATTGCCTTTGTGGATGCGGCGGGCAATGAGCTGACATTGGCGGATTTTTCCGGCCGCACGGTACTGCTCAATCTGTGGGCGACCTGGTGTACGCCGTGCCGGGAGGAAATGCCGGCCCTTGATGCGTTACAGGCACAGGTGGGCGGTGACGACGTCGTGGTGCTGGCGCTCAGCCTCGACAAAGGCGGCATCGAGAAGCCGAAAGAGTTTCTCGCCGAAGTCGGGATCAGGCACCTGGCGCTTTATCACGATGCAACCGGCCGAATGGGCACAAAACTTGGCGCTTTTGGGCTGCCGACGACGCTGCTGATCGGGCCTGATGGCCGCAGCTTAGGGCGGCTTGTCGGGCCGGCACAATGGGATGCGCCAGAGGCACGAGCGCTGATTGAGGCCGCAAGCACCCTCTCAGAGCCTACGTCCTAGCGGACCCCTAGCTTGTCGGCTGGTCACGATAGCTTGTGAACAGGCAGCCGAGTATTTGGTCCACCTCGTCTCCGCCATTTGTCAGGGGAAGAGAGGCTGCGTGGTATAATAGATGTTCCTTGCCCGGACGTGAGCCGATGACCGACACGAATGTGGGCTGTGCGGTCTCAAATACGTAGCTGGTGACGGCAATCCATCGAGCGCGGGCCATGTCGGCTTCGCTGCCTCGGCTCATGCCGATTTCTGACAGATTATGGCCGGTCCGTTCTTCGCCTGTGATTTCGCTGAGTGCCGAGCCCACCAGGCGCAACCGGAAATCGCCGGGCGTGTCCGATCTTTCAGCAATGATCAAATTTGGCGCGATCTCGGCGATTTCGGCCAGATTTATATCTTTGCGATCAGGAATGCGACCGTCATGGCACTTGCTCTGCCAGTATTGCCACAATGTTTCGACACCTGGATGATCTGGTGCATCGTGGAACGTTGTGCCGTCATCCGGCGCAATTGGCTGGGTACTCGTTTTCATAGTCTGGATACGTCTTTTTAGCTTGTATTGGGGGACCCGCTTTGCGCGGGCGAACGGGTTTGTCCCGGTTTGTTTCTTCCCTTGGGCGAGTTGCGTGCGGGCCAAAGGCCCCGCAGGTCTACCTATCGTGTAGGTACCGGCGTTTCGCCACGGTAGTCATAGAAGCCCCGGCTGGTCTTGCGACCCAGCCACCCTGCTTCGACGTATTTTACGAGCAGTGGGCAGGGGCGGTACTTGCTGTCCGCCAAACCTTCATACAGGACCTGCATAATCGACAGGCAGGTATCAAGGCCTATGAAGTCTGCCAGTTCAAGCGGGCCCATCGGATGATTGGCGCCCAGTTTCATGGCTGTATCGATCGCCTCAACGCTGCCGACACCTTCATAAAGCGTGTAAATGGCTTCGTTGATCATCGGCAGAAGAATGCGGTTGACGATAAAGGCCGGAAAATCTTCCGCCACGGTCGCGCGCTTGCCTATGTGATCAACAAAATCCTTACATTGTTTAAAAGTGTCTTCATCCGTGGCAATACCGCGCACCAATTCGACCAGTTCCATCACCGGCACCGGGTTCATGAAGTGAATGCCCATGAAGCGTTCCGGCCGGTCGGTCGAAGCGGCCAGGCGGGTGATGGAGATGGACGAGGTGTTGGTCGCGAGAATCGTATTCTCGGGCAGGACCGGGCACACATCGGCAAAAATCTTGCGTTTGACCTGTTCGTCTTCGGTGGCGCTTTCGATCACCAGATCACAGGCTGACAGAGCCTCGATACCGCCTGAGGCGCGGACGCGCTTAAGCGCTGCGTCACGGGCCGCCTCTTCTATATGCCCCTTGGCGACCTGACGCGCCAGATTGCCGTTGATGGTGGCAAGGCCGCGCTCAATGGCTGCGGCGTCCACGTCGTGCAATATCACGTCAAGTCCAGACACAGCACAGACATGGGCAATACCGTTACCCATCTGCCCTGCGCCGATCACGCCGACTGTTGCGATTTTCATTGTACTATATCCTCGTGGCGGCTGAACGACCGTGCCGCCGCAGCCTGGAACCCTGTGTGCCATCAGTATGCACCAAGGTTCCAGGCAAGCGTAGTGCTGCGTTAGAGGCCGACTTTGGTGAGCTCTTCTTCAAGCTCGGGGACGGCAGTGAAGAGGTCCGCAACCAGGCCATAATCGGCAACCTGGAAGATCGGGGCTTCTTCGTCCTTGTTGATGGCGACGATGACTTTCGAGTCCTTCATGCCGGCAAGGTGCTGGATGGCACCGGAAATGCCCACGGCAATGTAGAGCTCAGGTGCCACGATCTTGCCGGTCTGGCCGACCTGATAGTCGTTCGGCACAAAGCCCGCATCCACAGCGGCGCGCGAGGCGCCAACGGCGGCGCCGAGCTTGTCGGCGATCCGGTCGAGCATGGCGAAGTTTTCGCCGTTCTGCATGCCACGGCCACCGGAGATGATGATCTTGGCAGCTGTCAGCTCGGGACGGTCCGATTTGGTCAGCTCTTCGCCGACAAATTCGGAGAGGCCCGGATTGTCACCTGCAGCAATGCTTTCAACGGCAGCTGAACCGCCGTCACCGGCTGCTGCGAAGGATGCGGTCCGCACGGTGATGACCTTCTTGGCATCAGTTGACTGCACATGCTCCATCGCATTGCCCGCGTAGATGGGGCGCACGAAAGTGTCGGGTGCTTCAACCGCGACGATTTCGGAAATCTGCGCCACATCAAGCAGGGCTGCCACGCGCGGCAGATAGTTTTTGCCGTTGGTGGTGGCCGGCGCAAGGATGGCGTCATAGTCGCCAGCCAGACCGACGATGAGGGCTGCCATCGGCTCGGCTACCTGCTTGGCGTAGAGCGCATCATCAGCGACCAGCACCTTGGCGGCGCCGGCAAGCTTGGAAGCGGCTTCAGCCGCCGCACCACAATCAGCGCCGGCAACCAGAATGTGCACATCGCCACCGATGGCGACAGCGGCAGTCAGGGCCTTGGCGGTGGCGTCGTTGAGGGCAGAATTGGAGTGTTCTGCGACAAGGAGAGTTGTCATTAGATAACTCCTTCTTCGTTCTTCAGCTTGCTGACGAGTTCAGCAACGGTTTCAACCTTGATGCCTGCTTCGCGTGCCGGCGGTTCGGTTACTTTCAGCACCTTGAGGCGGGCAGTGGTCTCGCCACCAAAATCGCCGGGGGCCTTTTCATCAATCGGCTTCTTCTTCGCCTTCATGATGTTGGGCAGTGACGCATAGCGCGGCTCGTTGAGGCGCAGGTCAGCTGTCACGATGGCCGGGAGCGTCAGGCTCACGGTCTGGTTGCCGCCGTCGATTTCGCGAACGACTTCAATCTTGCCGTCCTTGATGTCGATCTTGGCAGCGAAGGTGCCTTGTGCCCAACCAAGCAGAGCGGCCAGCATCTGGCCGGTCTGGTTGGCGTCATCATCAATGGCCTGCTTGCCGAGGATCACGAGTTCGGGGCTTTCGGCCTCGACCACGCCTTTAAGGATCTTGGCGACGTTGAGCGGCTCAACCTTGTCGTCAGTCTTGATAAGGATGCCGCGGTCAGCGCCCATGGCCAGCGCGGTGCGGATTGTTTCCTGCGCCTGCTGCGGACCAATTGAGACGACGATGACTTCGTCGACTGTGCCTGCCTCTTTAAGGCGGACGGCTTCTTCAATTGCGATTTCGTCGAAGGGGTTCATCGACATTTTGACGTTGGCCAGATCAACACCGGTTTGGTCCGCTTTGACGCGGATTTTCACGTTGTAATCGACCACGCGCTTAATCGGCACGAGCACTTTCATGGAGGCAGTCTCCGAACTTGCGAAACTTGTCAGGGAGCCTGGGTTCAGTGCCTCGCACTATGGACCCTGCGGGGCCCATGATGCGGGCGGAAAAACCAAGCCAGCACATAATGAGTCATAACGGGATGCATACACACCCGCGTGTTGTTGCGGTGCGGGAACCTACTTGCCCGCTTTATACGAGTCAACGCAGGCCCTGCGAGGGCTTGTGGGGCAGATATAGGGCGATTGTGGCGGGAATCGAGCCGATATGGCGGCTCTCAGGCACGCTAGGTGGATACATCGCCTTGCGGACCCGGCGTCGGCCTGCCGAACAGAGGCACATCGGCACGTTTGAGGAAGGGCGTGAGGACGATACCGGCCAGAAATCCGCCAATATGGCCCCACCAGGCCGTCGGACTGCCCGGGTCAGCCACCACCATCACGACCTGAAAGGCAATCCAGCCGCCAAGCACGCCCCAGGCGGGAATGTTGAGGGGAAAGCGCAGGATGAAGACCGCCCACATTTTGACCCTGGGATGCAGCATCAAATAGGCGGCAACCAGGCCTGACGTCGCGCCGCTGGCGCCGATCAGCGGGATGGTCGAATCAACACGCAGCACCGCAAACAGCAGCGCCGCGGCGATACCGCACAGGAGATAGAAGATCAGGTAGCGGACATGCCCCAGATCATCCTCCACATTGTCGCCCAACACCCACAGGAACAGCATGTTGCCGGCCAGATGCCAGACATCGGCGTGCAGGAACATGTAGGTGACGAGTGCGAATTCCTCGGGGAAGTTGCCAAAATCAGGCAGCCCGCCCAGCAGTGCCGCAGGCACCACGCCGAAGGCCTGGTCGGCGGCGATGATTTCGCCGGGCGCCAGTGAGGTCTGCCACAGGAAGGCCAGCACATTGGCGACAATGAGCCCCACAGTCACGCGCTGGAAGGCGATGACCTTGAGCGGGTTGTCGTCGTGGATCGGGATGAACATCAAGGAAACCTCGCGCGGGGACCAGCAATGGCGCAGGCGGTGAGCCTAAGTCATTGCCGGGCCGCGCAACAGCCCGGCTGCTAACCGCGCAGACCTTTTACGAAATCCGCGGCCGCCGCCCCAATTTCGTCGGGGCTGTCTTCCTGGATGAAATGGTTGCCCGCGACCGTAACTTCGGTCTGGTTCGGCCATGTGCGGCAGAAATCGCGCATGGCCCCCGTGGTGATGGCGCCGGGCTCTGCATTGACGAAGAGCTTCGGCAGGTCCGCCTTGCTCAACCAGTCCGCATAATCAGCGACGATGCCGACAACATCTGCGGGTTCACCCTGCAAGGGTATTTGGCGCGGCCAGGTGAGGGTCGGGCGGCGGGATTCGCCCTTGTCAGCGAACGGGCGGCGGTAGACGGCCATTTCGGCGTCGGTCAGCCCACGCAGCACTGAGCCCGGCAGCACGGCTTCCACAAAGAGGTTTTTCTCAAGCACCATGTCGTCGCCTGCCGGGCTGCGGAAACCCTTGAAAATGTCGGTGGCAGCATCCGGCCATTCTTCCCAGGTCATGGGTTTGACGATGCTTTCCATATAGACAATGCCCTGCACCGCATCGCGGTGGCGGTTGGCCCAGTCAAAGCCAAGAGCCGAGCCCCAGTCATGGATGACGAGGACGACGTTTTTAGTGACGCCCAGAGCTTCAAGCACTGCATCGAGATAATCGCGATGCTCGACGAGGCGGTAACTATCCGGACCCGGATTATCCAGCTTGTCGCTATCACCCATGCCGATCAGGTCCGGCGCGATGCAGCGGCCCAGATGTTTGAGATGCGGCATGACATTGCGCCACAGATAGGACGAGGTGGGGTTGCCGTGCAGAAAGACGATGGGATCGCCTTCACCCATCTCCACATAGGCCATCGTTTTTGTGGTGCCGCCGACGGTGACGCTGACGGTCTTTTTTGGATGTTCGGTGGTTGAAATGGCAGTCATGGGACGGATCCTCCGGGCTGATTTTTGACCGATTTTGTATGCGGCAAGGCTAGCCGTATGTCCGCGTATGGGGCCATTCACGGTTTTGAGACGTGGTGGTCCGTATATGAGACGGGCGTCTAGTTATCGTTGGTAAAACGCCGCTTCGCTTTGGCGCGGAGCTTTTCGAGGCGGGCTTCCAACTCGTCGATTGTCGCGTCGACCTTGGTGCGGGCGGCTGATGCCTTGCGGTTGCCATCCACATTGCGCCTTAGAAGCTCTTCTACATTGGCAAACAGTGTGTCCACGGCCATGTGGTCGCTGGTGCCCTCATATGGGTCATAGGGCACGCGGGCGGTGCCGAAGAGATTGATGATCCGCTCGGTCTGGCGGCCAAAGCGCAGCAGACCTTCAAAATAGCGGTAGGGATTGTCGCCGCCTGCAAGCGCGCCGAGCAGCAGCGCGCCGAAGGAGAGCGGGCTGAGGATGAAATCACGCAGGGCATCAAGGCCGAGCTTTATCTGAAACACCAACACGTCCCAGAGGAGCGCCCAGCGGTCTTCGCGGCGATTTTGATCCGAATTGTGGGTCATGTTCTGGCTGTCAGGCTGGTCAGGCGTATCCACGATGTTTTCCCCCACGTCGTCCGCTATCGGGATTAGGGGTAAGCATATCGGAATGCCGGTCGTGGATGAAAAGGGCAAAAGTCCCGCTAGGGGCGGAAACCCTGGAACCAGAAGGCGGCGATGATGATCAGAATCGCCACAAATTGCAGGATTACCCGCCAGCGCATGAGCATCTGTGAGCGGGATGCCGCCTCGGCACTGCCGCCGCGCCACATATTGATGAGACCTGCCGCCAGCACCAGGGCAACGGCAGCGAGCGCTATGGGGATGAGATAATCGAAAATGGCCATGGACTGAACTCTAGTTTGTCGGGGTGTTTGAGCAAGAGGTAGTTGTGTCGCAGGAGCTATCTTGATCACCCGTTCACGACGTGATGATCCGGTGGACGGCATCTCTGACGATCAGCTTGTGGAAGGGCATGATCGTGGCCAGATAGGCCCGCCCCGCCAGGTTGTGGGGCTTGACCCAGGTCGACAGATAGAACCCGCTCTCGTCCTGGAGAATGGACGCCCGGAAATCCTGATGCCGATCATCCTCACCGACTACAACTTCGGTGTCCGACAGGCTTATGATCCTGAAGATGCCGATGGTGTCGCCTATGGCTGCGCCGGTCGACGGCGACGACGGGGTTGGTGCCTCGCCGGTTTTCAGCCCAAGGGGGCCGACAATGGCGTTGCGGATGGCCATGAGCGTTGTCGCCCATTTGGGCATTTGCGACATGGCAATTCTGGCGGCATCGAGTGTGCTGACGGCTGTCGTGCCATGCGGGCCGAAGAAGCAATCGAGAAAATCACCTTGTACGCGCAATGCATTGAGGGCGCTCACAGGTGGCAGTGTGGTTTCGCGGACCTGCATGGATATCTCCCTATAGGGGTGCCTCATCGCTCGCCGCAGCATCTTCCGCATCGCAAATGGCGTGAACCATTGTGAGGAAGGCGCCCAGCAGCGCTGAGACTTCATCCGGGTAGAGCTTGTAGGCGGCCACATGTGTGCCCCAACCGCCTGACGCAAGCACATGCGGGTGTTCATCGCCGGGATAGGGTGCGACCCACAGATCCACATTGCGGTTGGCGGCGGCGAGTTGTTCCGCATGGATGCGGCGATTGACCGGGTCTTTTTCATCCTGCAGCACCAAAGTCGGGCGGCCATAAGGCTTGGCGCGATCAAGAGGTGTTTCGCTGAAGGTGGGTGCTCCATGAAACAGACCGGCCGCCGTCGTGGTGAGATGTGCGAGCGCCGTTGGAAAACCCGTTGCTGCCACGGTGCCGCGCAGCATGGTGTCGTAGGTGTCCAGCATCGGGTCGAGCAGGATCAGGCCGCGGATGCGTTTGTCGTGCGCGGCTGCATTGATGACGGCAGCGCCACCCATGGAAACGCCGAATGCGATGATCGGGAGGTCGGGTGCACGGGCATGTGCATAGTCAACGGCTGCCAGCACGTCGTCGGCTTCGGCGCGACCCCAATCCAGTTTGCCGCTTCCCCATGCACCCGACTCGCCCGCGTTGCGCATATCGATGGTGAGCACGTGATGCTGCATATGTGTCAGCAGCTTGTAGAGGCCATGTGCATTTGCATAAGGGTCGGTGCGGTTTGAATTTGCCCCATGCACAAAAATGATGACGCCCTGCGTTTCGATTTCCTCGCCGGTAAAGTCATCAATGCCGCCGGGGGTCGCGTCAGGCATCCACCAGCCTTTGATGTCGACACCGTCACTGGTTGTGAGGCTGATGTCTTCATACGCGGTGTCATAGTCAGCAGGCGTACCAATGAGCGCCTCGTGTTGGGCGGCTGTGAGCATGGCGGGAAGCACGCCTGCGATGACGATCAAGGCTGTGAGCGTAAAAGCTGCCGCGAGGCCGATGCCAATCCGCTTGAGTGTCCGCGATCTGTTCATTGCCTAGCTCTCCAACAGCCTCCGCGCGATGACCTGTGCCTGTATTTCGGCGGCACCCTCGAAGATCGAGAGGATGCGTGCGTCGCACAGGACGCGGCTGATTTTGTATTCCAGTGCGAAGCCGTTGCCGCCGTGAATCTGCAATGCATTGTCGGCAGCGGACCATGCGACGCGGGCAGCCAGCAGCTTGGCCATGCCGGCTTCAAGATCGCAGCGGTGGCCCTGATCTTTTTCGCGGGCGGCGAAGTATGTGAGCTGGCGGGCGGCCATGAGTTCGGCGGCCATCATCGCGAGCTTTGCAGCCACGCGGGGGAAGCGGATAAGCGCTTTGCCGAATTGCTGGCGCTCGGTGGCGTAGGCAAGGCCCAAGTCCAGCGCTGATTGCGCAACGCCGACGGCGCGGGCGGCTGTTTGAATGCGGGCGCTTTCAAAGGTGGCCATCAATTGCTTGAAGCCGTTGCCTTCTGTGCCCCCCAGAAGTGCCGACGCGGGGATCTCGACGCCATCGAAGGCGATCTCGTATTCCTTCATGCCGCGATAGCCGAGCACGCCGATCTCGCCGCCGCTCATGCCGTCCAGCGGGAAGGGGTCTGCAACTGTGCCGCGCGGTTTTTCCACCAGGAACATCGAGAGGCCCTTGTAGCCCGGCGCATCCGGGTTGCTGCGGGCAAGCAGGGTCATCATGTCGGCGCGTGCCGCATGGGTGATCCATGTCTTGTTGCCGGTGATTGTGTAGCTGTCGCCGGACTTGGTGGCGCGGGTCTTGAGGCTTGCAAGGTCGGAGCCGGTATTGGGTTCGGTGAAGACGGCGGTTGGCAGGATTTCGCCGGACGCGATTTTCGGCAGCAGGCGGGCCTTCTGCTCGTCGGTGCCACCGGCGAGAATCAATTCGGCGGCAATCTCCGAGCGGGTTCCCAATGAGCCGACGCCGATATAGCCGCGGCTCAATTCTTCGGAGACGACGCACATGGCGATCTTGCCCATGCCGAGGCCTCCGGCATTCTCCGGCACCGTCAGGCCAAAGACGCCTAGCTCCGACATAGCGGTGATCACCTCAAGCGGGATCAGTTCGTCGCGCAGGTGCCACTGATGCGCAAAGGGGGCGACTTTTTCATCGCTGAAGCGGCGGAACTGGTCGCGCACCAGATCAAGCGTCTCATCAAGACCCGGATTGCCATAGAGCCCGCTGCCGTCGGCTTCAATCATATGGGCAAGGGCGACGCGGGCCTCCGCGCTGGTTTCAGCATCAAACAATGAGGCGGCTTCTGCGCGCAGGGCGGCGACGGCGGTGTCGGGCACGCCCATGTCGTGCGGGCGGATGATTTCGCCCTGGCTCATGGGCAGGCCGCCGATCATCTCGTTGAGATATTCGCCGATCGCCAGGCCTGAAAGCGCGCGCTCCATCTCGCCCAGGGTGCCTGCTGCGCTCAGACGCTCCAGATAGGCTGCAAGCTGGCGTAGGGTTTCCACATAGGTCGCCGTCCAGGCGAGGCCGTGAACCGCCATCTGCTCGCGCTCAAGCGAGGCCGGATCAAGTTTGCCCTCGGTGAGGACGCGGCCGCGGACTGCATTGGTTGCGGCCTCAAGATAGCGGCCTGCCGCATCGGCAGCGGTATGAGCGCGGGTAATGTGGGTATCGGTAAGGCTCATGGCGGTCGTATCCGGGCAAGTTTGGTTTCAAGCGCGGACCCTACAGGCGGGTGCGGGCAAGGAACAGGTGAGGGTTTCGTTAATATTGGTCATGTCTCTGCCGCATTTCCGCGATGGTATGCGGTGCAGCATTTTAGGCCGTGGCAGCTCCTCCAAGGTGCTAACCGGCGGAAAAGTGCAAGTTTTGAGACGAAGGGGCAATCGGAAGCTGACGAGAATCATGGTTAACGCGCATTCATGCGGGTTAACGCATTCAGCTTCGGTTCATGGCCCGGCGGCAAGGCTGCCGGGCATAAACGAGATTGAGGGTTTGGAAGATGACCGCGAACATTGATGCACGGGCCTTTGACCCCGCAGCGCTGGCACCGAGCGCTGGCAGCGCATCCGCCCGCAATTGCGGGCGCAACGGCGAGGCGTTGAGCAAACTGCATCTGGTGTCGCGGCTTTCAGAGCTCGATCAGGATCTGTCGCAGCGCTACATCAATGACAGTGCGCGGGTAGAGACCCTGCGTCCGCAGATACAAAGCGCGGCGCGGCGCTTGTCGCAGCCGCCTTTTGCCGGTGCCGACAAATATGTCGAAGACAAAGCAACCGGGCTGTTTGGCCGCCGGAGCAAAACCACACTCAACAATGATGGCGAGAGCATTGATGCCGCGTCGGGCCTTGTGCCGCAGTCGCTGCGTGCGCGGATTGATCATTATTTGCAGGCGAGCGCGCAGAACGCGCGGCAGATGCCGTTGCATGTGATGGCCATCATCGCGGGGCTTTTGGTTTTCGCCGGTGCGCTGTTTGTTGATTACACGATTGTTTCGGAGTTCTGGACGCGGGCGTTGGCAAACGAGTTTCTTGAACTGCCCGGCACGCTTGCGGACTCTGTGGGGTTCAAGTCGCTGCAGGTGCTGTTCGCTGCGATTGCCGCGCATCTTGTCTATGCGTCGCTTGGCACTGTGGGGCAGAAGATTTTCACACGCACAGTCTTTGTGCTCGCCGTGCTGATGCTCGGTGGTCTTGGGTTCCTGTTGGCCACGATGTCGCTGCCTGCGGGCTCTGCGGATGCATTTGGCGGCACCACGTCGCTTGATGATGCGCTTGCGGGTCTTGGGCTCGGCACGCAGGAGGCTGTGACGAGTGCTGCCCCGGCGGGAGCAAGTATCGCGGACGAAGCAATGTCGCGTGATCTGCATGCGGTGACATGGCTTGGTTCGCTGGGCGTCATCTTTCTGGTGGTAACCGGCGTTGCGGCGATTGCGCTGCATGGAGCGGTCAACGGCTTCAGGCATCTGGTGGCGGTCGGTGAATATCGTTCGCGCTCGACTGAAGCGGACGCGCTGTCGCGGCGCGAACATGAATATGTGCAGCTTGCGCGCGAGATCGAGCAACTTGAGCAGCCGCAGGCGCGCCGTGCCATTTTGTGGGCCGGGTTGATGCGTGAAGTGCAGGCGCATCTCGACGGTATGGATGAAGCGCGCGCCAGCGTTGGCAAGCGGGCACGTAATGCCGTTTCCCGTGGTGGTTTCTTCAGCCGCGGGTCAGTGCAGCCGGTGGCGTCACAGGTGCAGGAAGAAGATGCGGACAGTCTGCGGGCGCGCATTGAGCGCAATGCGCAAAGCATGTCCGTTGAAGCCTATGAAGAGATTTTTGATAGCTGGTGGTCGAGCCGCAGCCAGTCTGCACTGGCCCGCGATGCGCAGTTCGACACACCGATGATCGCCAGCCGCACCAATTATGCGGCGCTTCCCAGCACGCCTGCTTAAGGCTGCAGAGGAAACGTGTTGTTTTGCCCGGTTCCAAGGGTGCCAAGTTTGAGGAGCGATGCATCATGCGCCGCAGCCTGACCATGATTTCGGCCCTGATCCTGACCGCGGTGCTTTCCGGCACGGCGTTGATGGCGGCGTCGCCTGTCGATATGCAGCCCGAAACAATGCCTGAGCACGCAGCCGCCCCTGTGCTGGTGATTGGGCTGGACCTGTCGAAGTCGAACCCGATGGTCACCAATGACGATTATGCGCGCCGCGTCGCAGATCGCGTGGCGCCGATGGTGGCGGCCATGCCGCTGCGCGGGCGGGTGATGGTGCGCAGCTTTGGCTCCTATGACGCTACATCAAACACGTTGCGCATCGATCAGGTGCTGAGCGCGCGCGAGAAGCCCGCAGATTTTGCGCGCGGGCTCAAGACGCTGATCACCGGCGTGCCGAAGCTGGTGCGTGACGGCAAGCTTGTGGCGCAGAACAAGACCAACATCATTCCCTTCCTGCAGACCATGTCGCGGGTGGTGGAGTGCAGGGCGCAACCGGTGACATTCGTGCTGCTGACCGATGGTGTTGAGGACAGCGAGTATGCGCGCCTCAAAAATGCCAAGGCCACATTGCCCGCACCGGAGCATCAGCGGTTTCAGGGATGTGCCGAACTGCAGATCCTGGGGCTTGGCCAGGGGCTTAACAGTCCCAAGGCAACGGAACGGCTACGGACCACCTGGAGTGGTTGGGCGGCAGAGGCGGGCTTTGCCAGCTTCATCGGTCTATACGACTGGTAGAAATCTGACAGGCAGCAGCACTGACCTATTTTCCGGGCAGGTGCCATGCAGATTTGCGTGTTGGCCTGATGCGAAGCTGCGGCTAGCGTTCGCGCACTATGACAAACCTGATGACCAGAACCGCCCGCGCCACATCGACTGATACCAAGTCGATTATGTGCGTAGGCGTACGACTTTCCGGCCCGGCTGTGATGTTCAGCCGGGACGATGTTGTCGTGTGTTCTTCTTTTTCTCCGTCATCCGAGTTTGATCATGTCTCCCTTTCTGTCTCTCGCCGCGCAGGCTTCTGAATCAACCGACGCTTCAGGTTCTGAGCGACCAAACGCGCCGCGCATCTTTTCTTTCACCATCCGCGCTGCCGCGGACCCTGAAACCATGCCGCGATTGATTTCGCCATTTTCCAAGCGTGGCCTTGTGCCTAGCCGGTTTTCGGCGCGCGCAGCCAGCGATCCGGGCTGGATGACGGTGTGGGCTGAAGCCGAATTGCCGGATCAACACGCAGCGGACGGTATTGCCACCAATCTGCGTAGCATTCTGTGCGTCGATGCAGTGTTGCTGGAAGAAACAAAGCGGATGCCGCGTCAGACGGAGCGCAGCTTTGGGGCGTTTGCGGCGGGGTAGTGTGATTGACGTCGTGTGGCACTGCGGTGCATGACGACCTTGTGAACCACTCCCCGCCAGCAGGACCTGCCGCTGATGTTTGATGTTGCCTATACGCTTGTGCTGCCCGTGTTCGGGGTGGTGGTGGTCGGCTATCTCGCCGCTCACTTCAACTGGTTCTCGGACAGCGCGACGGATGCGCTCGACAAGTTCGTGTTCAACTTCGGCATTCCGGCGCTGCTGTTCCGCGCAGTTTCAACAACCGATATTCCCGACGTGCTGCCCTGGGGCCTTTGGGGCACCTATTATGGGGGCATACTGATTGTCTGGGCAATCGGGATGCTGGTTGCGGTGTTCGTGTTGCAACGCTCGCCCAAGGATGCGGTCATCATCGGGTTTGGTGGCGGTTTCTCGAATACGGTGATGCTTGGCATTCCGATCATCCTGACGGCATTCGGCGATGACGCTGCGGTGCCACTGTTTCTCATCCTTGCGTTTCACGGGCTTACGGTTTTCACGATCTGCACGTTCCTGCTGGAAACCGCGCAAGCCGCCGAGCGGCATGATGGGATAGGCCGGCCGGACCCAATTCGCATTCTGATCGACAGCCTCAAGGGCGTGGCGCGCAATACCGTTGTCTGGGCGCTGGGGCTTGGTGTGATTTACGGACAGACCGGGCTTTCACTGCCATTGCCGGTAGATGGCGTATTGGAAAAACTCGGGCAGGCGGGCATCCCGTGTGCATTGTTTGTGATGGGGGCCACCCTGTCGCGCTATGAAATCCGCCGCTCCATTGGGGCCGCGTCACAGATCGCGCTGTTCAAGCTGGTGGCCCATCCGATCGTTGTATTTGTGCTTGGCGCTTATGTGTTCGCGCTGCCAGTGATGTGGCTGAAGGTGGCAACCGTCATGGCAGCGGTGCCGTCAGGCGTCTTCACCTTCATTCTGGCAAGCCGCTACGGCGCGGCACCGGGGGCTGCATCAAGTGCTGTGGTGCTGACGACAGCCTTGTCGCTGCTGACGCTGTCCGGCGTGCTTACCTGGGCGTTGTCGTTCTAGGTCAGTCCCACCATGCGTCTGATGTCGGCAGGCGTAAGCCCTTCGTCGCGCAAATCCCGCAGTGACTTTGAGCCGATCCGCTTGGCCATGCGATGCCCTGTTTCATCCAGAATCAGCCGGTGGTGATGGTAGGTCGGCTCGGGCAAGTCCAGCAGCACCTGCAACAGCCGGTGAGTATGTGTGGCAAAGAATAAATCCTGCCCGCGGATGACATGGGTAATGCCCTGCGCTGCGTCGTCCATCACCACGGCAAGATGATAGGCGATGACGCCATCCTTGCGGGCGATCACGGCGTCGC
Organism: uncultured Parvibaculaceae bacterium; assembly: GCA_964511745.1. Taxonomy (GTDB): domain Bacteria; phylum Pseudomonadota; class Alphaproteobacteria; order CGMCC-115125; family CGMCC-115125; genus Pyruvatibacter. Next base: position 248,172 of record CAZEHX010000005.1, read on the forward strand.
CGATGGGGCGGGGGTCGGCTTGCAGGCGACCGGTTTCACCATCGGGGCCTGAGCCTTCTTCCATGAATGTGATCGGCCCGGCGTTAAGGCGCTCGGCGGTTTCAAGGGCGCGGGCAACATCTATGCGCAGGGCATATGGTTCGCCCGCCGCGATTTTTGTGCTGCGCTCGTCTTCGGTCAGGTGCCGGCAGGTACCTGGATATGTGTTGGCGTCCGGTCCATGCGGGGCAAGCACAGCGATGGAAATATCCTTGCGGGTGCAAAAGCACGGATAGATGAGGCCGAGGGTTTGCAGCCGGTCGAGGCCTTGTTTGTAGTCGCCGGGGTGATCGGACTGGCGGCGGACGGGCTTTTCCCATTCAAGACCAAGCCATGCGAGGTCTTGCAGCTGCGCCTCTTCAAACGCGATGCGGCTGCGGGTTCTGTCGGTATCCTCGATGCGCACGATGAAGCGCGCGTCATGGGCGCGCGCCCAGTCCCAGGCGGTAAGCGCTGAGAAGGCGTGTCCCAGATGCAGGTATCCGTTGGGGCTGGGTGCAAATCGTGTGGCAAGTTTTGTCGTCATGCCCCACTAATAGCATCCATGAAGATGATAAAAACCAATCGTGATGTAGCGCGCGCCGCTGATGCCCTTGCCGGGCAGTGCGAACACATGGCCAAGGCGCTGGAAGCGTGTGGCGGGCCACCGCCGCTGCGCCGCCGTGCGCCCGGCTTTGATACGCTGGCGCGGATCATGATGGGGCAGCAGCTTTCCGTTGCCAGTGCCAATGCCATCTGGGGGCGGCTGGAGACAGGCTTGGGTGCGGTGACAGCGGACGCGGTTCTGGATGTTGATGATCAAACCCTACGCAGTTTCGGGTTGTCAGGCCCCAAGCAGCGTTATTTACGTGCTGCCGCTCAAGCTGTGGCGGATGGGGTGCTTGAGCTTGATGGGCTCTCAAAGCTGGAAGACGCCGAGGCGCACAAGCAATTGATTGCGGTCACCGGCATTGGCCCGTGGACGGCAGATATTTATCTCCTGTCCGGGCTAGGGCGCCCGGACGTGTTTCCTGCTGGTGATCTGGCGCTGCAAGCGGCAGCCCAGCGGTTGATGCGCAAGCGCAAACGTCCGGATGCAGAGGGGCTGACGAAGATTGCCCGGCGCTGGCAGCCTTATCGCGGGGTGGCGGCGCGCATATTGTGGACCTACTATTCGGTCCCGCCTGTCTGACCCGGCCTCTCACAAGGAATATCCCATGACTACACCTCTCGACGGACCGCGCCTTGCGCCTGCCAGTGGCGGCAAGCCTGACCGGCTGGTGGTGCTGGCGCATGGTTACGGGTCAGACGGCAATGATCTGATTGCGCTGGGGCGGCACTGGCAGGCTTTGCTGTCGACGGCGGCCTTCGTTGCGCCCAACGGACCGCAGCGGTGCGATGGTAATCCTGCGGGGTATCAATGGTTTCCGATTACCCGGCTCGACCCGGCTGAGATGGCTGCCGGGGTCGAGGCAGCTGCTCCGGTGCTCAATGATTTCATTGATGCGGAACTTGCCTCGCACGGCCTTGATGGTTCTCAGCTGGCACTGGTGGGGTTCAGTCAGGGCACCATGATGTCGCTGTATACCGGCCCGCGCCGAATGCCGGGGCCGGCGGGTATTCTCGGCTATTCGGGTGCGCTGGTGGCGCCTGAAGCGCTGGGCAATGTGCCGTCAAAGCCGCCGATCATGTTGGTGCATGGCGATGCCGACGACATGGTGCCGGTGCAGGCAATGCATGCCGCGGCTGGTGCGCTAGGCGACAATGGCTTCGCCGTGCGCTGGCATGTGGCGCACGGGGTGGGGCATGGAATTGACCCTGAAGGGCTGGCACTAGGCGGGCAGTTTCTGGCCGACTGTTTTGCCGCTGCTGACCAACCTGCAATCTAGGGTCTTTTCAGCGTGCATGGGGTGTGTAGAGTCATAAGGGCGTCA
>CAZEHX010000006.1:0-193509 GCA_964511745.1 uncultured Parvibaculaceae bacterium
AGATCCTCGAGCCCCAGCCCGCAGACCTCCACCTTGGCCTGATGCGATGCCTCGAAGGAGCGGACGGCATCCTCGCTCACCTGCCGCACCACGGCCTCGGCCTCGCGTCCGGACACCTTGCAGGAGAGCATCCCGACGAATGGCAGCGTGAACATAAAGTACTGGATGTTAAATTGAGGCAGGTAGTTGAAGCCTAGTTGCTGGCTCACATGGTCACACAAAGACCAAAGATACCAAGCTAGCCACGCCCCCATGAGAAGCAGCAATCGGTAGCCAAAACCGCTGTAGCCAATGGGGTTGGTGAGAGTGGAAATCCCGATCGCCACGGCGCCGAGAAGCGCAGAGAAAACCGGTATCAGAATGATAACGATCTCTGTGCCCACAGTCGTCACACACCTCCCGCAACGTTTCTGATCTCATCCTCACTCAGCCCAGCTTCCCGCAATACGGCCTGCGTGTCCACGCCAAGTGCCGGCGGGTGGTGGCGGTGGGTTGCCGGGGTTTTTGAGAAGCTGACGGGCTGCTTCATGGCCACGTAGGTGCCTTCGGTGGGGTGCTGGTGTTTTTCGAAGAAGTTGATGGATTGCAGGTGCGGGTCGCTTGTGACGTCGTCGAGGCGGTTGACGCGCATGGCCGGAATGTTTTTCTGCTTTAAGAGATTGATCCATTCCTCGCTGGTGCGGGTCTGGGCGACTTCTTCCACCAGTGCATAGAGCGCCAGCACGTTTTGGGTGCGGTTCTGGTAGGTGTTGAAGCGCTCGTCGCTTTGCAACAATCCCTTGCGGCCACCAAGCTCAAAGAAATCATCCCACTGACGATCCGAATACGGAACGATCGAGAGATAGCCGTCGGCGGTCTTGAACGGGCGGCGGTTCGGGTTGAGGACGCGCGAATAGCCGTAGTCGCCTACCGGCGGCTCGAAGCAGTGGCCGTAGAGGTTTTCGCTCATGGTGAAACTCGTAAAACATTCCAACATCGGAACTTCGACGAACTGGCCTTCGCCGGTTTTTTGCTTGTGATAGAGCGCGGCCAATGTTGCGTAGACCATGTGCAGGCCGGTGGTCTTGTCGGCGACGAGGCTTGGCAGATAGGCGGGGCGCTCAAACTGTTCGCCTTCAAGACCGGCGCGCTTGTTGACGCGGGGCAAAAGGTCGGTGCCGCCGGACGCTGCCTGGATCAGATCATCATAGGCCTGTAAGCCGCCATAGGCGCCATCCTTGCCAAAGCCCGCGGCGTGCACATAGACGATGTCCGGATTGATCTTTTTGACGCCCTCATAGTCGATGCCCAGCCGCTCCATGCCCGCATAGCGGATGTTGGAAGCGAAGACGTCGGCGTCCTTGATGAGGGTCATCAGGGCCGCGCGGGCTTCTTCCTTGCGCAGGTCAAGCACAACGGAGCGCTTGTTGCGGTTGTAGGTCATGAACAAGGGGCCCATGCCGGGGCCGACCGGGGATTTGCCGCCCCAGCGCAAAATGTCGCCGCCGGGTGAGCCTTCCGCCGTGGGGGCTTCGATCTTGATGATCTCGGCGCCGAGATCGCCCAAAATCTGCATGGCGTAGGCGCCGAGTACCACTGACGTGCAGTCAACGATTTTGACGCCTGCGAGAGGCCCGGTGTTTTTTGTGTCGGTCATGATGTCTTTCGCTTGCGGCGGAAATAGGTTTCACCTGCGATTTGCCGTGGAAGGGGCGGATAGGTCAAGCTACTGGCGATGGGCAAGAAACCTGACATAGGCGTCGTTGCGCTTGATGATGCCACCCGAACGGCTGCGCATGACCTCATGCGGCAGGTTTGGGGAGACCGTGTGGTGTCCCTGGGGCGTTTGGTCGATCCATTTGATATTCCGGCCTGTGTTGCGCTGTCAGACGGTGTATTCGCCGGTGTCGCTGCCTATCTGATTGAGGCGGACGAACTGGAAGTGGTGGCGCTTGCATCAACAGGTGCCGTATCGGGTGTCGGGCGGGCGCTGATGGCCGAAATGGTGAATGTGGCCCGGCAGGCGGACCTCAGACGGGTGCATCTGATCACCACAAACGACAATCTGCAGGCCATTGGTTTTTACCAGATCATTGGCATGACCATCGCCCTAGTCGGCGTCAATGCCATTGCGCAGGCACGCAAGCTCAAACCGGAAATCCCCCTGACCGGGCACCAGGGCATTGCGATCCGTGATGAAATCGAATTCGAGATATTACTGTAAGGACACTCGCTCATGCTTTTGCATCAATCCACCTGGCCCGAAGTCGATGACTATCTGACCCGGTCAAAGGCCATTGTCATTCCCATCGGCTCGACGGAGCAGCATGGGCCGACGGGGCTTATCGGCACCGATGCGCTGTGTCCGGAGATCATTTCGCATGAGGCGCAAAAAGATGCGGACATGCTGGTGGGGCCGACCTTCAATGTGGGCTGCGCGCAGCATCATCTGGGGTTTGCCGGGTCGATGACCCTGCGGCCCTCGACAATGATTGCGGCGATCCATGACTGGGTGTCGTCGCTGGCGGTGCACGGGTTTGAGCGGGTGCTGTTCTTCAACGGGCATGGCGGCAATATCTCCACCATCAATGCGGCGTTCTCGGAGATTTATGCAGACCGGTCGCTGGCGGGTGAGGCGACAAATCGCGGGCCGCTCAAATGCAAGCTGGACAACTGGTGGGACTACAAGCCGGTGATGGACATGTGCATGGGCACATATGGCAAGGGGCATGGCAGCCACGCGACGCCGTCTGAAATTGCAGTGACGCAATGGGCGTATCCGGACTCGATCAAGACGGCGGATGTGAGCCCCACAATCGCGCCCAATGGGCGCTACACCGACGCGGAAGATTACCGCAACAAGTTTCCCGACGGGCGCATGGGGTCTGATCCGACACTGGCGAAGCCCGAAGACGGCGGCAAGCTGGTGGCGCTGTCGGTGACGGGGCTCAAGGCGAGCTTTGAGGCGTTTGCGGCGAGCTGACTACTGCCAGCCGCCAAAATTTTCCCCCATGATGGGCGCAGGTCAGGCGGCGATGACAATCATACCGTCCTGCACGGCGACGGGGATCGGCACCAGATGTTTGCCGGTGCAGGGTCCCGACGTGCACAGCCCGTCAGCGATTTCGAACACTGCACCATGGGTGGAGCAGATGATCTGCGTTTCATCCAGCGTCAGGAATTTGTCGGCCCATGTTTCAAGCGGCGTTAAGGCGTGCGGGCATTCGTTGACATAGGCGACAACCTTGTCGCCCTGGCGGACCACGAACATGTCGAAGCGTTCCTTGCCCGCGCCGAACAGGAAGCCGCGCGCGCCGGGCTCGCGGATTTCATTGAGCGGGCAAAGGCGTGTGCCGGGCGTGGGCGCGCCGGGGCGGATATGCCATGCGCTCATGATGTCTTCCGCCTCCGGTCAGGTGTCATGGCATGCGTCCTTTACGGGGCCTTTTTCATCCCGCCCATGGCGCAGACTTTTTGCCATTCGGCGGGCGTGACCGGCTGGACGGAGAGGCGGGAGTTCTTGACCAGCACCATGTCTTCGAGGGTTGGTTCGCCCTTGATGTCGGCGAGGGTGACGAAATTGGGCATGGGGTCGAGCGCTTTTAGCTGCACCATGCCGAACTTGCCTTTTTCGTCCTTGGGGTCGGGCACGTGTTCGCCGATGACTTCGACGAGGCCGACGATCTGCTTTTCATTCACCGAGTGATAGAAGAAGCCCTTGTCGCCAATCTTCATATCCTTCATGAAATTGTTGGCCATGTAGTTGCGCACGCCGTCCCAGCAGGTGCCTTTGGCGCCGCATTTCACCTGGTCATTCCATGACCATGTTCCGGGTTCGGACTTAAACAGCCAGTAGGCCATGCGTGTTTCTCCCTAGTTGCCGAGCAGCCATTTCCAGGCGCGGATGTCGACGCGGGCGAACAGGCCGGCGGTCTGGTAGGGGTCGTCGGCCTGCAGCGCTTCGGCTGTGGCGCGGGTGGCAACATCGATCACAAGCAACGAGCCTTCCATGTGTTCGCCTGCGTCATCGGTGAAGGGGCCGCCAAGTTTGACGACGCCGGTATTGCCCCAATAGGCGAGATGCGCGTCGCGGTTGGCGAGACGCAGATCCTCGCTGGCGGGTTTGTCGATGCAGGTGAGCGCGAAGAGCATGGGGCGTCCTTAATGGGTTTGTGTGTTGCGCGGAAAGATGCGCGAGGGGGCCGTGCGGTGCAAGTGGCTCACGCTTCGCGTTTGAAGGGGCGTGACAGAAGAGATGTGATGGCGTCGTCCACGCTGCTGTGTCCGGCGACGACATCCGCCACCGCTTCGCAGATGGGCATTTCAATGTTCTGGCTTTTTGCAAGCGCGACAACGGCGGGTGCACTTGCGACACCCTCGGCAACTGATATGCGTTCGCCAAGTACATCTGCCAGTGTGCGGCCTTCGCCAAGTGCAGCCCCCAACGACATGTTGCGGCTTTGCTGTGAGCCGCAAGTGAGGATCAGGTCGCCAAGGCCCGATAGACCGCCGAGGGTTTCAGGCTTTGCGCCAAGGGCTATGCCCAGGCGGGTCATTTCAGCGAAGCCGCGCGCGGTGAGGGCGGCGGCAGCGGACGCACCGAGCTGCTTGCCGGCAACAATACCGCAGGCGATGGCGAGCACGTTTTTGACAGAGCCGCCGAGTTCAGCGCCAACCAGGTCATCCGCCAGATAGGGCCGGAAGGTGGGGATGCCCATGGCGTCGATCAGCGCCGCGCCGGTTTCGTCGTCAGCGCAGGCAAGGGTGACGGCAGTCGGTAATCCGCGTGCGACGTCGGCGGCAAAGGATGGGCCGGAGAGGACGGCGGGGACGGCGTTGGGAAGTGTCTCGGCCATCACCTGGGTCATCAGCTTGCCGGATGCCTGCTCGATGCCCTTGGCGCAAATGGCGACGGGGGTGCCGTCTGCAAGGTGTGGTGCGAGTTGGGTGGTGACGGTGCGCAGCGCCTGTGCGGGGCAGACCAGCAGCACGGCGTCGGCTCCGGGGGCAGCGTCTTCGAGCGATGTGGTGGCGCGGATCTTTTCGTCCAGCGGTATGCCCTTCAGGAACATGGTGTTCTCATGGGCGGTGTTGATGGACTGCGCGACCTCGGCCTCATAGGCCCACAAGGTGACGGTGCGCCCGGCGCGGGCAGCAACGCCGGCAAGCGCCGTGCCCCAGGCACCCGCGCCGATCACGGTCAGGTTGTGGATCGGGGCGGTTCGGGTGCGCTGAATGGTTCGTTGATTATTCACTCTGGCTCTTTACACTCAGGGTCATGAAAGAAAAAGACGATACCAGGGACCAAATACTGGCAGCGGCGCGCGAGCGCTTTTGGCACTATGGCTATGGCAAGACAACCATGGCCGAGATTGCGCGCGACTGCGACATGTCGCCGGGTAATCTGTACCGCTTTTTTGAAGGCAAACTCGATCTGGCCGAAGAAATTGCCAAGGCGGCGTCGGTTGAAACAATGAACGAGCTGGCCCGCGCCATCCGCGCGCCGGGCAAATCCGCGACGCAGGCGTTGCGGGACTATCTCTTCGGCAAGCTGCGCATGACCTATACGCGGCTTGAGAAGGACCCGAAGATTATCGAGCTGGCGCAGACGGTCTCCGCCGAACGGCCGCAATTTTCCAATGATTTGCTTGAGCGCGAACGACATATCCTGATGGAAATCATCGCCAATGGCCGCGAGCTTGGTGAGTTTGCCACCAATGATGTGCGGTTCACCGCCGAAATGTTGCAATCGGCCACCATGAAATTCAGCTATCCGCAGCTGTGGTCCCGCCTCACGTTAGACAATCTGGAGCGCGAACTCTCCGGTGTGTTTGATCTGGTGCTTGGCGGTTTGTGCCCCGACCGCACCTTGTTTGTCGGTGGCAGCAGGCCGGACCCTGAAGGGTCCGGCTCGGTGCGGCAGTCCGTATAAGCGCAATCCAGCCTTGCACGATCTGGCGAGGTGCCGGGCTTGGGCAACATCGCCCCGGTTTTCCTCAGGATTTTGGACTCGGCGGGCTGTGGCCGGTTTTCGATTTCTGGCGTCTATTCCAAAAATCCCTTTTATTTTAGATAGTTAGCTGTATCCCTCGAGCGCTTCTAAACAATAAATGTTTTGAGAATTGTTCATTGTTTCCTAGCAGAAGCACCCCTATATCCCCCTTACCGGACGGGCTGTCCGGAGATGCCGGGTCAAACCGATGGCGGTTTGGCGGCATCAGCAAGGAATAAAAGGGGCTCCCCATGACCTACGCATCATTGAGGCTTGCAAGTCCGGTCAGCCGCCATTTGCCGGTTGTAGCAGTGACACTTTATGCGGTGGCGCTCATCGCCGAGGTGATGACCCGCGGGATAATTGTCTGACTTTCCCCGGCCAGACAATTTCATCCATGGCAGTCCCCCAATTTCCCGTACGTGATGGAGACGACCAATGAACAACGCAACCAAGCAGACACATCTTCCCGAACTTTATCCAACGCCTCTCAACGTGAAGATCAGCGTAGCCGTCGGTACGTTTGTGCTGGCAGCCTATGTGGTGGCGCTCGTGGCAGAGGCCGCGAACCTTATCTGACGACATTGAGGCTTCTGGGCGGCCCGGCCCTTTCTCCTCCGGGCCTGCCGCCGCCCTGATGCCTCACCGCTTCTTCCTCCCCGCGTCCGGTCCACATCCCCGGGCCATGACGACGGGTTTCCAACTGGGGCCGCATTTTCATGCGGCCCCATTTTTTTGTGCTCAGGAGAGGTCCGCCAGCGGCCAGCGCGCGCGCGGGCCTGTGGAGAGCGGGTCGGTGCTGCCGATCGCCATGCGCTCGATGCCGGCCCAGGCGATCATCGCGGCGTTGTCGGTGCACAGCGGCAGCGGCGGGGCGATGAGGGTGAAGCCCTGCGCCGTGGCCAGGGTCTCAAGGCGTGCGCGCAAAGTCTTGTTGGAGGCAACGCCGCCCGCCACCACAAAGGGAATGGTACCGGTCAGCCCGGTGCTGTCGCGCATCATCTGCATGGCGTTGCGGGTGCGGTCCTCGATGGTGTCGGCGACGGCGGCCTGGAACGAGGCTGCGGCGTCGGCCAGATCAGTTTGCGTCAAGGGCACCAGCTTGGTGACGGTCTGGCGCAAGGCGGTCTTGAGGCCGGCAAAGGAAAAGTCCGCGCCGGGACGGCCCTTCATCGGGCGGGGCAGGTCGAAGCGCTTGGGGTCGCCCTTCAAGGCCCATTTTTCGACATGTGGCCCGCCGGGATAGCCAAGACCCATGAGCTTTGCGGTCTTGTCGAAGGCTTCGCCGACGGCGTCATCCAGCGTCGTGCCGAGCAGCGTGTAGTCGCCGACACCGCGACATTCCAGAAGCTGGGTGTGGCCGCCTGAAACCAGCAGCACGAGATAGGGGAACGGTGTGCCGGCCACCATGCGTGCCGTGAGCGCATGGGCTTCGAGGTGATTGACGGCGACAAATGGTTTTTTTGCGGCAAAGGCCAGCGCCTTGCCGGTGACGAGGCCGACCATTAGCCCGCCGACAAGGCCGGGGCCTGACGTAGCGGCAATGGCGTCCACATCGCTCAGCGCGATGTCCGCTTCGCGCAAAGCTGAGGCGATCAGCGAATCAAGATGGTCAATATGGGCGCGGGCGGCGATTTCCGGCACAACGCCGCCATAGGGTGCGTGCTCGTCGAACTGAGATAGTACGAGGTTTGACCTGATTTGGCCGGGCGTACCCTTTTCTCCGGACAGAGGGGGCCGACCCGTCACAACGCTGGCGGCGGTTTCGTCGCAGCTTGTTTCGATGCCGAGGACGGTAAAGTCCTTGGCTTGGGCGCCTGCGTTGGCCATATGGTCCGATGTGCTATCCATGCGCGCTCAATAGAGCATTTTCACTGGTCCGGTCGAGGTTTCATGCCGCTTTCCTTTTCAGCCACCAATCCCCTGCGCCTTGGCACGCGTGGCAGTCCGCTGGCGCTGGTGCAGGCCAATGAGGTCGCGGCCAGGCTGCGCGAGGTGCACGGACTGGCGGAAAAAGCCGTCGAAGTGGTGCCGATTTCCACCACCGGTGACAGGGAACAGTCGCGGCCGCTGGCTGAGATTGGCGGCAAGGGGCTGTTCGCGCTGGAGCTGGAAGCCGCATTGCGGGCCGACGAAATTCATTTGGCGGTCCACTCTATGAAAGATGTGGAGACGGTGATTGATGATGCGTTTGAGATTGCCGCGATGCTGCCGCGCGAGGATACGCGGGACGTATGGCTGAGCCCGGTGGCGGCACATCCGCGCGACCTACCCAACGGGGCGGTTGTCGGCACGGCGTCGCTGCGGCGCGGGGCACAGATAAAAGCCATGCGGCCCGACGTTGAGATCATCAATTTTCGCGGCAATGTACAAACCCGCCTGGAGAAGCTGGCGCGCGGTGACGTGCAGGGCACGATGCTGGCGCTGGCCGGGCTCAAGCGGCTGGGTTTTGAGGACAAGGCAACGTGCGTGATGGCGCCGCCCGAGATGATCCCCGCCGTTGGACAGGGGGCTATCGGCATTGAGATCCGCCGCGACGCGGTTGATGTGCGCGAACTTGTGTCGGTGCTGAATGATGCCGATACCAGCCTGTGCGTGGATTGCGAGCGGGCGATGCTGGCGGAGCTGGACGGCACCTGTCGTACGCCCATCGGTGGCCATGCGGTGCTGGACAGCAAGGGGCGCGTATCGCTGACTGCCGTACTTTTGTCTGAAGACGGCGTGCGCGACTTCCGCTTTCATGGTGTGGCATCCGTTGCCGGTGCGTTGGCGCTGGGCACGGAGGCGGGCAAGCGAATCAAGCAGGAAGCGGGCGCGGATTTCGTCGCCAATCTGGGGTGACGCATTTTGCGCATTCTGATTACACGGCCTGAGCCTGATGCGTCGATACTGGCAGCAGAGCTTCTATCGCTTGGGCATGAGCCGATCGTCGCGCCGTTGATGCAGGTGCGGTTTCTGAGGCCGACCATTGATATGGCGGGCGTGCAGGGGGTGCTGTTCACCAGTGCCAACGGGGTGCGGGCCTTTGCCGATGTCATGGCCCCGCCGCCAGGGGTGCCTGCCTATGTGGTGGGGCCTGCAACCGCCAAAGCAGCCCGGGCGACCGGGTGGCGCGATGTCGAGATCGCGGGGGGAAACGTTGAGGCGCTGGCCTTGTTGGTTGCTGAAACCGCATCTCCTGAAGCTGGAACGTTGCTGCATATTTCCGGCAAGGCTGCGGCTGGTGACCTGGTGGGGGCGCTGGCGCAACACGGCTTTGAGGCGCGCCGGGTCATTGCCTATGACGCGGCGAAGACTGAGCGGATGCCGGAATCAGCGCTGGCGGCGTTTCTTGAGGGAACAATTGATGCGGTTTTGTTGTTTTCTCCGCGGAGTGCGCGCACCTATCTGGACGCGCTGGAGGGGGCCGGATTGCTGGATAAGGCGCGGGGCGTAAAGGCTTTCTGCCTGTCGCATGCGGTGGCGCATGTGCTGCAAGGCCATATTGAGGCGCCGCTGGTGGTTGCACCTGAACCGCAAACCACTCATCTGCTTGCCTTGTTGTCTCCATAAGAGCCTTCTAATCTTCGCAATCGCCGTTTCGGCAGTATCCTGCCGCCCCCCAAGTATGAGCTCCCGCCGCACCATGACCCCAAGTGACAGTGAAGACGCCAAACCCGGCACCGATACATCCAGCAGCTCTGCGGCCGGTGGTGATGACAAGCGCAAGGCGCGGGTCATTGACGGCACGGCGGAGGATGTGACCGATGCTGCGACGGCAACCGGCGGCGGGTCTGCGATGACCTATGCAGCGCCGGTGGTGGCATTCTTTGTCGGTGCGGCACTGTTGGCGGCGGTGCTGTGGCAGACGGGTATGATCAACGGGATGACGGGCGTTGGCCCGGTGGCATCCGGCGATGTGGCAGGCAGGCTTGATGCCGCTGATACGCGCATCGCGGCGCTGCTGCGCGACGTTGAGCGGCTGGGCGGTGAATTGCGCGCGGCGCAGGATGCCCGCGACACGTTCAATGAGCAGCTTCAGCAGGTTGAAGGCCAGGTGGCGACGGCAACGGGCACCGAGACCGACGGTCTGGCGCGCGCCGAAGATCTGAATGCGGCGCTGCGGCTGATCACAGAAATTGACGGGCGGCTGGTCGATGCGGAAGCCGGGGTAAGCGTTGCGCAAACAGCCGTGCAGCCGGACCAGATTGAAGCCTTGCAGGCAGTGATTGCCGGCCTTGAGACACGGCTGGCCGTGACCGAAGCCGCCAACCAAAGCGCACAGGCCGCGGAGCGGCGGGTTGCCGCGATGGAAGCAGGGGTTGCCGCGATTGGTGCGCAACAGGGCACGCAGGCAACCGAGCTTGGCAGTGTCCGTACCGAGATCGGGGCGCTGGGCGCGCGTGCCGATGCGGTTCGCGAAACGCTTGCCGCACACGCTGCGCGTATCGATGCGCTTGCAGACGGGAGTGCGGCGCTTGATGCAAGGCTGTCGGCTGTCGAGACACGGGTTGACCGGCCTGAGGCGGCGCGCCGCGCGGCATTGGGGATCGCGCTTGCAAGTCTTTCAGGTGCTGCCAATGAAGGCGGGGCATTTGCCGAAGAACTTGCAGCGGTTGATGCGCTGGCGCCGGGCGCTGAACAGGTTGCGGCCCTGCAGGGTGTCGCGCAAACCGGCGTTGCGGATGCCAACACATTGCTGCGGCAGTTGCAGCCTGCAGCCCGTGCGGCCTTGAAGGCGGAAGCTGCTGGCGCGCAGGACGGGTTCTGGCAGCGTTTGTCGGGCAACGCCCTGTCGCTGGTCACGGTGCGCCGCACCGGTGACATTGAGGGCGACAGCGTGGAAGCAAAGCTCGCCCGCGCCGAAATAGCGTTGGGCGACGGCAAAGTGGCTGATGCTGTTGCGCTGGTTGAAAGCATTGAAGGGCCTGCCGCGGCTGAACTTGCTGGCTGGCTTGACGCCGCCCGCGCACGGGCCAGCGTCAATGCGCTGATCGGGGATATGCGCCGGCTACTGCTGACGGATCTGGCGCGTGCGCACAGTCCTGCAGTTGAAACCGGGCCTGCAGTTGAAACCGGGCCTGCAGCCAAAACAGGGAGCGCTGCTGAATGATCCGCGCTCTTTGGTACTTCTTTATTGTCGCCCTATTGGCGGCGCTGGCGGCAGCGATTGCCGGGGCGCCGGGCGAAATCGTCGCGACGATCGGCGGCACGCAGATTGCCATGAGTGTTGCAACGGCGCTTGGCCTTACAGCGCTGCTTGTGGGGACGGCGATCTTTGCCGAGCGCGTCATTACCTTTGTGCTGCATGGGCCGGGCAATGTGGCGGGCTTCTGGCAGAGCCGCAAGGAAGTGCGGGGCTATGAAGCCTTGTCGCGCGGGTTGCTCGCGGTGGCGTCCGGCGATGGGGTTGGTGCCAAGCGCTATGCGGAGCGCGCCGACAAGCTGCTTGACCAGCCGGCGATGACGCTTTTGTTGTCGGCTCAGGCGGCGCGGCTGAATGGCGATGAAGTTGCCAGCGGGCGGGCCTTCAAGGCAATGCTCGCAGCACCCGAGACACACGGGCTGGCCCTCAAGGGTCTTTTTGAACACGCGATGGCGGCGGGTGACTATGAGCAGGCGCGCCTGCACGCGGCCCGCGCGCTTGATTCAGCGCCGGCGACGCCGTGGGCGTTTGAAGGCAAGTTCGCCATTGAAGCGCGCAGTGGTGACTATGCGGCAGCCCTTGAGACGCTCGACCGGGCGCTTGGCCAGGGGCTGGTGGAGCGCAGTGATGCGCGCCGCCGCCGGGCCGTGTTATTGACCGGGCTGGCACAGGTGGAAGCCGCGCGGATCAGTGAGCCGGATGGCCCGCGCGACGAAGAAGATCTGGATACGGATGATGCGCGTAGCGTGCAGGAGATCCGCGCGCAGGCGCTGCGCCATGCGATTGAAGCGCGTGACCTGGCGCCTGACCTTGTCCCTGCGGCAGCGCTTGCTGCGCGGCTGATTTCGCAGGACGGGCGCGCGCGCCGGGCGCAGAAGATTATCGAAGATACCTGGAGCCGCACGCCGCATCCTGATCTGGCGGATGTGTTTTTGGATCTGTTCCCTGCCGAGAATACCGAAGCCCGCCTGAAGCGCGCGCGGGCGCTTGCCTCGTGCAACCCGGCGCATGTGGAAAGCGACGTGCTGGTGGCCCGCGCGGCAATCGGCGCACGGCATTTTGATGACGCGCGCGAACGTCTGGCGCGGTTTGCCGAACCGTTCCCCAGCCGTCGCATCTGCCTGTTGATGGCCGAGATATATGAAGGCATGGGCGATATGGGCGCGACGCGCGAGTGGCTGTCGCGCTCCGTCAAGGCGCCTGCTGATGCGCAATGGGTTGCTGATGGGTATCGCACGCCGCAGTGGCAGCCGGTGGTGCCGGTGTCTGGTGCCTTTGATGCGCTTGAATGGCGCGCCCCCGCCTCGGCCATGGTGCCGGTGGAAAGTTCGTCTACGGAAGAAGCAATGGCACAGGCGGCGCAATCAGTCGTCCTGCCGCCGCGCAAGGTTGCCCCGGCTCCGGCACCCGCCGTACCGTCCGCCCCGGCCACCAGGCCTGCGCCGGTTGATGTGACGCCTGCGACGCCTGCTGCCATGAAGGCGGCACCTGTCGCGCCGTCACCACCGACACCGGAACTGCTTGATATTCACGACGAGATTGATGTCATGCAGCCGCGCCCCGATGATCCGGGTCCCGACGCATTTGATGATGATGAAGACCGGCGCGCCTCCTGGTAGGGGCAGATAAGCCGGCTAGAGGGGGGATACATGCTGAAGCGGATTTTTCTCGGCACGCTGGCGCTGATCGCTATTGCGGTTGCTGTCATCATTGCGGCGTTCCTGCGCTTTGATATTCCGCGCGAGGAGCTGATTGCCAAATATGGCAGCGACACCTCGCAGTTCATCACGCTGCGGTCGGGTGCGGTTGCGCATATGCGCGACGAAGGCAATCCGGACGGCAAGGTGCTGGTGCTGGTGCACGGCTCCAATGCGTCGCTTCACACATGGGAGCCGTGGGTGGCAGCGCTGGGTGACACTTATCGTGTCATCTCGCTTGATATGCCGGCGCACGGGCTGACCGGGGCAACGCCGGACGCTGATTATTCTGTTGCGGGCATGGTCGCGTTCACCCGCGAGGCTGTTCACAAGCTGGGCGTTGAAAAATTCACGCTGGGCGGCAACTCCATGGGCGGGGCCGTCGCGCTCAATTATGCGGTCACGTATCCGCAAGACCTTGAGGGCCTCATTCTTGTTTGCGCGGCGGGTATCGCGCGCGATGAAAGCGAAGTGTCCTCAGGGGATGCGGCGCGGTCGTTCTCGCTGGTCAACATGCCCGGCGTCGGCACGGCGATGCGCTGGCTGACGCCGCGCTTCGTGTTTGAAGACGCGCTCAACGGCGTCTTCATGGACAAATCCATCGTCACCGAGGCGATGGTGGACCGTTATGTGGAGCTCAATGTGATGGCGGGCACGCGCGACGCGACCCGCAAGCGGTTTGCCACCCCGCGCGAGAACGTGCCCGATGAGACCGTCCGGCAGATTGAAACGCCGACGCTGGTGATGTGGGGCGACAAGGACCCGCTGATCCCGGTCAGTGTCGGCCGGCGGTTTGGCGCGTTGCTGCCCAATGCCACTGTGGTGATTTATGAGAATGTCGGCCATATCCCGATGGAGGAAGTGGCGCAGGTCAGTGCGGACGATGTGCGCGCCTTCATGCAGGCCAACGCAAAGCCCGCGGCACCGGCAATGCCCGCCTATGAGGCGGCGGTGACGGTGGAGGAAGACGGGTCGCTGACGGTCAACGAGCCTGAGGCGGGCGACGTGCCTTTCGATGCGCCGGTGGAAGCCCCAGTGGAAACGCCGCCGGAAACCCCGGCACAGGCCGCCGAATAGCCTCAGGCTTCATTAACCACGGGGCCGCTAAGGTTTTGGCGCGTGGGGAGGTGAAATTGGCGCATATGCATGGCTTGCGAATGTGCCTCTTTCCCCCTATCTTCCGCGCCCGCTGGTAAGGGTTTCGCTCAGGCGACCCCCGATACGGTAAGCCGCTTTAGCTCAGCTGGTAGAGCACGTCATTCGTAATGACGGGGTCGGGTGTTCAAGTCACCCAAGCGGCACCACTTTCAAATTCTCCGTCAATACTGCGGGCGCATTTTGCGCTGTTTCGAGTGCTCCGCGTCAAATATAGCTTGCCGTGACGCATGGTTAATAATATAGAACATATTAGGAACAATCATGTGGCTCCAGTGAAGGTGGCCCATGTCGTGAAAACGGATTCTAGATATAGAAAGCGGCTGGGGAGCATGCTGACATCTGTAGAGCTTTGTGCCGGCGCTGGCGGACAGGCGCTTGGGCTGGAGAGATCCGGATTCGCTCACACCGCACTGGTCGAGATTGACAAGCACTGCTGCAATACGCTGCGCCACAACAGGCCAAAGTGGAACGTTCTGGAAGAAGATATGCGAATCTTCAAAGAGCGCGCCGCTGACTACAAAGGTATGGATCTACTGGCTGGTGGCCTGCCTTGCCCCCCTTTCTCTGTTGCCGGGAAACAGCTTGGCGAGGAAGACGAACGCAACCTGTTTAATGATGCAATCGATATTGTGGAGGCCGCTCGCCCGCGCGCCGTGATGATCGAAAATGTACGTGGTTTTCTGGACGCCGTTTTTCATGATTACCGCGAGCGGTTAAAGAAGCAGTTGGACAAGTTGGGTTATAAGGCTGACTGGCGGCTGCTTAACGCGTCGGATTACGGAGTGCCACAACTCCGACCTCGCGTTGTGATCGTAGCTATTCAAAAAGAGCGCGCGGATTTCTTTGATTGGCCAGAACCCAATCCTCATAACCCCCCCACGGTTGGCGAAACCTTGCGTGATCTTATGGCCGCTGGAGGTTGGCGTGGTGCAGATGACTGGGCCGCGAAGGCTGATGAAATCGCCCCAACTATTGTAGGTGGGTCCAAGAAACATGGTGGGCCCGACCTTGGTCCCACTCGCGCTCGTGCTGCATGGGCAACATTGGGTGTTGAAGGGCGGACCATAGCGCCGGAGCCTCCCGAGGCCTTCCACAGTGGTATGCCTCGTCTGACGGTTCCGATGGTTGCCCGCATTCAGGGTTTCCCCGACGACTGGCATTTCACTGGCGCAAAGACTAACGCCTATAGGCAAGTCGGAAACGCATTTCCGCCGCCTGTTGCTGGGGCTGTATCGACACAGATTGCAAAGGCATTGCGGAAGCGCGTGCTTCGAGCGGTCAGCGCCTAAACTTCCCAATTGAGATTTGTTGTGACAGGTTGCTGAGACACATTAGGTTCTCAGAGCAACGCACATTTGAAAAAGAACATTCCAGGCAGCCTTGTTGTTGCAGGCCACCCTGACCACGAGCTTCTCTGTGCGATTGCCGCCGAGATCATAGAACGCGCTGGTGGCAAGGAAGCCTTGGCAGCCAAGTTTTCCGCGATGCTCCGCCAGTGCGTCGACGATGTGATTATGACCCCGAAGACGGGACGGCGTTCGTACGACGAGCTAGAGAAAACTGAAAAGACTTACATCGGCACACGGGTTGAGATTGAACTCCGCGCCATGTTGCACCTGTCAAAAGGCAAGTTGGATACTGTCATTCTTGACCATGACGTGGATATCAAGAATACGATGGGCAGCAACTGGATGATCCCAACCGAAGCCATCGACCACCCCTGTATTCTTGTTGCCGCCGACGAGGTGAGGGCAACATGCTATCTTGGGCTGTTCGTGGCGCGACCCGAATACTTGACGCTTGGCCAAAACAAAGACTCGAAGAAGAGTGTATCGGCTACAGGATTTGCCAACATACTTTGGTTGCAGCTTGATCAGCCCTACCCGCCTAACTTTTGGCGCACGGTGCAGCCCCACGTGATTGAGCGTATATTCGCCGGTCAATCTGGCAACCAGCGCATGGTCGCCCTGTTTCGCGAAGTGCAGAGGAAACCTATTACCCGCGATGTGGTGGAGGCGGTGGCGCAGCAGCAAGACTTCATGCGGCGCATCCGCTCGGACAACGGCAGAGGCACTCGTGACCATTTAGCCCGAGAAGGCATCCTGCTCCTCTCGGGTCACTACGACGCCCCACTCATCGCAGCATTAGGGCTGCCATTCTGTTCTGGAAGCGAATTTGTATCCCACCAGCTGAAGAATGCAAAAGAGTTGGCGGTGGCTATTGAGCAGGGGTTCGGTGACCTTGTTTTCCGTCCCTGATCGGTTGAATTAGCGACAGCGGGATCTAAACCGGTCCACTGTTATGATGGAGCGTCAAACCATCTATAACGGAAAAACTGCGCAATGGTCGGGTCGGGTTTTCAAGTTACCCAAGCGGCACCACCGGCCTTTTTCCTTTCCGGATTTCCGTTCGCCTGTGCTCACCGTCATATATTGGCCATGCTGGGTGTGCTAACCAGCGCGGCTAGTTTGGGTGCGCGGCACGGCTATAGCTAAAGGACGGATCAGGTGGGATTTCTCGACGATATAACGACACGGTTCAAATCACTGGTGGGGGCTCATGAGGATGAGACGCCGGAGCATGAGTTGCGCCGGGCGATTGCGATTTTGCTGGTGCGCTCGCTGACCATTGATGGGGAAGAGACCATCGAGGAAGCGATGAAGCTGGTGGACCTGCTCAAGGAGCAGTTCGGGCTGACCGGCCGTGAGGCGGAAGACCTGTTCAACGAAGCCAAGATTGCCGAGCGCGAGGCGACGGACCTCTTCAAGTTCACCAATGTGGTGACGGAAAAGATGGACCGCGACGGGCGCATGACCGTGCTGGACATGATGTTCGAGATTGTCGCGGCGGACGGCGTCGTCGATGTGTTTGAGGAAAACCTCATGACCCGCGCGGCGACCTTGTTGCGGGTGCCGGACTATTTCCGCAGCGACGTGCGGCCTAAGCTGTTTGCGATGATGGGAAAATAGTCAAAAACAACCAAAAACAAACAGGGGGGGGACATGGCGATGTCAGCGAATATTGATGTGGTGCAGGACTTTATCGCGGCGTGGAATGCGCAGGATTTCGAGCGCATGCTGGGCTTCTTCGACGACACCAGTTTTTACCACAACATCCCGATGGACCCGGTGACGGGGAAGGATGCGATCCGCGGCATCCTCGAAGGTTTCTTCAATATGGGCCAGGAGATCGACTGGGTGGTGCACAGCATCGCCGAGGCGGCGGACGGCACGGTGCTGACCGAGCGCACCGACCGGTTCCTGATGAACGGCAATTGGTTTGAGCTGCGGGTGATGGGGGCGTTTGAGCTGGACGGCACAACCATCCGGGCATGGCGCGACTATTTCTGCATGAAGCGGTTCGAGACCGATCTCGCCGCCGTCAACGCCTAGACGGCCAATCAGCAACGATACGCGCAGACACAAAAAGGGCGGGCGCTCATTGGGATGAGGCCCGCCCCGGATGGCCGGTCAGGAGACCGGCTTTGCTACTTCTTCTTGCCTGCGGGCTTCTTGGCAGGGGTGGAAACGGCTGAGGGTTTTGCCTTCACCGGTGCGGGAGCTGCCGGGCGTGAGGGCTTGGCTGCTGCCTTTGCGGATTTCTGCTCGAACTTTGCCATGTGGCATCCTTTCATCAAGCGAGAGTGGTGAGCGTCGGCTGACGGGCTTGCTGCTTTCGGGCCACAACAATTCCTCAGGCACATGCTTTGGGTACATGGCTATGGGCAATGGGCTTGCGTTGCGCGGGCCTCACCTGACGAAATCATTATCCCCTTTTTGAAATCTGCAAATCGAAATCTGCGGTGCGGGGATGTAATTTTTTCGTTCAGGCCGCCTGCGGTCCGCGCAGCAGGGTGCCGGGGCGTGCGCCGGTCTCGACGCCGTTCTCGAAGGTCACTTCGCCGGACTTGATGGTGGCGATGTAGCCGGTGGCTTCCTGCACCAGACGGCGGCCGTTTGCCGGCAGGTCGTGCGCCATGTGCGGGGCGGGGATCGACAGGTGGTCGAGGTCGATGATGTTGATGTCGGCCTTCATGCCCGGCGCGATCAGGCCGCGATCGGCAAAGCCATAGAGCATGGCGGTGTCGCGGGTCTGGCGCTTGACGATGAATTCAAGCGGCAGCTTGTCGCCGCGCGTGCGGCCCTTCACCCAGTGGGTAAGCATGAAAGTGGGGATCGACGCGTCGCAGATGGCACCGCAATGGGCGCCGCCATCACCAAGGCCGATATTGGTATGGCTGTGCTGCAGCATGTCGCGGATCGGGTCCATGGCGCCGGACGTGTAGTTGAACAGCGGGAAGTACAAAAGACCCTCGCCGCCATTGGCGGTCATGGCGTCGTAGATGACCTCTTCGGGTTTGACGCCGCGCGCCTTGGCGATGGCGGCAATGCTTTGTTCGGGGGTGGGCTCGTAATCGGGCGTGGCACCGTCGCCTGCATCGAGCACGAACATTTTTTCGAAACTGCGGGTGACGAAATCGGCAAAGCCAGTCATCTCGGCGGGGGTCTCGGCAATCATCCGTGCCCGGAAATCAGGATCGGTGACGCGGGTGCGGCGGTCTTCGGGGGAGAGCATGGCAAGCTCGGCCCAGCTGGGGAACGCGATGAAGGGATGCACGGTGCATTCCCAGCCCATCAGCACGCCTGCAGGGCGGCCTGCGACTTGTGCGTAGAGCGGCAGGTTCTCAGCGGCCGTCTTGTCCAGCATACCGAGCATCTTTTTCCAAAGCTCGGGGGCTTCGTCGGTTTGCACCAGGTTGAAGGTGACGGTGACGCCCATGTCGCGCGCCATCTTCTCCATCCAGCCGAACTCCTGATCCATGTCCTTATGGTTGGAGGTCATCTGGAAGACGCCGTGGCCGACGCGCTTCAAGGCTTCGCCGATGCCGAAGATCTCGTCTTCCTTGGCGAAGGTGCCGGGCACGTATTCGCCGTCGATGGCCTTGTGCAGGAATGTGCGTGAGGTGGAGAAGCCGACAGCGCCCGCGCGCACGCCCTCTTCGACGATGGCTGCCATCTTGGCGATGTCGTCGGCGGAGGCTTCTTCGTTCTTGGCGCCACGCTCGCCCATGACATAGCCGCGCACAGCGCCGTGGGGCACCTGTGCGGCGATGTCGATGGCATAGTGGCGGCGGTCGAGCGCATCGAGGTAGCCGGGGAAACTTTCCCAGTCCCATTTAAGGCCCTCGGTCATGGCTGCGCCGGGAATGTCCTCGACGCCTTCCATCAGGCCGATCAGCCAGTCGTGCTTATCGGGGGCTGCGGGCGCAAAGCCGACGCCGCAATTGCCCATGACGGCGGTGGTGACACCGTGCCAGGAGGAAGGCGCAAGAGATTCATCCCACGTCGCCTGCGCATCATAATGGGTGTGGATATCAACCCAGCCCGGGGTGACGAGCGCGCCCTTGGCGTCGATCTCGCGGGTTGCGGTGCCGGTGACTTTGCCGACCTCGGCAATCTTCCCGTCCTTGATGGCGATGTCGCCGGTGAAGGTGGGGTTGCCGGTGCCGTCAGCAATGGTGCCGCCGCGAATGATGAGATCGTGGGCCATGGTTTCGTCCCTTTGATGTTTGCCGTGCTTTTTCTCATCCTAGCCCGTGGGACGTCGAGAGTCAGGCGGTTGGTCGGGGGTAATGTGGCCAGCCGGCGTGAATGTCGAATGTCGCGCGAGCCGGTGCGGGGATAAGGGCCCCGCGGGGGCGGGAAGGTTACCAACAAAAATGCCGCCTAGTCTTCCATCTGCGCAATCCATTCGCGGATCAGCTCGACGCCTTCGTCATGGATCATGGTGCGGCCCAGCTCCGGCATCATGATGCCGGGGTCGGCGGAATCAAGGCGGTAGGTCAGGATCGAGTGATCCGGCTCACCGGGGGCGATGTCGAAATCAAAGCCGCCGGAGCCGCGGCCCGCGGCGACCGGGCGTTTGAAGATGCCGTATTGCGCCGGGTCGGTGATGCGAGTGTCCAGATAGAGGCCGGATGTATGGGCCGGGCCGTCAGGCATGTGACAGTGGGCGCAATTGATATCCAGATAGGCGCGGGCGCGCGCATCGATGGGGGCTGTTTCATCCGCCCAGTCGGCAACGCGCGGGGCGTCGTCCGGGTTTTCCGGTGCGCCGGTGAGGATGCCAGCCTTGGTCCATCTGGTCAGCTGGTTTGCCAACCCATCAGCATACGGATAATCGTGATTGAGGTGTTTGGCTTCAGGCCCGATGGGGCTCATCTGGCGGTCACGGCCCAGGCCTTTGACGTGGCAGGAGCGGCACTGGTTCATGTTGGGGACCAGGTAGCGGGTGCTTTTCTCAGCGCCGCCTGCGTCAATCCATGAAATGTCCTGCTTGGCACCGAGTGGTTTCAAGTCCGCCGCGGTCATCTCCGCGTTCCACACATAAGGATATGCGCGCCAGCCTTTTTGGGTGTGGGCAAGGACGCGGGTTTCGACGAGGCGGACATTGGCGTCAGGCATGCGCATGTCGGCCGGGTAGGCGAAGGTTTTTATCAGCGCCGAGCCGACCGGCAGGGCAAAGACATCGTCGGGATTGTAGGGCGCGCTTTGGCCTTCGGGCACGAAGACGAAGCGGTGTTTCTTTGCGTAGTCGGTGAACAGCGGCGTGATCAGGTCATAGGGCAAGACGCCGTCGGCTGGTTGCTGCGCCACCGCGTCGGCAAAGAACCCAAAGCCTGAAAGCTGCTTTGGGGCTTTGCCTGCAATGATGGCGTCAACTGCCACATCGGCTTGGGCGGGCTGGGCTGCGATCAATGCCAGCAGCGTGGCAGTGATCGCAGCTACCAAATGTGTGCGCGCGGTCTTCACTGTTCAGTCGACCCGCCGACGGCGGCCTGATCCTGCGGCAAGGCTGCGCCGGGCAACTTATCCACGCCGCCTGCGTGGGCCGGTGTTGTGCGGCTGGGAGAGTGGAACCAGCTCCAGGTGAAATAGGGGATCACGTCGAGGTCGATGAAGCTGGCCTGGCCGTCTTCGGCCGAACCTTTGTTGTCACCGATATAGATGCCGCGATTTTCCGGGATGCCGGCAATGTAGTGCCACAGGGGAATGTTGCCGTCCCAGACGATGTCGGGGACCGGGGTGCCGGAAATAGAAGAGACGAGTTCGCCGATCTCATTGTCCGGGGCAAAGCCGCTATTGGTGAAGGTATTGCCGTAGATCGAGACGCCTTCGGGATACGGATAATATTGTTCGTCTTCGTATTCGTTGGGATAGGCAACGATGAGGACGCCGGTGGTGGCATTGTTCTCAATCGTGTTGTTGAAAACCTCGACCTTGGAATTGGCCATCACCATGACGCCGGTGCCCATGGGTACGCCGCCGACAATGTTGCCCGCAGGCGCGAAGTTGGGGGTGTCGTTGTCAAACACCTTGTTGTCAAAAACCCGCACCGAATGACCGCCCTGCTGGGGCAGGCCGGGCAGGTCAAAGATCAGGATGCCGCCGGTATTGCGGGTGGCGACATTGTCATAGACGTCGGCAACGTAGCTGTTCTCGATCTCGATGCCGGCGACGTTGAACTCGGCAAGCGAGTTGCGGACGATGATGTTGTCCGACTGGCCGACATAAATGCCGGCGTCAGATGCGCCGCGGGCGATCGAGCCGTCGATCAGCACATTCTTCGAGGCGACCGGGTAAAGGCCGTAGGCGCCGTTCAAGGGGTCCGGCCCGTTGGTCCATTCAGCGCGCACGCGGATGATGGAGATGCCGTCGGCACCGACAATCTTGATGGCGTCGCCCTTGGCGTCCTCGACGGCGAAATCCATCAAGGTGACGCCGGACGATTCCACCAGCACACCTTCAGCGCCGGATTTCTGGCTGCGGAAGGACAGGATCGTCTTGTCCATGCCGGCCCCCTTGATGGTGACGTCATCTACCGCCAGCGACAGGCCGTCCGACAGCTCATAGCGGCCAGGCCCCAACTCGATGACGGCGCCGGGCTCGGCCATCAGCAAGGCTTCCTGGATTGCTGTGTAGGCGTCGGTGCCAAGGGGTTCAGCGGGAGACTGGGTGGCGTCGGGCGACTGTGCGGCTTCGGGGGCGGGCGCATCGGGCGCGGGCTGCGCCATTGCGGCGGGCGCAAGGGCCAAAGCCGTTGTCAGGGCCAGGACGGGTGCGAAGAGAGCATGGGTCGGCATTTTTATCTCCTTGGCTCAGTGTTTGCCGCAGGCTGCCGGACCGTGTGCCGGGCTGCAGTCGCCTTGTTCGGACGCAGGAACATGTCCGAACCGTAACTCGAATCCATAGCGGGGTGCGAGAACATTTTGACGCGGATCGGTGGCCTGAGGCAGCTGACCGCCGCAGATTTCAGGTGCGCATGGTGCCGATACCGCCCTAAGGGCGGGTAAATGCAGGCAAAATCGATGGGTTTTGGGCCTGTGCCGGCGGGCCTTGCGAGGCGGCAGTCAGGTGCCCTTCCAGACCCCCAAAAGAGGTGGTTTCAGGCTGCTGAAATTAACCACTGTGGCGCATGTGCATGCACACAAGACTCGAAAATAGGCAGGTGCGAATCAATCCGGCGGGAGTGGCGTCGAATGCGCTAACCGACTGAGACCATGGAATTATTGCGGTGCAGCAAAGACTGAATAGTAATCAGATCGTTAACAAAACCGCTCAAATCGTGACCAAAAAGCCATACCATTTGTGAATGATGTTATCGCGCCGTCACAAACCCCCTTAACCGGGTTGACTCGGATCGACGCTTCCAGTGGTCTAGTCGCGAGGGATGCTGACTGGCCGGGGGGACAGGGATCACGCTCGTTATCGGGTGCTCTTTCTCCTCCTTGCACGTCATTACGTCTAAATAAGCGAGGATCGAGGAGGATCGCTCAAATGGCTACTCGCAATCTGCGATCCACACTACTCGGCAGTGCCGTGGGTGTGGGCTTGCTGGTTTCAGGGGGGCAGGCGCAAGCGCTGTCAACGGAATTCGGCGACTTAAAGATATTCTTCGACACGACGGTTTCCGTCGGTGTCCAGATGAAGACCAAG
Source organism: uncultured Parvibaculaceae bacterium (assembly GCA_964511745.1). Lineage (GTDB taxonomy): Bacteria > Pseudomonadota > Alphaproteobacteria > CGMCC-115125 > CGMCC-115125 > Pyruvatibacter. Next base: position 22,948 of record CAZEHX010000006.1, read on the forward strand.
GATGCGCGCAAGCAGTTCCTGACGGAATTCAACGGCGGTAACTACGATCCGCGCGAAAACTCCAGCAGTGGCGTGACTGTTGTGGCGCCGACCGGTTCAGCCAACTCGTTTGGTTTTGCGGCATCGGTAGCTCCGATTACCTCGACGAACCATTCGGTTGTCGGTGGTGCGGCGATTGGCGACAACTTTGATGACTCGGCAAATACGGATGACCGGTTCCTCAACTTTGGTGCCGGCGATCTGACGTCAGGTAACGTCAAAGCCAACCACGATCTGCAGGCGACATGGCGCAACTTCACGTTGTTTGCCCGTGCCACCGAGTTCTATGACTTCGTGCTGGACAACAACGGCTCCTACAACCGTTTCGGAATCGACGACAACAACCGGGAAGAAGTCGGCCGCGATATGCGTCTGCTCGACCTTTACCTGTCGGCTGATTTCGATCTCGGCAGCCTGCCGGTCAACGTCCGCGCAGGTAAGCAGGTTATCTCCTGGGGTGAAGGTACCTTCATCTTCAACGGCATCAACTCGGTGAACCCGATTGACGTCAGCACGTTCCGTCGTCCGGGCGTGCAAATCAAAGAAGGCCTGATCCCGGTCTGGGCCTTGTACGGTTCGGTCGGCCTGCCGTTCGATCTGTCATTGGAAGCCTTCTACCAGCTTGACTGGGAGCCCTTCGCTCTCGACCCCGCCGGTACACCTTTCGCAAGTTCCGACGTGGCCAACGCCAACTCTAAGTTTGGCGGCAACCAGGGTGTCGGTTTCTACTCCGGTTCAATCCGTGGCGGTGCCAACCTGCGTAACTGTGATACGGCAACCAACGGCACCAGCGCCCTTGCAACGGCGCTTGGTCAGGCTGCTCGTTACTCACAGCTCGTCGGCACCGGCTGCTCCACCGGCTCGTCGCAGCACTATCTGACTGATCTGCCGTCAGATGGCTCGGCTCAGGGCATCCTGCTGAATGGCTATGCAGGCGAGAAGAGCAATGTTGCTGCTCTTGAAGGCACGACACGCGGTCGTGACATCATGGCCAAGGACAGCGGCCAATTCGGTGTTGCTCTTCGTTACTACTCCGAAGAGCTCAACTCGACCGAGTTTGGCTTCTACTACATGAAGTACCACTCGCGTCTGCCAATCGCTCAGGTGAAGCCTGACGGTATTGCCCAGGTTGAAACCTCGATCCAGGCTCCGGGCAGCACGGCGACAGCGCTTACATCAGGCCCGCTTGCCTGCGGTGCGTTGGCTGGTGCTGGTAACCGAGACTTCACGGATACCTCGCTTGCTAATGGCGGCTTCCTTGAATCCGTCAATGTTGCTGACCCGAACGCCACGGCTGCTGCCATGTCGACAACGGCACAGGCAGTTTACACCGCTCTTGGTAATGCGACAGCTGCCGCTGATCTGGCGACGATCACGGCAGGTCAGAGCACTGTAAACATGCGTCAGGTTGCACTCATCAAGTGCGGTATCTTCATTGGTACCAGTGTTGGTGTGGCGCTGCCTGGTATTGGTGCCGTGGTTCTGTCCCCGGATGGTGTGGAAAACATCGCCGTTACGCAGAACCTGTCCACGACGCTGATCTACCCGGAAGACATTGAGCTTTGGGGCATGAGCTTCAACACAACCGTCGGCGACTGGGGCGTGCAGGGCGAATTCTCGTTCCGTCCGAACCAGCCTCTGCAGGTGAATACCACGCAGCAGACGATTTCTGGCGCCGGTGCCCAGTGTGTTGGCTCGATCACCTTCGGTGATGCTCTGCGGACCAGCATTTCTCCGCTGTCCACCGAGCCTGGTACACAGCCACTTGCAACCGATACTACTGGCTGTAAGCCGGGCAATTTCGGTCGCACCCCGACAGCCTTCGTTCGTGAGGAAGTATTTACCTTCCAGATCGGCACGACGGCGACGTACACCAACTCCAACCCGCTCATCAACTTCCTGGGTGCCGACATCGGTATCCTGGTGACGGAATTTGGTCTGGTGCACATTCCGGGTGTTCCCGATGAGACACCGATCGGACAGACAGCTGGTAATGTTGTCGAGTTCAACCGCCTTGCAGAGCAGTGCCGTTCCGGTACGAACCTGCCGCTCGGTGCCATTCTGGCGCTTGATTCACGGACCGGCTGTTCGCCGACCGAGACGTCATATGGTGGCATTCTGCTGACGCGTCTTGACTACAACAACGCGTTCGGCACGCCGTGGACCTTGTCTCCGCAGATCGTGTACCGTCACGACCTCGAAGGCATCACGCCGGCACCGCTGGGCAACTTCGTTGAAGACCGCAAGTCAATTGGTCTCAGCGTCACTGCCAACCTGCAGAACACTTGGACTGTTGGTCTCGCCTACACAGACTACATGGGTTCTGAAACATATCAGCAGAACCTGGACGATGACTTCGTCTCTCTGACGGCGAGCTACTCGTTCTAAGTCGATACCGCAGACGGGCCGTCTCCTGAAAATGGAGGCGGCCCGGATGCACACAAAAACTCGTGGGGAACACGATTGGCCGACAGGCGCAGGTGATGCTGTGACCCGGACGCTGCAAACGAACTCTTCAGTGGAGGAAGAACCTAATGAAAACTAGTGGTATTCTTGCGGCCACACTGGCAGGCAGCGTGGCGCTCGGCGTCACAGCCGCTCTTGCCGCCGTGCCGCAAGCTCAGGCAGACCGCCTGGGTAAAGACCTCAACCCGATGGGTGGCGAAAAGGCCGGCAATGGCGGGGCAATCCCGGCATGGACCGGTGGTCTGCCCACACCGCCGCCTGGCGTGACATACAATGACGGTGACCGCCTGCAGAACCCGTTCGCGGGCGACGCTGTGCAGTACACGGTTACTGGTGGCAATATGGGCCAGTACGACGGCGTCCTGACCGAGGGCTACAAGAAGCTGCTCTCGACCTACGACACCTACAAGATGAACGTCTACCAGACACGTCGCTCATGCGCGTTTCCGGAGTTCGTTTATGAAGCCAACAAGCGCAATGCTGAAGTTGCAGTCCTCGTGGGCGGCGGCAATGGCGTTGGCAAAGGCATCATGGGCGCACCGTTCCCGATCATCAATTCCGGCCTGGAAGCGATCTGGAACCACACGCTGCGCTATCGGTCATTCAAGGTGACACGCCAGTTTACGGCTGCTCCTGTGACTGCAACCGGCGACTACACGCTGCAGACCGTGCAGGACGAAGCCATCCTGCAGTGGTCCGATCCCACCAAGGGTTCGGCTGAGGAACTCGGCAACATCTCGATCTACTACATCGCCAACACGACGGCTCCGGCCCGTGCTGCAGGTAGCGTGATCCTGGTGCACGAAACACTCAACCGTGCGCTTGATGCACGTAAGGCATGGCAGTATTCGCCGGGCACGCGCCGTGTGCGCCGCGCGCCGAACATTGCGTATGACAATCCGGGCACCAACTCGGATGGTCTGTCCACCTCTGACTCGTTCGACGGCTATAATGGCGCGCCGGACCGGTACGACTGGACCGTTCAGGGCAAGAGCGAAAAGCTCATCGCCTACAACACCTATGACGCCGAAACTGCACCGTACGATGAGTACATCCAGGCGCGTCACCTGAACCAGGACAAGATTCGCTACGAGCTTCACCGCGTGTGGACGATCGAAGCCAATCTGCGCCCTGAAAACCGGCACATCTACAGCCGTCGGGTGAAGCATATGGATGAGGACGCCTGGCAGCTTGCTCAGGCTGAACTCTATGACGGCCGTGGTGAGCTGTGGCGCGTGCAGGAACTGCACACGATCCAGCGCTACAACGTGCCGCTGTGCGGTTCGGCAACGGAAGTTGTGTATGACACCGGTAACGGTCGTTATCTGTCGCTCGCCATGCAGAATGAAGAGCCCGGCGTGAACTACTTCTCCGACGATCTCAACCCTGACCGGTATACGCCTTCGGCTATCCGTCAGCTTGGTGTGCGCTAGGTCCAGCCACGCCTGAAACACGTCTAACAGCGGGCCGGTCCTCTTAATTGAGGTCCGGCCCGTTTGTTTCGGCATCCACACTGAAAATCGTCACTGAAAATCGTCACTGATTGTCTTCGCTGATGTCAGGCAATTGCAGAGGGCGGCCCCCTCGCCATCGCCGACCACCAAAGATTGTTAGCCATAGTGAGCGCGCCCTATTTTCCGGCGCGTTGTTTTTGTGCCAAAGTGTGGGCCAAATATATGCGACCCGGTAAATCACATGCAGGGCGGACTTCCCGCCACATTGGCGGCGCGCCTACCTTGCACTTACATGCTCGAAAATGAGTGGATTGAGTTAGACCCATGAGCAAATTGAACAAAGCATTCAAGAGCGGTGGCACCGCGCTGGCAGCAGGTCTGTTGATGACCTGCATTGCCTCGCTGCCGGCGTTCGCAGTAGCGGAAGTCAACGAAGAAGAAGCCGTTATCATCCGTGAACTCGAGACCAAGGGTTATGCCACCCCGTCCAAGCTTGCAGCGAAGACCCTTCTGGTCGCCGCCGCTGATCTTGGCGACCGGATTGTCGCCGTGGGCCAGTTCGGCCATGTGGTGATTTCCGACGATGAGGGTTTGACCTGGCATCAGGCTGCGGAAGTGCCGACGCAGGCGCTTCTGACATCCGTCTATTTTGTCGATGACAAGGTTGGCTATGCCGTCGGGCATGATGCCACCATCATCAAGACAGTGGATGGCGGTGAGCACTGGGAACTCAAATATGATGACCCGGAAGCTGAAATGCCATTGTTCTCGGTGAAGTTCGTTGACCCGGACCACGGCGTTGCCGTCGGCGCATTCTCCACGGCACTTACCACCAAAGATGGCGGCGAGACCTGGGGCCTGAAATCGGTTATTCCCGATCCCGCCCCGCCGCTTGAAGGCCTGGAATATGAGCCGCATCTCAATGCGCTTTTCAAGGGCCCCGGCGACAGCATCTTCATCGCTGCTGAAACCGGCTTCGTGTTCCGCTCATTTGATCAGGGCCTGAACTGGGAGCCGATCAAGACACCCTATTTCGGGTCTTTCTGGGGTGGCATGACGCTGAACGACGGCAACATGATGATCTTCGGCATGCGCGGCAATGTGTGGCGCTCGGAAGACCAGGGCAATACATGGACGCAGGTTGATACGGGCTCGCGCAAGTCATTCGGGGGTGGCGTACAGCTTGATGATGGCACCATCGTGCTTGCCGGCCTCAATGGCGGCGTCGCCTACAGCACGGATGGTGGGCGCAGCTTCGAAGTTGTCGACCGTCCCGACCGTAAGGGTTATTCGGCCGTGGTCGATGGCCCCGACGGGCAGGTCGTGCTGTTCGGTGAACCCGGGGTCGTGATGCAGCCGGATACGGCTGAAGCCTTTAACAGCGGAAGCTAGGAGCAGGGCTCACCCCCGCTTTTGTTTCCACCACGCAGACACAACCGCCGTCCGTGACCTTGCGCCCGCCCGATATGGGTTTGCGAAGGGTTGCGGGCGGCGGTTATGTTTGTGCCACAGGCGATGCCGCCTGGCATTTCCCGATACACTGCCCCGATGAAGGAGGCCGCATGGCCGACCGGTTTGATCGCTATAGCCGCATCCGCGCGTCGCGCGCCGACGGGATTCTCACGCTGATGCTTTCCAATCCGAAGCTGCGTAATGCGGTGGATGAGCAGATGCACCATGAGCTTGCGGATATTTTTGTGGATGCACAGGAAGACGCGGACAGCCGCGTCATCGTTCTGACCGGCGACCCGGAGGGCAACGCATTTTGTGCCGGCGGTGATATTGCATGGATGCAGGCAGGGCTTGAGGGCAAGGCTGCCAGCCCCAGTGCATCGGAAGGCCGCCGGATCGTTACGTCGCTGCTGGATGTAGAAAAGCCGATCATTGCGGCGATCAATGGACCTGCGGTGGGGCTTGGCGCGACCATTGCGTTGTTCAGTGATGTGATCTTCATGGGGGAGAGCGCGCAGGTGGCTGACCCGCATGTGCGCGTCGGCCTTGTCGCGGGGGATGGCGGTGCGGTCATCTGGCCGCAGCTCGTCGGCTATGCGCGGGCCAAGGAGTATCTGATGACCGGCGATCCGGTCCCTGCGGCGGAAGCCGAGCGCATTGGGCTGGTCAATTATGTGGTGCCGGACGACGAGCTTCAGGCGCGGGCGCTCAAGTTTGCCACCAAGCTTGCGGCAGGGGCGCCGCAGGCGATCCAGCACACCAAGGCGGCCGTCAACATGGAGCTTAAGCGGCTGGCGGCGACGGTGTTTGACGCATCCCTCGCCTATGAGATGATTTCATTCACCACGGATGACCACCGCGAGGCGGTGAGTGCATTTCTGGAAAAGCGGCGGCCAAATTTCACCGGCCGATAGATGCGAACCAGCGCCCACGCTATGCGCCACAGGGAGCCTGCCATATGCCGAGCGATGCAGCACATATCATTGCCGAACCAATCAAGGCTGACGGCCTGATCGGCGCGGCGCACAGCTTTGCGGATGAGTTGCGGGCACGGGCGCGTGAGATTGAGGATGGGCGCAAGTTGCCGCAGGACATCGCTGAGAAATTTGCACGCGCAGGTTTCTACCGCATGGCAGTGCCGGCAGCCCTTGGCGGGCTTGAAGCGACACCGCAGCAGATTGCCGGGGTGATTGACGCACTGGCGCAAGCGGACGGCTCGGCGGCATGGTGCGTGATGATCGGCTCTACCACGGGGCTGACGGCGGCCTATATGGCGCCTGATGCTGCCGCGCGGGTGTTCGGTGACGACCCGAATACAATCACCGCTGGCGTGTTTGCGCCGATGGGTGTTGCAACGCTCGACGGCGATACGGCGACCGTCAAAGGCCGCTGGGCTTGGGGCTCGGGCTCGCACAATGCGCGCTGGGTGTTCGGTGGCGCGCGGCTGATGCAGGACGGTGCGCCGGTGACAGACGAGCAGGGCCGTCCACTGACCAAGATGTTCGCTATGGCAGCGGATGACCTGATCCTGCATGACAACTGGGATCCGTCGGGGCTTGCGGGCAGCGGCAGCAATGATTTTGAAGCCGACAATGTGCGCGTGCCGCTGGGCTATGGTGCGGATATTACATGCCGGCCGAAAACGGCGACGCCGCTCTATGCGTTCCCGATTTTCGGGATGCTGGCTGTGGGGATTGCTTCCGTTGCGACCGGGCTGGCGCGGCAGGCGATCAATGAGATCATCGAGCTTGCAGGCGGCAAGGTCCCTCAGGGCAGCCGCAAGACTCTGGCGACAAAACCGCAGTCGCAAAGTGAGATGGCGCAGGCAGAAGCTGAACTGCGTTCCGCAAAAGCCTTTCTGGATGATGCGGTCGGCGCGGCGTGGGAGGCTGCCACCCGTGAAGGTGTCATCAGTACCGATCAGCGGCGCGATGTGCGGCTGGCGGCAACCCATGCGACAGCTGCCAGCACGCGGGTAGTCGACCGGATGTATCTTCTGGGCGGTGGCAGCGCGGTACATCGCACAGCCCCGATCCAGCGGGCGTTTCGTGATGTGCATGTAACGACGCAGCACATGATGACGGCACCTGCCACATGGGAGCTGACCGGCCGGTTGCTGCTGGGGCTTGAGACGGATACGACGACGCTCTGACTCCAGGTCCGGGCTCCGTTGCCTTCCAAGCTCGTACGCCTTCGGCTAGCGTGCCGTCTAACAATAAGAACAGCAATTGAGGGCGGTTGAATGCCGGTTGAAAAAGGTCAGTTCACGACAATCGAGCGTAAGGGCTCCATCGCCATTGTGCGGCTGGATCGCGGCGACGGGCTGAACGCATTGTCGCGCGCGGCGATGCGCGAGCTGACGCAGATTGCGCGGGCATTTCGCGACGACATTGAAACCCATGTGATCGTGCTGACAGGGACGGACAAAATCTTCAGTGCGGGTGCTGATCTCAAGGACCCTGAAATGGCAGTCGGGCATGGCGGGGCTGCCGATCCGGGGCTGATGGCGCGGCGCCATGCGCTGCGGATCGGGCCCGACATGTGTGATGCGTGGGAGGACCTGGAACAGCTCACTATCTGCGCCATTGAAGGCCATTGCATTGGCGGCGGCGTGGCGCTGGTGGGCGCGTGCGATATTCGCATCGCTGCAAACGCCGCATCATTCCGGCTGCCGGAAATTCCGCTGGGCATGAATATGAGCTGGCACTCCAATCCGCGGCTGGTGAATTTGATGGGACCGGCGCGCACCAAGCTGTTTGTCATTCTCGGCGAGGCGCTGAAGGCGCCTGACGCGTTTGACTGGGGGCTGGTGCAGGACGTGGTCGCCGATGGCGCGGCGCTGGAGGCAGCGCTTGATCTTGCCGGGCGTGCCGCCGCGGTGCCACCGGTGCCGCTGCGCATGTCCAAGCAAAGCATCGACATGGCGGCGAAGGCATTGAATGCGGCAACCACCTATATGGATCGCGACCAGTTTGCGCTGAGTGGGACCGGCAAGGATCAACGTGAAGCCGTGGCGGCGTTCCTGGAAAAGCGCCCGCCGCACTTCACCGGCGAATAGAAATTCAAAAAAGCATCCAAGGGGAGATGACGATGAGCGGACGGGTTCAGGGAAAGATGGCGATGGTGACCGGCGGTGCGTCCGGTCTGGGTACGGCGACGTGCAAGCTGCTGGTGGCGGAAGGCGCGCGGGTGGCGGTTGCTGATATCAACTTCAAGGGGGCGCAGGAGGTGGCCGACGCCATCAACAAGGAGACACCGAACAGTGCAATTGCCATTGAGTTGGATGTGACGTCGGAGAGCGGCTGGCAGAAGGCGCTGGATGAAGCTGTGGCATTTCTCGGCGGGCTTAGCATTCTCGTCAACAATGCCGGCATTGGCGGGTCGGCGCCGGTCGAAGATGAAACATTCGAGAACTGGAAGAAGATCCAGTCGGTTGATCTCGACAGTGTGTTTCTTGGCTGCAAATACGCGCTTGGCCACATGAAGGCGCATCAGCCGGGCTCGATCGTCAACATCTCGTCGATTGCCGGGCTGATCGCCGGGCACAATATGGGTGCGTATAACGCGGCCAAGGCGGGCGTCTGGCTGTTTTCAAAGTCGGTGGCGCTGCATTGCGCCAAGCGCGGCTACGACATCCGCTCCAATTCGGTGCATCCCACATTCATCCGGACGCCAATTCTGGAGAGCCTGCTGAAGCGCGCCGAAGATGCCGAGACCAAGCTTGCCAAGCAGGTGCCGTTGGGGCGCATCGGCGAACCCAATGATGTGGCCTATGCGGTGTTATATCTCGCCAGCGACGAAAGCCGGTTTGTCACGGGCTCGGAAATCAAGGTGGATGGCGGCATTTCCGCGATGTAGCGGGTCGTTGCTGTTTCAGACCGGCACGCTGTTAAGGGGTTGTTAGGACTCCCGCGCATTTTGTGATGCGCGGGACCAACACCAGCGCGTAATCTGTGCAGATGATTGGATCACTGACGACAGCAGCAGAAGGCTTGCGGTCGACTCGCCTGGGTGTAGGGCGCGCGGCCAGTGATGTAGTGCGCGCGGCGCAATCAGCATCCGGAGCGTATACCCGCACAGCATCCAACGGCACCAGTGGTGCGCAGGCGGCAAAGCCGCAGGCACCGGTTTATAAGCCGCAGGCGGCACCGCTGACCGAAGGCACCACGCCGGACCTTGCAACCGCGAATGTGGCACTGACGCGTGCCGAGATTGCCTACAAGGCATCGGCGGCGGTCTTCAAATCCACCAATGAAGCTACAGAAACGCTGCTGGATACGCTGCTCTAGCAGTGGGTATCCCCGGCGGTGCCGGTTATGCCGCGCCTTGTGCTCCCTCGACTTCATTCACATCCGCAATCAACCGGAACTCGGAGAAGTGCGGGTCGTGCATGTCGTCGAGATATTGGGTCGGCGGGTAGGGGTAGAGGTTGGGGGTGCCAGATTTGTCAAAGTACCAGCTGCTGCAGCCGCCTGATGCCCAAACTGTTTGGGGAACCCGCTGCTGCATGTCGGCATTGTAGGACTGGAACGCATCCTGCCGCGCGGCGATGGCTTCAAGGCCTTCGGCGCGCATTTTATTCAGCATACTGATTATGTAATCCGTCTGCCGTTCGGAAACGATGATGAGCGACAGATTGCCGACGGGGCCAGTGGGGCCTTCCAACATCCAGAAATTGGGGAAGCCGGGCATTGCTACTGCGCGATGCGCGCGCGGTGACCCGTCCCATGCTTCACCCAGGTCCTTACCGTTTTCGCCGGTGACTTTGGTGGGCAAGATGAAGGCTGATGCGTCAAAGCCTGTTGCGAGAATGAGCACGTCCAGCTCGTGCAGTTTGCCGTCTTCGGTCTCGATGCCCTTGGGCGTAATGCGCTTGATGCCCTCGGTGATGAGGTTGGCATTGTCGCGGGAGATCGCGGGGTAGAAATCCGAGCAGAAGATCAGCCGCTTGCAGGCGGCCTGATAGGAAGGGGTGAGCTTAGCGCGAAGTTCAGGGTCGGCAATCGCGTCTTCAAGGTGCTTTGTGCAGACATCTTGAATTTTGGCCAGCTTTGCCTGGTCGCCGGTGGTGGCGGCGCCGAAATTCTTGGCCATGATCTTGAAATAGAAGTTGTAGGCGAGCTTCTGCAGCGCGGGAATTTTGTGCAGCAGCCATTTCCATGCAGCGGAATACTGCTTTTGCGGCATCGGCACCATCCATTGCGGGGTGCGCTGGAACACATTCATGGTGCCGACTTTGTGGGTGATGGCGCCGATGATCTGCGCGGCCGTGGAACCGGCACCGATGATGCCGATCTTGCGGCCTTCAAGCTTGACGGAATGATCCCAACGAGCGGAATGGAATTTGTCGCCTTCGAAGGTGTCGAGCCCTTCGATATTTGGAAAGGCGGGTTTGTGCAGCACGCCGGTAGCAGAGATCACGATGTCGTAATGCTCAACTGCGCCGTCGCCCGCGGTCAGGCGCCACTGGGGACCTTCATAGGTGAGGTCGGTGACGGGGGTGTTGAATTTTACAATTTCGGTGACGCCGAAGTCGTTTGCCGTCTTTTCCATATAGGCCTGAATCTCGGGGCCGTAGGAAAAGCGATGAGTCCAGTCAGGGTTCAGATTGAAAGAGAAAGAGTACCAGCGCGAGGGGATGTCGCAGGAGAGACCGGGATACTGGTTTTCGCGCCATGTTCCGCCGACTTTGCCGGACTTTTCATAGACTGTAATGTCGGTGTATCCGGCCTTGCGCAGTTTCACGACGGCGCCGATGCCTGACATGCCGGCACCGATGATGGCGATGCGCGGCTGGGTGCCTGCCTTGGCCCAGGGCGCGCCCTTGCGCGCGGCAAATTCATTGGTGTGCATGTTCATGGCGCATTTCTCCCGATCTTGTGCCCTTTGCGGGCCTTACGAAGGAATGATGCACTGCTTATTGACGGCTGGTCAATAAATCTGCTGAGGCATAAAGTGGAGATGTTGATCCCATGGGCGGTTGCCTGAAAACACCGGGAAAAGAGCTGAAAATGGCCGGAAAACCACGTCGTATCCGCCGCACGCCGCAAATGGCGCGGGACGAGATTATCGATGCGACGGAAGCAGCCCTGGCGGAAATGGAATTCGGGGCGCTGACAGTTGATATCGTCATGCGGCGCACGGGCATGACGCGATCGAGCTTCTATCACTATTTCTCAAGCATCGATGAGCTGGCGCTGGGCTTTGTGGACCGGCTGGAGCAGGCGATCCGGGTGCCGGTGGATGACTGGCTCAAAGGCAAGGGCACGGATGACTATCTGGGCGACACCCGCACCCACCTCACGGCCATGTTTATTGCCATGGAAGAGCATCGCACCGGCATGCAGGCGCTGACCCATGCGGGCAGCAACAATGCGGCGGTCTATGAGGAGTGGCGCGACCGGGTGATCGACTATTTCATTACGCTGACCGCCCGCTTCATCCGCCAGCAGGTGATGCTTGGCCGCTCCAAGGTAAGTGACCCGGACCGCACGGCGCGGGCGCTCATTTTGATGAACAATGCGCTGGCGAATGACAATCTGATGCGCCCGGAGCCCGATGACCCCAGGGCGCTGGGCAGGACATCCGCGGATATCTGGAACGCGGCGATTTACGGCGCCTAAGCATACCTCTTGACCTTCCCGTGGCTGGAAGCTCCATCTTTAGGGGCACTGTTTTCCAATCCTGAGGGTCCGGCCATGTCTCACCAGCCCACGCACACACATGACCACGCGCACGGCGACCATTGTTGCGGCGGCGGTGCGGTGGTTGACCCCAATGGCAAATATGATCTGGTGACTGAAGGGTTTGGTGGCACGGTCTATACCTGCCCGATGGACCCGCAGGTGCGCCAGGAAGCGCCGGGCACGTGCCCGATATGTGGGATGGCGCTGGAGCCTGAAGGTGTGCCGCCAGCGGAAGAAGACCGCAGCGAGCTGAACGACATGACGCGGCGGTTCTGGATCAGTGCCGCGCTCACTTTGCCGCTGTTTGTCTTCACCATGGTCGAGATGCTGCCGGGTGCACTGCTTGGGGCTTTTGGCGCGGGGCCTGTGGGGCAATGGCTGCAACTGGCGCTGGCAGCGCCCGTGGTGTTGTGGGCCGGGTGGCCGTTGCTGGCGCGCGGGTTCACGTCCATCCGCACCATGAACCTCAACATGTTCACGCTGATTGCGCTGGGCGTTGTGACGGCCTTTGGGTTCAGTGTCGTGGCGCTGGTGGCGCCGGACATTTTCCCGGCGTCGTTCAGGGCCGTGGATGGACATGTCGGTGTCTACTTTGAGGCGGCGGCTGTCATCACGACGCTGGTGCTGCTCGGGCAGGTTCTGGAATTGCGGGCGCGCAGCGCGACGTCGGGTGCCATTCGTGCCTTGCTGCAGCTTGCGCCGCCGACGGCGCGGCGTATTGATGCGAATGGGAACGAAGAGGATGTGGCCGTAGGTGATCTTTCTACGGATGATCTGCTGCGGGTGCGGCCCGGCGAGAAAGTGCCGGTCGATGGTGTTATTGCCGAAGGTCGCAGCACGCTGGATGAGGCGATGATCACCGGTGAACCGCTGCCCGTCTCCAAGGCGCAGGGCGACGAGGTAACCGGCGGCACGATCAATCAGACGGGCGGTTTCACCATGCGCGTGACGCGGGTTGGCAGTGATACATTGCTGGCGCGCATTGTGGCGATGGTGGCGGAGGCGCAGCGCAGCCGCGCACCGATCCAGCGGCTGGCGGACCAGGTGGCGGGCTATTTCGTACCAGCGGTCGTCGGTGCCGCCGTGCTGTCCTTTTTGGTGTGGGCAATCTGGGGGCCGGAGCCGTCGCTTGCCTATGGGCTGGTCAATGCAGTGGCGGTGCTCATCATTGCGTGCCCGTGCGCGCTGGGGCTGGCAACACCGATGTCGATCATGGTGGGTACAGGCAAGGGTGCGCAGTCGGGCATTCTCATAAAACATGCGGAGGCGCTGGAAACGCTGGAACGGGTGGACACGCTGGTGGTGGATAAGACCGGCACGCTGACGCAGGGTGCGCCGAAACTTGTAACCGTTTCGCCGGATAATGATTTCGACGCGATACAGCTCCTGCGGTTTGCAGCGTCACTCGAGCGCGGCAGCGAGCACCCTTTAGCCGCCGCCATTGTTGCGGGCGCGCAGGAAAGGAATATCGCCCTTGTGGACGCGGTGGAATTCTCGTCCGTCACCGGCAAGGGAGTTGAAGGCAAGGTCGATGGCCGCCGCATCATGGTCGGCAATGCTGCGATGCTGGGGGATGCGGTCGATGAACAGTTGGTCGGGCAGGCTGAAATGCTGCGACGGCGCGGGCAATCGGTGATGTATGTCAGCGTCGATGGGACGCCTGCAGGGCTGTTGGGGGTTGCGGATCCGATCAAGCAAACGACGCCGGACGCAATCCGCGCGCTGCATGCGGCGGGGCTGCGGGTCATCATGCTGACCGGAGATGCACGCGCGACCGCAGCGGCAATCGGGCGGGAGCTTGGCATTGATGAAATTCATGCGGATGTGTTGCCCGAAGACAAGAACCGCATCGTGCGCGAGTTGCAGGCGGCGGGTGCCGTGGTGGCGATGGCGGGAGACGGCGTCAATGATGCGCCCGCACTGGCGCAGGCACATGTGGGCATTGCCATGGGCACCGGCACGGATGTGGCAATGGAAAGCGCCGGCATCACGCTGGTGAAGGGCGATCTGATGGGGTTGGTGAAAGCGCTGCGGCTGAGCCGGGCGACCATGCGCAATATCCGGCAGAATTTGTTTTTTGCGTTTATCTACAATGCTGCAGGTGTGCCGATTGCGGCGGGCATTCTGTATCCATGGTTCGGTCTGTTGCTGAGCCCGATGATTGCGGCGGCGGCGATGTCGCTGAGTTCGGTCTCAGTGATCGGCAACGCGTTGCGGCTGCGACGGGTGGAGCTTGAGGGCTAGGCCTGCCAAGCCTTTGCCGGGAACCATATGGGATATGACGGGTTGTGCATTCAATCGGTGCGTCCAGTCGCGGACGGCTGCCTTTTTCGATGGAGCATCCTCATGGACCTGGTTCGCATTATTCTTGCTATCCTGCTGCCGCCGCTTGGCGTGTTTCTGCAGGTCGGCATTGGCCCGCAATTCTGGATCAATATTCTGCTGACATTGCTGGGCTATATCCCCGGCATCGTGCATGCGGTCTGGATTATCGCCCGCCGCTAAACCAGCTGGCCCTGCACGGCGATGGCGCCTTCCAGGCCGAGCAGAAACTGTTTGGCGTCCATGCCGCCGCCAAAGCCGGTCAGTGCGCCTGTTGAGCCGATGACGCGGTGGCAGGGCAGGATGATGGGCAGAGGGTTGGCGCCGTTGGCGGCACCCACTGCGCGGCTGGCCTTGGGACGGCCAAGCTTTTGGGCGAGGGCACCATAGCTTGTGGTTTTGCCATAGGGGATGTCCGCGAGAGATTTCCACAGCGCATTTTGAAAGTCGCTGCCATCCAGTGTGATCGGCAGATCGAAGGTGGTCAGCTCCTTGGCGAAATAGCTTTGCAATTGTTCGCTGACGGGCCCGAAGATTCTGTCGTCGCGCGTCCAGTGGGCGGCGGGCCTCAGGGTCTTTTTACCGGTGGGGAAGCTGATGAGATGCAGCGTCTCGCCGTCACCTGCCACCAGCAGGTTGCCAAGCGGCCCCGGGACATAGCTGTAGACCAGATCTCGTTTCAGAATTTGCATCGGTCGGGGTGCCACCAGAAATCTCGAATCCCACTGGCATCAGTTTAGACCGTTTGCCCGGTCGTGCCGCAATCAGACCAAATAGAGCTGTGACGAAATGGAGGTGAAAACTTGGGCAAATTCCCTAAAAGGCGCATTTATTCCGTATCCGTAATGAATATGGGGCGCAAATTGCTGTCTGACGGTGCAACTTGATTATCTACCGGGCACATACTGCCAGCAAAATCAGGGTTTTAGCGGGAATTAACAGGTTGGTGCGTACATTCGACCCATCGTGGCGGGTGCAGTCCGCCGGTTTTTAGGTGGAGGTCCGGTATTCACGTGTCGATGTTCTCATGGCCAGGTACGGTGCGCGCGCAGCTTTTTGCCGTCACCCTGACGATGAGCGCCCTGGTGTCGGCACTGGGTGTGTATGCCTATCTGTCCATTGAGGACGCAGGCGACATCGTTGCCTATACCTACGAATACCCGCTGACGGCGATCAGTTTTGCCCGCTCCTCGGCGCAGCGGTTTTCACATCTGCAGCTTGAGACGGCACGCGGGGAAACGGTGCTGGCCGCCGGGGATGTGCCGGACCTCGAGCGGATCGCCGGGCTTGCCAATTCGTTTCTGAAAGACATCTCGGTGGTTGAGGACCGCGCGCTGACGGCGCGCTCGCGCCGTCTGGCGACTGAGGTGGCGGATGACATGCGCGGCTGGAGCCAGGACCTTGCCGACGGGCTGACGATCGAAAAAGTAATACAGCTCAGCACCATCGCACCGCGCGTGGCGCTGAAGCTCAATCAGATCATTGAAATTCAGGCAGGTGAAGCCTATCGCGACCGCGTGAGAGCGGAGGCGGCAATCGGCACGACCACCATGCTGACCGTTGCGGCGACAGGTGCCGCGCTGGCGCTGACGCTGATCATCGGGACGGTTCTTGGGTCGCGTATCGTGAACCCGCTGCGCGAAGCTGCTGCGGCGGCGGACCGGATTGCAGGCGGCGAACTTGAAACCGAAATTCCTGCTGGCGGGCGCAACGAGACAGGTGCGCTGCTGCGGTCGATGACGTTCATGCAGAAGAGTATTCGCGAGGCGCTGACTCGCGAAAAGAGTTTGCGCGAATCCGCACAGATACGGTTGATCGAAGCGCTTGAGGCGTCGGCTGAGGGTATTGTGCTTCTGAACTCGGACGGGTCTGTGGCGCTTTCAAATACGCAGATGCAGATGTTCTTTCCGGCTCTTGCGCGTTCACTATCCGACGGCGTGGCCTTCAACCAGCTGTTCCGCCCGGACGGTACGCCGATATCGGGTATGGATGAGGATGCCGGTCCGATCAACGTGGACGGCGAGTTCAAGATGGCAAGTGGCCGCTGGCTTCGCGCAAGCCGCAGCATGGCGCCTGACGGCAGCAGGTTTATCGTGTGGAGTGAAGTGACCCATGCGAAGGAACGTGAAGCGGCCTGCCTTGATGCGCTTGACCGTGCCGAGGAAGCCAGCGCGGCGAAGTCACGATTCCTGCGCAATATGAGCCACGAGCTGCGCACGCCGCTGAACGCGATCATCGGTTTCTCTGAGATGATTCACAGCGAAGTCTTCGGGCCAATCGATTATCATCAGTATAAAGATTATGCCGGTGAGATTCATGGCAGCGGCAAGGCGCTCCTGTCGGTGATCAACTGCGTGCTGTCGATTGCCGAAGGTGGTGACATTTCCGACCGGCCAAAGGTTGAGCTCAATGCCGCCGACATTATCGAGGACTGCATTGACCTTTGCCGTGAAGAGGCGCGTGTGAAGAATGTCGGCCTTGCTGTGTCCGGCGTGTCCGGACCGCTGATGATTAAGGGCGACCTTGAGTTGCTGCGTCAGGCAGTGACCAACATCCTGAGCAATGCCATCAAGTTCAACAAGTCCGGCGGGCAAGTGGATATCAACCTTGGCCGCACGGCGGGCAGCTTGGTGGAAATTCGTATTTCAGATACCGGGATTGGTATGTCCGACGAAGACATTGCCCTGGCGCTGGAGCCGTTTGGCCAGGTGGATGGCGCATTGACGCGCATGTATAGCGGCAGCGGGCTGGGACTGCCTTTGGCCAAGTCCATTGTCGATGCGCATGGCGGGCGGCTCTCCATTGAGAGCATGGCGGGCAAAGGCGTGCGCGTCTCCATAAGCTTGCCGCAACCCCAGCATTTGCGTCTTGCCGCCGTGGGCTGATTGCCGCCGGCCGGTGCTTTTCATCATCTTTCTGATCGAATGTGTGGCGGCAAAAAGCCGGTGGTGTGCGCCGGCGCATAGGTGCGCTAAAACATCTCTCCAAGAGGGAGCGACGGCAGATTGCTCCCCGCGACAATATCGGGCGGGAGACGCGTATTATGGATATGAGCTTTGGCGATGAGCTTGTGGGTTTCCGCAGGGACATCCGCGCCTATTTTGAAAATGAGTACCCGCAGGACATTCTGGCCAAGGTGCGCGCCGGTCACTCGCTGACGACGGCGGAAGTGCGCAAGGCGGAGATGGCGCTGGGTGACAAGGGCTGGCTTGCCTGCGCATGGCCTGTGGAACATGGCGGGCCGGGCTGGTCGCTTGAACAGCAATATGTGTTTGACGAAGAGCTTGAGCGCGCAGGCGCACCGACCGTGACGCCGATGGGCGTCATCTATGTGGGGCCGGTGATCTACACATTCGGCAGCGATGCGCAGAAGGAAAAATGGCTGGCGCCGACGCGCGCAGGCTCCATGGGCTGGGCGCAGGGCTATAGCGAGCCGGGCTCGGGGTCTGATCTTGCGTCGCTGACATTTTCCGCCGTCGAGGATGGCGACGAATATGTGCTCAACGGCACCAAGATCTGGACGTCCGCCGCGCAGCACGCGGACTGGATATTCTTGTTGGCGCGCACCTCAACCGGCGAGCGCAAGCAGCAGGGCATCAGCTTTGTGTGCTGCGAGATGACGCGGCCGGGTGTGACCTTGACGCCGATCATCGGCATCGACGGCAAGCACTACCTCAACCAGGTGACGTTTGACGATGTGCGGGTGCCGGTGGATTACCGGATCGGCGAAGAAGGCAAAGGCTGGGAATATTCGCAATATCTGCTGGGCCACGAGCGCACCTCTTATGCGCGCATCGGCGCCAAGCGCAAATTGCTGTCGCAGTTGAAAGAGATTGCGCGCTCGGCACCGCTGGATGGCAATCAGCGGCTGATTGATGACCCGGCCTTTGCGCACAAGGTCGCCAACACGGAGATCGCGGTGGACGGTCTGGAGATGACCGTGCTGCGCATTTTGTCGTCCGTGAAGGGTGGCGGGTCGCCGGGCAATGAAGCCTCCATCGTCAAAATTCTGGCAACCGAAACCCATCAGGCGATCACCGAATTGATGCTGGAGGCCTGCGGGCGCGCGGCAATTGTCGGCTCTCCGGATTCAGCCAGCCCCGAATGGGCGGTGGACGCACTGACGGTTTACGCGCCGCCTGCCACCTCGACCTATTTTTCGACCCGCGCGCAATCGATTTATGGCGGCACCAACGAGGTGCAGAAGAACATCATCGCCAAGCGGGTGCTGGGGCTTTAGGGGAAGCCTGCCGGCGATGCCGGCTTGGCATTGCGGTCCGGCGGGACTCACAAAATGTAAGATGGTAGTCTTGGTCCCAATGGTTCGCGGGGGAGGCGGTTACCATGGACGCACTGCTGAATTGGGTGACGGAAACTGCGGGCATTGTTGGGGCGTGGATCCAAACGGATGAGGTTCTGTTCTGGATTTCATGGCTAGGGACGGCTGTGCTTTTTGCTGGTGCTGGCCACTGGGCATGGCGTCTGGTGCGGACAGTGCGGGCCTTCGGGCACCGTGATGCCGTGGAAATTGTTTCCGGCCGTCAGCCGACGCGCGCCGCGACAATCAAAAAACGGATCAAAAGAGCGAAGGCATTTGCCAACTCGACGTTTCGCTCACTGGCTCTCCAGGTATCAACCCTCGTCTTTGCTGGTATCGTCATTCCCGGTGCCATTGTGGCCGTCATTGCCATTAATCAGGATTGGTTCCTGCCGGGGACGCCAGTTTTATCGATCGGTGACCAACCAATTCAAGAAATCAGAGCGTCCTATGGGGAGGTTGTGGTGTTCGTGATCGATCAGGCTTTGCGCGGGGCGTTGAGCGATGCTTTTGAGGTTTTCGGCTTTTCGCTCAGCCCGGTGACCAATAATACCGAAAATCATCTTTTCTCGGGACTGGTGCTCTTCTATCGGTTTTTGAGTGGTCTGGTGGCTGCTGCGTTTATCTATGTTGTGATCAGTGTCCTGAAGTCGCGCCCCACTTTGAGAGCTCACATAGCCCGACTGGAAGAAGACCTTCGCCAAGCTGGGTAAAGACAGGCGTTCATGAGTGTCATCAAGAAACCCGATCGGGCATTGGTGGAGCCGAGGGGAATCGAACCCCTGACCTCAGCAGTGCGATTGCTGCGCTCTCCCATCTGAGCTACGGCCCCGTCGCGGGGTGCTTTTGGCACCTGTTGCCTGTGTGGGAACAGGCGTGTGCGAGGGCGGCATTTAGGAACCGGTTGGCGGCAGTGTCAAGGTTGGCGGGAGGGGCACCGCCGGGCGCTATCGGCAGGGGCGCAAAGGTGATATGCAAACGGGCTTGTGTTTGATTCACGGCGTTTGGGGCGGGTCTTTTGGGGCCTGTCCTTTGCGCTGGGATGCCCGGAGATTTCCCCATATGTCTGCTGCTGATCTTTTGCCCTATGCCGAATATATCGGGGCGGCTGCCGCCGTGCTGACATCGGCGTCGTTTCTGCCGCAGGTATGGAAGACCGTGAAAACCCGCCATGCGGACGATTTTTCGTGGGGCTGGCTCTCAGCCTTTGGCGCGGGCGTGGCCATGTGGGCCGGATACGGGGTGGTGCTGGGGGCGCCCTCGATCATCATCAACAATATATTGGTGGCGGCTTGCGTGGTGGTGATGGGCTGGGTCAAGTTTTCGGCACATAAGCGCTAGGGAGTGCGGATCAGGGATGGCGAACCTTGCTTAAGCGGGGCGGCGCAAGTACACCTGAACACCACACAAAACTGCTGATTTGGACACGCAAATGCAGGTTATTGCAGAAATCGCCCTCCTGGTTCTCAACCTCGTCTGGTGGGTCGTCGTTCTCGGCGTCATCCTCAGCTGGCTGATCGCCTTTAATGTGCTGGATACGCGCAATCGCTTTGTCTATCAGATCGCCGATATGTTCTACCGGCTGACTGAGCCGATCTATCAGCCGATCCGCAATTTTATGCCGAATTTGGGCGGTCTCGACCTGTCGCCGCTGATCGTGCTGGTGCTGATTTTCGCGCTGCAGCGGGTCATCGTCGTCTACATGCTTCAGCCGACCCTTTATTAGAGCGCCTGCCAATGTCCACAGATGCGTCCGCTACCCTGATCCACGGCAAGACCTATGCGGCCGAGGTGAAGGCGCGCGTGGCCAAGGGCGTGACAGCGCTTGTGGCCGAGCACGGGATTACACCCGCATTGGCTGTAGTGCTGGTGGGGGAAGACCCGGCCAGCGCGGTTTATGTGCGCAGCAAGGGGCGGGCCTGTGAAGAAGTCGGCATCCGCTCGATTGAACACAAGCTGTCGGCAGATACGAGCGAGGCGGATTTGCTGGCGCTGGTGCGGACGCTGAACGCCGACGACACGGTGAGCGGCATTCTGGTGCAGTTCCCGGTGCCGGACCAGATTTCGCAGCAAAAGGTCATTGATACGATTGATCCTGCGAAGGACGTGGATGGGTTGCACCCGCTCAACGCCGGGCGGCTTGCCAGCGGGCTTGATGCAATGGTGCCGTGCACGCCTTACGGCGCCTATCTCATGCTCAAGGGTGTGCGGGATGATCTGGCGGGGCTGAAGGCGCTGGTGATCGGGCGCTCGAACCTTGTCGGCAAGCCGGTGGCGCAATTGCTTTTGAAGGAAAATTGCACCGTCACCATGGCGCATTCGCGCACCAAGGATTTGCGCGCCGAAGCGCGGGCGGCGGACATTCTGGTTGCCGCCATCGGTAAGCCGCATTTCGTCAAGGGTGACTGGGTGAAGCCCGGGGCGATTGTCATTGATGTGGGCATCAACCGCATTCCCGCGCCTGAAAAGGGCGAGGGCAAGACGCGGCTGGTGGGCGATGTTGAATTTGATGTTGCAAAGGATATTGCCGGTGCGATTACACCGGTGCCCGGCGGTGTTGGGCTGATGACGGTTGCCTGCCTGATGCGCAACACGCTGATTGCAGCACACCGGCGCGCAGGGCTGGCTGATCCGGCGGTATAAGCCCGGCATAAAGACCGGGTGTGACGGCAGAAGGGGACGCGCGTTATGCAGACACGGCAATTGGGCAATCTGTGGCCCGTCAGTGCGTTTGCCCTTGGCGGCGGCGGGCTTGGCCAGATATGGGGCGAAACCTCGCGCGAGGAAGCGGTTGCGACCGCGCGCGCTGCTGTTGATGCGGGCATTACGCTTCTTGATATGGCGCCGATGTATGGCCGCGGCGAAGCTGAAACGGTTGTGGCAGAAGCGTTTGGCGGCAAGCTGCCGGACGGCGTGCGGGTCACCACCAAGTGCCAGCTTGGCAGCCCGCCTGCGGACAAAGTGGCATCCGAGCTTGAGCGTAAACTGGTGCGCTCGCTTGGCATGATGAAGCTGGAGCACGCGGATATTTACGTGCTGCACTCAAATATCTGCCCGGATGATTATGAATTCGCGCGCAATGCGGACACGCAGCATAAATGGGCGACACGGTTCAGTCTTTATGCGGACCATGTTGTGCCTGCGATGCAGGGGCTTGTTGCCAAGGGGCTGATTGGTGCCTGGGGCATTACCGGGTCGGGCCTGCCGCGCTCGATCATGGATGCGCTGCGGCACGATGAAAAACCGGCGATCGTTCAGGCGGTTGCAAACTTCATGGATTCGCCGGGCGACATGCAGCGCTATATCGAGCCGCCGGAGCCGCGCAACATTATTCGCACTGCGGCCAATAACGGCGTTGGTGTGCTTGGTATTCGTGCGGTGCAGGCGGGCGCGCTGACATCCGCCATCGACAGGGCGCTGCCGGACGACAATGAGCAGGTGCGTGATTACGCCAAGGCTGAACCATTCCGGGCGCTATGCGCGGAGCTTGGCGAGGATCCTGCCGTTGTGGCGCATCGCTATGCGCTGGGCATGGAGGGCGTCGACAGCGTTATTCTGGGCGTCAAGAATCGCGAAGAACTGGGGCAGCTTGTGGCGGCGGAAGACCGCGGCGGCCTTGAGGATGATGTGCGCACGCGCATTGATGCGCTCAATCTGGCATTCCAGAAGCCGCGTATTCCGCTTGAAGAATTTTCCATTGAGGATTTGAAGGGCTGATGCTGTTTGGGCAGACAGGCCGCGTGTTGCTTCGCCACGTCCGCACATGTGTGATGGGGGCTGTCGCGCTTTTGCTCGTGGTTCCGCAGGCGCAAGCCGACAATGGCATGCTCGACTGGACGGATGCCGAAATCACACAGGCGCTGGACGCCTTTGTGCCGCGGCTGATGGATGAGGCGAATGTGCCCGGCGCGCAGGTGGCGCTGATGCGCGACGGCGTGCTCGTGTATGAGCGCGCATTCGGGGTGGGCAATGTCATCACCCGCTCGCCGGTGACGACCGAGACGATTTTTGAAGCAGCGTCCCTGTCAAAGCCGGTGACGGCACATCTGGCACTGCAAATGGTGGCGGCAGGCAAGCTGCGGCTTGATACGGATATCGGTCTTGGTATTGAGCCGCCCTGGCTGGAGCCGGACGCCCGGGGCCGCATTCCGGCGATCACACTGCGGCAGATACTGACCCACACATCCGGCCTTTCCAACGATCTTCGCCGCAC
This sequence comes from uncultured Parvibaculaceae bacterium, assembly GCA_964511745.1. Taxonomy (GTDB): domain Bacteria; phylum Pseudomonadota; class Alphaproteobacteria; order CGMCC-115125; family CGMCC-115125; genus Pyruvatibacter. The sequence continues at coordinate 45,898 of CAZEHX010000006.1, forward strand.
GGAACACCGTTTGGCGGTTTCGCCGGGCAAGACATTTGCCTATTCGGGCGAGGGCTTTGACTATCTTGGCTATGCGATCTCTGCCTATGAGCAGTCGCCTTTCGCGAATGTGGTGCGGGCGCGGCTGCTGGAGCCATTGGGGATGCGCATCTCGGGGTTTGCGCTTGATGAAAGCCAGCTGGGGCAGGTTGCCACCGGCCACATCCCCTTGTGGATGCCGCTGGGGATGGTTCTGGTGCCGTTTGTCATCATGTTCGTGGTGGGGGTGCTGATCGCATTTTTTGTGGTGCGGGTGGTGGTGGCGCAGCCACATCTGGAACCCGGGCATCTGCTGCTGCCGGCCATTGCGGGCGGGCTTGCCAGCTTGCTGGCGGTGTTGGAGCTGGCGGGGCTGGGGCTGCTGGTGGCGGTGTTCCTCATCACCTTCATATTTTTGCTGTGCGTGGCGTTGGCGGGCATTTTGTGGCGGTTGGCGTTTCATGTGCTGGGCTTGACGCGGGTGCGGCCGGGTACGGTGATGCGCCGTGAGGAAATATCCGCCGGCATGTGGACGCGGATTGCGTTCGGGCTTGGTCTCTTGTCGTTGCTGCCGCTGCTCTTCATGAGTGTTCCGATTCCAGTGCGGGCGGCTGGGGATGTGCATCCCGCGTCTTCGTTGCGGGGCACGGCGGGTGAGATTGCGTTGTTTGCCCGTGAGGTCATGGCATCGCAGCTCTTGTCCGCCGCTGATATGCGGGCGATGACAAGCCCGCAGGTGAAGGTGGGGCATGGGGCGCCCGACGGCATTAGCTGGGGCCTTGGCATCGGCATTCGTGACCGGGTGCTGAGCGACGGCGACGTGCAGCGCACCCTTTGGCAGTGGGGCTCCAATCCCGGCTATACAAGTTTGATGGTGATCGAGCCTGACGCCGGGACGGCGCTGGTGGTGATGACCAACGCGCAGAGTGGTGGCGCAATGACGCAGGAGCTTGGCGCACATATGTTTGGCGGCCTCGACAGCGTTGACGAGATCGGTGGCTGGACGTTGCCGTTTGAAGCCATCGCGCCGATGTTCTGATCGCGTCTAGCTATCTGAAATTGTGATGCCAAATTCTGATTGCAGGCGCTGAGTGACAGCGGTGGCATCAAGAATGGTTTCGGGCATGTGCAGGCCTGCTTTGGGGGCAGGCTTGCCGTCGCCGCCGATGGCGCGCTGGACGGCAAGGGCGGCCCCTGTTGCCGTGAGTAGTGCCTGACCGCGTGGATCAGACACAAGGCGGGTACGGATCATGGGCGCGCCAGATTGATCAAGGCCGTCCATCACAATCTGCATGTCGTGGGAGGCCGGGCCGCCGGCGCGCGTGCCGCGGGAGGTGCCAAAGCCCAGGTGGAAGGCGATGTTGGCGGCGCCGGTGGCGGCGCGCAGACTTGTCGTGTCGAGCACGCTCATGGGTTTGGCGGCAAATGTCTCGCCATCAATGGTGACGTTTGCTTCTTCTGCATCCGGATCAACCCATGTCCATTGGCTGTCGCGCATGACGAGGGCTTTGCCGAAGAAGTGGCCTGCGTCTTCGGTGGTCATTGGGCCAATGGGGTCCGCCATATCAAAAAGTGCTGACATGGAGATGCGGCTGACGGATGCAAACTGATTTGCGAGATCCAGTGCTGCGAGGGTCAGGATGCCTGCCTGCCAATGGGCTGTGGGTACAACAGGAGCTGTCAGATCAGCATGAGCTGCGTGGCTGAGCAGCGCCGCCATGTCCAGCACTGACCGTGTGATGCTCAGATGCGCAATGCCGTTGGTGATGGCATAGGTCAGCACTTTGTCATGCGGGTCCTGCAGGGCTGCAATGATGGCGTCGATTTTACCGGTACCTTCAAGTGCGCTCACGGGGTCTGTTGTTTCAAGGCCAAGCGCGGTGGCATTGCCGAGTTCTGCCAACAAGTCTGTGGCCTTTTCAGGGTGGCGGCCTGCGATGATGAGCGTTGCGTCGGGCATAAGCTGCCGCAGCATGCGGGCGATGTGGCTACCGACAAGGCCGTAGCCGCCTGCAACGAGAATGGTTTTGGGCATGGTGGATCCTAATTCTAGAGCGTTAGTCCCATGCGCATTTCCATGGGTATGCCATGGATGCGGCAGGGTTCCGGGGCGATTGTTTCGGCGAGACAGGTGAGGCCCATGGCGGTGTAGAGGCCGATGGCTGGATTGTCTGAGAGAACATCAAGGTGCAGGGCGCGAAAGCCCTTGGCGCGGGCCTTGTCGATGGCAGAGGCCAGCAGATGTTTGCCGATGCCGCGCCCGCGATGGCTTTGCGGCACGGCCAGCGCCATCAGGTAATAGACGTCACCGGGCACCCATGCATTGAGGTAACTGGATTTGTCGGCGCGCTCTGCGATGCCAAGAAGATCTTGTTCGGTCAGGGTTCCTGCTTCGGCGGCATTGATGGAGGCGAGGGATGTTGCTTCACGGCGTGCGTAGAACTCGTGGCCGGGATAGCCAAGCTCAAGGCCGATTGCGTCGCCGTCTTCTTCCATGAGCACAGCGGCGTCATGAGAAAACAGTGTGCCGGTCATGGGCCAGGACTGGGCAACGAGATGATTGAGCTTGGATTTTGTCCCGAAGATATAGTCGTAGGACTGGGGGCCGGTCATGTAGATGAAATCGGTCATCCGCTCCGTGGATGTATTCGGTGTCGCGGGTGTGAGATTTTGTTGGGTCATGCAGGCGTCCAATAATAAATTACCATTAGTAAGTTATGAAGGGTAAGATATAGTCGGATCGTGACGAGTCAAGGGCGGATAAGGATTGAGGTCATGGCGACGGGTACAAAGCGGCTGTCGAAGCCTGAGCGCCGGGCGCAGTTGCTGGAAGCGGCCCGCGTCATTGTGGGCGAGGCCGGCACTGAGGCTTTGACCCTTCAGGTCATGGCGGAGCGCGCGGGCGTTACCAAGCCGGTCGCCTATGAGCATTTCGGCACACGCGAAGGTGCGTTGATTGCTCTTTACCGGCAGCTTGATGCGCAACAGGTTGAGGCCGCACGCGAGGCGCTTGCCAACGCACCGGCGACGCTTGAGGCGGCGGCTGAAGTGATTGCGGCGGCCTATGTGGATTGCTGCATGAAATCCGGCCCGGCCTATCTGGCGATCTCCGCAGCTTTGGAAGGCAGCCAGGCGATGCATGCGGTCAAGGACGAGTTGCGCGAGACATATCTCGAGCAGATCCACACAGCGCTGAAGCCCTTCATGACACTGACGAAGAGCAAGGCGCGCCCCTTGTTTATCGGATTTCTAGGGGCCGCAGATGCGATGGGCGGGGAGGCGGCTGCCGGCCGGATGAGCCGACGTGCCGCCATTGAGGCACTGACGCAGTTTTGCGTCGGCGCGCTTGGCCCCTATCGCGCTGACTAAGCCTTTTTGGCTTGTTCAATGGCTTCGGTGATCAGCGAGCGCGCCTTGTCAGCGTCGCCCCAGCCGTTGAGTTTCACCCATTTGTCTTTTTCAAGTGCCTTGTAGTGATTGAAGAAATGCTCGATCTGGTCGAGCAGCATCTTCGGCAGGTCGGTGTAGTCCTGCACATGGTCGTAATAGGTGTTGAGGCGTGAAGGCGGCACGGCGATGATTTTTTCATCCATGCCGGCTTCGTCTTCCATCAGCAGCACGCCGACGGGGCGTGCGGCCAGCACGGCGCCGGGCACGATGGCGGGGGTGCCCGCGACGAGCACGTCCACCGGGTCACCATCCATGGACAATGTGTGCGGCACGAAACCGTAGTTGCACGGGTAGCGCATGGACGCGTTCAAGAAGCGGTCCACCACCAGCGCGCCAGACGGCTTGTCGAACTCATATTTGATCGGCGCACCGCCGACGGGCACTTCGACAATGACGTTGACGTCAAAAGGCGGGTTCTCGCCGATGGAGAGGGCTTCGATGCGCATGTACGACTAACCTTTCATGCGATTGTTGCGGCCTGCCAACAACCGCAGGCGCAGGGCGTTGATCTTGATGAAGCCCGACGCGTCGGCCTGATCGTAAACGTCGTCTTCCTCGAAGGTGACGTGCTCCATCGAATAGAGCGATTCATCCGACCAGCGGCCGACCACATCCACATTGCCCTTGTAGAGCTTGAGGCGGACGGTGCCGGAGACATGCTCCTGGCTCTTGTCGATCAGGGCCTGAAGCATTTCGCGCTCGGGCGAGAACCACATGCCGAAATAAACCAGCTCGGCATATTTGGGCATCAGCTCGTCTTTGAGGTGTGCCGCGCCGCGGTCCAGCGTGATCTGCTCAATGCCGCGATGGGCCATCAGCATGATGGTGCCGCCGGGGGTTTCGTAGATGCCGCGGCTCTTCATGCCGACGAACCGGTTTTCCACCAGATCAAGACGGCCGATGCCGTTGTCGTGGCCGTACCGGTTGAGCTCGGTCAGCAGGGTTGCCGGTGACATGGCAACGCCATTGATGGAGACGGGATCACCCTTCTCGAAGCCAACCTCGATATAGGTGGCTTTGTCGGGGGCTGCTTCCGGCGACACGGTGCGCTGATAGACATAGTCGGGCGCTTCCACGGCCGGGTCTTCGAGCGCTTTGCCTTCGGATGATGTGTGCAACAGGTTGGCATCCACCGAGAAGGGGGCCTCGCCGCGCTTGTCCTTGGCGATGGGGATCTGGTGCTTTTCAGCAAAGTCGATCAGGTCGCCGCGGGATTTGAGCTCCCAGTCACGCCATGGCGCGATGACCTTGATGTCCGGATTGAGCGCGTAATAGGCCAGCTCATAGCGGACCTGGTCATTGCCCTTGCCGGTCGAGCCGTGACACACGGCGTCGGCGCCGGTTTCGCGGGCGATCTCGATCTGGCGTTTGGCGATCAACGGCCGGGCGATTGAGGTGCCGAGCAGATACAGGCCTTCATAGAGCGCGTTGGCGCGCATCATCGGGAAGACGTAATCGGCAACGAATTCCTCGCGGACATCCTCAATGTAGATGTCCTTGATGCCGAGCATTTCGGCCTTTTTGCGCGCCGGCTCCAGCTCTTCGCCCTGACCGAGGTCAGCGGTGAAGGTCACGACTTCACAGTCGTAGGTTTCCTTCAGCCATTTCAGCATGATCGAGGTGTCGAGCCCGCCTGAATAGGCCAGCACCACCTTCTTAACGTCGGTAACACTCATTCTTGGTCTTGCCCCGCGCCTGGGAAATGAAATCTCAAGCGCGGGGTTTTGCGCGTCTGGCGGCGTTTGTCAAAGACTCCCGAAAAATGCGGGGTTTTTAGAACGGAAGCTGGTCCCACACGGCGACCAGAATCCAGCCGCCCAGGGCGATACCGCTGAGGGCTGTGAGGGTGGCCCCGCCTGCCCGCAGCAGGACGAAGATAGAGCCGCCGGGGGCCGGTTTGCCGTCGATCTTGCCGTGAGAGCCGCGCAATGTGCTGAAACCAAGCGCGTGGGAGAGCCGGGCTGCGAGGAACACCAGCGCAAATATCTCGACGGTGAGCCCCGAGCCGATCAGGAGTTCCAGCAGGGTCAGCCCGATCAGGAAAATGGCAGCATTCTCCGCCAGATTGCCGTGGCGGCGTACCTTTCGCTCCAGTTCAACGTCCCCATTAATACCGACACCCTGGCCGGTTCGCGCGCGGACGGTGCCTGCGGAGAGCATCAGCACTTGCTGGAGAATGAGCAGGACGCCTGCAAGGGCGGCCGAAATGATCGGGAATGTCATTGGATCCATGGGTGTTTCCTCGGTTTGTGGCGTGACCGGCTTGTTGAAGCGCCGGCAGGGCCCATTATAGCCATTCCACCGTCAGTGGCATTTGCTGACCCACAGGCCGACGCCGCATAGCCTGAGTGAGGTGTGGCTAGAAGTCGTCGGTAACGCCGCTGCGGGTCACGCGCTTGCGGATCTGGCGGACGGCCAGATAGGCACCGGCGAGCACCAGAGGGGCAAGGATGCCCATGGCGAGGGTCGGGTTGACCGGCTGGTGGGCTTTTTCCATCGCCTTCAGGACGTAGCCGATGAGGCCGACCAGATAATAGGTGATGGCGACGGCGGAGAGGCCTTCGACGGTCTCCTGCAATCTGACCTGCAGGCGGGCGCGGCGCTCCATGGAGGTGAGCAGCTTCTGGTTTTGCTCCTGCAGCGCCAGTTCAACGCGGGTGTTGAGCAGGCTTGAAGCGCGCGCGATACGCGCCGAGACGGCTTCCAGCCTGTCGGCCACAGCCGTGCAGGTGCGCATGGCGGGGCCAAGGCGGCGTTCCATGAAGGTGCCGATCTGCTGGATGCCTTCGCGCTTCACTTCGTCGAGTTCGGAGATGCGGCGCTCGACAAGCTGGTGATAGGCGCGGCCTGCTGAGAAACGATAGTGCGTGCGTGCGGCAAGGTCTTCGGCGCGGGCGGCCAGCGCCGACAGCTGGTTCAACAGGCGCTGCTCGTCTTCCAGGTTGCGGATGCGCGCGGTCTCGGCGGCAAGCGTCGAGAGTTCGGTTTCGATGGTGCCAAGGTCGGGTGTCACCTCGCGGGCAAGGGGAAACGACAGGAGCGCCATCATCCGATAGGTCTCAACATCAAGCAGGCGCTGGATCAGACGGCCAAGGCGGCCCGGGCGCAGGGTGGCGGTGGAGACGAGGATGCGGCTCATGCCGTCGCTGTGCAGGCGAAAATCGGTCCACGCCGCCGCGCGACCGCCGGACATGCCCGCGCCGACGCATTTGGACGCGCCAAAAACTTCCGGCAGGCGTGCTTCGATGTCGCTCGGGTTGCCGGGCAGCACCAGCAGATTGAGGCCGACCAGTACTTCGCCGGGCAGTTGCGCGCGCCAGCTTTCCGGAATGGCGGCAAGCGGCGTGTTTTCAAACAGCCGGCCGAGATCGGAAATTTCCTGTGCCTGCATCAGGTCGCAGCGGCGCGAGAACGCGTAGGTGGAAAATTCGGTGTGCCGCTCCCAAACCAGATGCACGGCTGCATCATCCGTACCCAGATCAATCGCCAGGTGGTTGCCGAAATCTTCGGGTGCCGTGGTGCCCATCAGTTCGGCAAGGTCGCGCAGCAATGCTGTTTCAGCATCCGCACCGGTCTCGCCGGTGATGACGGCAATCTGCGTCACCATCATCGGCGCGTGCACGTCGGCTGAGGGGCGCGAATGCACCTCGTCGTTCAGCGACTGGCGCAAAGGGTGGGCGCTGAGTGCGGTAAGACCCGGCATGTGGCGGTAATCCTGGCTGGAAGGCATTTGAAATGCGGCTATGCAGCATGGCGCGGGATCATACGGATGCGGGCCATCGGCGCAAGACCCTAAGTGTTGCGATGCGGGTTGCGTCGGGCTCAAAACAACCATTCGAGGCGCAACGGCCCCCATGCGAGGTGCCACCATGAATAGTAGACCAGTCGGAGGACATACATGGCGGCAAAGCCGAACCGGCGCAGAGCGATGAGCTGAAGCACGCCGAAAATGAAGAGGGCCACCAGCACATAAAGGTCGAGAGCGGACGGCGCGCCTACTGTCAGGGAGGCCGCGACCTGGAACACAGGTTCCACCAGGGCTGTAAGGGCGATGCAGAGGCCTAGCGCCATGCGCGTGCCGGACAGCCCCGGCACGCGGCTTATCACAAGGGCGAGAAGTGCCAGCGGTACCAGATGAAATATCACTTCGGCGATGAAGCCTATTGCGGGATAGAAGAGCAGCGCCTGCGGCCACGCCACATTGATGTCTTGCGGAAACCTCAGCAATACGTCCATCGCGATGGTCAGAAGCGCCAATATACTGGCGGCGGCCATGAAGGCGGGGAAAGGCCAGGGGCGGTCAGTCCATGGCCGGGTTCCTGCCATGCCGTGTGTCTGGAGGACTCGCAGGCAAAGGATGCCGATGGCGGCTGCCGCGGCGATTGCGAGCCCCGGCGTGATGCGACCGACATAGGGGTGGAATGCGGCTGCATCCAGCGTCGCAGCAACAGTGCCTGAGACAATCGAAAGTGCTGCGATAATGAAATAGGCCACTGTTGCGTTCATCTGATCACGACACTGATCTTCGCAGGCCTAAAAAAGTTTCCGTCGCCCGGATGAGTGATACGCCTGATGATGCCGCAGGCGTACGGCGTTAGGCTCCGGCCTCTTGCGCTTCGGCGCGCTGGCGGGCCATGCGGACGGAGGCGCGTTCTTTTTCGCTCTCCGACTTCAGCTGGCCGCAGGCGGCGAGGATGTCGCGGCCGCGCGGGGTGCGCACGGGGCTGGCGTAGCCCGCTTTGTTGACGATCTCGGCGAAAGCCTCGATGCGGTCCCAGTCGGAGCATTCGTACGCCGTGCCGGGCCACGGGTTGAACGGGATCAGGTTGATCTTGGCCGGGATGCCCTTCAACAGCCGCACCAGTTCCTTGGCGTCCTTGTTGCTGTCATTGACGCCTTTGAGCATCACATATTCAAACGTGATGCGCCGCGCATTGGAGACGCCGGGGTAGTGGCGGCAAGCGCGCAGGAGCTCGGCAAGCGGATATTTCTTGTTGATCGGCACAAGCTCGTCGCGGATCTCGTCGCGCACGCCGTGCAGCGAGATTGCCAGCATGACGCCCATTTCAGCGCCGCAGCGTTCAATCTCGGGGACAATGCCTGAGGTGGACAGCGTGATGCGGCGCTTGGAGACCGAGAGGCCGTCGCCGTCCGACACGATGTCGAGCGCGTCACGCACATTGTCGAAATTATAGAGCGGTTCGCCCATGCCCATCATCACGACGTTTGTGAGGGTGCGCTGGTAGGTGCCTGAGGGTTCGGGCCATTCACCAAGGCTGTCGCGGGCGGTCAGCACCTGGCCGACGATCTCACCGGGGGTGAGGTTGCGGACGAGCCGCTGGGTGCCGGTGTGGCAGAAGGTGCAGGTGAGCGTGCAGCCAACCTGAGACGACACGCACAGTGTGCCGCGGCCCGGCTCGGGGATGAACACGGTTTCAACCTCGTTGCCGTCAGCAAGGCGCAGCAGCCATTTGCGGGTGCCGTCGGTGGAAATCTGTTCGCTGACGATTTCCAGCCGATCGAGGGTGAAGGCGTCCGCCAGCGTTGTGCGCATGGCCTTGGAGATGTTGGTCATCTCCTCGAACGACGTGGCGCCGCGTACATACAGCCAGTTGTAGATCTGGCTGGCACGCATGCGGCTTTCACGCTCGGCAATGCCTGCGGCTTGCAGCGCATCTGCAAGGTGCTTGCGTGACAGGCCGATCAACGATGTGCGCACGGGTGCCTGGACGATGCCGCCGGTAATGGCGGGAGCGTTGGGGTTGGCGCGGGCAATGTCGAGCGGCGTTGTGGACATGATGTTACTTGCAGGCGTCGTCGATGGCTTTGATGGCGGCTGTGACACCCGAGAGTGAATAGCGATCATTGGTCTGTGTGCCGCGACCTGAGGTGCCGGTGATTTTCAGCGAGTTGCCACGCTTGAGGGCGGCAATCAGCTTGCGCTCGGTTGCGCGGTCCTGCACCCATGCGCCGCCTTCATTCTTGGCGTCGTTCTGGGTGAACATGGTGTATTTGCCACCGTCCACGTCCGCGATGGCGGTGGATTCTTTCTTGTAGGGGTAGCCGGAGACAACGCTGAACTCGCCCGCAACCTTGCGGCCCGGCCAATTGGCGATCATGGCGTAGATCGGGCCACGGCGGACATTCTTGGGCGAGGTGTCCTTGGGGCTGCTAAGCGCATAGCAGATGGTGTTTGCGCCATTATCAACCTTGAAGGCCCGCCAGTCGGTGAACGTGCCCAGCGGCACCGGTTCCGCTGCCAGTGCTGCGGTTGCAGGCACGGCGAGGAGCGCTGCCAGAACGGCTGCTGCAAATGTCGCAGTGCGAGATACGGGGCGTGATTTGGCGGATGTTTGGGGGGCGAATGGGGAAACGGGGAGGTTCATGCGCTGGAATGTCCTTCAAACCTGAGGGGGCTGGGTTCTTCTTATCGCTGATCGACGCTGAATGTCACCTGCATGGGGTGTTTATGATTTCGGCACCAACGCGTGCGCCAAGCGTTGCGTCAGGTGCCGGAGTCGCGTTGAATGGCATGAAGATGGGCAGGGAACGTGGCGTTTTCGTGACTCAAAGTATCATGGGCGGTAATCCTTAAGCAGGGACTTATGCCGGAAATGGATGATTGGTGACAGCGGCGGAGATCCAGTCGAAAGACGAACCGGCGGCGGCAGAGGCGGATGTGCCGTCTGCCAGAAAGCCTGCGCGTGCTGCCGGTGGCTATGACCGTGAGGCCATGGCCGACTGCATTGAGGCCGTGGCGGCGCATCAGGACAAAGCGGCCTTTGCCACTTTGTTTGACTATTTTGTTGTTTGACTATTTTGCCCCCCGCCTGAAGGGCTATTTGATGCGGCTTGGTGCGGCAGAGATGCTGGCGGAAGAGCTGAGCCAGGAGGTGATGATCACCCTGTGGCGCAAGGCTGCACAGTTTGACCGGCGGCAGTCGTCTGTTTCCACCTGGCTTTATACGATTGCCCGCAACCGGCGCATTGACGTGCTGCGGCGGGAGAAATTTCCCCAATATGACCCGGACGATCCGCTGCTGCTGCCGTCGGAAACAGAGCAGCCGGATGAGGCCGTTGCAGCAGGCGAGCGTGAGCTTGCCGTGCGCGCTGCACTCGAGACATTGCCGGAAGAGCAGGCGGCGTTGATCCGGCTGGCTTTTTTCAAGGGATGGTCGCACAGCGAAATTGCCGAAAAGCAGAACCTGCCGCTTGGCACCGTCAAATCCAGATTGCGTCTGGCATTTAGAAAATTAAAAGGCGGCCTCGATGGGGTTGTTTGAGTGATGAGTCATGAGTGATGAACTGAACCCGCGGGTTGAACCTCCTGTCCCGGTGCCGGATTTCGGGCTGGGGGAGGAAGTGCTGCTCGACTATGTGACCGGCACGCTTGATGACGCGACGGCGCTGATGGTGGCTGCGCTGATGGAGCTCAACCCGCAGGTGCGGGCAATGGTTGATCTTATGACCGACGTCGGCGGTGTTTTGCTGGAAGAAGTGGAGCCGGTGGCGATGGTTGCGGGTGCGCTTGAAAGCGTGCTGGCGCAGCTTGATACGGCCACAGTGTTGGAGCCTGCAGTTGCAGATGCCGATAAGGGGCCGGCGGGGAACCAAAAACACAGTGATGAACTGGCGTTATTGCCTGCGGCGGTGCGCCGCCAGGTGCAGACACGCGACGGCACCTGGTCGTTCGTGGCACCCGGTGTGAAAGCAATTGATCTTGGGATCGAGGGGCCGGCGGGCGCTGATGCGTCGACGCGCGGCGAGGTGAAGCTCTATCGCCTTGAACCCGGGCGCGGTGTCTATGGGCATACGCATAAAGGTCAGGAAGTGACGCTGGTGCTGACCGGTGCCTTTGCAGATGCACATGGCCGCTTCGGGCCGGGTGATATCAGTATTGCGTCGCCTGAGGTGACGCACCGGCCGGTCGCTGAAAAGGGCGCGGTCTGTTACGCGCTGGCGATTACGGACGCTCCTTTGCGGCTGACCGGGGCGCTCGGACTCGTGCAGCGCGTTCTAGGTCAGGCTGATTAGATTTTCGGCGTTTGCGCGGTGCCGCATAGCTTTCCATCGCGGCCTGTGGGGGTGGTGTTCCATCAGGCAAGCCGATTGAAGAGACCGGGCGTGGCGCAAAGCTGCCAAGCGTCTTGACCCGGTCATACATCACGATAGCGCCCGCCATTGCCACATTGATGCAAAAGGCTGTGGGTATGCGGATGAAACTTGTGCAGCGCTCGCGCATTTCAGGCGACAGGGAACCTGCTTCCGGCCCCAGCACATAGGCTGCGTTTTTGGGATGGTGGAAGCTTGGCAGGTCAATCGACTCATCGAGAAGTTCGACGCCGACAAGCGCGCACCCATCCGGCAGGTGCATGTCGTTGATGGTCGGCCAGCCATAATAGGGAATGTTGCTGCCGGCGTCCGAGGTGTCGGAATGAACGCCCGTGAGGCGGGAATGGGCTTCAACCGTAAAGAAGAAGCTGGCGCCGAAAGCATGGGCGGAGCGCACCAGATTGCCCAGATTGCCGGTCTTTGAGATGCGCTCGGCACCGATGCCGAAATAGCCGCGCGGGCGGGTGGTGGTGATGTTACCGCTCATAATTAGACCTCTATTGCCGCCAATCTTGCCTCGGGCGCCGAAGGCGTGCGTTAACGCTCCGGGCGATCGCGGCTTCACAGGGCGCTCACACTGTTGTGCACTTGCACACGGACGATCAGGGTCCATATCCCCCCAAAGCGTGCGCCGGGGCAACCCGCATGTGCAGGACACACCAATAATGGCGGCCCACCGGCTGCAGAAGACTGGCGGTTATGGGCTTGGGTTTTCTAAGAATTCTGACGGTTGCGGCGGTAACGGCACTTGTGTCGGGCGTACCGCTTGCGGCGCCGGATCTTGGCGAGCTCACCGTGAATGTCACGGGCATTGAGGCCGGGCTAGGTGCTGTCCGGGTCAATCTTTATGCGTCGGCGCAGAGTTTTCTTGCGCATGAGGCCGCTCAGATAGAGGCCAATGTGCCGCTGCAGGGCGCGCCCTTGCTGGTGTTCCGCGGGCTTCAGCCCGGCACCTATGCGGTTGTTGCCTATTACGACCGCAACCAGAACGGCAAGCTTGATCGAGGGGTTTTCGGCGTGCCGCTGGAGCCTTTGGGGTTCTCGAACGGCGTCGTGCCGGTTCTCTCCCGGCCGGGCTTTGCCGAGGCGGCTTTTGTGGTCGAGGCGGGCAAGCAGGGCGTCGATATTACCCTGCGCAGCTTTGCGCGGGCCCCGCAGGCGGGCTCCTGAGCGGCATCTCCTTTAGCGCTTAGGCCCATCTCTTTTTGGTGCTTACGCCCATCTCTTTTTGGTGCTTACGCATGGGGCATGGTAATGCCTTGGCGAACGCATTTTTATGCAGATTGCCAAAAGCAAAAGCCAGCCAAGGGAGCGCACACATGAAAGCTGTACTGTGCAAGGAATATGGACCGCCGGAGACATTGGTTCTCGAAGAGGTTGCCTCGCCTGAACCCGGCGAAGGTCAGGTCCGCATCGCCGTGAAGGCCGCTGCCGTCAATTTCCCCGACGTGCTGATTATCGAGAACAAATACCAGTTCAAGCCGCCGCTGCCGTTTTCGCCAGGTGGCGAAGTGTCCGGCGTGGTCGACAAGGTCGGCCCCGGGGTCAAAAACCTCAAAGTCGGTGACCGGGTGATCGGTTCGTGCGGCTGGGGCGGGTTTGCCGAAGAGATCGTGGTCGACGAAGGCCGTTGCACGCCATTTCCCGACGAAATGGATTTCACCTCGGCGTCAGCCTTCCTGATGACCTATGGCACGTCGCATCACGCCTTGAAGGATCGGGCGATGATCAAGCCGGGCGAGACCCTGCTGGTGCTGGGTGCCGCCGGTGGCGTCGGCCTTGCAGCCGTAGAACTTGGCAAAGCCATGGGCGCGCGGGTGATTGCCGCGGCGTCCACCGAAGACAAGGTGCAGGTGGCCAAGGATCACGGTGCGGATGACGGGTTCGTCTATCCGACAGGGTCGCTTGATCGCGACCAGCAAAAAGCCATGTCCGAGAAGATCAAGGAACTGACCGGCGGGCAGGGCGCGGATGTTGTTTATGACCCGGTGGGGGGTGACTATTCCGAACCTGCTATTCGCGCCACCAACTGGGAAGGCCGCTTTCTGGTTGTCGGTTTTGCGTCCGGGCCAATCCCCAAGGTGCCGCTCAATCTGGCGCTGCTGAAGGGCTGCCAGATTGTCGGTGTGTTCTGGGGTGCGTTTACGGCGCGTGAACCGGAACGCAACAAGGAGAACCTTGCCGAGCTGATGGCCTGGTTCAAGGCAGGCAAGATCAAGCCGCACGTCTCCAAGACCTACCCATTGTCCGATGCAGCGTCCGCGCTGAACGACATGGCGGCACGCAAAGTAAAGGGCAAGATTGTCCTCGTCACTGAATAGAGTAGACGATCGCGACACGCGGGCATGGCGGCGCGGGGCAATCCGCGCCGCCGCCATTGTGTCTGCGGTGGTGCTCGTGCTGTTTGCGTTTCTGGTCTATGTGCTTTTGTCCTCAAGTGATGCGGGCTATTGGGCCGGAGAGATTTTCGAGTTCGAAAGCGGCGACATTTCCAATCCGCCGAACAAAGGCGAGATCGTCTTTGTCGGCGGTGGCACGATCCGCAAATGGGATGGGCTGACGCGGGCATTGTCGCCGCTGCCGGTCATCGTGCGCGGCTTTGGCGGCGCGCATGTGGCGCATATCACGGCATACGCACCACGCATCATTCAGCCTTATGAACCGGCTGCGGTGGTGGTTTCCGCCGGCGCCGACGATCTGGCGGATGTTGGCGGCAAGTCGCCGGATCAGGTGGAAGCCGACATGGCGGACCTTGTCGCTTTACTGCGGCCTGCTGCGCTTGAGGCGGGTGACAATCCGCAGGTTTATATCCTCTCGATCACACCGGCGCCGATGCGCTCGGCGCGCTGGCCTGCTTTTCAGCAGGCGAATGCCCAGCTTGCGGCGCTGGCCAATGCAACGCCGGGGGTGCATTTCATTGATGTGGCACCGCTGCTGGTGGATGAGGCGGGGCGGATCGACCAGGCGTTGTTCCGCTGGGACGGGCTGACCTTCAATGCGGAAGGATATGGCGTGCTCGGCGCGCATATTCGCCAGCGCCTGTTGCAGGACCTCGGCGACCGGTATCTCAATGATGCGCCGCCGGTGAATGACTCGTTCTTTCAGCCGGCACCGGCACCCTAGGGTGTTTATGTGGTGCTGCTTACCTGCCGGATAATCGGCGCAGACATTGGCCTGGCATAAAATGACTCTCCGTCATCTTGTGGTCGGCCCTGGCACTGCATAGATTGTGGCCACACAGTTGACCCGGCGGCCCGCGCTGGGGCGGCTGCCTTTCCCGTCAGGACAGTTTCGTGAGTGATGGCTCCAACCAGACCGCCATGCAGCAGCGGCGCGACCGCGCGGGTGCCTATTGGCTGACGCTTGCGCCCAATACGCGCGGCGCGCTGTGGCTTTTGGGGTCGATGGTGCTGTTCACGGTGATGGCGGTGCTGACCAAGTTTCTGGGCACCCGGTTGGACCCGATGCAGGTGTCATTCTTCCGGCTGTTCATTGCGACACTGATCATCCTGCCGTGGATGCTAAGGGATGGCGGGTTTATGCCCAATCATCCAAAGCTGATGACATTGCGCGGGATCATCGGCGGCGCGGCGATGATCTGCATGGTCTATGCATTCGTGAAGCTGCCGCTGGCAGATGCGCAGGCAATCCAGTTTGCGCAGGCGCTGTTCATGGTGCCGCTGGCGATCGTGTTTTTGCGTGAGGTGCCGGGCTGGCGGCGCATTGCGGCGGTGATTGTCGGCTTTGTTGGCGTGCTGATCATGCTGCGGCCATCCTCGGGATTCGAGCCTGCGGCCTTCGTGGCGCTGTTCGGCGCGCTGCTGATTGCCGGCGCGGCCATACTGGTGAAACTGGTGTCCGACAAGGACGGGCCGCTGACCATGATGTTGTTCTCAGGTGTCTTTGGCTGTGCGATGACGATTGTGCCGACGGTGCTGAACTGGATTGATCCGACGACGTATGAATGGCTGATGCTGGTGGGAATTGGTGTTGTGGGTGCCGGCGCGCATAATTGTTTTCTGCGTGCCTACCGGGTTGGTGAAGCGACGGCGATGGCGCCGATTGATTATACGCGGCTGCTGTTTGCAGGTGTCGCGGGTTATCTGTTCTTTGGGACAGTGCCGGACATCTACACGATTGCAGGTGCGGTCATCATTGCCGGGACCAGCTTTTATATTGCCCGGCGGGAAGCTTTAATCGCGCGGGCGAAACGGTTGGCTGAATGAACACTGCAGACCAGCGCGCCCGGGCCTCTGCCTATTGGCTGACACTTGCGCCAAATGTGCGCGGGGCTCTTTGGTTGCTGCTATCGGCGGCTTTGTTCACGGTGATGGCGGTGCTGGCGAAGACGCTTGGCGGGCGGCTCGACAGTTTTCAGGTCGCGTTCTTCCGGTTGATCTTCGGGCTGCTTGTTATTCTGCCGTGGCTCATTCGCGGCGGCGTTGCATCGATCAAGACGCATTATCCGGTGCTGCAGCTTGTGCGTGGTGTTGTCGGGTCATCCGCCATGCTGTGCGGGTTCTACGCGATGATCCATCTGCCGCTGGCGGATGCGCTGGCGTATAATTTCACTAAAGCTTTGTTTGTGGTGCCGCTGGCTTATTTCATGCTGTCGGAACCGGCGGGGCCGCGCCGCATCGGTGCAGTGCTTGTCGGCTTTGTTGGTGTGCTGGTGATGCTGCGGCCGACGGTGGAGATTGACCCCGCAGCGCTTGTCGCGCTGGGTGGTGCGCTGCTGGTGGCGTTGGCAACAATGCTTGTGAAGATCGTTGCCAATGACAAGCCGGTAACCTTGATGTTTTACACGGGCGTTGTGGGCACCTGCGTTGCTGCTATTCCAACTTACCTCGTGTGGCAGGACCCGACCTGGTTTGAGCTTGGGCTGTTGATGCTGATGGGGGCTGCGGGCGCGGGCGCGCATAACTGTTTCATTCGTGGCTACCGGGAAGGCGAAGCCTCTGCGATTGTGCCGTTTGATTATTCGCGGCTGGTATTTGCTGGCATTGCAGGCTTTGTGATTTTTGGTGATGTGCCCGACTGGCTGACGATTGTCGGTGCGGTCGTCATTGTTGCGACGACGCTTTACATCGCGCGGCGTGAGGCGCAGGAGGCGCGGGCCAGGCGGGCTGAGGCAGAAGCTTCCATCTCACCCTCTTAATCCTCAATTCCGCGCTCCCTCCGGTCAAGCCGGGGGGAAATCGGTTTTTTTTTGGTGGGACTACGCGTCTTCGTAAACGCCGCGCCGCAGGGTGCGCTGGGCGCGGGTGCGGTGGTGGGGTTTTATGTGGCTGCCGACGATGGCGATGGCGGTCGTCAGCACCGTTGCATCATCAGTGAAGCCAAGCACTGCAATCATGTCGGGGATAAAATCCGTCGGGACGATGAAGTAGGTAATGGCTGCAAACAGCGTCGCGCGCACCCGCATGGGGGTGCCAGAGTCTATGGCGCAGTAATAGGAGGCGGCGGCGTCTTCGGCGAAGGGGATCTTGCCGGCCACACGAGCCAGCTTGCGCCAGAAGCCCTTGCGGGCGACGCGCTCATTGCGTTCAGCGACCACCGGCAACTGAATGCGTGGGTCCTCGATGAGGGTTGCTGCCTGATTTTCAGGGGTGGTGCCGCTCATATGACCTTCCCGGTGGTTTCCTAAAAGCTGCGCAAAAGGCGCCAGAATGTCCCCAATCTCCCACCAAGATGGGGCCGAATGGGGGTGTGTGCAAGCGGATGGGGCCGCGTGTCCAAGATTCCCCTACGTCAGAATCATGCCGGTTTTGAGGCATGGCAACGGTCTATCGCCATGCCTCTGCTTCGTGTTAAACCCCCGCCATCCAGCCAGATTCAATAGGTTGATTACTCAGAGGGAGGCTTTTTCATGAAGCTCGACAGTTCAGTTTCCGCCGTCATCACAGGTGGTGCTTCCGGTCTTGGTGAGGCAACAGCGCGTGCGCTTGCAGCCCAGGGCGTCAAGGTTGGTCTCTTCGACCTCAATGAGGAAAAGGGCGAAGCCCTGGCAAAAGAACTCGGCGGCGTGTTCGCCAAGTGCAACGTGACCGACGAAGCAGGCGTTGACGCCGCCTTCGCCACCTCGCGCGCCGCCATCGGCCAGGAGCGCATCCTGGTGAATTGCGCCGGCATCGGCAACGCCATCAAGACGGCAGGCCGCGACCGCGAAACGGGCGATATCAAAGCGTTCCCGACCGACAAGTTCGACCTGATCATCCAGATCAACCTTGTCGGCACGTTCCGCTGCATTGCCAAGTCAGCAGCCGGCATGATGACCCTTGACCCGATGGCTGACGGTGACCGTGGCGTGATGATCAACACTGCATCGGTTGCGGCACAGGACGGCCAGATCGGCCAAGCAGCGTATTCAGCTTCCAAGGCCGGTGTTGTCGGTATGACGTTGCCGATCGCCCGTGACCTGTCACGCGAAGCCATCCGCATCAACACAATCCTGCCGGGCATCTTCAATACGCCGCTGCTGCAGGGTGCACCTGAGAAGGTGAAGCAGGCGCTGGGCGCACAGGTGCCGTTCCCGGCACGTCTGGGTGAGCCGGTTGAATATGCGCATCTCGCAATGGCGATGATCGAAAACGGCTACTTCAACGGTGAAGCTGTCCGTCTCGACGGTGCAATTCGCATGGCGCCGCGGTAAACTGCGGCTGAGGTCGCATGACGCCGCGATAGACGTCATACGCCTAAGCGATTGATTGAAAAGGGCCGTTCCGGGTTATGCCGGGGCGGCTCTTTTTTGTGAACGCGGCTAGCAAATACGTAAGTGCAATCGGCCGCGTTTATGCCTACATACGGCATATAAGAATTTAATCCCGGGAGGAGTTTCAAATGATCGGATACACATCCGTCGGCACCAATGATCTGCCCAAGGCGCTTACCTATTACGATGCGCTGCTGGCTGAGCTGGGTGCGAAAACCGCAATGGAAGACGAAGGCCGGATGCGCATTTATGCGGGTGGCAACGGCGCCATGCTGATGGTCACGAAGCCTCATGACGGCAAACCGGCGACAGTCGGCAATGGCGTCATGGTGGCGATTGCAGCGGGCAGCCGTGAGAAGGTCGATGCGCTTTACGCAAAGGCCATGAGCCTTGGCAGTGCCGACGAGGGCGCGCCGGGCGACCGTGGCAACGGGTTTTACGGGGCCTATTTCCGTGATCTCGACGGCAACAAGCTGTGTGCTTTCCACATGGGCTAGTCAGCCTAAGTGCATGCATTGAAAAGGCCGCTCTTTTCGGGGCGGCCTTTTTTGTGTCTGCAATTCGGTATGAGGCTTTTATTCAGCGGCAAGGGGCGTTGGTAACGCACCGGGTGCGCCGCCGCCGCCCTGGGTATCGGCCAGCTTGGCGCGCATGCGTTCAAGCACGCTGGCGGCCACGAACAGCTCTTCCTTGCTGAAGCCTGCGCCCATCCGGTCTGCCAGATCACCGAGGCTGGAATTCATGCGCGCATAGGCGTCCATGCCCTTGGGCGTTGCTTCGATGAGTTGCGAGCGCTTGTGCGCCGGGTTGGGGATAAAGCGGATCAACCCGTCGATCAGCATTTCATTGGAAAGCTTCTGGATGTGCTGACGCGATACCGGGCGGGCGCGGGCCAGTTGTGGCACTGTTTGAGGGCCCTGGGTAATCACTGAATTGAGTATACCCCAGGTGCCGCCGCGCTGGGCGTTGACGGCACCGACTGTCTGTCCCTCGGCCTGCAGGCGGAAATACAGCCACGGCACACCGTTCATGACAGCAAGGGTCAGGTCCCGGCGGGCGAGGTTTTTGGCGGGTGTCACGGCTTTGACGAGTTTCTTGGCACCTTTGCCGGATTTCTTCTTGCCGTTGTTTTCTTTCGCCACGTCTTCAACTCTCCTATCACCGCGATACTGATGCAGACGCTGCGGACTCTAGCGCTCCTGCACGTGCTCTTGAAGGGCTGACGTCTTTTCTTGCATGACAGATTGGTTGTCAACTAATGCGGCGGGTCAGGCGGCGTAGCTGTCCATGGCCATGGCAAGGTCGATGTCGTTTTGTGTCAGCCCGTCCGCATCATGGGTCGAGAGGGTCACGTCGACCTTGTTGTAGACATTGAACCATTCGGGATGGTGATCCATGACCTCAGCCTTGATGGCGCAGCGGGTCATGAAGGCGAAGGCCTCGCTGAAGTCCTTGAACTGGAAGACTTTGCGGATTGCATCGCGGCCGTCGGTTACGTCCCAGCCGGTGAGTTTCGCCAGCGCCTGTGTGCGGGCATCGCCTGTGAGTTTCGCGGGCATGATTTGTCTCCTGACTCTTTGAGTGTCGGTTCAGGCTGCTGCGCGGGTGAGCTGGTAGCTTTCTTCAAGATGATAGACCGGACCTGTATGGCTCAGCTCGCTGGAATAAAGCCCGAAGCTGTCCACTGCAAAGGGTGGCGCGCTGTAGAGCCCGTGCTCTTCGACGAATTGCTGCACCTTGCCGGACGGCGTGCTGCGCAGGCGCGCCAAAGTGACATGCGGCATGAATTTGCGCTTGTCGGGAGCAAGGCCGATGCGCTGCACGGCGCGGTCGATTTTCTTGTGCAGGTGTTCGAGTGCCGGATTGGCTTCAACGCCCGCCCAGATGGCGCGCGGGGTTTCGCTGCCGAACTGGCCGCAGCCCTTGAGCTTCACGTCAAAGGCGCGACCGGAAATGGACGAGAGCGCCGAGGCCACATCTTCGGCGACCGGCGCTGCCACTTCGCCGATGAAGCGCAGGGTTATGTGAAAGTTTTCTGTCGGTACCCAGCGTGCACCGGGCACGCCTCCGCCGAGCATTGATAAATCAATGGCAGTGGCATGTGGGAGGCCGATGGCGGCGAAGAGCCTGATCATGCACGAGACATAGCGCAGTGCTGCACGGCAAAAAAGCGACGATTTGCGAAATGCCCATTGTATTGCGCCGGGTTTGTACAGCTCCGGGTTTGTATTGCGCCGGGTTCTTCACCGTGTTGCTGCCCGGCAGAAAACCTGCCGGGCATTTGTTCGAAACTTGGTTGGTTAATCTGCTTACGGGCAGGGGTTGGGCTGCTCCAGGTGAGCGGCTTCGATCTCTGCCAGCAATTCATCGCTGATGACCAGATCAACACTTGAAATGTCGGTCTTGAGTTGGTCCATCGTCGTTGCGCCGATGATGTTTGATGTCACGAAGGGGCGCTGCGTCACATATTGCAGGGCCATCTGGGAGACATCGAGCCCGTGCTTCTCGGCAATCTTGAAATAGCTTTCCATGGCGCGTTCAGCGGCGGGCGTTTCGTAGCGCTGCAACCGGTTGAAGAGTTCCTTGCGTGAACCCTTGGGGTTGGCGCCGTTGCGGTATTTGCCGGTGAGGTAACCCTGACCAAGCGGCGAATAGGCAAGCAGGCCGACTTTCTCGCGATGGGCGATCTCCGAGCCGCCAAGCTCAAAGGTGCGGTTGACCAGGTTATAGGCGTTCTGGATCGACTGCATGCGCGGCAGATCACGTTCTTCAGCGTACTGAAGAAATTTCATGGTGCCCCACGGGGTCTCGTTGGACAGGCCCACATGGCGGACCTTGCCGGCCTTGACGATCTTGTCGAGCGCTTCGAGGATTTCATCCAGCGGCGTGCCGGGCTTGTCGATGTGCTGGTAGCCAAGGCCGCCGAACAGGTTGATCGGGCGGTCGGGCCAGTGCAGCTGGTAGAGGTCGATGTAATCGGTCTGCAGGCGCTTGAGGCTCTTGTTGACGGCTTCTTCAAGTTGCGCGGCTGTGTGATCGGTTACTTCGTGATTGTCACGCAGCCAGCCAAACGGCGCGCGGCCTGCGGCCTTGGTGGCAAGAATTACCTTGTCGCGGTTTTTGCGGTTGGCGAACCAGGTGCCGATGATGGTTTCGGTTGACCCTTGCGTCTCGGCCTTTGGCGGCACCGAATACATTTCAGCGGTATCGAAGAAGTTGATGCCCTGCTCAAGGGCGTAGTCCATCTGCTCGTGGCCTTCGGCCTCGGTGTTCTGCTGGCCCCAGGTCATGGTGCCAAGGCAGATGGAAGAAACTTTGAGGTCGGTTGTGCCCAGCGGGCGATAGTCCATAGCCATCGTGTGCAATTCCTCTTGTGCGATCTTTTGGTATGCGAATGTCGTGAAATGGCCGCGGCGGCCCCGAAAATCAGGGCGCGGGCGGGCGGATGCCGGAATGTTGGCCCGGAACATTGGTGGTGAGGCACGCACCCCCCAAAATGCTGCGTGCCGGAAACGGAAATCAGGTCAGGACGACGTGTCTTTGCGTGCGTGCTCCACCAGCTGGACCGCATAGGGGGTGATCGCCTCCACAATCACCGCCACACCATCCGGGTTGGGATGGATGCCGTCTTGTTGGTTGAGCGTTGCCTGC
Organism: uncultured Parvibaculaceae bacterium; assembly: GCA_964511745.1. Lineage (GTDB taxonomy): Bacteria > Pseudomonadota > Alphaproteobacteria > CGMCC-115125 > CGMCC-115125 > Pyruvatibacter. Next base: position 67,841 of record CAZEHX010000006.1, read on the forward strand.
GCGGCGACGCCTTCCAGGAAGAAGGGATAAAACAACACGCCGTAGCGGGCTGCAAGGTCCGGATAGATGGCAGCGAACTCCGCGCCATATTCCTCACCCAGATTTGGCGGTGCCAACATGCCGGTGAGCAGCACGGGCAGGCCGCGTGCAGTCAGTGCGTCGAGGATGGCCGTAAGGTTTTCGCGGGTCTGCTGCGGGTCGAAGCCGCGCAGGGCGTCGTTGGAGCCTAGTTCGACGATGACGCCGTCCACATCGTCTGACAGTGACCAGTCGAGCCGGGCAAGACCGCCTGCCGAGGTGTCGCCGGAGACCCCGGCGTTTTCGAGCGTGACATTGAGGCCCTGCGCTTTCAGGGCTGATTCAAGCTGCGGGACGAAGCCCTGACCCTGCTCCAGGCCGTATCCGGCGGTGAGGCTGGTGCCCAGGGCGACGATTTTGATGGTATCGTTGGCGATGTCGTCTGCCGCCTGAGCTGGTGCTGCTGCTGCCAACGCCATGATCCATATGGCGGCGGCGCGCGTAATCAGGGGCATGGGGCTTGCCGACCGCAGGCCGTCCAAACGCTTGTATCGGCTGGCAAAACGGCCATATGCCACTCTTACCCGTCCCGAAAATGTCTGGAAATTCCGCGTGACCGAAGCTGTAGTCGGCAAGTCCATGTCTGATCCGATCATCTCGTTGAACGACGTCCATCTGACCCTGCCGAGTTCGGCGGGGCCGGTGAATATCCTACGCGGCATCAGCCTTGATGTATCACCCGGGCAGGCCGCAGGGCTTGTGGGGCCGTCGGGCTCGGGCAAATCCACGCTCTTGATGGTGCTGGCGGGGCTGGAAAAACCCACATCCGGCTCCATCAAGGTGGCCAATCGTGAACTCACCACCATGAACGAGGACCAACTGGCGCTGTTCCGCAGGGACAATGTGGGGATTGTGTTCCAATCTTTCCACCTCATTCCGACCATGACGGCGCTGGAAAATGTGGCGATACCGCTGGAATTTGCAGGCCGGGCCGATGCGTTCAACCGGGCGGCGGAGGAATTGAAGGCCGTTGGGCTGTCGCATCGCCTTGACCATTATCCCGGGCAATTGTCCGGCGGTGAGCAGCAGCGCGTGGCGCTGGCGCGGGCCGTTGCGCCGGACCCTGCGATTTTGCTGGCGGACGAACCGACCGGCAATCTGGATGGGACAACGGGGCACGCGATCATTGATTTGATGTTCGACCTGCATGCGCGGCGTGACACGACGCTGATCCTTATTACCCATGACATGCAGCTGGCGGAGCTGTGCGACGACGTTGTGCATCTGCGTGACGGCAAGGTGGAGAAGACCACCAAAGGCACGCGCGACAAGGCTGACCTTCTGGCGGGGGCGGCTCATTGAGCGATATTGCTGAACCGTCCGCGTCGTCATCGTCTTCCAATGCGAAACCCGTGCGCGGTGGCGGGAGCCGGATGCCGCTGGCGTTACGTATTGCCTCGCGCGAATTGCGTGGCGGCCTCAAGGGGTTTCGGATTTTCCTTGCCTGCCTGACTTTGGGTGTGGCGGCGATTGCGTCGGTCGGCTCGGTGTCGTCGGCGCTGATGCGCGGGCTTGCCGAAGAAGGCCAGACCATTCTGGGTGGCGATGTCGGCTTTGAGCTGGTGCATCGCAAGGTCGATGCGCAAGAGCAGGCATGGCTGGATGCGGTGGTGGCGCGCGGTGGCGCGCTGTCGCAGACCGCCGAGATGCGGGCGATGGGCCGGGCTGTCAAAAACACTGAGCGCACGCTGGTTGAACTCAAGGCCGTGGGTGACGCCTATCCGCTTTATGGGGACATGACGCTTGAAAGCGGTGCGGCGCTTGGTGACGCGTTGGCGCGCGGGCGCGATGGGCTGTTTGGGGCCGTCGTTGAGCCGGTGCTGCTTGAACGCCTTGAATTGCAGGCGGGCGACGAATTGCGTGTGGGCACGCAGACCTTTGTGATCCGCTCGGCGATTGCCTATGAGCCGGACCGGGTGGCCGGTGGCTTTGCGATTGGCCCGCGGGTGATGATTTCAAACGAGGCGCTGGCGCAGACCGGCCTTGTGACCGTCGGCAGCCTTGTGGATTACGAATACCGGCTGCGGATGCCTTCAGGCGAGCAGACCAATGAGGCGGTGGCAGCGTTTGTTGAAGAGACCAAGGAAGCGCTGCCGGAATCCGGCTGGCGCATTCGTGACCGCTCGAACTCCGCGCCGGGTATCAGGCGCACTGTTGGGCAGGTGGCGTTGTTTTTGACGCTGGTCGGGCTGACGGCGTTGATCGTCGGCGGTGTCGGCGTCGGCAATGCAATCAAGAGTTACATCGACAAGAAGCGCGAAGTGATTGCCACCTTCAAATGCCTTGGTGCGCCGGGGGGGCTGATCTTTCAGATTTATTTTGTGCAGGTGATGGCGATTGCGCTGGTGGGGGTCGCGATCGGGCTCGTCATTGGTGCGCTGGTGCCGATGTTTGCGCAGGCGACATTGGCCAACCTTCTGCCGGTGCCAACCGAGTTTGCCGTGCATGTGGGGCCGCTGATGCTTGCTGCGGTTTATGGCGTGGTGACGGCGGTGGCGTTTGCGGTGTGGCCGCTGGCGCGGGCGCGCGATATTCCTGCTGCCGGTTTGTTTCGCGACATTGTTGCGCCGACGCGCAAATGGCCGCGGCCGTTTTATATTGCGCTGACGCTTGGGGCGCTGGGGCTGCTTGCGGTGCTGGCGGTGGCGCTGACGGAAGACTATCAGCGCATGTTCGCGGTGTGGTTTCTGGTCGGCACGGCGGCAAGCTTTGGTGTGCTGCTTTTGACCGCTGATCTTTTGATGTGGGGTGCGAAGAAAGCCGGGCGGCCGAAACAGCCGTCGCTGCGTATCGCGCTGGCCAATCTTTACCGGCCGGGCGCGCCGACGAGTTCCGTCGTGCTGTCGCTGGGGCTGGGGCTGACCTTGCTGGTGACGATCTCGCTGATTGACGGGAATATCACGCGGCAGGTCGCGACCCAGTTGCCGGACCGTGCGCCGTCCTTCTTCTTTCTTGATTTGCAGAAGTCGCAACTCGCGGGCTTCAACGCAATTCTGGATGAGACGCCGGGGATTGCGAGCGCTAACCGGGTGCCGATGATCCGTGGACCGATTGTTGCGGTGAACGGCGTCAAATCCGCGGATGCAGAGGCAACGCCGGACTCGCGCTGGGCGCTGCGCGGCGATCGGGGGTTTACATATTCGGCAACGCTGCCGGCGGGCTCTGAATTGCTGGAGGGCGAATGGTGGCCTGAAGATTATGCCGGGCCGCCGCTGGTCTCCTTTACCAAGGAGCTGGCGGATGGCTGGGGCATCGGCATCGGCGATACGCTGACCATTGATGTGCTGGGGCGCGAAATTACCGCCGAGATTGCCTCGCTACGCGAAGTGACGTGGCAATCGGGCGGCATCAATTTCATTTTGGTGTTTTCGCCGGGCATGCTCGACAATGCACCGCAGACAATCCTTTCAACTGTCACCATGGATGAGGCGGGCGAACTGGAATTACAGCGGCGGGTGACGGATACGTTTCCCAATGTCACGTCCATTCGCGTCAAGGAAGCGATCAGTTCCGTCTCGGCAGTGCTGGAAGACCTTGTGATGGCGGTACGCGGTACGAGTGTCGTCACCATCATTGCCGGCATTCTCGTGCTGGCGGGCGCGATGGCGGCGGGGCATCGACACCGGGTTTATGATTCAGTCGTGCTGAAGGTGCTGGGCGCAACGCGCGCCAAGGTGCTGGGGGCCTATGCGCTGGAATATGCGCTGCTTGGTTTTGGCACCGCGATCATTGCGGCGAGTGCGGGCACGCTTGCGGCATGGCTGGTGATCACGCAGGTGATGCAGTCCGACTGGATGTTCCTGCCGGTGACGCTGGCGGTGACGGTTCTGGGGGCGACGGTGATCACCATGGGCTTCGGGCTTGTCGGTACATGGTCGGCGCTGAGCCGCAAGGCGGCGCCGGTGCTGCGGTCGGAATAGCCTGGTTTCCCATCACATGATGTCATCCCGGATTTGATCCGGGATCGGCTGAGACGGTCTGGCACGATCCCGGCTCAGGGCCGGGATGACAGTTGTTTGGGGATTGGCCTTATTGCGGCGGTATTCGCGGTCGCTTTGGCAGGTCCTTAGTCCCGTCCGCGCGTGGTGCCTGTGCATCATGGGTCCCCCGGTCAAGCCGGGGGATGGCGTGAAGTGTTTGGAAAGTGCTTGCCCTAAAATCCCGTCCATCCTCCGGCTTGACCGGGGATCCATACGGGCGGCGCATCAGGTTTTCAGTTCTGCGGCGGGATTGAGTAGGTCACGCTGGCGTGGGCGACCAGATCCGTTTCGCCTTCGCTGGTGATTTCCACGTCGCCGACGGCGAGGCGTTTGCCGAGTTTGAGCAGGCGGCAGGTGGCGATGGTGGCTTTGGGCTCCGGTTTGCGCATGAAGTTGATGTTGAGGTTGGTTGTCACGGCGAGGGCGACGGGGCCGATGCGCGAAATGACAGCGGCGTACATGGCGGTGTCGGCGAGGCCCATCAAGGTGGGTCCGGACACGGTGCCGCCGGGGCGCAGCTGGCCGTCATTGAATGGCAGGCGGCAAATGACACCCTGAGGCGTTACATCCTGCACGGATGCGCCATTATCACTGCTCCATTGCGGGAATACCTCACGCAAAAAGCCGTTGAGAGAGTCCACATCCATTTTAAGTGTTTGAATATTCACACAATTTAACCTTTTGAATACGCTGAAACGGTGGCGCCAGGCCTTGAATATGGCGCAATTTCAACCGATATTACGGGTTGGTATTTTTTGGTTTCCCTATGACACGAGGATCATAAACCCCATGGCAGACTACGACAGCGAAGTCCTTCGTAGCCGTAGCACGGCGCAGGCGCATGCATCTGACATCGACGCCGGCCTGCGTAGCTACATGCTGCGCGTTTACAACTATATGGCAGGTGGTCTGGCGATCACCGGCGTTGTGGCCTATCTGGCTTTTTCGATGGCCGTCACCCAGACGCCGCAGGGCATGATGCTGACCGAATTTGGCAACATGCTGTTCAACACCCCGCTCAAATGGGTGGTGATGCTGGCACCGCTGGGCATGGTGATGTTCCTGAGTGTCCGCATTCACAAAATGAACGTCAGCAGCGCGCAGCTTGCGTTCTGGAGCTTTGCAGCGCTGATGGGCCTGTCGCTTTCGTCGGTCTTCATGGTCTACACGGGCGCCAGCATCTTTCAGGTGTTCCTGATCACGTCGGCAACCTTCGGGTCGCTGAGCCTGTGGGGCTACACGACGAAGAAGGACATCTCCGGCTGGGGCTCCTTCCTGTTCATGGGCCTGATCGGCATCATCATTGCGTCGATCGTCAACATCTTCCTTGGTTCATCGGCGTTGCAGTTCGCAATCTCGGTGATTGGTGTGCTGGTGTTCGCGGGCCTCACCGCCTACGACACCCAGCAGATCAAGGAAATGTACAACGCCAGCGATGACGGTGCGGTTGCAGGCCGCAAATCCATCATGGGTGCGCTGCGGCTGTATCTGGACTTCATCAACTTGTTCCTCATGCTGCTGCAGCTGTTCGGCAGCCGCGACTAGGATCTGGTTGCTGCGACACTACAAACCCCCGGATGCTTGGGCGTCCGGGGGTTTTTTGTTGTGCTGCCGGGAGCGTGCGGGGCAGATTGCGGGCGGGAGACTGTTTAGATGACGGCGATGATTGCGGGTCTGCTGGTGCTGCTTTTGGGGGCTCGGCTGTTTGGCGAGGCGGCGGAGCGGCTTGGCCAACCGGCAATTCTGGGCGAGCTGACGGTGGGTATTCTTGCCGGGGTTGCGATCGCGCTGTTCGGCATCGGCGATGGTGCGCCGCTTGGCTGGCTGCGTGACGCTGCGGTGGCGCCCGAGTTCAAATTCATTGCTGATGCGGGCGTCTTCTTCTTGATGCTGATGGCGGGGATCGACCTCAAGCCGCGTGAAATTGCCCAGCATGGGATGCGTTCCTTTGCGGTGGCGACGGGCGGCGTGCTGTTGCCGCTAGCGGCGGGTACAGGGTTCGCATTGATGTTTCTGGTGCCGGGAGAGCTGCAACTTGTGCAGGCGCTTTTTGTTGGCGTGACGCTGGCGATCACGGCGGTGCCGACAGTTGTCAAAGTGCTCGCCGATATGGGGCTTATGCATTCAAAGGCCGGTGAAACGATTGTTGCGGCTGCGATCTTTGATGATGTGCTGGGGCTGGTGCTGCTGGCGGTTCTGACGGCGCTTATGCAAAGCGGCGCGACGCCGGGTGCCGCTGACCTGGCGCTGCTGCTTGGCAAGGTCGGCCTGTTCTTTGTCATCACTATTTTGCTCGGGGTGCATGTTTTTCCGCGCATCTCGGCGCGGCTGCAGGTGCTGCAGATTGCCTCCGCCGAGTTTGGCATCCTGATGGTGGTGGCACTGGCATATGCGCTGCTGGCAGAAGCGCTGGGTATGCACTGGATCATGGGCGCGTTCATGGCGGGGCTCTATTTTGAGCCGCAGCGCGTTGGCGCGCGGGCTTATGCCGAGATGCGCATTCTGGTGGCTGGTGTGACCAGCGGATTTCTGGCGCCGATGTTCTTTGTGGCGATGGGGCTGGCGGTGGATCTGTCGGCGGTGGCCGTGGCGCCGGTCTTCTGTCTGGGCATTATCGCGATTGCGGTTGTCACCAAGCTCGTCGGGGCCGGTCTGCCAGCCTATTGGGCGGGACTTGGCGCGCGCGATGCCATGGCGGTCGGGGCCGGCATGACGGTGCGCGGCGGTGTTGGCATCGCTGTTATTGCGGTGGGGATCGAATCAGGCCTGTTTACCGATGATGGTCCTAACGGTGCGACCCATGCGGTGACGTCGGCGCTGGTGGTGATGGCGATCGTGACGACATTGCTGGCGCCGCCGCTGCTCAAATGGATTTTGCGCCAAGGTTCCGGCAGCGCGAGCAGCAAATCTGAGCGGGGCTAGGCTCGCTCGCTGCGTCAGTCGGTGACGACGGACAGCTGCTTGGGCTCGAGCACTTTCAACACCTGTTTGAGCTCGTGGCCGCGCTTGAGAATCATGCCCGACGCATTGATGACCGCGTAGGCGCCCTGCTTGTTGCGCAGCTTGGGGTGTTTCTCGATGCGGTAGAGCGGCATCTCGCTGCTGCGACGAAAGACGGAAAAGACGGCGCAGTCCTTGAGGCCGCTCATGGCGTAGTCGCGCCAGTCACCGGCGGCGACGCGCTTGCCATAGACATTGAGGATGGCGTCGAGTTCGCGGCGTTCCCAGAATACGGTTTTGGGGGCGGCAGGGCTTTTGGCACCCTGCTGCTGTCGGGTCGAGACCACTCTGAGATGGGAGGGGACCGGGTGAAGGGGCGAAAGCTCGGGTGGTTTGCTCATTGGGTTTTATTGTTTCCGCGCCGGCGCATGGACGCAAGTCAAAGATCGCCGGGCTGCTGCGGGATAACAGCGCGGCTGTTAACCAACTGGACGGCAAAACCGGCGGATTTGTGCTCTCAAACCCGTGATCCGAAACCACAAAATGGCCCTAATTCGGCCGTTGCTCCGCCCCAAACCGCTCCCATATTTGCAGTGTCGAAAGGCGGACTTGGAGTTAACGGTTGTTCCGGCATCCCCCAAGCCCCCCAGCCCCCGCCGGGGCTGCCGTTCCAGGCCCGCCTGATCGACACCCCCGCAACTGCTCCGTGTATCCAACGTGGGCCCTTGCGGGGGCCCCTTTTTGCGGTGCCGGGCGGACGCTTTCTCGATCCAGCGTCTTTGCCACCCTCTCCATCCCCCCCAAACCCCCTGGGGATGGTGCGCGAAGGTCCCTCTCACTCGATGGACGTTCGCCCGGCCCGCCACTTTTCTTCCCCCACGTTTCTCCCCCACATTGCCGCTACTGCCGAAAAGAATCATCGCGTGCGCTTGTGTGCGTTGGCCCATTTGCCTTGGCCGGTGCTAGGGTTCCTCCCGAAACAGTCAGAAAGACTTGATCGGGGGACTATGACCATGCGCCTGGACGGCAAAGTGGCGATTGTGACCGGGGCCGCCTCAGGCATCGGCAAGGCAACTGCAATCATGATGGCGGAGCGCGGCGCCAAGGTGCTGGCGGTCGATCTCAAGGATACAGCTCAGGCCCATAGCGACGGGGCGATTACCTGCCTCGACCATGATGTGGCGGCACCTGACGCGGCGTCGGGCATTGTCGACCATGCGGCACGGCTCTTCGGGCAGCTTGATATTCTGGTCAACAATGCGGGCATTGCGCGCGGCGCGCCGGTTGAAAGCCTCAGCGACGAAGACTGGGACGTGACGCTTGCGGTCAATCTGACAGCGCATTTCAAGCTGGCCCGTGCGGCCATTCCTCATATGAAAGAAGCCGGCGGCGGGCGCATCATCAATGTGGCGTCGGTCATGGCGGAGGGCACGGATTATGGGCTGGCAGCCTATTCGGCCTCCAAGGCCGGGGTGGCCGGGTTGACGCGCAATCTGGCGCTGGAGCTTGGCAAATTCGGTATTACCGCGAATTACGTGCTGCCCGGGGCGATCCATACGGGGATGACGGCGGGCAATTTTGCCAATGACGACATTGCCAAGGTGTGGGCGCGCAAATCGCCGCTGAACCGGCTGGGGCAGCCGCTTGATGTGGCGCGGTGCATCGGCTTTCTGGCGTCCGAAGAGGGCGGGTTTGTGACCGGCCACGGACTAAATGCGGATGGCGGGATGATGTTGCGGGCATAGGATGCTCTGGCGGCGCTTGAGAGGCGAGGGTCACGCTTTGGGCGTAATTCTTTCCGAAAAGTCACTTGCAACCGCGACGTCACATTTCTATTCACGACAGGACCGAACCGACCCGGCGGGCATGTATCCGCCGGGCACCCAGGAGAAACGGCCAGCTTCATGACAGCCGATAAACCTATGACCGAGCCAATGATCAAAATTGAGGGGCTGACCAAGCGGTTCGGCCCGTTCGTGGCGGTCAACAATGTGAGCTTCAGCGTGCCCAAAGGGCAGGTGCTGGGCTTTCTGGGGCCAAACGGTGCGGGCAAGTCCACATCCATGAAAATGATCACCGGCTTTCTGGCGATGACCAGCGGGCGGGTGACGGTGTGCGGGCATGACATTGAGACTGACGCAATGGCCGCGCAAAAGCGCATGGGCTATCTGCCCGAAGGCGCGCCTGCCTATGGCGAGATGACGCCGATTGATTTTCTGCGCTTTGTCGCCGAGGTGCGCGGCATACGCGGGGCGGAAGCTGCCAGCGCCATCGGCCTTGCGGTGGCGCGTACAACATTGGCGCCGGTGCTGGACCAGCCGATCGAGACATTGTCCAAGGGCTTCAAGCGCCGCGTCGGGCTGGCGCAGGCGATTTTGCATGATCCCGACGTCTTGATCATGGATGAGCCGACGGACGGGCTGGATCCGAACCAGAAGCATCAGGTCCGGTTGCTCATTCAGGAAATGGCGCGCGACAAGGCGATCATCATTTCCACGCATATTCTTGAAGAAGTTGAGGCGGTGTGCGACCGCGCGCTGATTATTGATCGCGGGCGCATTGTGGCGGACGGGACACCGCGCGAATTGATGGGTCGGTCGCGCTGGCACAATGCCGTGACGCTGACGGCTGATTTCTCAACGCCGGATGATGCAGCGGCTGCGGAAGCCGCGTTGCGCGGACTGAGTGGGGCTGCGAGCGTTGAACGCAGTGATGCGGATGGCCCCTCCAACAGCTTTACGGTTTTTGCCCGCCCGCATGGCGACGACACCAAGATGCCGCTGGCGGAAGAAGTGGCGCTGCTGGCGCGTGAAAAGGGCTGGCAGGTCTCAGCGCTTTACGCTGAGAAGGGGCGGCTTGATGAAGTCTTCCGTATGCTGACGCATTCGGATGCGCCGGGTGCCGAATTGCCCGACGCAACACCGCATGAGGCAATCAGCGCATGAACCAGATGTATGCCATTTTCAAGCGCGAGCTGGGGTCGTTCTTTGCAACGCCGCTGGCTTACGTGTTCATCGTCATCTTCCTCTTGGCGATTGGCGCATTCACGTTTTATCTGGGCCAGTGGTATGAGGCGGGCGAGGCATCGCTGCGCGGCTTCTTCGGGTTTCATCCGTGGCTGTATCTGTTTTTGATCCCGGCGATCTCGATGCGCATGTGGGCGGAAGAACGCAAGTCCGGCACGATGGAACTGCTGCTGACTTTGCCTGCGCCGTTCTGGGCTAGTGTTGTCGGCAAGTATCTTGCCGCCTGGGCGTTTGCGGCGATTGCGCTGTTCCTGACATTTCCGATCTGGATCACGGTCAACTATCTGGGTGAGCCGGACAACGGCGTTATCCTGGCCAGCTATGTGGGCAGCCTGTTGATGGCGGGCGGCTATCTGGCGATTGGCTCGTGCATGTCGGCGGTGACGACCAATCAGGTGATTGCGTTCGTGCTGTCCGTCGTTGTGTGTTTCCTGTTCACCCTGTCGGGCCTGCCGCTGGTGCTGGATTTCTTTTCAGGCTGGTTGCCGCAGGCGGTCATCAACACCATTGCATCGTTCAGCTTCGTCACGCATTTCGATGCGATCATGGACGGGGTGATCGACCTGCGCGACCTGATCTATTTTGCGTCGCTGATCGGGCTTTGGCTGGTGGCGACGGGCATTACCATTGATCTGAAGCGGGCCGGGTGAACCAGATGAGCACGCAACACACACAGTCTCCCCAGAACGCCGAGCGTCGGTCGATCCCGCGTCCGGTCTTTGCCGTTTCCGTTCTGGTCTTGAGCGCCATCCTGTTTGTGGCGATCAACACGTTTTCCAATGTCGGGCTGCAGAATGCGCGATTGGACCTGACCGACCGTAGCCTGTTCACCCTGTCCGACGGCACGCGCAATATTGTTGGCGCGCTGCGCGAACCAATCACGTTGAAGTTCTATTATTCAGAAGATGTGGTGACGGAGATCCCGGCATTGCGGGCGCATGCACAGCGCGTGCGTGACCTGCTGCAGGAAATTTCCTCAGCCTCAAACGGCAATGTGCGGATTGAGGAAATCAACCCGCAATCGTTCTCGCAGGAAGAAGACCAGGCGACGGATGCGGGGCTTACGGGCGTGCCGCTGCGCACCGGCGACAAAGTTTTCCTCGGCGTTGTCGGCACCAATATGGTGGACGGGCGCGAGGTGATCGGTTTTCTGGCACCGGAGCGCGCGACCTATCTGGAATATGATCTGGCGCGGCTGATTTTTTCGCTGTCGAACCCTGAAAAGCCGCTGCTTGGCGTTGTCTCCAACCTGCCGCTGGATACTGGTGCGGGCGGGTTGCTGCTGGCGATGGAGGGGCGCTCTGAACCCTTCATGATTTATCAGGAGCTGAAGAACTCCTTCACGGTGGATTTTCTCGAACAGGATTTCGACCGCATCGCCAATGAGATCAAAGTGCTGGCGCTAGTGCATCCAAAACCGATGAGCCCGCAAACGCTTTACGCAATTGATCAGTTCGTGATGCGCGGCGGGCGGGTGATTGCATTCATTGATCCGCATTCAGAAGTCAGCCTGACGGCGGGGCCTGCGGGCAAGCCGGTGAAGGGCTATACGGAAGCCTCCAACCTGCCACTGCTGATGCAAAGCTGGGGCGTCACCATGAACCCCAACGAGGTGCTGGCGGATAGGTTGCGGGCGCAGCGGGTGGCGGCAGGTGCAAGCCAGCGCCGCCAGTTAACGGATTACGTTTTGTGGCAGCGGTTGCTGCCGGATGATTTTGCCGATGATGACCCGATCACCGCACCGCTTGATGCATTGCATATCGGCTCTGCCGGTGTGTTGCGACCGACGGATGATGCAACGACGGTCTTCACGCCGATCGTGACGTCATCGGAAGACGCGATGTTGCTTGATCTGGACCGGGTCAAGTCGGCGCCGACACCGGATGCGCTGCTGCGGGCGTTTGAACCCGCCGGTGAATTCTTCACGGTGGCGGCGCGTATTTCCGGGCCAGTCAAATCGGCGTTCCCGGATGGGCGTCCGCTGGCGGACGATGAAGAAGACGTGCCGACGGAACTCAAGTCGTCGCGACACCTGACCGAGACGATCGACGACGCCAATATCGTGGTGTTTGCGGATAGTGATCTGTTTGACGATCGGTTCTGGGTGCAGGTGCAAAATTTCCTCGGTGACCGGATTGCTGTGCCGACGGCGGACAATGCGGCCTTTGTTGTCAATGCGGTTGAGAACCTGATGGGGTCCAACGATCTTATTTCATTGCGGGCGCGCGAACCGGCGGACCGGCCGTTCACGGTGGTTGAAGATATTCGCCGCGCGGCGGAAGCAAAGTTCCTCGCTGAAGAGCAGCGGTTGCAGGCGCGCATCGACGAGACAGAGCAGCGGCTTGCAGCGCTGCGGGCAGAATTGCCGGAAGGCGCGGGTGCCGCGGCATTGCTGACGGATACGCAGGAAGCTGAAATGCAGGCCTTGCAGCGCGAGCTGGCGGAAGGCCGTCGGGCATTGCGTGATGTGCAGGGTGACTTGCGCCGCGACGTGGATGCGCTGGGCGCACGGCTTGCCTTCATCAATATGGCGCTGGTGCCGCTGCTGGTTGGCGGCGTGTGGCTGGTGCTGTCGGTGGCCCGCCGCCGCCGCCGCAGGGCACGCGCGGAAGCCGCAGGCCGGGCCTATACGCATGGAGGAGCGGCATCATGAGAGACGTTTTGCTGCGGCCGGGTGCGGCGCGCACCCTGGCGATGCTGAGTGTTGTCACGCTGCTGATGGTGATGATGGCGGTGTTTGCCGTGTCGATGCAGCGCCGCGCGCTGACATCCGACTTTAATCCGCGACCGGTGTTTCCTGAGCTTGGCGCGCGTGTGAACGATGCTGCGAAGATCGAGATTACGTCGCGTCTCAGCACGGTGACCATTGCACGCGATGATACGGCACCCGACACATGGCGCGTCGCCGACAAGGGCAACCATCCTGCGCGCGCCGACATGGTGAAGCGCACAGTCGTTGGGCTTGCGGATCTTGAATTGATTGAGCGGCGCACGGCGCAGCCTGAATGGCATAAGCACATCAACCTGACAGCGCCTGAAGACAAGGGCACCGGTGTGCGGGTGCGGGTGTTTGATGCGGCGGGCGAACAGATGGCGTCGCTGATTGTCGGCAAGCTGGAAGGCTCGGCTGACATTGACGGGGCAGGCACGATTTATGTGCGGCGCGATGGCGAGGACCAGTCCTATGTGGCGCGCGGGTCGTTCAATCTTGAGCAGCAAGCGGCGAACTGGCTGGAAACGCGGATCATCGGCCTTGAATCCGGCCGGGTGAACCGGGTGGATGTGACGCCGCAGGATGGGCCTTCCTATACGGTGGTGCTGGCGGAACCCGGCACTGCTGGCACAAGCGTGGGACCTGCCTATGTGCTGGCTGAGCTGCCCGAGGGCCGGCAAGTGGTCACTGACTACGCGATTACCGGCATCGGCAATGCGTTGACCAATCTGCAATTTACCGATGTGTCGCCTGCCGACGACGTGACGTTTGATGCGCCGGTGTCAGCGGTCTTCCATACGGATGACGGGATGCAGATCACTGTGCGGACGGAAAAGCAGGCCAAGACCTATTACGCGGTTCTTGATGTGCGGGCGATTGAGGGTGCGGATGCAGATGTGGTGGCGGAGGCTCAAGCCCTGTCGGCGCGGCTTGCGCCTTATGCCTATGCGCTGCCGACGGCGCGCGGGGCCGATCTGACGCGAATGCTTGATGTGCTGACGGAGCCTGTGACAGCCGACGTGCCGGTTGATCTGGATGCGGCGGCTGAAGGTGTGGCGCCTTAGTGGCTGGGGTGTTTTTTCGCCCCCTCACCCTCCCACGACCTGACGGTCGCGGGCCCCTCCCTCTCCCCGGTGGGGCCAGGGGACGCGAGGAATGTGGTTAGTTTATCAGTGACATGTCGATGCGGGTGGCGGTGACGACGGGGCCGACGCCTGCGGTGTCGCCCTGCTGCACGATGATGGCACAGCCATCATGATCGCCATCCAGAAGGCTTGCGCGGGCGATTGCCAGATCGAGGGGCTGGCTCATGTCCCAGTCGGCGAGCCGTGTGATTTTACGTACAACGTTTGAATAGGTGATGGTTTCACCGCTGTTCTCACCGCGGGTGATTTCAACCGCGTGGCTGGTATCGAACTGCACGAGCCAGATGGCGGCCTGGCCTTTGCCGACGGGTGCGGACATGACGCGCACGCCCTTTTTCGTGGTGGACAATGCAAGGTCAGGCGCGTCAGCCGCGTCTTCCACGCTTGCGGCAATTGCTTCCTGCGATGCCTTGTGGCGGCTGCCGGGCAGGTGGCTGGTGCCGTCGATTACCAGCTGCGGGGTATATTTCCGGTCGTCGAAATATTGCGCATAGGCTTCCTGCCGCGCGGTGTGCTCTTTGCGGCCCAGCGTGTCGCGCCAGCCCAGATAGTCCCAATAGGTGATGTTGTAGGTGAGCGCGATCACGTCGTCGCGCTCGGCCAGCGTATTGAGCATGGCGTCAGCGGGCGGACAGGACGAGCAGCCCTGGCTGGTGAACAGTTCAACGACCGCAGGCCGTGCCGTTGCAGGTGCGGGCAACAGGCTGGCGGCGGCGATGAGCGCCGGGGCCAAAAGCCATGCAGTGCGGGGGATGGCAATACGTGCGGTCACATGGGGTCCATTCTGGAGGCTATCGGCACGGGCGCCATACGCCCTCCATTGCCGATAAACCTAGATCCGCGATGCGTGCATATCCACTCAATTGAGTGTGAGTGACTTGTGTTGTGAGGTGATCGGGCACAAAAAAGCCCGGAAACCGCTAGGGCTTCCGGGCTTCTTGTTTGCCGTCAGATGGTGGTGTTAGGACGCCATCAGGTTGCGCAGTACGTAGTGCAGGATGCCGCCGTTTTCGTAGTAGTCGACTTCATCCGCAGTATCGATGCGGCACAGCACGGGCACTTTTTGCGTTTTGCCATCGGCACTGGTGATTTCCAGCGTCAGGGTCATACGCGGCTTGATGCCTTTTTCGTTGCCGGTGATGGTCACGGTCTCGGAGCCGTTGAGGCCCAGTGACTTCCAGCTTGTGCCGTCGGTGAACTGCAGGGGCAACACGCCCATGCCGACCAGGTTGGAGCGGTGAATACGCTCGAAGCTCTCAACGATGACCGCTTCGACGCCCAGGAGCTTGGTGCCCTTGGCCGCCCAGTCACGTGAAGACCCGGTGCCGTATTCCTTGCCGCCGAACACCACGAGCGGTGCGCCGACTTCCTTGTACTTCATGGCCGCGTCATAGATCGGCATGGCATCGCCCGAGGGGTAATGCACGGTCACGCCGCCTTCAACGCCGGGCACCATCTGGTTCTTGATGCGGATATTGGCAAAGGTGCCGCGCATCATGACTTCGTGGTTGCCGCGCCGTGAGCCGTAGGAGTTGAAATCCGCGGGCTTCACTTTGTGGGCCTTGAGATATTCACCGGCCGGGCTGTCCGCCATGATGGAACCGGCGGGCGAGATATGGTCGGTGGTGATGGAATCCGCGAACAGACCCAGAATGTGCGCACCCTGAACCGGTTTGATGGCCGCAGGGTCTGCGGTCATGCCTTCGAAGTAAGGCGGGTTCTGCACATAGGTGCTCTTCTTGTTCCAGTCATAGGTCTTGCCACCTGTGACCTTGATCTTGCGCCACTCACGGTCGCCCTTGAAGACGTCCGAATACCGTTCGCGGAACATCTTGGGGGTGACTGATTTGCGGACCGCTTCGGCCACTTCAAGTGATGTCGGCCAGATGTCCTTGAGATAGACATCATCGCCATTCTTGTCCTGACCGATCGGATCGGTTGTCAGGTTGACGTTGACGGAGCCTGCAAGGGCGTAGGCGACAACCAGCGGCGGTGACGCCAGATAGTTGGCGCGTACATCCGGTGACACACGGCCTTCGAAGTTGCGGTTGCCCGACAGGACAGATGCCGCAACCAGATCCGCGTCATGGATGGCCTTGGAGATCGGCGCAGGCAGTGGACCTGAATTGCCGATGCAGGTGGTGCAGCCATAGCCGACGAGATTGAAGCCGAGCTTGTCGAGTTCTTTCTGCAGACCGGCGGCCTTGAGGTAGTCGGTCACAACCTGCGAGCCGGGGGCCAGCGACGGCTTGACCCACGGACGGGTGGTGAGACCCAGCTTGTTGGCCTTCTTTGCCACCAGACCGGCCGCCATGAGGACGGACGGGTTGGAGGTGTTGGTGCACGACGTGATTGCAGCAATCACCACGTCGCCGTGGCCGATCGTGTAATCGGTGCCTGCAACCTTGGCCCGCTCGTGGCCCGCATCGCCCTTGTTGAACTCGTTGATCATGGAGCCGGCGAAGCTGTCGGCGATGTCCGTCAGGGCCACACGGTCCTGGGGGCGCTTGGGGCCTGCAAGGCTGGGCACGACGGTTGAGAGATCAAGCTCAATTGTGTCGGTGAAGATCGGGTCTTCGGTCTTGGACGTGCGGAACATGCCCTGCTTCTTGGCATATGCCTCGACCAGTGCAACGCGCGCTGCCTTGCGGCCGGTGGCCTTGAGATACCGCAGGCTTTCGGAATCAATCGGGAAGAAGCCACAGGTGGCACCGTATTCAGGGGCCATGTTGGAGATCGTGGCCTGGTCTTCCAGCGACAGATGGTCGAGGCCGGGGCCGAAGAACTCAACGAACTTGCCCACAACGCCGCGCTTGCGCAGCATTTCGGTGACGGTCAGCACGAGGTCGGTGGCGGTGATGCCTTCGGCAACCTTGCCGGTGAGCTTCATGCCGATGACTTCAGGGATCAGCATGGAGATCGGCTGGCCGAGCATGGCGGCTTCCGCCTCGATGCCGCCGACGCCCCAACCAAGAACGGACAGGCCGTTGACCATGGTGGTGTGGCTGTCGGTGCCGACGAGTGAATCAGGATAGGCGACTTCAATCGTCTTGGACTTGCCGGCAACCGTGCGCTTCTCCTTGCGGGTCCACACGGTCTGGGCGAGGTATTCGAGGTTCACCTGATGGCAGATGCCGGTTCCAGGCGGCACAACGCGCAGGTTGTTGAAGGCTTCTGAGCCCCAACGCAGGAACTCGTAGCGTTCGCCGTTGCGCTCATATTCGGTGGCGACGTTCTTCTTGAACGAATCCTTGTGGCCGAAGTAATCCACCATCACCGAGTGATCGATTACGAGATCGACGGGGGCCAGCGGGTTGATCTTGTCCGGGTTGCCACCGGCCTTTGCCATGGCGTCACGCATGGCGGCGAGGTCAACCACACCGGGGACGCCGGTGAAATCCTGCATCAGCACGCGGGCCGGACGGAAAGCGATTTCCTTGGTGGACTTGCGGGTGCGCATCCACTTGGCCATGGCTTCGATGTCAGCCTTGGTGACAGAGCGGCCGTCTTCGAAGCGCAGCAGGTTTTCCAGCAGCACCTTCAAGGAGAATGGCAGGCGGGAGATGCCTTTGAGGCCGTTCTTTTCGGCATCCTTCAATGAGTAATACTCATAGGTCTTGTTGCCGACCTTGAGGGTCTTGCGGCATTTGAAGCTGTTGAGGCTTGTGGCGGCGGCGGCCTTTTTGGGCGCAGCTTTCTTGGTGGTTGCTTTTTTAGCGGGGGCTTTTTTTGCAGGTGCCAAAGAGTGATCCTCCTCATTGGGCGCGTGAAACCGGGTCCGGGCGCGTTGATGGTGCGGGGCGCATAAGGCCGGGTGGCCTTTGCGGCGCAAATGCTACGGCGCATTCAAAGCGTGCGGGGATGTTCGCGCGCTTTATACTCCGAAGAAATTGGTGCGCCTAGAGCATGGCGGCGGTTTCATGTGCGCTAACGCATGGAAGGAACACAATAAATGACGGAATCAGCTCGGGAAGACGTGGTCCTGGTGGAAACCGACGGGCCGGTGACAATCATCACCCTCAACCGGCCGCATGCCCGCAACGCGGTGGACAGGCCGACAGCGGATGCGCTGAGTGCCGCTTTTCTGGCGTTTGAGGCGGATGACACAGCGTCAGTTGCCGTCTTTACAGGCGCACACGGAACATTCTGCGCAGGGGCCGATCTCAAGGCGGTGGCGGGCAGTGATCCCTCCAAGGCCAATCAGGGCATATTGCCGAAAACCGGCATTCTGGCGGACCCGCTGGCAGATGACGGGCCGATGGGGCCATCGCGGATGCTGTTGTCAAAACCGGTGATCGCAGCCGTTGAAGGCCATGCGGTGGCAGGCGGGCTGGAGCTTGCCTGCTGGGCCGACATGCGCGTGGCCAGCAGGACGGCGGTATTCGGCGTTTATTGCAGGCGCTGGGGTGTGCCGTTGATTGACGGGGGCACAGTCAGGTTGCCGCGCATCATCGGGCATGGCCGGGCGATGGACATGATTTTGACCGGCCGGGCGGTGGATGCGGAAGAGGCGCTGGCGATGGGGCTTGCCAACAAGGTTGTGGACACCGGCGAGGCGCTGGTCGAGGCATTGCTGATCGCCAAGCAGATGGCGAAATTTCCGCAAGGGTGTCTGCGCAATGACAGACTTTCGGCCTATATGCAGTGGGACATGCCGTATGATCAGGCGATGGCCAACGAGTTTCGCCTTGGCCGCGAGACGCTTGCCTCAGGCGCGACGCGTGAGGGCGCGGCACGGTTTGCGGCGGGCAAGGGACGTGGTGGGGATTTCAGTGACATTTAGTGACCGCCTGCACATCATGGTTGCAATGGCGTACGGCGCGAAGCAGGTCCACGAGATTGAAGAGCCGTCGGTGGTGGAATGGTTTTGGGTCTATTCCGGGCCGGCCATGTTGCCTGCGATCGGGATGGGTATGTGGCTTGGTTTTGCCCTTGGTCTGTCTGAGGCTCCTTTTGGCGCAGTTGTCGTTGCGATGTGGCTGGCTGGTACCGGCCTGATGTATTTGCTGCCCGTCGGCGTTACGGCCTGGACCACTCTGGCCACCGCGTTCCTATTGATGTCGCTATTGGTTGCAGGGTTTTGGGGCATCGCAATCGTTTTTGGAGGCGTTTGGGGCATGGGGTTCGTCTTTGATGTGGATATTCGGCAAGTCGTGTCCCCGGTAACTATTTTGATAGCGGCGTCATTGGTCGGAGTTAGCTTGGTGGCGGTCTATTGGACCCTGCTATACAGACGGGCGGGACGGGTTTGCCCAAAGGATTTTTTTATCACCGCGGATGCGAGATCGAGAGACAGTGCTTCTCAAAGTTGATGACCTGACCTGCCAGCGCGGCGTGCGGCTGTTGTTCGACGGCCTCACCTTTTCGCTTGCGCGGGGTGAGGCGCTGGTGGTGACGGGCGCCAATGGGGCGGGGAAATCCAGCCTGTTGCGGATCCTTGCCGGGCTGCTGGAGGCGGACGACGGCGAAATCCTGTGTGTGGCGGACATGCTGTATTCCGGGCATCTGGATGCGCTGAAGCCGCAGCTGACGGTGGCGGAAAATCTGCGCTTTTGGGTATTGAGTTTTGGCGGTGACGCGCGGCTTTGCGAAATGGAGGCAGCGCTGGAGCGGTTCGGGCTGTCGGCCATTGCGGATCTGCCGGGCGGCGTTTTGTCTGCCGGGCAACGGCGGCGGCTGGCGCTGGCGCGGTTTGCCTGTTTCATCGGGGCCAAGAGCCCACGGCCTATCTGGCTGATGGATGAGCCGGATGCAGCGCTGGATGATGCGGGGCGTGCGGCGCTGGATGGGCTGCTTACGGATCATCTGGGGGCCGGCGGTGCTGTGGTTGCTGCCACGCATCGCGCACTGGACGGGCTTGGCGATAGGGCCAAAGAGCTGAGGCTGGGCGCATGAGCGGGTTTTGGGCGCTGGTGCTGCGCGACATAAAGCTTGCCGGGCGGCTGGGCGGCGGGCCGCTGGTGGGGCTCGCGTTTTTTGTCATCGTTGTCACCATGATGCCGTTTGGCGTTGGTGCTGACCTGCCATTGCTGGCGCGCATTGCGCCGGGGGTTTTGTGGGTGGCGGTGCTGTTGGCAACCTTGTTGTCACTCGACCGTCTGTTTCAGGCGGACCATGAAGATGGCTCGCTCGACCTGTTGTTGATGGCGCCGTTGCCGGGCGAAGCCGTGGTGCTGGCCAAGTGCCTGGCGCATTGGGTGACGACGGCGTTGCCGTTGATTATCGCGATGCCGGCGGTGGCGCTGCTGGTCAATCTGGATATCGACCTTTTGGTGCCGTTGGCTGTGAGCCTGTTGATCGGCACGCCGGCCTTGAGCCTGATCGGGGCTGTTGGTGCGGCGCTGACTGTCGGGGTGCGGCGCGGCGGGCTGGTGCTGTCGCTGATCGTGCTGCCACTTTATGTGCCGGTGCTGATATTTGGTGCGGGGGCTGCGGAGTACGGATTGCTGGGCGCGCCGATGCTGTTTTTGGGGGCGTTTTCGCTGGCAACGCTGGCGCTGGCGCCATTTGCGGCGGCGGCGGCGTTGCGGATATCGGTCTCATGACCCATGACCTGAATGTGAATTCGCCGCAGGGCATGATGTTGCTGACACTCAGTTGCGGGGCTAGATAATCCGCATGGCCAGATCGATCCAAAGATTTGCAAACCCGGCGCGCTTCATGGCGCTGTCCGGTGCTGTGCTGCCATGGGCAAGTGCTGCAACGGCGGTGGTGCTGGCGGTGGGGGTTTACCTGGCGTTGATCGCGTCGCCGCCGGACTATCAGCAGGGGGAGACCGTGCGCATGATGTATGTGCATGTGCCATCCGCCTGGCTGGCATCGGCAGGCTATGGCGCGATGGCGCTGTCCTGCGCGGTTGGACTGATATGGCGGCATCCGCTGGCGTTTGCCTCGGCCAAGGCGATGGCGCCGCTGGGGGCTGCCTTTACCTTTCTGGCGCTGGTGACGGGCTCCTTGTGGGGCAAGCCCATGTGGGGCGCCTATTGGGTCTGGGATGCGCGGCTGACTTCGGTGCTGGTGCTGTTTTTCATCTACATCGGCTACATCGCGCTGTGGGAAGTGATTGAAGATTTTGGCCGTGCGGCGCGCGCGACATCCATTTTGTGTCTCGCGGGCGCAGCCAATCTGCCGGTGATCCGGTTTTCGGTGGACTGGTGGAACACGCTGCATCAGCCGGCCTCCGTCGCGCGGATGGACGGGCCGACGATGCATTCATCCATTCTCACGCCGTTGCTTGTAATGGCGGTTGGTTTCACGCTGTTGTTTGTGGTTCTGACATTGGTGCGCACGCGGACGGAAATTATGCAGCGGCGCGCGCGGGCGCTTGAAATGACGCGGGCGGGGCTTGCGTGATGGCTGAGTATTTTGCCATGGGCGGCTATGCGGGCTTTGTGTGGTCCGCCTACGGGCTGACGGCACTTGTGGTTGGCGGGCTGATTGTTTGGAGCATCCGCGGTCAGGCGCAGGCGAAAGCGCGGGTGGCAGCACTTGAAGCGGGACGGGCGACAGATGAGTGATGCGCCCAACACGTCTCGGCGCTTTGGTGCGCTGGTGCCGGTGGCGATTTTTGCGAGTCTCGCGGTGCTGCTGTATCTGGCACTGTTCTGGGGTGATCCGGGCGATGTGCCGTCAGCTCTGATCGGCCGCGATGTGCCGCAATTTGTCATGCCGCCGATAGATGGGCTTGAGGGCGTGCCGGGGCTGGCAAGCACGGCTCTGGCGACGGGCGAGCCGACAGTGGTGAATGTGTGGGGGTCATGGTGCGTGCCGTGCCGGGCCGAGCATCCGGTGCTGATGCAGTTGGCTGCCCGAGACGATGTGCGGCTTGTGGGGCTCAACTACAAGGATGCGCCGGAGAACGCGCGGCGGTTCTTAGGTGCGCTGGGCAATCCGTTTTCTGCGGTCGGCGCCGACCGGACCGGGCGGATTGCCATCGATTGGGGCGTCTACGGGGTGCCGGAGACGTTCATCGTCGATGGCGCCGGGCGGATTACCTACAAGCATGTGGGGCCGCTGACGCCTGACGATATCGAGACTGTGATCTTGCGGGAGCTTCAAAAAGCGCAGAACTCCGGGATTTCTGTCGAAGTGTCACCGGCAAATTAACCTGCTGGAAAGGTGCGTGGTCCAAAATGCGGGCTGGTTATCTCTGTTCACTGGACAAAGTGTTCCCGCACCGATGCCCCTGAATGTCTCATCAACGCTGATTGCCGCCCAGGCACAAAGCTATGTTGCGCCCTCCAAGAAGGATGGGTCGCCGCGCAGTTTTGCGCCGCCGCCGGTTGAAAAGCTGGCAGATCGCGGCAATGAAAATGCAGTGCGGGTGGAGATTTCGGCGGAAGCCAAACGCGCAGAGCAATCAAGGCTTGAAACCCGTGATGCCGACCGCCGGGCGGACGACCGTGTCCATGCGCGTGTGGATGATCAGCGGGCTGCGGATCGGCGGAGTGTGGATCGCGAATTTTCCCGCGAAGCACCGCTACGTGATGCGCAGCAAAATGCCGGGACACGCAATACGCGCCCCGGCACCAATCTTGATATCAGCATCTAGGTAAGCGGTGGGACTACCTACGGGTGGTCCGCTTCTTTGCTGCCGTCTTCTTCTTGGCGGCTGCCTTGCGCTTGGGCGCGGCCTTCTTCTTGGTAGCGACCTTCTTTTTGGCGGCGGTCTTCTTCTTGGCCGCAGCCTTGCGCTTGGGCGCTGCCTTTTTCTTGGTTGCGGCTTTCTTCTTTGCTGCCGTCTTTTTCTTGGCGGCTGGCTTGCGGCCGGTGACGGAATTTACCGCATCCATGGCTTCGTCGCCGAGCCGGGAGATAACGCCAAGAATCTCAAACAGGTTTTCACGCTGCTTGGGGGATAGCGCATCGAGCACCAGTTTTTCGGCGCGGACGGCCTGCGGCAGGGTGGCGTTCAGTGCGCGCTTGCCGGCGGCCGTGAGGTTGACGGAATTGGCACGGCGATCTTCGGAGGTGCGTTTGCGCGCCAGAAGTCCGCGGGAAATCATCCGGCTGATCATGTCGGCCAGGGTCGAACGGTCGATGCCGGTCTGCTTGACCAGATCGGTCTGGCTCAAGCCTTCGTCGCGCTCAACAGTGACGAGCACCGCAAACTGACGTGCAGTCAGCCCGCCGGGGCCGACTTCCTTGGTGAACAGGTCCTGCGCAAACTGTGTGGCGCGGCGTAACAGGTGACCTGGTGATTGGTCGAGATTCATTTTTCTGGCCATGGTGCCCTCTTTGAGTTCTTCGGGTTTTGCCGCGCCACCATCTGTCCGTGTTTAAGCAACAGGGGAGCCGGGAGTGCGTGTGCGGCGGAATTGAATAGTGCGTGCCCCGTATGGTCTTGGTGGCTTGGTCGGGAATACGGATGCGCTGTCAAAATGATCTGGGGTTCGGAAACCATCTACCTCCCGGTATCTCTCTCGTCAGCCCCGGTGCAATTTCGCAGGCGTGATACCCAATAATTTCTGCCTACACCGTAACAGTGCACCAATCAGTTTTTGACGCAAGGGTGCAAAGGCACTCGTGCATTGAAATGCGTGTGGAATGGTTGCCGATTTCCAGACAATCCGCATGCGGAGTGCCATAATCGAACGCTTCACGCGACAAGCTAAAACACGAGATAAAGTGCGGCTGCAATTGCTACGAGTGCGGAACGTCTTGCGGTGGGTGCGGACATGATGTGTAGCGCGTATTTGCGCTGGCTTGTTCAGGTTCTGCGCGTCAAGAGGGCTGACGGGTATCAGCTTTGCGTGACAAACCTTTGCTACCCAAGGGGTTTGCGGCCAGTTTTGTTCCCATAAGCCAAGACAATCACTGCATGCGGAGGGTTTGATGCGCGAACATGTTGGTGCCTATGCGGACGGATTTCGCAAACAGGCGGACTGGTGTCAGAAGCTTGGCTCGCTGTTTTCAGCAGACTTGCTGACGCAGGCTGCTGACGCATTGCAGACAGGTGACAATTTTGTAGGCCGCTACATGGCGTGGTGGCAGGGGACAACGGCTGGCGACATTTCAAGCGACGTGATTGCGCTGCGGTTTTTGGGATGTGCGCATGCGCTGGCGCTGACCGGGCGTGTGCCAGAGCTTGCAGCGCATTATCCCTCCTGCGGTGGTGACGGGGTCTCCGGCGGACTTTGGTCAGCCGTGCTGTCGGGATTTGCGGCACATGAAGACTTCACGCGTGATTTTGTGCTGCAGCCGCCGCAGACCAATGAAGTGGGCCGGGCGGGCATGTTGATGCCGGGGCTGCTGGAACTGGCGCGGCTGGTCGAGATGCCGGTGTCGCTGCTTGAGATCGGTGCGAGCGCCGGATTGCTGCAGGGGCTCGACAGGTTTCACTACACATTTGGCAGTACGGACTATGGTGATGCCACGTCGCCCTGCCACATTGAGCCCCAGTGGCACTTGCCGAAAGTGCCGCCAGTTGATGCGTCGCTTGAAATTGCCGCACGGCGGGCCTGCGACTTTGCGCCGATTGATGTGACCGAACGGCGCAATGCGGACATGCTGCGCAGTTACATCTGGGCAGATATGGCAGAGCGGCTTGGGCGGTTTGATGGGGCGTTGGTCATTGCGCAGGATGTCCGCCCTCACGTGGAACAGGCGTCGGCGGATCTGTGGCTTGAGGATGTGCTTGCGGAACCGGCGACACCCGGCATTGCGCGGTGCGTCTTTCATTCGGTGATGTGGCAGTACATGCCTGCGGATGTGCAGGCGCGCGCTTTTGCGGCGATCTGCAAGGCAGGGGAGGCGGCAACGCAGAACGCGCCCTTTGCGTGGCTGCGGTTTGAGCCGGAGGCAAACAACAAGCCGATGCAGCTGGTGCTGGCCTTATGGCGCGGCGGGGCGTGCGAGGCGCGGCAAGTTGCTGAAGGCCACCCGCACGGCACGCAGATCGGCTGGTATGGTTGGGACGAGGGGGCCGTACTGGACGGGCCGGCGCTTGTGCAGAGCTTTAGTTAGGTGGGGGATGTAAGGGGGGCGGCGTTTTCGTCTGTCCCCTGGCCCTCCCACGGCCTGATGGCTGCGGCCCCTCCCTCACCCGGTGGGGCGAGGGCGTTTTAGAGGGTATCGCGCTGGCGTTCGGCTTCGGCTTCTGCTTCTTCCGGCGTTTTGGGGTCGGGCAGGGCAAACTTTTGCAGCAGGCCGACCTGGGCAATGGCGAAGACCATGGTGATCGGCACATTGCCGAACAGTTTGAAGCTGACCCAGAAGTCGGTGGAGAAGTTGCGCCAGATCACTTCGTTGAGGACCGCAAGAAACACGAAGAAGATGGCCCAGCGCCAGGTGAGCTTGCGCCAGCCTTCCTGTGTCAGCCGGAATGTGCCGTCGAAGACCATCTTGAGAAACGATTTGCCGAAGAAAAGCCCGCCAAACAGGATCGAGGCGAACAGGCCGTTGACCAAAGTCGGCTTCAGCTTGATGAACAGGTCGTCATTCAAAACCAATGTCAGCGTGCCGAACACCAGCACAAAGGCACCGGTGACCAGTGGCATGGTGGCAATGTGGCGCGCCAGTATCCATGAGGCGGCCAGCGCAATGGCGATGGCGACCATGAAGGCGGCGGTTGCCGTGAAAATGTCGTAGCGGTTGTTGGCGATGAAGAAGATCGCCAGAGGGCCGATCTCGATCAGCATGCGGACCAGCGGCTTCAACGGTTCTTTGCGGTGGGTGGTCATGCGTTGTTCCTGATAGGAGAAGTTTCGGCGTCGTCGAGACCGGCTATAGCACGAGCGAAGTTCTGCGCCACGAAGGGCTGCAAATCATCTTCGCCCTCGCCGACGCCGATGGCGTGAACGGGCAAGCCTGATTTCTCAGCAATGGCGACAAGGATGCCGCCGCGCGCGGTGCCGTCGAGCTTGGTCATCACAAGGCCGGTGACGCCGACGACCTTGGTAAACACGTCCACCTGATTGAGCGCGTTCTGGCCGGTGGTGGCGTCGAGCACCAGCAACACTGAATGCGGTGCTGTCGGGTTGCGCTTCTTGATGACGCGGACGACTTTTTCGAGTTCCGACATCAGTTCGGACTTGTTCTGCAGGCGGCCTGCGGTGTCGATCATCACGACATCGGCGTTCAGTTCTTCCGCCTTTGCGATGGCGTCAAAGGCGAGGCCTGCTGAATCCGATCCGACCGGACGCGAAACAACCGGTGCGCCGATGCGCTCGCCCCAGATCTTGAGCTGGTCGATGGCGGCGGCGCGGAACGTGTCGCCCGCGCCGAGCACCACAGACTTACCGGTGGCTGCGATGAGTTTTGCGAGTTTGCCGATGGTGGTGGTCTTGCCGGCACCGTTGACGCCGACAACCAGAATGACATGCGGCTTGTGGGTGCCGTCCAAGAGTATCGGGCCCTCGACGGGGGTTAGCACTTTAGCGACTTCGCTGGCGACGATGTGGCGGACTTCGGCTTCGTCCACTTCCTTGTCGTAGCGCCCGTCGCTGACCGCATCGGTGATGCGGGTGGCGGTCTCGACGCCGAGGTCTGCCTGAATGAGCAGGTCTTCCAACTCCTCAAGCGTTGCACCATCAAGCTTGCGCTTGGTGAAGACGGTGGCGATACCCGTGGTCATGGAGGAGGTGGAGCGCGTGAGGCCTTCGGCAAGGCGTTTGAACAGGCCCTTCTTTTCGGGTGCGGCCACGGGGTCGGGCGTGCTGCCGCCGGTGTCGATAATGCGGGGAACAGAAGAAGTATGTGTCATGCGGCGGCTGTTATCTGCGGGTCTGCTGTAAGGGTCTTGCCGTCATGGCCGGTGACAAGCGCATCAATGATGGCGCCGGGTGTAACCGCGTGGCTGAGGCGGACCGGGGCGAAATCATCGGTGTGGCCGTCGGTGTCGCGCTCGGTGAGGATGCGCACGGTGCGGCCGACATGCGTGTCGAGCTTTGCGGCAAGGGCGCGGGCGGCGTGGGCGCGCAGGTCGGCGGCGCGGGCCTTGATGATGGCGCCATCGACCGGCGGCATCTTGGCGGCGGGCGTCATCGGGCGCGGCGAATAGGGGAAGACGTGGACGTGGGTGAGGCCACACGCGTCAATCAACGAGAGATTGGCGGCATGCATCTCGTCGGTCTCGGTGGGGAAGCCTGCCATCAGGTCGGCACCGAAGGTGATGTCGGGGCGGATGCGGCGGGCCTCATCGCAAAAGGCAATGGCATCGGCGCGCAGGTGGCGGCGCTTCATGCGCTTGAGGATCATGTCGTGGCCGTGCTGCAGGGACAGATGCAGATGCGGCATCAGGCGCTCTTCGTCACCGATGGCGCGCATCAGGTCCGGGTCGGCTTCGATCGAGTCAATTGACGAGAGGCGCAGGCGCGGTAGTTCGGGCACCAGCTTCAAGATACGGCGCACGAGATTGCCCAAGGGCGGCGTGCCGGGCAGGTCTGATCCCCATGAGGTGAGGTCGACGCCGGTCAGCACGATTTCCTGGGTGCCGTTGTCAACGAGGCGGCGGATTTGCTGCACGACTTCGCCTGCGGCGACGGAGCGGGAATTGCCGCGACCGAACGGGATGACACAGAAGGTGCAGCGATGGTCGCAGCCGTTTTGCACTTCGACGAAGGCGCGGGCGCGGGCTTCAAAGCCTGCGATCAGGTGCCCTGCAGTTTCGCGCACGGCCATGATGTCCGAGACATTGACGCGCGGGGCATTGCTGCCGCGCATAAAGGTTTCGGCTTGCGTCTTTTCGGCGTTGCCGACGATGCGCGAGACTTCCGGCATGTCGGCGAAGGTTTCAGGCTCGATCTGCGCAGCGCAGCCCGTCACGATGATTTCCGCATTCGGATTGTCGCGCCGCGCCTTGCGGATTGCCTGACGGGCCTGACGCACGGCTTCGCCGGTGACGGCGCAGGTGTTGAAGATGATGGCGTTGTCGATGCCGCCGGCGCGCGCGTGGTCGCGGATGACTTCGCTTTCATAGGCGTTGAGGCGGCACCCGAAAGTGACGATTTCTGGATCGCTCATGCAGGCACTCCTGCCAGCTCGATCTCGCCGTCGAATTCGAATTCGGTGGGGCCGGTCATCAAAATATGATCGTCGTCGCGCCACTCGATATGCAGCGGGCCGCCGGGCAGGTGCACGGTGACGCTGCGGTCGGTCAGGTTCTTGCGGGCAGCGGACACGGCGATGGCGCAGGCGGCGGTGCCGCAGGCACGTGTCGCCCCGGCGCCGCGTTCCCAGACGCGCGTCTTAATGGTGTTGCGGTCGATCACCTGCGCCAGCGAGATATTGGCGCGCTGCGGGAAGATCGGATGGTTCTCCAGCATCGGGCCGATCTTTTCCAGGTCAAAGCGCTCGGGATCATCGACCCAGAAGATGGCGTGCGGGTTGCCGACATTGGCGACCGAAGGCGAATGCAGGATCGGCGCATCGATCGGGCCGATCTGCAATTCGATGGCGCGGGTGTCGCGGATTTCTTCCGACAACGGAATGTCCTGCCAGCCAAAACGCGGCACACCCATGTCGATGGTGATGTTGTCGCCGTCAGCCCCCGCACCGGCCTTTGTCGCAATGACGGTGCCGCCCAGCGTGCTCATGGTGACCTGATCGCCGCCGTCCTTGTTGAACAGGTAGGCGGCGACGCAGCGCGCGCCGTTGCCGCAGGCTTCGACTTCCTCGCCGGAATTGTTCCAGATGGCGGTGGTGACATCTGTTCCGGGCTTGCCGGGTTCGATGACCATGATCTGGTCGCAGCCGGGGCCGGTCTTCGTGCTGCCGATCAGGCGTGCGGCATCAGCGTCCATGGCGAAGCCGCCAGAACGTGCATCAATCACCACGATCTCGTTGCCGAGGCCGTTCATCTTTGAAAACCGGACCTTCATGGGCGCTTATATGGCGCTTTTGGGGTGGAAATGCCAGAAACAGCAGACATGCAAAAACAACAGCCTGCGATCGCGGTTAAGTGCGCGAACGACAGGTAGACGGGGGAGTACGGCGAATGGCGTGGGTTTTGGGGCGCGTAGCGGCGGTTCTGGGCGGATTTGTGCTGCTGGCGGCGATGGTTGGCGCTGTCTGGCTGGATGGGCTGTTCGAGGAGCCGGACGTCAAATATGTGCCGTCGCTGGCCGCTGAACTTGGCGCCAAGCGGGTGCTGGCGGTGTTCGCCCACCCGGACGACGAGCAGCTGGTGGCCGGGCTTTTGGTCCGCGCGGTCGCGGGCGGGGCCGACGTTTCGATGATCACGGCCACACGGGGAGAAGCGGGCACGCAGATGCCGCAGGTGGCGCGCCAGAAAGAGCTGGGGATCATCCGCACCGCTGAAGTGCTGAAAAACGGCTACGCGATGGGGCTTGCTGCACAGGAAGTGTGGGACATGCCCGATGGGGGCGTGGACAGCGTGGTGCCGTTCAACGGGCTGGTGGGCGAACTGATCCGGGCGATGCACCGCTATGAACCGGATCTGGTGGTGACCTTCTGGCCGGAATCGGGTTCCTCGGGGCACGCGGACCATATGCGTATGGGGCTTGCCACCCAGCATGCGGTGAAGAACTTCGAGGGCATCCACGTCTATCGCGGGCCGAAACACATCGCCTATACGCTGATGCCGCGCGACGTGATGCGCGTATTGGGCGGCGAGCGCGGGCAGTTTGTGGCGGACAACCAGCCCGCACCGACCCATGCGATGCCCGGCGAAGTGGACGTCAAACGCCGCGGCTGGGACATTCATCAAAGCCAGGGCGACTATGTGCGCGAGGTCTACAAGATGCCCGCCGACATGCTCTATGGGTTCTTTGATAAGGAATTTTATTTCGTTGAGGAGGTTGCCGCCAAATGAGCACTCAAAAAGAACTCACTCCCCAGCATGAGCTAACGGGAGGCCCCCTGCATGATGCGCGCGGCCACCTGACCGAAGCGGGCTATGCGACCGCCGAGCGCAAGACCTATCGCCGCGATGCCATCAAGGCGCCGTGGTACCGCATCAAGGAGTGGGATTATTACGGCATCTTCGGTGAGGAATTCGGCCTTGCCTGCGTGATCGCCGACAACTCCTATATGGGGCTCATCTCGGCCACCTGGCTTGATTTCAAAAAGCCCGCCCATACCAGCCAGGCTGCCATTCCGCTGCTCACGCGCGGGCGGCTCAAGATGCCGGAAAGCGCTGACAGGGGCGATGTGGCCGCATCCCACAAGGGCGTGTCGCTGGATTTCCGGCATGTGCCGGGCGGACGCAGGCTCCTGATTGATTGTCCGGCGTTTGACGGCGGCCCCGGTGGCGGCAAAGGTCTCAAGGGCGACTTGTTTCTTGAGCAGCCGGAGATGGACCGGATGGTGATCGCGACGCCGTTCTGCGAAGACGACCGGCTTTATTACTACAACCAAAAGATCAACTGCATGCCGGCCACCGGCGAAGTGACGGTGGCGGGCACGACCTATGCCTTCTCGCCGGACACGCATATGGGCGTGCTCGACTGGGGGCGCGGCTGCTGGGCGTATAACAATACGTGGTTCTGGGGCTCGGCCTCGGGCCGCGTTGACGGGCGGCCGTTCGGCTTCAATATCGGCTATGGCTTCGGCGATACGTCGGCGGCGAGCGAGAACATGGTGTTTGTCGATGGCCGCGCCCACAAGCTGGACCAGGTGGTGTTCCATATCCCCGAGGCGGGCTTCACCTCAGGCCCATGGCGCTTTTCGTCGAATGACGGGCGCTTTGAAATGGACTTCGAGCCGGTGCTCGACCGGCACGGGCATACGGATATCGGCTTCCTGCGCTCAATCGAACATCAGGTGTTCGGCAAGTTCTCCGGCACCGTGGTGCTGGATGACGGCACGCAGATGAAGGTCGAGAATTTGTTCGGATTCGCGGAGGATGTGCGGACGCGCTGGTAGAGGGGGAGAGACAAGACAATGGAAAAAGGTGTGGTAGAAAAGGAAGTGACTGTCGGTAATAAGCTCTCACGCGGCAAATTCACGGTGGCTTTCTTACTGCGATGCCTGACTGCAGTCGGAGCAGGCCGTCTGGGTGTCACCGACTAGGGGTAGTACGCAGTAAGGTATTTATTTGCAGCGCGGCGTTTCTTATTTTCGAGTGAATTTCCTTGTATTCGTCGGCGTTGGTAATCTTGTACTTGTTTGCTATGTGGATTTTGCACCAATGCAACAAGTCGTCGATTGCCTCATATAATTCTCTATCGTAATAGTAGCCATGCCGCGCGCTTTCTATCAATCCGACAAGTTCCAGAATATAGCGCTTATCGCCATCGTAGATATTATGCTGGGTAATCCTGCCAGCTAATTCTTGAACTCGGTCCAACAAGACGACATCGCGATCAGAAATGCCTCTGGGCTGCCTGTGTTTTCCCTTTCGCCTCTGGCGGTCGGCGACAAATTCCCACACCGCTAGAGCTGCCATGCCGCCTATTGCGGCCAGCACATAATAGCTCGTTGCCGCGTCTAAGACGTATCCCAAGACAACAACAAATTGAGTCCCAAACCACCAAACGAAATCTACGGCCGCGGGCACTACGCCGTCTTCTTGAGTAAAGATGTCGCCTATGCCCTTGGTTTGGGCAAGGTTTTCAAGGTTGAGGCGGAAAACAGTGGCGGCAGCGTCCCAAAGCAAGTCGAGCACTTTTGTGCCTAACCAGAGACCGAATGCGGCAATGGTTGTTCGCCCTTTGCTGGGTAATTTCTCCCATAATTCCATACCCGATCATAACGCTCTCCCCTTCTCTTGGAAGCGGCTTGAATAGCCTAGTGCGTTTGCCGTCAAATGCCGGAATGGGCTTACTAATGGCACCTTGACCCCACCCCCTATTTCCCCCTAAAACCCTCGCCTTAATCCCGAGACATCTCCTGTCTCCTTCGGCCAGCGGGCTTTTCGCCCGCACGTCGCCACCCGTCAGCGCTGTGCGCCCACGGGTGCGTTTTTGCTTTGGCTGATCGATGTGCAGGGGATTTTTGACGGAAAATGGCTGAATTTGGCCGGAAACTGGTGATTTAAGAGCAGTATGTTCGAGACACTTCAGGATCGTCTGGGCTCCATATTTGAGGGGCTGACCAAGCGCGGGGCGCTGTCGGAGAAAGATGTCTCCGAGGCGATGCGTGAGGTGCGCAAGGCGCTGCTTGAGGCCGACGTGGCGCTGCCGGTCGCGCGCGATTTCATCAAGAAAGTGACCGAGCGGGCCGTGGGGCAGGAAGTCCTGCGCTCGGTGACGCCGGGCCAGCAGGTCATCAAGATCGTCCATGACGAGATGATTGCCATGCTGGCCGGGGACGCGCCGGTTGTTGACGACGGCTCGCCGGACGATATGGCGGGCATTGATCTCAATGCGGTCGCGCCTGTGCCGGTGATGATGGTGGGTCTGCAGGGCTCGGGTAAGACGACATCCACCGCCAAAGTGGCGATCCGGCTGCGCGACAAGGCCAAGCGCAAGGTTTTGATGGCGTCGCTCGACGTGCGGCGGCCCGCAGCGCAGGAGCAGTTGCGGGTGCTGGGCG
The DNA here is from genome assembly GCA_964511745.1 of uncultured Parvibaculaceae bacterium. GTDB lineage: Bacteria > Pseudomonadota > Alphaproteobacteria > CGMCC-115125 > CGMCC-115125 > Pyruvatibacter. The sequence goes on from CAZEHX010000006.1 coordinate 100,158, forward strand.
AGCAGGCGGGGGTTGATACGCTTCCCGTGGTGGCGGGCCAGGAGCCGGTGGCGATTGCGCGCCGGGCGATGGAAGCCGGGCGTCTGGGCGGCTACGACGTTGTGATGCTGGATACGGCGGGGCGGTTGTCGGTTGACGAAGCGCTGATGGCCGAAATGGCGGAGATCAAAGCTGCCGCCAATCCGCATGAGATTTTGCTGGTCGCTGACGCCCTGACGGGTCAGGACGCGGTGAACACTGCCGACCTGTTCAACAAGCGCGTCGGGCTGACGGGCATTGTGCTGACCCGCGCCGACGGCGACGGGCGCGGTGGCGCGGCGCTTTCCATGCGCGCTGTCACCGGCAAGCCGATCAAGCTGCTTGGTACCGGCGAAAAGCTGGACGAGATGGAAGTGTTCCGTGCACAGCGGATCGCCGGGCGCATTCTGGGCATGGGCGATGTTGTGTCGCTGGTCGAGAAGGCGGCGGAGACGCTGGACGCCGAACAGGCCGAGAAGATGGCCGCCAAGATGAAGAAGGGTCAGTTCGACCTTGATGATCTGGCGGACCAGTTGAAGCAGATGGCGAAGCTCGGCGGCATGTCCGGTGTGATGGCGATGATGCCGGGCATGGGCAAGGCCAAAAAGCAGATGGATGCGGCCGGCATGGATGACGGCGTCTTGAAGCGTCAGGCGGCGATCATTTCGTCGATGACCAAGAGCGAGCGCCGCAACCCCAAGGTTTTGAATGCCAGCCGCAAGAAGCGCGTCGCCAAGGGCTCCGGCACGCAGGTGCAGGACGTCAACCGCGTGTTGAAGATGCACCGGCAGATGGCCGACATGTTCAAGATGATGGGCAAGAAGGGCGGCCGCAAAGGTCTGGCCGCAATGATGGGTGCAATGGGCGGCGGTGGAAAGCCTCCCGGTGTGACACCCCCTGGCGGGCTTGGTGGCCCGCTTGGAGGTGGCATGAGTATGCCTCCGGGACTTTCAGGTGGATTGCCGGGACTGGGGAGCGCTGGGTCGCTTCCGGGGCTTGGTGGGCCAGCTAAAAAGAAGTGACTGATTAGTAGCCGGGCAAAGAACAAGCAGAAATGCATCAAGAAGAGCAGCCCGGATTTGTGACGTATACGAATTAACGAGATTGCCGGTGACGGATGACCGCATCGGCGCACAAGACAAACCAAGGAGACTATTGAGATGGCATTGAAGATCAGGCTTGCCCGCGGTGGCGCCAAGAAGCGTCCGTTCTACCGCATCGTGGTGGCGGATGTGCGCAGCCCGCGCGACGGCCGCTTTGTTGAAAAGATCGGCACGTTCAACCCGCTGCTGGCCAAGGACAACGAAACCCGGCTGGTGCTGGACCTTGAGCGCGCAAAACATTGGCTCGATCAGGGCGCCCTGCCGACCGACCGCGTGTCGCGTTTTCTGGATGCCGCAGGTCTGTTCAAGCGTGATGCGCGCAGCAACCCGAACAAAGGCAAGCCGGGCAAGAAGGCGCTTGAGCGCGTCGAAGCCAAGCGCATCGCTGAAGAAGATGCAGCTGAAGCTGCCAAGGCTGCTGCTGAAGCACCCGCCGAGGAAGCTCCTGCCGAGGCACCGGCTGAAGAAGCAGTTGCTGAAGCTCCTGCAGAAGATGCTGCCGGCGACGAAAAGACGGACGCTTAAGGCAGCGTCATGGCGGGGGATCCGCAAGACGTTTTGCTTGGCGCGATTGCCGGTGCCCACGGGGTGCGCGGTGCGGTCAAGCTCAAGACGTTTACGGATGATCCCGCAGCCATAGGCGACTATGGCCCGGTGCATACGGAGGACGGGCGCACATTCGTGCTGACCGTCACCCAACCGGTCAAAGGCGGCGTTGCCGCGAAGCTTGATGGGGTCACGGACCGCGATCAGGCAGAGGCACTCAAAGGCACCCGCCTTTATGTGGCTCGTGAGGCGCTCGGGGATGCAAATGATCCGGGGGCGGACGATGGCCCAGACGGAGATGGTGAGGAAGCTTATTTCCATGCGGATCTAGTTGGGTGTCGCTTGGTGGATGAGCAGGGTGAGGAGATTGGACGGGTGACTGCCGTTCACAATTTTGGCGCGGGCGACTTGCTTGATGTGCTGCGCAGCGATGAAGGCAACGCGGAGAAATCCGTGCTGGTGCCGTTCTCGCTGGCGGTATGTCCTGAAGTTGATCTGGATGCGCGCCGGATTGTGTGTGTGCCGCCTGTTGGTCTCCTCGACGATGCAGGCCCTGAGGAGAAGCACGATGACTAGTGCCTCATGGACTGCCACCGTTTTGACGCTGTACCCGGAAATGTTTCCGGGGCCGTTGGGCACAAGCCTTGCGGGCCGGGCGCTGGACGACAAGAAATGGGCGATGGACGCGGTGGATATCCGCGCTTTCGCCCAGGACAAGCACCGCACGGTGGACGACACGCCTGCGGGCGGTGGGCCGGGCATGGTGATGCGGGCGGATGTGATGGCGGCGGCGATTGACGCAACTGCTGAAGCACCGGGTCCGCTGATCTATCTGACGCCGCGCGGCGTGCCGCTGACACAGGGGCTGGTGCGGGACTTGGCGGCGGGGCCGGGCGCACGGTTTGTGTGCGGACGGTTCGAAGGGATTGACGAGCGGGTGTTTGCGACCCGTCCGGGGCTGGAAGTCAGCCTTGGGGATTTTGTTTTGTCGGGCGGTGACATTGCCGCTTTGACCATGATTGACGCCTGCGTGCGTCTGCTGCCCGGGGTGATGGGCGCGGATACTTCAGGCGACGAAGAGAGTTTTGAGAACGGGCTTCTGGAATATCCGCACTACACGCGGCCCCAGCAGTTTGACGGCATGGAGATACCGGCGGTTTTGACCTCCGGCCACCATGAAAAGGTGCGTGAGTGGCGGCTTCATGAAGCCGAGCGCATCACACAGGAAAGGCGGCCTGATCTTTGGGCCGCATATCGAACGAAGACGGCGGATGCGCATGGCGCGCGTCTCCCGATTGACCATTAGAGTGACGAAGAAAGAAACGAGGGTTTATCCCATGAATATCATCGAAGAAATCAATGCCGAGCAGGCCGCCAAGCTTTCTGCGGACAAGAAGGTTCCCGAGTTTCGCCCCGGCGACACGGTCCGCGTCAACGTGAAGGTTGTGGAAGGCTCACGCGAGCGTATCCAGGCTTATGAAGGCGTGTGCATTGCGCGTTCGGGCGATGGCCTGAACCAGAACTTCACGGTACGCAAGATTTCGTACAATGAAGGTGTCGAGCGTGTGTTCCCGATCCACTCGCCGCTGATCGATTCAATCGAGCTGGTGCGCACAGGTAAGGTGCGGCGCGCCAAGCTTTATTATCTGCGTGGTCGTCGCGGTAAATCGGCACGTATCGCCGAGCGCGTGGACCACAAGGCAGGCCCCAAGGGCAAGAAGAAAGCGTAAGCATTTCTTCCCTTTCGGCGGAACGGTTTTTTCCGCCGGTGCCGATGCCTATATGAACGATCCGCATGAACAGGCATGGCCCTGTTCGTGCGGCTGCCTGAGCGACGCAGGCGACAAGATCCAGCGATATAGAGAAGGAATACGCCGATGGCCGGCCCCAATGCAGCTCCGCGCACGATGTATGACAAGATCTGGGACGATCACATTGTTGAAACCCGCGAGGACGGCACGGGCCTGCTTTATATTGATCGGCACCTTGTCCACGAAGTGACCAGCCCGCAGGCCTTTGAGGGCTTGCGGATGACCGGTCGCAAAGTGCGCCGGCCTGAAAAGACGCTGGCTGTTGCCGACCACAATGTGCCGACGTCCGACCGCTCCAAGGGCATTGCGGATGAAGAAAGCCGCATTCAGGTCGAGACGCTGGAAGCCAACTGCAAAGAGTTCGGCATCGAATATCTGCAGATGATGGATATCCGTCAGGGCATCGTGCACATCGTCGGGCCGGAGCAGGGGTTTACCTTGCCGGGCACAACCATCGTGTGCGGTGACAGCCATACATCCACGCACGGCGCGTTCGGTGCGCTGGCGCACGGCATCGGCACGTCTGAAGTCGAGCATGTGCTGGCGACGCAGACGCTGATCCAGAAGAAAGCCAAGAACTTCCGGGTGAATGTGGAGGGCACGCTGCCCGAACACCTGACCGCCAAGGACATCATCCTGGCGATCATCGGTGAGATCGGTACGGCGGGCGGCACCGGCTATGTGATCGAGTTCGCAGGCCCCGCCATCCGCGCGCTGTCCATGGAAGGCCGCATGACCGTCTGCAACATGACGATTGAAGCAGGCGCGCGCGCCGGCATGATCGCGCCGGACGACAAGACCATCGACTATTTCAAGGGCCGCCCGCGCGCCCCCAAGGGTGCCGACTGGGATGCAGCGGAAGCCTATTGGCGCACACTGCCGTCTGATGAGGGCGCAAAGTTCGATCGCGAGATCACGCTGGACGTCAACAATCTGGCGCCGACGCTGACATGGGGCACCAGCCCTGAAGACGTTGTGGCGATCACCGGCCGTGTGCCTGATCCCGCAACACTGGATAATCCCGACCGCGCCAAGAGCATGCAGCGGGCGCTGGACTATATGGGCCTCAAGCCCAACACGCCGATGACCGACATCAAGATCGACACGGCGTTTATCGGCTCATGCACCAATGGCCGCATCGAAGACCTGCGCGCCGTCGTGGAAATCGCGCGCGGCAAGAAAGTTGCCGCCGGTGTGCGGGCGATGGTCGTGCCGGGCTCCGGGCTTGTGAAGGAACAGGCGGAAGCCGAAGGCATCGACAAGGTGCTGATCGAAGCGGGTTTTGACTGGCGCGAGCCGGGCTGCTCCATGTGCCTTGCGATGAATGCCGACAAGCTGGCACCGGGCGAACGCGCGGCATCAACGTCCAACCGTAATTTCGAAGGCCGTCAGGGCCGCGGCGGACGGACACATCTTGTGTCGCCTGCGATGGCAGCAGCAGCAGCAATTGCCGGGCACTTCGTTGATGTGCGGGATGAGAAGTAGAGGGAACCGGGACCATGGATAAATTCGACAAACTCACGGGCGTTGCGGCGCCGATGCCGATCACCAATGTCGATACGGACATGATCATTCCCAAGCAGTTCCTCAAGACGATCAAGCGGACGGGGCTCGGGGTGCATCTGTTTGACGAGATGCGCTATGGCGACGACGGCAAGGAGCTGCCGGACTTCGCGCTCAACAAGCCGGCCTATCGTGACGCAAAAATTCTGGTGGCGGGTGACAATTTCGGCTGCGGCTCGTCGCGCGAACATGCGCCGTGGGCGCTGATGGATTTTGGTATCCGCTGCGTCATCGCAACATCGTTTGCGGACATTTTCTACAACAACTGTTTCCAGAACGGCATTCTGCCGATCGTGCTGCCCAAGGCGGACGTGGACAAGTTGATGGACGACGCCGAACGCGGCTCCAACGCTGTCGTGTCGGTTGATCTTGAAGCTCAGGAAATCAAAGGCCCGGACGGCGGCACCATCAAGTTCGACATTGATGCGTTCCGCAAGCACTGCATGCTGAACGGCCTCGACGCCATCGGCCTGACCATGCAGCAGGTGGGTGCGATTGACACCTTCGAAGGCAAGGACAAGGCAGCGCGCAGCTGGGTCTAGCAGGCCGCTGTGGCTGGACAGGAAGATCTCCTGCCCAGCCCATGTCCTTCGGTGTAACTAATCCTTCCGGATTTTCTTTTTGTGCGCGACGGTGCGTTTGATGTGTTTGCCGAAGGCGCGCTCCTTGGTGCGCCGCTCGGCAATGCTCTGGGTGTTGTGCTGATCTTCCAGGGCAAGTTTGCGCCAACGATCCAGTCGCTTGGGATCAAGGGTGCCCGCGGCGATGGCGGCTTTGATGGCACAGCCGGGCTCGGTGTCATGCCCGCAATCGCTGAACCGGCATTCAGCTGCCAACTCAACCACATCGGCGAAGACGGCGGCGATCCCGTCCTGCACGTCGGTCATCTGCAACTCACGCATGCCCGGTGTATCAAGCAACCATGCACCCGATGGCAGGTGGTAGAACTGCCGCCCGGAGGTTGTGTGCCGCCCCTTGGCGTCATCCTCGCGGATGGCGCCGGTGGCAATCTTGTCGTCTCCGGTCAGCGTATTGATCAGCGTCGACTTGCCGACACCCGAGGAGCCGACAAAGGCGATGGTCTGGCCGCGCGTGCACCATGGCATCAGCGTCGATATCTGCTCCGGGTCGCGCGCATCCAGCACTTCAACGACAAGCCCGGGCATGAGCTGCGTGGCGCGCTGCTGAAATGTGTGTGGGTCTTTGACCAGGTCAGCCTTGGTGAGGACGATGACGGGGGTTGCGTCGGCCTCCCCGGCCAGCGCCAGATACCGCTCCAGCCGGGCGACGTTGAAGTCCTTGTTGCAGGACGACACGATGAACAGCGTGTCTACGTTGGCGGCGATGAGCTGCAGCTTGCGGCTGTGGTCGGGGGCGCGGCGCTTGAACACGCTTTTTCGCTCAAGCAGGCGTTCCACCCGCAAGCCCGCGGCATCAAGCAGCACCCAGTCGCCGACCGTGGCGGTCATCTCCTCAGGCCCGTCGGGGGCGCTGTAGGGTGCAATCATCTGCTCAAATCGTGTGTGGTCGGGGCCGATGCCGACGACCTGCATGGCGCTGCGGTGTACGGACATCACGCGGGCGGGGACGAATAGTGTCAGCTCGTCGGTGTCCAGTTGAGATTGGAAAAAGGTGTTCCAGCCCAGGTCGGCCAGATCGGAAATTTGCTTTGTCATTGTTGTTTTACCAGCTTCCGCAGCCCTGAATTTCGGGGCGCAGTGCGACCATAAAAACCACCTTCGGATGTGTCCGCAGGCGGGGTTCTGAAAAAGCTGGCGACAGGGCAGTCAGCACGTCGTGCTGACCGGGCGAGCACTTTGAGGTGCTGACTCAGTCTGTTGATCCGCCAGCAGGCTGGAACACAATGGCAGTCACAAATTTCTCCTGTTTTGGTGTCTGGCACTTATGTCGCTGAAAGTACCGGTTTTCCGGTCGGGTGTATATGAGATCGATTGACCGGCATGAAGGCCAATGGGTTGACACGCTTGAAGCCAAGGACAAGGCAGCGCGCAGCTGGGTCAAACGACGTTCGGGCGTATTGAGTTCACAGGGCGGCCCGCAAGAAACCGGGCCGCCCTTTTTGTGTTTTTCCTCCGCCTCTTGGGCGGCCCGTCGACACTGGCCATACGCCGTGAGGCGTGTTCAGCTAGCGGTCGGCTACATCACATCTTAGAGGGGCAGTATCGTGCAGGCAGTGGGCAGGTTAATCGCAATGATGCGTTTGCAGAGTGTGTTGTTCGGGCGTGGGCGCCAGGTGGCATTAGTTCTTTTTGCGGCATTTTTTGGCGTTACCGCGGTGCCGGCTGCGTGGGCTGAGCGGCCACTGAACGAGCGACCCATGTATGGCTATGACACACCCAAGACGGATACTCAGTTGGCCGCCGATGCGCAGTTTGTTAAGGGCGCCCTGGACCACTTTGATGGATCTCGGAAAGCGGCCGCGCGTGCATCCATCGAACTGGGTTGGAAGTATTTTGAGAAGGGCGACCTGCCCACTTCAATAAAACGCTTCAATCAGGCTTACCTGCTCGATCCCACCCATGGCGGAAGTTATGCGGGTATGGCGGTTGTCGTGCTGGTGCGTGGCGGGCAACCTGACGAAGCTGAAGGCCTGTTTCAGCGCGCGATCAACAGCCATATAATTACCGACCCGGTCCACGTGAACTATGGGCTCTTTTTGATGCAGCAGAATCGCAATTTGGAAGCCGAAGTTCATGTTGATGCAGGGCTCAAGCTCAATCCGGATGCTTTTCAAATCCGGTTTGTGCATGCCGGATTGCTCGACGCGCTTGGACGTACGGAAGAGAGCTTGCAGGAGATCGGGCGCGCCTGCGGGGATGCCAAGCGGTTTGGCGGTTTTGATGGTCAGCCCGATGCGGACATGATTCGGGCGAAGTGCGCCGATATCGGCATGCCGTTGAACTGAGGTGCGCATCGGACATTCGCGCGCGGGGCGGCAAGGTCGGACATAAGACACACGGCTTGCTGACAAATATTGCACCTAAATGTGTGCAGCTCATTTTGTAGTTTGGGGGTGTTGCCATGTTTTCTGAAACCGATCCTGAAATCACCGCGCGCGCCCTGTGTGGCGCCTATTTGATGGTTGCCTTTGCCGATGGGGATTTCGCGCCCATCGAGGAAGGGCGGCTGATGAGTGAACTGGCCGCAGATGATGCGTTCAAGCACTTCGACAAGGATGCGCTGAGGGTCGCCATGCTCGCATTGATGGATGAATTCAGGGCCGACTATGACGCAACGGCGCTGGACGTGCTTATTTCAGTTCATTCGATCAAAGACGATGAGGCTGAGAAGCAGGCGGTGATGCATGTGGCCCGCGTTGCGGTGGTCGCCGACCATTCGATTTCTGATCGTGAGGAGGCGGCATTGACGCGGATTGCCGATGCGCTGGAGATCGAGAAGGGCTCGCTTTAGGGCGCTGCAGCCCCTCACCTTCCCACGACCTTGTGGTCGCGGGCCCCTCCCTCTCCCCGGGGGGCGAGGGGATAGTTCTTGTTTGCGCCGTGTCTCCGGGCTTGACCCGGAGTCTACTCGCTTGGGCTGCGGGGTTTGGCAGTTGCGAGTGGGCCCCGGGTCAAGCCCGGGGTTGCGGGCGAAATAAATTTCACCCTGACTTATCCCCGGTGTCGGGACCTGCCTCATACTGTTCGCATGCCTCCCGTCATGGGCAGTCCGGTCCGTCCGGGTGCTGGATGGGAGGGCGGATGCCGTGGAGCGGCGTTCGGGCTGCCTGACAGGGACAAGGGCGGGACCGGGCGCGTGCGGGCCAGCGAATAACGGGCGCTGGTGAAACGGCGGTGACAGTCCGGCTGGTGACCTCTGTCCAGAGGCACCCCGGCGGCTCTCGCGTCCCAAACGAGGGCTAGACCGGTCAGAAAGGCTGCATCGGGCGATGAGGGTAACACCCAACCCGCGCCGGTGGGGCGGCTGGCACCGAAGCATATTCCGTGCGGGAGCGCTGCCGAGAGGCGGCTGACACGCTTGTTTTCAGACAGGACGGACTTGCTGCTGACGGCAGCGCTCCCGCCTTCCCATTTCATTTAGCTTACGCGGGGGCCGCGTGAGGACGCGGTGCTGCGCGCATTTTGGTTTCACCCCACCCCGGCCCTCCCCACAAGGGGGAGGGAGAAATGAGGCGGATCAAAGCCCCTCCCCTTGAGGGGGAGGGGTTGGGGTGGGGTGAAGAGACGAGCCTCTGGCCTCATGGCCGCCGGCCTGCTAGGAACCCGGCCAACAGAACACGGCTTTCAATTTCGGAGACAACATCCCATGGCGACCCAGAAAATCCTGCTCCTGCCCGGCGACGGCATTGGCCCTGAAGTGATGGGCGAAGTGCGCCGCGCCATTGAGTGGCTGAACAGCCAGGGCCTGACCTCGTTTGAGGTCGAAGAGGGTCTTGTGGGCGGGTCGGCCTATGACGATCACGGGCAGTCGATTTCTGATGCTCATATGGCGCGGGCAATGGCGGCGGATGCGGTGCTGTTTGGCGCGGTCGGTGGCCCCAAATGGGACGACGTGCCGTATGATGTGCGGCCGGAAGCAGGGCTGCTGCGGCTGCGCAAGGACATGGAGCTGTTTGCCAATCTGCGCCCGGCGATCTGCTTTGCAGCGCTGGCGGAAGCGTCGTCGCTGAAGAAGGAGCTTGTCGAAGGGCTCGATATCCTGATCGTCCGTGAGCTGACGGGTGGTGTTTATTTCGGTGAGCCGAAGGAAATCATTGATCTGCCGAACGGGCAGAAGCGCGGCATTGATACGCAGGTTTATGACACCTACGAGATCGAGCGCATTGCAGCGGCAGCGTTTGATATTGCGCGCACGCGCGGCAACCGCGTCTGCTCGATGGACAAGCGCAATGTGATGAAGTCAGGCGTGCTTTGGAACGACGTGGTGAGCGAGGTTCACAAGCGCGATTACGCGGATGTGGAACTCACCCACATGCTGGCGGATGCGGGCGGCATGCAGCTTGTGCGCGCGCCAAAGCAGTTTGACGTGATCGTCACCGACAATCTGTTCGGCGACATGCTGTCTGATGTGGCCGCCATGCTGACCGGCTCGCTGGGGATGCTGCCATCGGCATCGCTTGGCGCGGCGGATGCGAATGGCAAACGCAAGTCGCTGTATGAGCCGGTGCATGGTTCAGCGCCCGACATTGCAGGGCAGGGGATTGCGAACCCGATCGCCATGCTGTCGAGCCTTGCCATGTGCCTGCGCTATTCGTTCAATATGGGCGACGTCGCGGACCGGCTTGAGGGTGCGATTACCACCGTGCTCGACAAGGGCCTTCGGACCGGCGACATCATGCAGGACGGCATGACGAAGGTGTCGACGCAGGACATGGGCGCTGCGGTTGTTGAGGCGATGGGGGCCTAGTTCCCGCGGATTAGTAGCGCCAATAGGGATCGCGCCGGTTGTACCAGGGCCAGTGGGGGCCGAACATGTAGCGGTCATTGGCGCGACGCTGGGCCTGGGCGGTTGCTTCTTCCGCACGGATTTCGCGCAGCTTCAAGAGGCAGTTGCTGAAGGCTTCAGTGTCCGGTTTGAAGCCGAGGCTCTGGCATTCAGCACTGTCCGCCTCAAGCTGGGCCTTGGCGGCGGCGGCGCGTTGCTCAGGTGAGGCGCAGGCGCTGAGCAAGAGGGTGAGCGCCAGGAGTGGGGCGGCGGCTGTCAGTGGTCTGATCATGGCTCAAAGCCCTATGCCGATACCGATGCCAACACCGAAATTGCCCCCAGACTCATGGGTGCGTTCGGCGGCACGGATTTCGCGCAGCTTGAGGCGGCAATTGCCATAGGCCTCGGTGCCTTCCTCGAAACCGAGGTCAAGGCAGCTTTGATGGTCGGCGGCATTCTGGGCGGAGATTTCCGCCTCCCGGTCGCCGGCACAGCCCGAAAGGGAAACTGCCAGCATCAATGCGGCTGCAAGTGCTGCCGCGGATTTGTTCATCGGTGTCATATGGTCCACTCCAAACATGACCTTATCCACCCCCGCCTGCGGGTAGCGTATCATGGTTGCCGCATCTCTGCAGGATGTGTCTGCGGGCGGCATATTGCGGCTGGTCCGGCCATCGGGAATATGCTGGTCTGCGGGGCAATGGAGTTGTGTTCAGGAGTTTGACGGGCATGAGTGGTTTGAAGGTTTTGATCGCAGGCGTATGCGCCCTAGTGCTGGCAGGCTGTGAAACGCTCGACAAGACGGTGGATGCTGTGGACGCGGCAGGCATCTCGCGCATCGGGGCTGTGGCCGGGCTGAGTGATCGAATGAACCACACTCATGCCGGTCTCAATTTCTCTGCTAACGGCTGGCAGGTGCGAATGGTGCCTGAGTGGGACATGCCCGGTATCGCTGAGGCTTCGCTGGCGGCGGCACTGGAAAAGACGCGCAAATTCAGCGATGTGGGCATTGTGGATATCGGAGAGCTAAACCGCCTCTCGTTCAAGAAGAACAAGGCAGGTTTGCTGGCCGCGGCGAAAGCGCAGGGGTTTGATACGGTCGCGCTGATTTTGCCGATGTGGCGCGTCCATGGGTCTGCTCTTGTTCCCGGATATGGCGTGTTCCACGGGGAAACTCTGGGGGTCGTTACTGCTCATTGTAGCTACCAACAAACGGTCATCTATGTGTTCAACGTAGCGACCGGCAAGCAGATTGCCTGGGATCATGGATACAGTCTGTGGGACGGGGCATGCGGGGATTCATCCATAGCTTTCAAACCCGACGTCGATTCCTACACGGAAGAAGAAATGGAAGCGATCAAGCTGGAGATCGCGGCGGCCTTTGATTTGGAGTTTGAACGGACCGTCCGCCAGCTTGGATTTGGCGCTGCCCGCGACCGCCACGCCGTGGGCAAGTAACCCGGTTAACCTGCGATGCGTTGACGCGAACGGGGCGTGGTGACATATACAGGCCCGCAAACAGGAATTGGACGGCATGGCCTACGAATTGGCGAAAATTGAGCTTTCCGGCGCACGCGCAGGCTTTTGTGCGGGCGGTTTGAGCCATCTGCTGTCTAAAACAACCACCACTCCGACCACCAAAAAGACGGCGACAACCGTCTGATCCTGCTTCTTGCGCCGCTCATTTTCTCTTGCCGGTGGCAGGGATGGGCAGGCGCGAAGCGGGGCCGCTCGCCTTTTTGGGAGCTGAGCGGTGCAGGAGAGGCAGATTTTAAGGAGCTAGAGTTTCATGGGTTTGAAAGTCGCCGTTATCGGTGCCACGGGGAATGTCGGGCATGAGATGCTCAACATTCTTGAAGAGCGGCAGTTTCCGGCAACCGAAGTGGTTGCCATCGCCTCGCGCCGCAGCCAGGGGCGCGAAGTCTCCTACGGGGACCGGACGCTGAAGTGCCAGACGCTGGACACGTATGATTTCAAGGGCACCGACATCGCCATCATGTCGGCGGGCGGCACCGTCTCCAAGGAGTGGTCGCCGAAGATCGCCAAGGCGGGCGCTGTGGTCATCGATAATTCATCCGTGTGGCGGATGGACCCGGATGTGCCGCTGGTTGTGCCGGAAGTGAATGCCGACGCAATTGCCGGCTACACCAAGAAGGGCATCATCGCCAATCCCAACTGCTCAACGGCGCAGCTTGTGGTGGCGCTGAAGCCGCTGCATGACCTTGCGACGATCACGCGGGTTGTTGTTTCCACCTATCAATCCGTGTCGGGCACCGGCAAGGACGCGATGGATGAGCTGTTCAACCAGACGCGGGCGATCTTCGTGAACGATCCGATCGTCAAGGAAATCTACCCCAAGCAGATTGCGTTCAACGTGATCCCGCATGGCGGTGACTTCATGGAAGACGGCTATACCACCGAAGAGTGGAAGATGACGGCCGAGACCAAGAAAATCCTTGATCCAAAGATCAAGCTGACAGCGACATGCGTGCGGGTGCCGGTGTTTGTGGGACATGGCGAGGCGGTGAATATCGAATTCGCCAAGCCGATCTCCGACAAGGAAGCCCGTAACATCCTGCGTGAGGCGCCGGGCATTCTGGTGGTCGATAAGCGTGAGGACGGCGGCTATGTGACGCCGATTGAGTGCGTCGGCGATTTTGCGACTTTCGTCAGCCGTATCCGCACTGATCCGACCGTGGATAATGGTCTGGCGCTGTGGGTGGTGTCGGACAATCTGCGCAAGGGTGCGGCGCTCAATGCGGTGCAGATCGCGGAGTTGCTGAACACGAAATATCTCAAGAAATCCGCATAAATCTGCGCTGATTGAGACGCTGATCGAGACTGTGTGACGATCTGGGGCCGGTGCTGGAAAATCAGCATCGGCCCTTTCGTATTGGCCCTTTTCACGTTCTTAGGGCTTGTGCCAACGGGCTCTTTTTATATAATCATGGTTATGCCAAAACGAGTTGACCATGATATGCGCCGTACCCAGCTTGCCGATGCCGCCATCATGGCCATCGACACCCATGGGCTTGATGCGGTGCGGCTGGTGGATGTGGCGAAGGCGGCCAAGCTGACCACCGGGGCCGTTGTGCACTATCTCCATAACAAGGATGAAGTGCTGCTGGCGGCATTTGACGAGGTGTGTGCGCGCACGCTGGTGCGGATCGGATCTACTCAGGGTGAGGATCTGATTGAGCAGGCAATGCGTTATTTGCCGCATGACGAAGAGACGTCGCGGGAATGGCGCGTGTTCCTGCAATTTTGGGGACGCGGGGTCACGGACCCTGTGTTCCGCGCCCGCCACAAGGTCGCCTATGAGACGATTGCGGAAATGCTGCGATTGGAACTTGAGGCGCAGGAGCTGCGCGACGTCGCCGTTCTTGCCGACGCGATTATCGCTGCCGTCGACGGTGTTGCGTTGCGGGTGGCGATGGAGGCCGATGCATGGCCCCAGACGCGGATGCGAAAAACTCTCACGACTCTTCTCGACCCATTGATCGCGGCGCACACCTCCTCGCACTAGAGATCGCCGCCCTAAAAGGAGCCGAAACGATGCCACAGCTCACAAGCCTGCCCGCGACTGCTTCACAGGACGAAATTGCAAAGGTGCTTGCGCGCGACGGTGCGCTGATCCTCACCGGCGTTATGGATGACGATTTGTTTGCGCGGGTCGATGCTGAAACCCAGCCGCTGATGGAACGCTCCGCCAAGGGCAATGACGCGTTCACCGGCCACAACACCACGCGCACCGGGGCGCTTGTGGCGCGGTCACCCGCCTGCCGCGACGCGGTGATGCATCCGGTTATTGTGGACGCTGCAAATCACTTCCTGTTGCCCTATTGCGACCGTATCCAGTTGCATCTGACGCAGCTTATCCGGTTGCTGCCGGGGCAGGGAAAACAGGTGCTGCATCGCGACAAACTAGCCTGGGGCGGCTATCTGCCGGACATTGAACCGCAGTTCAATACGATCTGGGCCCTGACGGATTTCACCGAGGAGAACGGTGCGACGCAGGTGGTGCCGGGCAGCCAGGCATGGGACGCCGGGCGCGAAGCAAAACCCGAAGAAGTGTGCCAGGCGGTGATGCCGCGCGGCTCGGTGCTCATCTATACGGGCTCGGTCATTCATGGCGGTGGGGAGAACAAGTCGTCCGCCCCGCGTGTCGGCATGAACCTCACCTATTGCCTCGGCTGGCTGCGTACGGAGGAAAACCAGTATCTCTCCTGCCCGCCTGATGTGGCGAAGACGCTTGATCCGGCTTTGCAGGAAATGCTCGGCTACACCATGGGCTCTTATGCGCTTGGCTATTTCAGTCCGGCAGAGCCGAACCCGGATATTCCCGACACGGTGCCGCCGGAACTCGCCTTGGGGCGGTTGCCGCGCGAAGCACCGACCGCAAAGAAGCTTGCCGAAAGTGGCGGTGGGGACATTGGGTCCTTCGTGCCGCTAGAGCAGGGCTAAGCGCCGCCTAGTTCCCCTTTGATGCATCCACGATCAGATGCCGGCCTTCGATGAGCGGCAACTCATTGCTGAGCATCCGTGCAGCCATGTCGATCAGCCCGCTGACGGTTGTCGTTGCCGCCGCAATGGCAGGGCGGGGCGCAACATTGTTGAGGCGGTTGCCGAAATAGGTTGATGCAGTAACGTCGCCGACGCCATTGGGCGGCGACATGCGCAGCGGCGTCTGGGACACGATCAAGTCGTCGCCATCAAAGGCCAGCGTGGCGATGGTACCCGCTGAGCTGCCCGGTACCGATGTCACGAGGGTTTCAACGGGCGCGAGGCTGTGTGCGGCATGCTCGATGATGGCGCGGTCGTGCAGCGGCCAGTCATGGTCGGTTAGGTAACTCAACTCAAAAAGGTTCGGCGTGGTCAGCGTTGCCAGAGGCATCAGCCGTGTGCGGATGGCTTTGGGGACGTCTGCCGCGACATAGATATTAGGCGGTGATTTTCCGCTGATGTCGGCGTCGCCGATGATCGGATCGACGAGCACCGGCAGATGCGGCTTTGTGGTTTTCAGTCGGGCGATGCATGTCGCGGCCTGTTCCACTTGAGCAGCGCTGGCGAAATAGCCGGTCATTACGGCGTCTATGTCGTCCATCCAGCCGCCATCCCAAAGGCTGTCGAGCAGGGATTGCATTTCGTCGGGTGACGTTGCGCGCCCGGCGGGTTTGCCGTGGCCTGGATGGTGGGAGAGCAGCACTGTGGGCAGCGCCCAGACCTCGTGCCCCAGCACCTGCAACACGAACTGCGCGGCCGAGTTGCCGACATGGCCTGCGACGACCTGCGAGGAAATGGCCAGAATATTCATGCGCAGAAATCACCCGATGTGTTGGCGGAACGGTCCCGCACCCATAGAGTGCGCCGGGAACATTCAGGATCAACGGCCAAAAAGACCACAAGCGCATGATACCGCAATTTGATGCCAACCGCCCACGCCGCTCGGTGCTCTATATGCCCGGCGCCAATGCCCGTGCGCTGGAAAAGGCGCGCACGCTGGATGCGGACGCGCTGATCCTCGATCTTGAGGATGCCGTCGCGCCTGACGCCAAGGAACTCGCGCGGACGCAGGTAGCGGACGCCGTGAAAGCGGGTGGCTATGGGCCGCGCGAAGTGATCGTGCGGGTCAACGGGCTGGATACGCCGTGGGGGGCGGATGATCTTGCGGCCATGAAGGGCATCGGTGCGGCTGGCGTTTTGATCCCCAAGGTGAATGCGCCCGGTGATCTTGATGCCGCTGCCAAACTGCTGGCGGATGAACCCTTGTGGGCGATGATGGAAACGCCCGCGGCTATGTTTACTGCGCGCGACATTGCGCATCACCCGCGCCTGTGTGTGATGGTGATGGGGACCAATGATCTGGTGAAGGAACTCAAAGCCGCGCGGGTGCCGGGGCGTGGGCCGCTGGTAACAGGCTTGCAGCTTTCGTTGTTTGCGGCGCGTGAGGCGGGGCTGGTGGCAATTGATGGGGTGTTTAACGGCATCAAGGACGAAGACGGTTTCCGCGCCGAGTGTGCGCAGGGGCGTGACTTCGGGTTCGATGGCAAGACGCTGATCCACCCCTCGCAAATTGCGCCGTGTAACGCGGTTTTTGCGCCGGCCGCTGAAGCCGTGGCGGAAGCGCGCGCAATCATTGCAGCGTTTGATACGCCGGAGGCCAAAGGCAAGGGCGTCATCACAGTTGACGGCAAGATGGTGGAACTGCTGCATGCGGATGAAGCACGCAGGCTGGTGGCGGTGTCCGATGCGATTGCCGCGCGGGAGGCGCAGGCGTGATGGGGAAATCTTCCAAGGGTAATTTTCTCGAAGATTTTGCCGCAGGGCAGATCATCGAGCATGCAACACCGCGCACGGTGACGGCGGGGGATGTTGCGCTTTATATGGCGCTTTACGGGTCACGCTTTGCGCTGCAGTCGTCGGACGAGTTCGCGCGGCTATGCGGATTGCATCAGGCGCCGGTGGATGACTGGCTGGTGTTCCATCTGGTGTTCGGCAAGACGGTGCCGGACATCTCTCTCAATGCGGTGGCCAATCTGGGTTATGCGGAGGGGCGCTTCGGCGTACCGGTTTATGCGGGCGATACGCTGCGGGCGGTCTCCGAGGTTATCGGCATCAAGGAGAACTCCAACGGCAAGACCGGCGTTGTCTATGTGCGCACGCGCGGGCTCAACCAGAACCATCAGGAGGTTTTGTCCTATGTGCGCTGGGTGATGGTGCGCAAGCGCGATGAAGCCTCGGTGATTGCAGGCCATGTGCCGCCTGATCTGGCGGATCATGTGGGCGCGCAAAGCATTCTCTCGCGCATGGTGCCGGATTTCTCCGGCTTTGACCTTACGCTGAGCGGCGCGCCGCATCGCTGGGGCGACTATGCCACCGGTGAAAAGATCGACCATATGGATGGGATGACCGTTGAAGAGGCCGAGCACCAGCTGGCGACGCGGCTTTATCAGAATACGGCGCGTGTCCACTTCAACCAGTTTACCGAATCAAAAGGCCGCTTCGGCAACCGGCTGATCTATGGTGGGCATGTCATCAGTCTGGCGCGCGCGCTGTCGTTCAACGGTCTGGCGAACGCTGTGAAGGTCGTGGCGCTGAATGGCGGGCGGCATGTGGCGCCGCTGTTTGCAGGCGACACGGTGTTTGCGTGGAGTGAGGTTCTGGACACGGCAGAGATTGCGGGGCGTGCTGATGCGGGGCTCTTGCGCCTGCGGATGATTGCCACCAAGGATCATCCGTGTGCCGATTTCCCGCAGCCTGATGTTGATGACGGCGTTATTCTTGATCTTGATATGTGGGTGGCGATCCCGCGTTAGGGAGCAACGCTAATCCGCCACCTGCGCATGGCAGTGCGGCGTTTGCAGTCATCACCGGATAGCGCTGCCTCATTGCTGCGCTATCCGGTGATTGTGTGTTTCGTGTGCGCCTGTTTGTGCGATGCGTCTTGCGCGCCGCCTAGTTGAAGAGGCTCAGCTCGTCACTGCCAAGCATGCGGGTATTGCCTTCTTCTTCCAGCTGCACCGTTTGGGGTGTCAGCGGGAAGCCGCCGGCGTCCGCTTCTGAATAATGGCAGGTGAGCGTGCCGGTGAGGACGGCACCGTCCGGGGGACCGGGCGGCAGGGCGCGTTCAAATGACATGGCGATTTCCAGCGTGCTGCCGAAACCGTCGCCGACGCGGTGGTCCTCAATATAGGTCTGGCGGGCACCACGCACGATCAGGGCCTCGTCCGGGTCCATGCCGGCGGGGACGCCGAACAGACGCTCAAACCCCTGCTGGCAGGCCTGCACATGCGGCATTGAGAGGGTGGTGAGGTTTGAATCAATGATCAGGTTGTTGGTCTGAGTTTGCGCGGCCAGGGGTTGGGCAAGCGCCAGGCTGCCAATGGCGGATGCCATCAGGCAGGCTGCAACTTTGTTGCCGACCGGGCGGAATGTCCGGGTCTTCATTCGTAGAACTCCTTTTTGATGTGCCGCGCCGGTCAATTTCGCAAAATGCAGACCATGTATGTCGCGGCAGAGGCGCACGGTGTCGCGGTTTCGTGTCGGAATGATGATCGTGGCCTCCGCTACGTAAATGCGTGCCGGACGGGTTGGTTCCAAGGCCGTTGGGATTAATCCCGGATGTCGGGCGTGGCTTTTTGATGCGTGGTGGGTTTGCCTCCGGCGTGCCGCCGCTATAAGTAAGCAGAGAAGAGGGTTTACCTCAGGATTCCAAGGTTTTTGAGAGGCATTCGCAACATGGCTGAAGCACAGGTGGCCGCCGGCGAAGAGCAGCAGGGGCTGCGGGAGCGACCCAGGTCGCCGCATCTGCAGATTTACACACCGCTGATGTCGATGATGATGTCGATTGTTCACCGGATTACTGGTGGGGCGCTGTTTT
Organism: uncultured Parvibaculaceae bacterium; assembly: GCA_964511745.1. Classification (GTDB taxonomy): domain Bacteria; phylum Pseudomonadota; class Alphaproteobacteria; order CGMCC-115125; family CGMCC-115125; genus Pyruvatibacter. The sequence goes on from CAZEHX010000006.1 coordinate 118,985, forward strand.
TCGGTACGCTTATTCTGGCCTGGTGGCTGGCAGCCGCAGCGATTGGCCCGGATGCTTACGCGACCTTCATGGGCGCGGCGGACAGCCTTGTCGGGCGGATCGTGCTGTTCGGTTACACATGGGCGCTGATCCATCACATGCTGGGCGGGCTGAAGCATTTCCTCTGGGATGCAGGCTATGGCTTCAATCTGCGGCTTGTCGATGTGATGGCGTGGGGCTCGCTTGTCGTGTCGGTCACGCTGACGCTGGCGATCTGGTATTTCGCATGTACCGCAATGGGGGCCATGTAGATGAGCGCTGATCTTCGTACACCACGCGCCAAGGTGCGCGGGCTGGGCTCCGCCAAAGACGGCACCGGCCATTTCATCGCACAGCGGGTGACAGCCATTGCGCTGGTGCCGCTGGGACTGGTGCTGATTGCCGCGATCATTTCGCAGCTTGGCGCCGACCATGACAGCTTCAAGGCCTTCATCGGCAATCCGCTGGTGGCGATCGGCTTTTTGCTGCTGATTTTTACAGGCACCTATCACATGCGGTTGGGCATGCAGGTGGTGATTGAAGACTACGTGCATTCCGAAGGCCTGAAAGTTCTGGCGCTTCTCAGCAGCACATTCTTTGCGATTTTGATCGCAGCCGTGGCCGGTTTCTCGGTTCTGAAACTCGCACTCGGCGCGTAAGGGAAAAACAGACGTATGAGCACCAACGGGTCATCAAACGGGCAGGCGACCAAGCCCGCATACGAAATTACCGATCACACGTTCGACGTTGTGGTTGTGGGTGCCGGTGGTGCCGGTCTGCGCGCCACGCTTGGCTGCGCGGAAGCCGGGTTGCGCACGGCCTGCATCTCAAAAGTGTTTCCCACGCGCTCCCACACGGTTGCAGCGCAGGGTGGCATTTCAGCGTCGCTGGGCAATATGGGCGACGATGACTGGCGCTGGCACATGTATGACACCGTCAAGGGGTCAGACTGGCTGGGCGACCAGGACGCGATTGAATATCTGTGCCGCAATGCGCCCAAGGCGGTTTATGAGCTGGAGCATTTCGGCGTGCCGTTCTCGCGCACCGAAGAAGGCAAGATCTATCAGCGGCCGTTCGGCGGCATGACCACCAATTACGGTGAAGGCACCGCGCAGCGCACCTGTGCTGCTGCCGACCGTACCGGCCACGCCATTTTGCATACGCTGTATGGGCAGGCTGTGCGCCACAACGCCGAGTTCTTCATCGAATATTTCGTGCTCGACCTCATCATGGAAGACGGCCGCTGCCGTGGCGTGATGGTGCTGAACATGGATGACGGCAGCATTCACCGCTTCCGCGCCAATATGGTGATCCTGGCAACCGGCGGGTATGGCCGCACCTATTTCTCCTGCACCTCGGCGCATACCTGCACGGGTGACGGCAATGCCATGGTGCTGCGCGCCGGCCTGCCGTTGCAGGACATGGAATTTGTGCAGTTCCATCCGACGGGTATCTACGGTGCGGGTTGCCTGATCACCGAAGGCTCGCGCGGTGAAGGCGGCTATCTCACCAATTCCGAAGGTGAGCGCTTCATGGAGCGCTATGCGCCTTCCGCCAAGGACCTTGCATCGCGCGATGTGGTGTCGCGCTCGATGACCATGGAAATCCGTGAAGGCCGCGGCGTTGGCAAGGAAGGTGACCACATCTTCCTGCATCTTGATCATCTCGATCCGAAGATCCTCGCCGAGCGCCTGCCGGGTATTTCCGAGAGCGCCCGCATCTTTGCCGGTGTGGACGTCACCAAGGAGCCGATCCCGGTGCTGCCGACGGTGCACTACAATATGGGCGGCATCCCGACCAATTATCACGGCGAAGTCGTGGTGCCGAAGGACGGCGATCCCGATGCAGTTGTGCCGGGCCTGATGGCCATCGGCGAAGCGGCGTGTGTGTCTGTGCATGGTGCAAACCGGCTTGGCTCCAACTCGCTGATCGACCTTGTGGTGTTCGGTCGCGCGTCAGGTCTGCGCTGTGCTGAAATCCTGACGCCGGGCGAAAGCCAGGCCGAACTGGCACCAGACGCAGGTGAAGCCTCGCTCGCCCGCCTTGACCATTTCCGCTATGCGAACGGTTCAACGCCAACCGCCGAGCTGCGCCTCAAGATGCAGAAGACCATGCAGTCCAACTGCGCGGTGTTCCGTACCGGCGAAGTGCTCGACGAAGGCGTCAAGCTGATGGCGGATGTCTATTCGGGTCTGCCGGACATCAAGGTCACCGACCGGTCACTGATCTGGAATTCGGACCTGATCGAGACGCTGGAATTCGACAACCTCATTTCGCAGGCTGCGGTGACGATGAATTCCGCCGCCAACCGTGAAGAGAGCCGTGGCGGTCACGCCCGCGAAGATTTCCCGGATCGCAATGACGACGAATGGATGAAGCATACGCTGGCCTGGGCCGATGAGAAGGGCAACGTCTCCATCGACTACCGTCCGGTGCATTCCTTCACCATGAGCAACGACATTGATTACATCGCGCCCAAGGCGCGGGTCTATTAAGCGTAAAGAGGGCTTGGAAAAATGGTCGAACTGACGCTACCGCGCAATTCGAAGGTCAACGGCAAGGGTAAAACCTATGATGCCGCCAAGGGTGCCAAGAAGGTCAAGACCTTCAAGGTCTATCGCTGGTCGCCGGATGACGACGAGAATCCCCGGGTGGATACCTACAAAGTTGATATGTCCGAATGCGGACCGATGGTGCTGGATGCGCTGATCAAGATCAAAAACGAGATTGATCCGACGCTGACGTTCCGCCGGTCGTGCCGCGAGGGCATCTGCGGCTCCTGCGCGATGAATATCGACGGGACCAACACGCTGGCCTGCACCAAGGCCATCGACGATGTGTCGGGCAATGTTGCGATCTATCCGCTGCCGAATATGCAGGTGGTGAAGGATCTGGTGCCGGATCTTACAAACTTCTACGCGCAACATGCGTCGATCGAGCCTTACCTCAAGACCGATACGCCGGCGCCGGAAAAAGAATGGCAGCAAAGCCGCGAAGACCGCGCCAAGCTCGATGGTCTTTACGAATGCATCCTGTGTGCGTGCTGCTCAACCTCGTGCCCCAGCTACTGGTGGAACCAGGACCGCTATCTCGGCCCGGCAGCCTTGCTGCAGGCTTATCGCTGGCTGGTGGACAGCCGCGATGAAGCAACCGGCGAGCGGCTCGACAATCTGGAAGATCCATTCCGGCTGTATCGCTGCCACACCATCATGAACTGCGCCAAGGCATGCCCCAAGGGGTTGTCGCCGGCCAAGGCGATTGCCGAGATCAAAAAGCTGATGGTCGAACGCACGGTCTAGCTGTCTGGTGCTGGTGCCAAGGCAATAGTCCGCATGCGCATACACGCCATTGTCCGGCTTGACCGGACAATCTATCCGGCGGCTCATCATGGATCCCCCGATCAAGTCGGAGGATGGCGGTTATTGGCAAGAGGGGCACGGCATGACCATCACAACTTTGCATCATGTTCAGCTGGCGATGCCTGCGGGTGAGGAAGATACCGCGCGGCGGTTTTACGCTGAGCTTCTGGGTATCCCCGAAGTGCCCAAGCCCGCCGAACTCGCCAAGCGTGGCGGTTGTTGGTTCGAGCAAGGCGAGGTGCGTGTGCATCTGGGGGTCGAGGCTGACTTTCGCGCCGCCAAGAAAGCACATCCGGCATTTCAGGTCAGTGACCTTGCGGACCTGCGCGACAGGATGATTGCCGGGGGTGTCGAGGTCAAAGATGACAACGACCTTGAAGGCTTCACCCGCTTCTTTGTGGCGGACCCATTCGGCAACCGGATCGAAATTCTCCAGCCTGAATAGATGGCCTTCCTTGGCTAAAAGGCAAGGCGAAGCGATGCGGAGACCTGCGTGCGGTTGGTGTCGTTGCGGGCGAAATCCTTGTTCACGCCGAGGTTCAGCAGCATGTCGTCGCCGAGGCGGGCGCTGATGCCAAGGCCGCCGCGGGCCCAGTCGGAATCCTTTGTAAGGCCGGTGGTCTGGAAGCTTGTTGCGGGCGAGCCTGCGAATGCTGCGATGGAGACCGGGGCGTCGTCGTGGAACTCATGCACCCAGCCTGCGCTTGCATAAGGCGCAATGTCGGCGGCGCCCAGCGTCATGGATAGTGCTGCCTGTGCGCCGAGCATTGAGGTGAGTGAGGAGGCGTCGGTCTCTGCGATGTTGAGTGACAGGCCGCCCGCGCCTTTTTCCTGGTAGGCGTCGCTTTTCGATTTTGCGTAGTCGAGGGATGCCAGCGGGCCGAACTGCCAGTCGCCCATCGTCGCCAGATAGCCAAGGCGGGTGCCAGCGGTCAGTGTCGTGCCGTCGGTGTTGCCTTGCGCTTCCAGCCGTGTGCTGCCAGCAAAGATGATGCGTGAGGAATCATGCGAGGTTAGGGCAGCGCCCGCATAGGCATCCGCAAACCAGCCACCTGTCTGATAAGCGCCATAGGCGGTGAGGCCAAGCGCCCGGCTTTCCGATGCGCCGCCGAAGGAGATGTCGGCGGTTGTGGCGCTGTAGGTGCCAGCAAGGCCGAGCACAAGATGGGGCGTAAAGCGGTAATCGACGCCTGCGGTCAGGCCGCCGGTGGTGAAGTCTTCGGTGCCGCCCGGCAGGGTTGTGTCGCCGAAGCTTAAATCGCCGGACAGGAACACACCCAGATTGTCCGGCAGGGCGAAAGACGGCTGGAGGGGAAAGCCGTCGGCCTGCATCTCGTCCTTCAACGCGTTAGCGCGGTTGACGGCGGTGACGATGACATCGGGGTCATTGCCGATGCCGGCAAGCTGGGTTCCGGCAAACCGCAGCTGGGCAACGTCCACGCCCTGCGCGCCACTGCGAATGGCGGCAAGGCGGGCGCCCAACTGGCTTGAGAGGGCCGTTGCATAGGCAAAGCCGCTGGCAGTTTGTGAATTGGTCTGCACAGGCGTCAGCTGGTTGAACAACGCGCCGCGCGCCTCAGGTGTCAGTATCGCCAGGTAGGAAAGAACAGCATCCACCTGCGCATCGCCAGTGCCGCGCAAGCTGTCGAGCGCGCCGCCGATGCTGCGCTGGCTGCCTGTGAGGGCAAGTGTTGCAAAATCCTGCGCCGTCACCGTCAGCTTCACGTCGTTGGCGTTGATCTCGATTTTTTCAACCTTGAGCGCGCCGGGCAAGGCGTCCTCGATGGTGGCGAATGTGCCGGTGACGCCGCCTGCGGCTGTGAGGATGGTGTAGGTGGTGTTTTCCAGCGGCACGGTGCCGCCCGGGAGCAGGCTGACGGCTAAGGTACCGTCAAGGTCGGCGGCACCTGTGACGACCAGCTTGTCGGCGCTTGTCCGGTCAATCTCGATGGCGAGCGTGGCGTCCGCGCGCTGGTTGTAGAGGCTGTCGATCGTCAGGGTGCCGATGGAATTTCCGGGCTCGATGCGGCCGCCCGTATTGATGGCGGCAAGCGTGCGCACGGTGCCGGTCCCGCTCAGGACACCGCCTGCAAGGTTCAGCGCGTAGGTGGTGAGGTTGCCGTCAACGCGCAGGTGGCCTGCGGAGACACCGGAAGGCAGTTCGGCTTCCAGCGTGGCGCCGGGTGCAATCGTCAGAGCTGCCGACCCACCGGCCAGTTGCAGGGCATCGATGCTGCGATCGGTGCTGAGGGTGGTGGTGCCGGCCTGGGACAGGGTGACATTATAAAAGCGCGACGGTGTGGTCAGCGAGAAGCCAGGCGTGAAATTGTCCGGCACCTGGCCTTCCGACCAGTGGCCCGCGTCTTCCCATGCGGCGTCGCCCGCGGCTGCCGCAACTTCACGCAGCGGCGAATTGTCTGCGATCCATGTGTTCAGCGGCGCCAGTGGTGCATAGACGATGGTTTCCCCGTAAAGCCCGTCACCATTGCCGGTGAGCACGTTGCCGCTCGAATTATTGAGGCCGACAACGTAGTACTCGCCGCCGATCTTGACCCATAACGCGCCGCCGGAATCACCGCCACCGGAGGATGCTTCCAGGTCCGTTGCATCAGTGCTGCCCATCTGGTTTTTCGCGGGGTCCAGCGGGTCGTCAAAATCGGCAATCAGGGCGTTGTCGCCGTCGGAATAAAACCGGTGGCCGGCGATGGTGATGTCCAGCGGGCCGATCTGATCGAGAATATTGGTGCCGATGCGGCGCTTGTCATCGTTGGCGGCGCTGGCATTGGAGCCGGTGCCCGAGCTGCCATAGCCGACAATATAGATGGTGTCTCCGACCTCAGGCAGGGTGTCGAGCAGCTGTGCCGTCGGGGTGGTGATCAATGCTGTGTCGAGGGCGATAAGGGCTACATCCTGCATGTCGGCCAGCCCGTCATTGGTCTGCGTATAGTCCGGATGAAGCGTGATGCTGGCATAGTCAGACTGGTTGCCGGAGGCGGGACCGACGGGATTGAAGTTGACGCCCGACGTTGAAAGGCCCGGTGAGAACGAGCCGTCATCCTCATAGAAGCAATGGGCCGCCGTCATGACGGTGCGGGCGTTGATGAGGGTGCCAGTGCAGTAATTGCCACCGGCATTCACAAGATTGCCGACGGCGGGGAACAGGTTGCCCGTGTCGTAGTAGTTCGCGATGCCACCGGCCCCTGCGGCCACATCGTCGCGCAGATTGACGGCATGCGACGGCGTGGAAAATACGAAGGCTGCGGCCGTCATGGCGGCGCATAGTGCGCGACCATCCCGGCGCCTTGAACTCGAACTCATTGCTGACGCCCCCCCGGCGGCGCCCCTTGCCCGGGCGCAATACGCTTAACAGCATTTAACCTTGCGGTGCCGGGGGCAAATTTTCCAGCAGATAGAGTCACTTGGTAAATGAGGGAGGGTGGCTTGACTCGTTTCAATAGTTTGACCATATTCGAAATATGAAAACGATTGATGCAGTTGAAGCCTTCGCCGCCCTTGCGCAGGAAACCCGTCTCGACGTGTTCCGGCTGCTGGTCAAGGCACATGACCCCGACCCGGCAAAAGGCGGGATGCCTGCGGGCGAAATTGCGTCGCGCATGGGCATTGCGCCTGCGACGCTGTCGTTTCACCTCAAGGAACTTGCGCGCGCCGGTCTGCTGGTCAGCCGCAAGGAGGGGCGGTCGATCATCTACCGCGCCCAGTTTGAGAAGGTGGCCGCAATTGCGGGCTTCCTGCTCGAGGATTGTTGCGAGGGGCGCTGCGGCGTCTGCGTCACGACACCGGCCCGCAAAACTGAAAACGCCTGAGGCGAACCCACATTAAGGAGAGAGATGATGAACCGCTTGCATGTATCCGTCACCGTTCCTGACATCGAAGTTGCCAAGACATTTTACGCAGCCATGTTTGGTGCGGCGCCGACGGTCGAACGTCCAGGCTATGCCAAATGGATGCTGGACGACCCGCGCGTGAACTTCGTCGCCAATGAAGGGGCTGCGGCCTCCGGTGTCGCGCATCTGGGCATTCAGACTGATGATGATGCCGGGCTGCACGACCTCTATGAACGCTTCGAAGCTGCCTCCGATGACGTGCGCGAAGAGGGTAAGACCGCGTGCTGCTATGCGAAATCTGAAAAGAGCTGGGTGACGGATCCCGCAGGCATGGCCTGGGAGGCATTCCGCACCACGGAAATCACCGACACCTTTGGCGATGGCCCGGTTTCCGCGCAGGCGGCTGTGCCGGCCACAACGCGCAGTGGCGGTGCTTGTTGCTGAAGAACAGCGTTTTTGCTGAGGAAGTGTGATGTCTGATACCTACAACGTCCTGTTTTTGTGCACCGGCAATTCCGCGCGCAGCGTAATGGCCGAAAGCATCTTGAACCGTGTCGGCAAGGGACGGTTTGCGGCGTATAGCGCCGGAAGCCACCCCAAAGGCGCAGTCAATCCCTACGCGCTGGAGTTGCTGTGCAAGCTCAACTATCCGACGGCGGGGTTGCGCTCAAAAAACTGGGACGAGTTTTCGGCCGATGACGCCCCCTCGCTGGATTTCGTCTTTACCCTTTGCGATGCTGCTGCGGGGGAGATGTGCCCGGTGTGGCCCAGCCAGCCGATGACCGCCCATTGGGGCTTTGAAGATCCCGCGGCTGCAACAGGCAATGATGCAATCATCGCCCAGAAATTTGCTGAAGTGTATGGGCAGATTGAGCGGCGGCTGCAGATATTCACCAGTCTGCCGCTGACTTCGCTCGACAGGCTGACTTTGCAAAAACGGCTGGACGACATCGGCAAGAACATGTCGGAAACAGGCTGACTCCCCCACTGAAACGGAACCTCATGTCCGCAGCACAGCATTCCCGGCCGGCTGGCCGTCTTGGCTTTCTCGACCGCTACCTGACCTTGTGGATATTTGTCGCCATGGCAGTGGGGACGGCGGCGGGCACTTTCTTTGCCGGAGTGCCTGCCCTCGTGGGGGCCGTGTCGGTGGGTGAAACCAATCTGCTTATCGCCGCAGGGCTCATCTTGATGATGTATCCGCCGCTGGCGCGGGTGCGCTACGAGGCGCTGCCTGCGGTATTTGCGGACAAGCGGGTGTTGATGCTCTCGCTGATCCAGAACTGGGTAATCGGCCCGGTGTTGATGTTCACACTGGCAGTCATCTTCCTGCATGATGAACCGGCCTACATGACCGGCGTCATTCTCATCGGCCTTGCCCGATGCATTGCCATGGTGATCGTGTGGAATCAGCTTGCGCGCGGCTCCAACGAATATGTGGCGGGGCTGGTGGCCTTCAACAGCGTGTTCCAGCTGTTGTTTTTCAGCGTCTATGCGTGGTTCTTCCTCGCCTATCTGCCGCAGCTGCTGGGCCTTGAGGGCGCGGTCATCAATGTCGGCTTTGATGTCATTGCCAGCGCCGTGCTGCTCTATCTGGGCGTGCCGTTTGCCGCCGGGTTCCTCACGCGCTTCTTTTTGCGGCGGCGCATGGGGGACCAATGGTACCAGGACAAGTTCCTGCCCCGCATTGCCCCCGTCACGCTGATTGCGCTGCTGTTCACCATCCTGGTGATGTTTGCGCTCAAGGGCGAGGCAGTGCTGGCGCTGCCGTTCGATGCTGTGCGCATTGCGGTGCCCCTGGCGATCTATTTCCTGGTGATGTTCATGGTGAGCTTCGTCATGGGCCGGCTGTTGGGGGCGGATTATCCCCGCACCACCTCGCTGGCCTTCACCGCTGCCAGTAACAATTTCGAGCTGGCCATCGCGGTGGCGATTGCGGCTTTCGGCCTCAATTCGGCGGTGGCTTTTGCAACCGTCATTGGCCCGCTGGTGGAGGTGCCGGTGCTGATTGCGTTGGTCCATGTAGCTTTGCGTTTGCGCGACCGCTGGTTTGCGGACGAGGTGGCATCTGAAAATGACGCAGGGCAGCCACCAGTTTAGCCGTTTTTCCAGGCCTAACCGGGTGCGGAGTGAGAGCGGCAAACCGGCCTGCGCCCTTGCCCAGTTGCAGCCCGAGGCGCTAAGTCATTCCTAAAGGTTCAGCATCAGGGAGGCGGGTCTGCCGCAATGGCAGGGCACACGCGAGACATATGGCCAAAGAACTTCATCACTTCATCAACGGCAGCAAGGTCGCGGGCACCAGCGGCAATTTCTATGACGTCTTCAACCCGAATACGGGCGACGTTCAGGCGCTGACGCCGCTGGCGACGGCGGATGAAACCCGCGCTGCCATTGCTGCCGCCGAGGCTGCGTTCCCTGCATGGTCGCAGGTCAATCCCCAGCGCCGGGCGCGGGTGATGTTCGAGTTCAAGCGGCTGGTCGAAGACAATATGGATGAGCTGGCGCAGATGCTCTCCGCCGAGCATGGCAAGGTGATTGCCGACTCAAAGGGTGACGTGCAGCGCGGCATTGAAGTGATCGAGTTCGCCTGCGGTATTCCGCATCTGCAAAAGGGTGAGTTTACCGAAGGGGCCGGCCCCGGCATCGACATGTATTCCATGCGCCAGCCGCTAGGTGTGTGCGCGGGCATTACGCCGTTCAACTTCCCGGCGATGATCCCGATGTGGATGTTCGGCGTGTCGATTGCCTGCGGCAACACGTTCGTCTGCAAGCCGTCCGAAAAAGATCCGTCACTGCCGCTGCGGCTGGGTGAATTGATGATGGAGGCAGGCGCGCCTGCAGGCGTGCTGAACATTCTCAATGGCGGCAAGGAAGCCGTGGATACGCTGCTGACCGATCCGCGTGTTGAAGCCATAAGCTTTGTCGGTGCATCGGCGACGGCTGAATATATCTATGCAACGGGTGCTGCCCACGGCAAGCGTGTGCAGGCGATGGGCGGGGCAAAGAACCACGCGATCATCCTGCCGGACGCCAACATGGACAATGTGGTCAACGATCTGATCGGCGCGGGCTATGGCTCGGCGGGCGAGCGTTGCATGGCGATCTCGGTTGCGGTGCCCGTTGGTGACGACACCGCCAAGAAGCTTATCGACAAGCTGGTGCCGCGCGTTGAAGCTCTCAAGGTCGGTTTGTCAACTGATCCGGATGCGGATTATGGCCCGGTGGTAACCGCCGAACATCGCGCCAAGATCGCAGGCTATATCGACATGGGCGTGAAGGAAGGCGCGGAGCTGCTTGTGGATGGCCGCGACTTCTCATTGCAGGGCTATGAGAACGGCTTCTTCATGGGTGGTTCCCTGTTCGACAAGGTGACGCCGGAAATGACGTCGTATCAGGAAGAGATTTTCGGACCCGTTCTGCAGATTGCCCGCGCCAAGACGCCGGAAGAGGCAATCGCGCTGCCTTCGAACCATCAATATGGCAACGGCGTTGCGATTTTCACTGAGGACGGCAATGCAGCACGGAATTTTGCGAGCCATGTGAATGTCGGCATGGTCGGCATCAATGTGCCGATCCCGGTGCCGCTGGCCTATCACACGTTTGGCGGCTGGAAACGCTCAGCGTTTGGCGACACCAACCAGCACGGTACCGAAGGCGTCAAATTCTGGACCAAGGTCAAGACGGTGACGGCACGCTGGTCACGCGGCAATGAAGGCGCGAGCTTCGTCATCCCGACCATGAAATAAGGCTTGCCTGATGGAGCTCAAGTCCACGCGCTACGAGGTTGCCGACGGCATCGCCACCATCACCCTGCACCGGCCGGAGCGCATGAATGCGTGGACCGGGCGGATGCATACGGAATACCGGTATTCGCTCGAGCGCGCGGAAGCTGACCGCAGCGTATCCGTCATCATCGTCACCGGCGAAGGGCGCGCCTTTTGTGCAGGTGCCGATATGCAGGCGCTTGAGGGACACGCAGCAAAGGGCGGCTACGACTCTGGCACGACAGCTGATATTCCCAAGCCGGGCTTTGGCGTGCGACCTGAGTTTGACCAGAACTTTGCCTATCACTTCGGGCTGACAAAACCGGTGATTGCCGCGCTGAACGGCCCGGCGGCAGGTGTCGGGCTGGTGCTGGCCTGCTTCGCGGATATTCGTTTCGCGGTGCCCGGCGCAAAACTCACGACAGCGCATGGGCGGTTCAACATGCCCGCCGAATACGGTCTTTCATGGTTGCTGCCGCGTTTGATCGGGCTTGGTAGGGCGAACGACCTGTTGTTGTCGAGCCGCGTATTCCTCACTGACGAAGCCTATGCCATGGGTCTCATCAACCGGCTGGTTGAGCCCGCGGACCTGATGGCCGAAGTCATAGCCTATGCGCGCACGCTGGTGGACAACATTGCACCGCATTCGCTCGCCGCAACCAAGCGGCAGATCTATACCGACCAGCACCGCGACGTCGGTGCGTCGGTAGCTGAAGCCGACAAACTGCTGAGCGAGATGGTGGCCGAACCCGACTACAAGGAAGCGGTCAAGGCATGGACGCAGAAGCGCAAGGGCAACTGGTCCTGGCCTTCATAGTTCGTCCGCGCTCACTACGTAGTCACTAACTGTCACTTGCCGCTTTGGACGAAAGCCGCTAATCGGCTCTTATGTCCAAGCCTTCAACCACAATTGATGCCTATCTGGCGCTCGTGAAGTCGGGTGCCATTGAGCATGATCCGGCGCAGGAAGCTGCCGCTGATCAGTTGCAGATGCTGCATGATGCGCTCATCGGATATCAGCCGGGCAGGCGGCGGGGGTTGTTCGGGCTTGGCGGGGCGCAGCCGGTGCCACGCGGGCTTTATGTTTTCGGCGGGGTGGGGCGCGGCAAATCCATGTTGATGGATCTGTTCTTTGCCCATGCGCCGGTGCGCAGGAAGCAACGCATTCACTTTCATGATTTCATGCAGGATGTGCATGGTGCCGTGCATGCGTGGCGGCAGCGCGAGAAGAGCGGCAAAGTTAAGGGCGATCCGATCCCGTCGGTTGCTGACGGGGTGATGAAGCGCGCGACGCTTTTGTGCTTTGACGAGTTTCAGGTCACCGACATTACCGACGCGATGATTTTGGGCCGGTTGTTTACGGTGTTGTTTGAGCGTGGGCTGGTGGTGGTGGCGACGTCCAACCGCGAACCGTCGACGCTGTATGAGGGTGGCCTCAACCGGCAACTGTTTTTGCCGTTCATTGATCTGCTGCGCGCGCGCATGGATGTGATGGAGCTGGAGGCTGAGGCTGATTACCGGCTCAAGCATCTGGCGGGGGCGGCGGTCTATCATGTGCCGGTGGATAACGCAGCAGCGGGCGCGATGGATGAAGCGTGGGCGCGGCTGACATCCGGTGTGGTGCCTGCGCCCAGCACGGTTACGGTCAAGGGCCGCAAGGTGCATGTGCCGCGCGCGGCGATGGGTGTGGCGCGGTTTCACTTTGATGATCTGTGCCGCAAGCCGTTGGGCGCTGCCGATTTTCTCAAAGTCGCACGCAGCTTTCATACGCTGCTGGTGGACGGCATTCCCGCCATGGGGCCGGACTTGCGCAATGAGGCCAAGCGCTTCGTGACGCTGATAGATGCGCTTTATGAAAACAAGACCAAGCTTGTGTGCTCGGCGGCGGCGGCACCCGATGATCTGTATCCGGCAGGCGATGGGTCATTTGAGTTTGAACGCACTGCCTCGCGGCTGATCGAGATGCAAAGCGAAGCCTATATGTCCGCAGGGCACGCGATCTGACGTCACAAAAAAGGCCGCGGATTTTTGTCCGCGGCCTTTTTGAGTGTGTATCCGGCGCGCCTTAGTCGGCGATCGGTGCCATCTGCGCGCGGGCGATGATCTCTTCGATCCGTGTGCGCGTCTGCGGCAGATCGGGCACGATCACCGCACCGTCGCTGCGCTTGGCTGAAAGCGGCACCGGCATGTTCATCATCGGCACCGAGGCGGAGGCCAGCACCACGGGCTGGGCCAGAACCGGCTTGGTGTCGGCGTTTTCAAGGAACGGACGGGCGGTCTTGCCGCGCTGTTCGGCCAGCAGATCGTCCATCGAGTGGTTGGGGCCGTAGGTGGCGGACATCATGCCGAAGGAGACCCGGCGCATGTCGCCGCGATTGCTGTCATGAATGTCGCGCTCAACGGCGGCAATGGCGCCGGTCGCAGCGTCGTAGTCCGGCATGATCGGGGCAAAGCCGAGCTGGATGGCGGAGGGGTCGAGGCCTGCAACCTGATATTCGCCGGTGCTGTCGATGCCGTCATCGTCGCTGCCGTTCAGCGCCACGATGATGCCCTGGAAGCTGTCATCAGCTTCGGGCGAACCGTAGGGCACGCAGATCGGGCGGCCGCGCAGGATGGCTTCAAGGAAGCGGCAGTCCTCGCCGACAACCGCTGAGACCACATGCTCGGACAGATCGCGGCCCGACATGATGGAAGAGGCGATGCCCGCGGCTGTTGAAAGCTGGCTGAGTGTAATGGCGCCGATGACCGGAGCCGCGCAGCCGCCGAGGCTGAGCGCGCCGGCAACGATCACGAGTGGCCGCGCCCATTTGGCCAAAACTGACCTTTTGGCACCTGACTGTTCTGCACGTTGGTTCATCGAATACGCCCCCATAACTGGTCTTTGAGCGGTGGATCGGGCCGTTACATTTGGTCTGATCGATGCAAAAAGACTGCCAAAACCGCCAGATATGCACCCCGGTTCCCGGCCGGTTTTGCGCGGTCTCCGCTTGGACATCAGCCTGAAGGCGATGTTGCGGATCAGCGTGGTGCTGGTCTCCAGGGCGGTTTTGTCCCCAATAATCGCCGAATTCTGCCCTGAAACAGGTGTGGCCTGGTCCCTCTCAGGAGGCCTGATCCCACCACACACAGCTCCCCGAAGGTGTGGCGCGATCCACCGATAACCGGCAGAAACGACTAACAAACTGTGACTCCGCCAGCCCCTGTGTGTCAAACGAGAACGGCAGCATGATTAATTTGCGGGCTGTTGCTGCCTGCATGGGTCCCCAGCCGGTCATCGCGGGACCGGATCGCGCGTGCGTGTGCCATTTTCAGGCGACAAAACCGTGTCAGGGCGGCACATGAGAGGCGCCGACCGGGTGTCCATCCGGGCCTCATGCAGGTGCCGCTGCTTGCGCCGCATCCGGCCATGGGATAATTGAGGCGCAGCCATGCTTACCCGCGTTTCGCGCGCCTTAGCCTGACCTCCCTGCCTAATTGGCGACCTGCTTGGAAAAATCCAGAATGTCCGGTGGTTTCTTTAACTGGTTCATGGGTCGTCCTGCTGGCAAAGCGGGCAAACGGCGCGGACGCGGGCAACACTCACAACAGCATCAGACACAAAAACGGAGTACCCACATGTCGCGCAAGAAGATTGCTCTCATCGGTGGCGGCCAGATCGGCGGCACCCTCGCCCTGCTCGCAGGCCTCAAGGAACTCGGCGATATCGTGATTTTCGATATCGTTGACGGTATCCCTCAGGGCAAGGCGCTGGATATTGCCGAAGCATCCCCCGTCGAGGGTTTTGATGCCGCCATGTCCGGCTCCAGCGACTACAAGGATATCGCAGGCGCAGACGTCGTCATCGTCACCGCCGGTGTGCCCCGCAAGCCGGGCATGAGCCGCGATGATCTGGTTGAAACCAACCTCAAGGTCATGAAGTCCGTAGGCGAGGGCATTGCCGCCAACGCGCCCGACGCCTTCGTCATCTGCATCACCAACCCGCTCGACGCCATGGTGTGGGCGCTGCAGAAGTTCTCAGGCCTGCCCGCCAACAAGGTTGTCGGCATGGCCGGCGTGCTTGATTCAGCGCGCTTCCGTTATTTCCTCGCCGAAGAGTTCAACGTCTCGGTTGAAGACATCACGGCATTCGTGCTGGGCGGCCACGGCGACACGATGGTGCCGTCAGTGCGCTATTCCACGGTGGGCGGCATTCCGCTGCCGGATCTGGTCAAGATGGGCTGGACCACACAGGCGAAGCTCGACCAGATCGTTCAGCGCACCCGCGACGGCGGTGCTGAAATCGTCGGCCTGCTGAAGACGGGTTCTGCGTTCTATGCGCCTGCTGCTTCGGCTATTTCGATGGCGGAAAGCTACCTCAAGGACAAGAAGCGCCTGCTGCCCTGTGCGGCGCAGCTGACCGGCCAGTATGGCGTCAGTGATCGCTATGTGGGCGTCCCCACCATCATTGGTGCCGGTGGCATTGAGAAGGTGGTCGAGATTGAACTCGATGCCGATGAAAAGGCGATGTTCAAGGTCTCTGTCGATGCCGTCGAAGGCCTCGTGGAAAGCTGCAAGAAGATCAATCCGGATCTCGCATAGGTGCAGTTCTACCTGAAGATTGCATTCTGGATCGCAATGTTCGCGGTGCCGATGTGGTTGTTCTGGCGTTAGACTGACAGCTTCCTGGATACAAAAACGGCGCGGCTCCTGATGGAGACCGCGCCGTTTGCGTTTGTGGTGTTCTAAAGCGTGGCGGCGGCGAAGGTGTCACATGCAGCCGTGCCTGCCGTTCTTGTGCTCAGGATAGGAATGCACCCTCTTGAACTTGTCGGTGCACCTGCTCTGAAAATTCAACCTGAGCTTTGGGGTGTGGCCCTGACTTGCGTTCGTGTGCAGCATCCAAGACCACCAGAGTTTCCCTGAAGATATCCAGGGCTTGTCGAACTTCCTCAATTGTACCTAGGGAATAGGTATCCGTTAGTGTGGCAGTTCCACCGTACTTGCGATCTGGTCTCAGTATCTTGCAGAAAACGCGGTCAAACCTCCAAATCTGAGTGCCGTCAGGCAACCGTTCGGATTTGTTATCTTGAGACAAATCGGCGGTCCTGAACCCGATTTTTCTGCCTCGCCAAACCAGCAGAAACTCAAGCCCTGATTCTGGCATTTGCCATAAACATTTCAGGTAGGTACCGGGGGCCTCGCCCTCGACAATTTGTGTCGCTGAATTGAATCTGAACTTCATACGCACGCTCTTCGGTGGTTCATTCGAAGACTGCCTATCAGGTGATGCATCCATGCGTGTAGTCCGCCTCTCGATCCCAGCTCAAGGACGGGATGACAATCGTTGCGGGAGCCTCCTAGAGCGACGTTGCCCCAAAGGTGTCGCACGCGGCCGGGTCGCCGCTATTATAGCCGCTGGTGAACCAGCGCTGCCGCTGCGCCGATGTCCCATGGGTAAAGCTGTCGGGCACGGCATGGCCTTGGGCTTGCTTCTGCAGCGTGTCGTCGCCGATGGCGGACGCGGCGTTGAGTGCTTCTTGAATATCGCCGGGCTCAAGTATCTGGTTCATGGAATCAGCGCGTTTGGCCCACACGCCTGCAAAGCAATCCGCCTGTAGTTCCTGGCGCACGGATAATGCGTTGCTGGCCGCTTTGCCAAGCTGGGCCTGGGCTGCACGCACTTTTGCCGAGATGCCGGTGACGGTCTGTACGTGATGGCCGACCTCGTGGGCGATGACATAGGCGGGCGCGAAATCACCCTCGACGCCGAAGCGCTGGGTCAGCTCGTCGAAGAATGTGAGGTCGAGATAGATGCGCTCGCCTGCCGGGCAGTAAAACGGCCCGACTGCCGAACTGGCAAAGCCGCAGCCTGATTTCACGCCGCCGGAAAACAGCACCAGCGTGGGCTCGCGGTAGTCGCGTCCGAAGGCTTCGGGCAGGAGCGGGTTCCAGACGTCCTCGGTGTCGGCCAGCACCACGGCTGAAAACTCTTTCATCTCGTTTTGCGTTGCGCGATCGCGTTCGGACAGTTGCTGGGTCGGCCCGGAGGTGTTGAAGCCGCCGCTCTCGCCGTCATTGAGCAAGTAGGTCACGGCAAAGAGTGCGAGGATGATGAGGATGCCGCCGACGCTGATTTTACCGCCCTTGCCGGTGGGGATGGGGATGCGCCCGCCGCGCCCAAGCGACGACATGTTGAAGCCGCCGCTGCTGCGCCGCGATGAGCGTCCGCGCTGGTCAACCACATTGCTGCTGCGCCGTCTGCCGCGCCATTTCATCGGGGCATCTCCTTGTGCTGTGGGTCTTTGTGCTGTGGGTCTGTTCAGGCCGGGCGGGAGACTATCACGGACCTCCCGGCGCGAGTGCGGTCAAAACAACCCGCTGATGGCAAATCTCCACGGAAATCCGGCTGCCCTTACGGAAATGGAGACAGCCAGGCGCGCGGGCGAAGGAGAGTGGCTCAATCTTTTCATTTCTTTCAGCTTATGGCGGCAATATCCGCCTGCTTTCGCCGGTCCCGCCCTTTGGCGTGGCCGGAGCGGAGTGCTATACAATCGACTCACGTAAAGATTTTCCCTCCACCTGGACGGCAGGTGCCTCCCACCCCCGTCCCGACCCGGCCGGAACAATATGAACATCCACGAGTATCAGGCTAAGGGCGTGCTCGCAGGCTTCGGCGTGCCCGTTGCCAAGGGCAAGCCCGCCTTCTCCGTAGACGAAGCGGTCAAGGTCGCTGAAGACATGGGCGGACCTGTCTGGGTCGTCAAAGCGCAGATTCATGCAGGCGGTCGCGGCAAGGGCGGCGGCGTCAAGGTGGTCAAATCCATTGATGATGTCCGCGCTGAAGCAGAGCGGATGCTTGGCATGACGCTGGTGACCCATCAGACCGGCCCCGAAGGCCGTCTGGTACGCCGCATCTATGTGGAAGAAGGCTCCGATATCGACCGCGAGCTTTATCTGTCGCTGCTCGTTGACCGTGAAACCAGCCGCGTTGCGTTTGTTGCTTCCACCGAGGGTGGCATGAACATCGAGGAAGTGGCGGCGGAAACCCCTGAAAAGATTCACACAATTGATGTGGACCCGGCCTGCGGCTTCATGCCGTTTCATGGCCGCGCCTTGGCCAAGGCGCTGAAGCTTGAAGGGGCTGAAGCCAAAGCCGGCGCCAAGCTGTTCAAAGGGCTGTATGACGCGTTCATCGGCACTGATGCGGCGCTGGTTGAAATCAACCCGCTGGTGGTGACCAAGGGCGGCGACGTCTTGTGCCTCGACGCCAAGATGAATTTCGACAGCAACGCGCTTTACCGGCACAAGGAAATTGCCGATCTGCATGATCCCGATGAGGAAGATGCAGCCGAGCTTGAAGCGCAGAAATACGACCTCTCCTACATCAAGCTCGATGGCACCATCGGCTGCATGGTCAACGGCGCAGGCCTGGCCATGGCAACCATGGACATCATCAAGCTGTACGGCTCTGAGCCCGCCAACTTCCTCGACGTTGGTGGTGGCGCCACCAAGGAAAAGGTGACGGCCGCCTTCAAGATCATCCTTTCGGACCCCTCGGTCGAGGGCATTCTGGTCAATATCTTCGGTGGCATCATGCGCTGCGATATCATCGCGGAAGGCGTGATTGCTGCGGCCAAGGAAACATCGCTTTCCGTGCCGCTGGTTGTGCGCCTTGAGGGGACCAATGTGGACCTTGGCAAAAAGATCATGGCCGAAAGCGGCCTGCCCATCATTTCAGCGGACAATCTGGCGGATGCCGCCGAGAAGATCGTCAAAGCCGTAAAGGAAGCCAAGTAGATGGCCGTCCTCATTGATTCAAACACCAAGGTTATCACCCAGGGTTTCACGGGTGCGCAGGGCACGTTCCATTCGGAAACGGCCATTGAATACGGCACCAAGCTTGTCGGCGGCGTAACGCCGGGCAAGGGCGGCACCACGCATCTCAACCTGCCGGTCTATGACACGGTGGGTGAAGCGGTTGAGGCGACCGGTGCCGACGCCACGATGATCTATGTGCCGCCGCCCTTCGCAGCGGACGCCATCCTTGAAGCGATTGCCGCGGAAATTCCGCTGGCCGTTTGCATCACCGAGGGCATTCCGGTGCTCGACATGGTGAAGGTCAAAAAGGCGCTTTGCGGCTCCAAGACACGGCTTGTCGGCCCCAACTGCCCGGGCGTCATCACGCCGGGCCAGTGCAAGATCGGCATCATGCCAGGCCACATTCACAAGCCGGGCACCGTCGGCATCGTTTCGCGGTCGGGCACGCTCACCTATGAAGCCGTCGGCCAGACCACGGCTGCGGGCCTTGGCCAATCCACCTGCATCGGCATTGGTGGTGATCCGGTCAACGGCACTGACTTCATTGACTGCCTGGATATGTTCCTCGGCGACCCCAAAACTGAATCGATCATCATGATTGGTGAAATCGGCGGGTCGGCTGAGGAAGATGCAGCCGAATTCCTCAAGCAGTCGAAGATCAAGAAACCGGTCGTCGGCTTTATCGCTGGCGTCACGGCGCCTCCGGGTCGCCGCATGGGGCACGCGGGTGCGATCATTTCCGGCGGCAAGGGCGATGCAGCCAGCAAGATCGAGGCGATGAAATCCGCCGGAATCACGGTTTCGCCGTCGCCGGCAGCGCTGGGGTCAACGCTGGTAGACGTTCTCAAGGGCTAGTCTCGCGAAATTGTCATGGCTGGTACCCGGATTAACCGGGTTTTTGAATGGCACGTTAACCAAACCCGTGTAAAACTGCCGGTAACTGGGGCTTTTCGTAACCACTAGTGCGCGTGTGACGGCCCCTTGCGCGCCGGAGCGACCTAAAAATGGCAGATGGCTCAGGGCGTCAGAAGACGCCCGAAAATGCGGCCTTTGACGAGACGTCATTCCTGTATGGCGGCAACGCCCAGTATCTTGAGCAGATGCAGAACCGCTATGTGCAGAACCCCAATGGGGTGGATGCGCGCTGGCGGGCCTATTTTGATGGGCTGAAGGATGATCCCGGCGCGGTTTCAGCTGAGGCATCCGGGCCGTCTTGGGCGCGTAATGACTGGCCGCAGATTGCCAATGGCGAACTTGTGTCGGCACTGGACGGCAACTGGGCTGCCACGGAAGCGCATTTTGCAGGCAAAATTCAGGACAAAGCCACCAAGATCGGCGGTGGGCTGAGCGAAGCGCAGGTACGTGCGGCAACGCTGGACAGTATCCGCGCCATCATGATGATCCGCGCCTACCGTATTCGCGGCCATCTCATTGCCAATCTTGACCCGCTTCATATCGAGCCGCCCAAAGAGCATCCCGAGCTTGATCCGCGGACCTACGGGTTTACCGACAATAATTTCGACAAGCCGATCTTCATCGACAATGTGCTGGGGCTGGAAACGGCAAGCATCAACGAGATGATGGAGATCCTGTGGCGCACCTATTGCGACACGATCGGCGTCGAATTCATGCACATTGCCGATCCCGTCCAAAAGAGCTGGATACAGGAGCGTATCGAGGGCCGCGGCAAGGAAGTGTCCTTCACGGACATGGGCAAGAAGGCGATTTTGCAGAAGCTTGTGGAGGCCGAAGGCTTCGAGAAGTTCCTGCAGGTCAAATATACCGGCACCAAGCGTTTCGGTCTTGATGGCGGCGAAAGCCTGATCCCCGCGATGGAGCAGATCATCAAGCGCGGCGGCAATATGGGGCTGAAGGAAATTATTCTGGGGATGCCGCATCGTGGCCGCCTCAATGTGCTCGCTGCCGTGATGGGCAAACCCTATCAGGCGATTTTCCATGAGTTCAAAGGCGGCTCCGTCAACCCGGAAGACATCGCGGGCTCCGGCGACGTCAAATATCATCTGGGTACGTCATCGGACCGTGAGTTTGACGGCAACAAGGTGCATCTGTCGCTGACCGCCAACCCGTCTCACCTTGAAGCGGTGAACCCGGTGGTGCTGGGCAAGGCACGCGCCAAGCAGGACATGCAATATGGCCGTGATCGTTCAACGGTCATGCCGATCCTGATGCATGGTGATGCGGCCTTTGCGGGTCAGGGCATTGTGGCCGAGTGTTTCGGGCTGTCGCAGCTCAAAGGTGCGCGCAATGGCGGCACCATCCATTTCATCGTCAACAACCAGATCGGCTTCACAACGAGCCCGCGCTTTTCGCGCTCGTCGCCGTACCCGTCCGACGTTGCGAAGATGGTGCAGGCACCGATTTTCCATGTGAACGGGGATGATCCGGAAGCCGTGGTGCATGCGGCGAAGATTGCCACCGAGTACCGCCAGACATTTGGTGCGGACGTTGTCATCGACATGTTCTGCTACCGGCGCTTTGGGCATAACGAGGGCGACGAGCCCATGTTCACCCAGCCGCTGATGTACAAGCGGATCAAGGACCACAAGACGACGCTGGAAATTTATGGCGAGCGTCTGACGGCTGAAGGCCTTGTGGAAGACGGCGAAATCGACGGCATGAAGGAAAGCTTCAATGCGATGCTGTCTGAAGCTTTCGATACCGCTGACAATTTCCGCTCCAACAAGGCCGACTGGCTGGATGGGCGCTGGAGCGGCCTTTCTGTTGCCGAAGGCGAAGCGCGCCGCGGTGATACGGCCGTTGATCTTGAGAAGCTGAAAGGGATCGGCACCAGCCTGGCAACGATCCCCGACAACCTGAAGGCACACAGGACCGTCCAGCGTATTTTCAAAGCGCGCTTGGACATGATCACAAGCGGCAAGAATATCGACTGGTCAACGGCTGAATCGCTTGCTTTCGGGTCGCTGCTTGATGAAGGCTTCCCGGTGCGGCTGGTGGGGCAGGACAGTACACGCGGTACGTTCTCGCAGCGCCATTCAGCAATTGTCGATCAGGAAACTGAAGAGCGGTATATGCCGCTCAATCACCTGAAAGACGGCCAGGTCGAATATGACGTGGTCGACTCAATGCTCTCGGAAGCCGCCGTGCTTGGCTATGAATACGGCTACTCGCTGGCCGAGCCCAATGCGCTGGTGTTGTGGGAAGCGCAGTTCGGTGACTTCGCCAATGGTGCGCAGGTTATCATCGATCAGTTTATTTCGTCCGGCGAGCGCAAGTGGTTGCGCATGTCCGGTCTCGTGATGCTGCTGCCGCATGGCTATGAAGGTCAGGGTCCGGAGCATTCCTCCGCCCGCCTTGAGCGCTATCTGCAGCTTTGTGCGGAAGACAATCTGCAGATTGCCAACTGCACGACGCCGGCAAACTATTTCCACATTCTGCGCCGGCAGCTGCATCGCAACTTCCGCAAACCGCTGATCATCATGACGCCCAAATCGTTGCTGCGTCACAAGAAGGCGGTGTCGACACTCAAGGAGATGGGCCCCGGCTCGTCGTTCCACCGGGTGTTGTGGGACGATGCTGAGTATCTTCCCGGCTCCACGGTGAAGCTGCAGGAGCCCGCCAAGATCCGGCGCGTCGTCATGTGTTCGGGCAAGGTTTATTACGATCTTCTTGAAGAGCGTGAGAAGCGCGGCATTGATGATGTGTATCTGATGCGCGTTGAGCAGCTTTATCCGTTCCCTGCCAAGAGCATGATCAAGGAACTTGAGCGCTTTGCGGGCGCCGACATGGTGTGGTGTCAGGAAGAACCCAAGAATATGGGTGCCTGGACCTTCATGGAACCCAATATCGAATGGGTGCTGAAGCATATTGATGCCAAGCACCGGCGTGCGCGCTATGCGGGGCGTGCGTCTACTGCATCAACGGCCACCGGCCTGATGAGCAAACACAAGCAGGAGCTGAACATGCTCCTGGATGAAGCCCTTACAATCTAATCCCCCCAAGGCAGCGAAATCGCGCTGCACCAAAGAGGCTACACATGAGCACGGAAATCAGAGTCCCAACGCTTGGCGAATCCGTCACCGAAGCAACGGTGGCGCAATGGTTCAAGAAGCCAGGCGACGCGGTTGCGGCAGACGAACCGCTGGTGGAACTGGAAACCGACAAGGTGACGCTGGAAGTGCCGGCGCCTGCCGCCGGTGTGCTGGCTGAAATCATTGTGCAGGAAGGCGACACTGTTGAAGTGAACGCGCTTCTGGGCGCCATCGGCGAAGGTGCCGGTGACGTGAAGGCAACGCCCAAGCCTGCCGCCAAGAAGGAAGAGCCCGCCAAGGCTGCGGCCGCACCGGCGCCCGCCAAATCGGCACCGGCAAAGGCTGAAGCTGCAAAGAGCGACGCACCGCTGTCGCCCGCCGTCCGCAAGATGGTGGCGGAAAACGATGTGGACCCGGCCAAGATTGAAGGCACCGGCAAGGATGGCCGACTGCTCAAGGCGGATGTTCAGGCAGCGCTTGAAGCCAAGACTGAAGCCCCTGCCGCACCGGCCCCCTCGCAGGCACCGCGCGCACCGTCACCGGCTGCTGATGCACCGCGCGAAGAGCGGGTGAAGATGACACGGCTGCGCAAGACCATCGCACGTCGCCTGAAGGAAGCACAGAACACCGCCGCCATGCTCACCACCTTCAACGAGGTGGATATGGGCGCGGTGATGGATCTGCGTAAGCAGTACAAGGACGTGTTTGAGAAGAAGCACGGCGTCCGGCTCGGCTTCATGGGCTTCTTCGTCAAGGCCTGCACGCATGCGCTGAAGGAACTTCCCGCGGTGAATGCGGAAATTGACGGCGAGGAACTGGTCTACAAGAACTTCGTTCATATGGGCGTTGCCGTCGGCACGCCTAACGGCCTTGTTGTACCGGTGGTGCGCGATGCGGATGCGATGTCGCTGGCCGGTATCGAAGCGTCGATCACCGATCTGGGCACGCGTGCGCGTGACGGCAAGCTGACCATGGACGAGATGCAGGGCGGCACTTTCACGATTACCAATGGCGGTGTGTACGGCTCGTTGATGTCGACGCCGATCCTCAATGCACCACAGTCGGGCATTTTGGGCATGCATAAAATCCAGGAACGGCCGATGGTCGTGAATGGTGAAGTCAAAGTGCGGCCGATGATGTATCTGGCGCTCTCCTACGACCACCGCGTCGTTGACGGCCGCGAGGCTGTGACCTTCCTGGTGCGCGTCAAGGAGAGCCTGGAAGATCCGCAGCGGCTGCTGCTCGACCTGTGATCCGGCCAGTCGCACTTGCCGTTGCAGCATTGATGCTGCCTTTGTCCGCGCAGGCACTTCAGGTGTCTGCCGAGATGGCGGTTGCCTGTCCGCAGCTTGAGGATTTCGCAACGCTCAGGGCGGGCGGGTCTTTGCCCGCTACGTGTGTGCGCATTGAAAAGCATATGGATCTTTATGGCCCGGTGGGTCGGGCCGACAAAGCGGTTGGCGGGCCTTATGTCCGCGTGCGGCACGATGAGAAATTATACTGGGCGGAAGAATCCGCGTTTTATACCGCGCGCATCAATGGTGCGCCGGTTGACGATGATCTGGCCGGCGAACGTGCGCCGGTGCCGCCGATTGAATGAATGTGCCAGCGCACTCCCCTTAAGCGCTGGCGACAAAAGGAGACGTTCCCGTGTCTGATCAGTTTGACGTTGTGATCATTGGTGCCGGTCCCGGCGGTTATGTGTGTGCGCTTCGTGCGGCACAGCTGGGCCTCAAGGTTGCCTGCGTTGAAAAGCGTAGTGAGCTTGGTGGCACCTGCCTCAATATCGGCTGCATCCCGTCCAAGGCATTGCTGCATGCGTCAGAAGCGTACGCTGAGACCGGCAGCCATTTTGCGGATATGGGCATCACCGCCAAGAGCGTTTCGTTGGATCTGGCCAAGATGATGTCGTTCAAGGACGAGGGCGTCGACGGCAATACCAAGGGTGTTGCGTTCCTTTTCAAGAAAAACAAGGTCGAGCCGGTTTACGGCACCGGCAAAATCGTATCGCCGGGCAAGGTTGAAGTGGCGCTCAATGAGGGCGGCACGCGGGTTCTGGAAGCAAAGAACATCGTCATTGGCACCGGCTCCGATGTGATGCCGCTGCCGGGCGTCGAGATTGACGAAGACCGCATTGTTTCCTCCACCGGCGCGCTTGAGCTGAAATCCGTACCCAAGCATCTGCTGGTTGTGGGTGCAGGGGTCATCGGGCTTGAGCTTGGTTCCGTGTGGTCACGGCTGGGCGCGAAAGTCACGGTCGTTGAATTCCTCGACCGCATCGTGCCGGGTATCGACAATGATGTGGCGAAGAATTTCCAGCGCATCCTCAAGAAGCAGGGTTTCGATTTCAAGCTGGGCATGAAAGTGACCGGCATTGAAAAGAGTGGCAAAGGCCTCAAGGTTTCCGTCGAGCCTGCACAGGGTGGCGATAAGGAAGTGATCGAGGCCGACATTGCGCTCGTCGCCATCGGCCGGCGTCCCTACACGGAAGGTCTTGGCCTCGAGGAAGTCGGCGTCGAGCTGGACGCCCGTGGGCGGGTCGAGATCGACGCGCATTTCAAGACCAATGTGGATGGCATCTATGCGCTGGGCGACGCGGTTCGCGGCCCGATGCTGGCGCACAAGGCCGAAGATGAAGGTGTGGCGCTTGCTGAAATCCTCGCCGGGCAGGCGGGCCACGTGAACTATGACGTGATCCCCGGTGTCATCTATACGGCACCGGAAGTGGCCAGCGTCGGCAAGACCGAAGAAGAGCTCAAAGAGGCGGGCATTGATTACAAGGTGGGCAAGTTCCCGTTCAGCGCCAATGGTCGCGCCAAGGTCAACAAGCAGGCCGATGGCTTTGTGAAGGTTCTGGCAGACGCCAAGACCGACCGGGTGCTGGGTGTGCATATTCTTGGTCATGACGCAGGCAACATGATTGCCGAAGCCGCCGTGGCGATGGAGTTCGGGGCGTCGTCGGAAGACATTGCCCGCACCTGCCATGCGCATCCCACATTGTCGGAAGCGGTGAAGGAAGCCGCCATGGCCGTCGAAGGCCGCGCGCTGCATATGTAGCTAACGGCTTTTGGCCTTTGTAGCTTGGGCTTTGTCGTAGACATCCATCAGCCGCGCCGTATCAACCGACGCATAGGTCTGCGTGGTTGAAAGGCTGGCATGGCCCAGCAGTTCCTGAATGGTGCGCAGGTCGCCACCGGCCCCCAGAAGATGCGTGGCAAATGAGTGCCGCAAAGCGTGTGGCGTCGCGCTTTCGGGCAGACCAAGCGCTGAGCGCAGCATTGCGATTTTCGATTGGATGGCGCGGGCGCCAAGCCGCCCGCCGCGCACGGCACGGAACAACGGCTCGTCGGCTTCCATCACATGCGGGCACATTTCCAGATAGGTTTCGACAGCTGTGTGGATCGGCGCAATCACCGGCAGCACGCGGGTCTTGTCGCCCTTGCCGGTTACCCGCAGCGGCGCGTCACGGGCGGGCCAGTCGTCCAGGTTCAATGACAGTGCTTCGTTGATGCGCAGGCCCGCGCCATAGAGCAAGGTGATGAGCGCAAGGTCGCGCGCTTCCACCCAGTCGCCATCGGGCTCGATGCTGTCCAGCAATCTGTCGGCGGCCTCTTCGCTCAGCGCCTTGGGAATGCTTACAGGCAGTTTGGGTGTGCGGATCAGGGCGATATGCGCGTTATGCGCCAGGTCTTCGCGCGCCAGATAGCGGTAGAAGGTGCGAAGCGCCGACAGGCCGCGCGCCAGGGTGCGTGGGCCGACGGCATCATCGCGCCGCCGCTGCGCCAGCCAGGCGCGAAAATCCGCGCTGCGCAAACCGGCCAGAATTTCAAATGAAACAGCGTCGCCCACATGTCCTGCCGTAAAGGCAAGAAACGCCGTCACATCGCGCTGATAACCTTCAACCGTATGCGGGCTGAGGCGGCGTTCATGGGCGAGCGTATCAAGCCAGCGGGAAAGGGCGGTGCGGGTCTCCGCCGTCAGTGTGGTGTTGGGGGATGGTGCGGGGCCTGCCACGTGTCGCTCAGGCGGGTGGCGGTGGCAGGTCGAGCCAAAGGCGCACGCTGCGCTCGATCACCCGCGCCAGGAATTCCAGATGGTCTACCGCCTGCTCAGGATAGAACTGGTTGGCTCGTGTCGAGCCCAGCGCCAGCACGCCGGGGGGCGCTGCGCGGGAGAATGACAGGCGAATCAACGCTTCCGACTGCACCTGAATGGCGTGCGGGCCGAACAGCTCCTGCGCAGCTTCCACATCGTCGCGCAAGGTGTGGTCCTTGGGCGAGCCGTCGGCATTGAAGCCGATCAGGTCATCCACCATGCCTGACGCCAGCACCATTACGGACGGGCCGCCAGGCGTCGGGGTCGGCGAACGCATGCCGGCCATGCTGCTGGTGGAGTCGGATGCTTCAACGCCGAGTGCTACCAGATCAACCTCGATATCGCTGGCAAGCTCGGTGGTGATGTAGTGGACGAGGTGTTCAAAATTGCGCGCGTCCAGCACTTTGAGGACGGCGGCAAAAATCCGGTCGCGGGCAAGGGCGTTTTCTTCCGCGGCATTGACCATCGCCTGCTGGAGCTCGCGCAGGTCTTCAATTTCCTGCCGCAGGCGATCAATCGTGAAAACCTGAAAATCCACAACGCCATTGTCATCGCGGTAGGACTCGGGCACCAGCTTGGCTAGGAGGTCCGGTTCATCGCTGAGAATATCCGGGTGCGATTCCAGATAGGCTTTGACCGAGGCCGCATCCACAACCTGAGGGGTGTCCGCAAGCGCATCGCGCATGACTTTGGCGGTGCTCTTGAGGGTTTTGCTCGGGTTTTCCGTCTGGGATGTCATGCTGGTATGTGCTCTTGGGGCCGGTGCTTTGGCGGCGGGTGTGCTTAGATGCGCGCTCGCGCAAAACGAATCTTTTGTAGTTCGGTAGACTGTACGTGATGCGATTCAAGACTGCCAATCCGGTGTCCGCCCAAACTGACGCGCCAATTGCGACGGTGCGCGTGCTGCTGCCTTTGGCGCTGCCCGGTGCCTATGACTATGGCGTGCCGGATGATCTTGAGGTACAGCCCGGCGATTTCGTGCGGGTGCCGCTGGGGCCGCGTGAAGTAACGGGCGTTGTGTGGGACCCGGCAGACGCTTCAATCCCCGCAAAACCCATCAACCCGAAAAAGCTCAAATACATTATCGGGCGCTTTGATGCGCCGCCGATGCCCGACGTATTGCGGCAATTCGTGGATTGGGTGGCGTCCTACACCGTGTCGCCGCCGGGTACTGTGCTGCGGCTGGCGATGCGTGTGCCGCAGGCGCTTGAGCCCGCACCGATGCGCACTGGCTACCGGCTGAGTGGGCACGCCGCACAGCGCATGACGCCGAAGCGGCAGCGTGTGCTCGATGTGCTGGCGGAAACCGGGCCGGATCTGGTGCGTTTGCCGCGCGATATTGCGGAGATGGCAGGCGTCAGCAGTGCGGTTGTGCGCGGCCTTGTGGATGCGGGCGCGCTGGATGCCGTCGAAGTGCCGGAAGATGCGCCCTTTGCCGTGCCGGATGGGAATGTGGCTGGCCCCAAACTAAGTGACGCGCAACGCGAAGCGTCTGACGCGCTTGCAGCGCGTATCGGCCAAGGGTTTTCAGCAACTTTGCTGGATGGTGTGACCGGGGCGGGCAAGACCGAAGTTTATTTCGAGGCGGTGGCCGAGGCACTGCGGCAGGGCAAGCAGGTTGCGGTGATGCTGCCGGAAATTGCGTTGACGCCGCAGCTGCTCAAGCGGTTTGAAACACGGTTCGGCGCGCCGCCTGCGCCGTGGCATTCAGACCTCAACCCGAAACAGCGCCGCCGCATCTGGCGTGGTGTCGCTGAAGGTAAGGCGCGGGTCGTTGTTGGGGCGCGCTCGGCATTGTTCCTGCCTTATCCCGACCTTGGGCTGATCGTGGTGGATGAAGAACACGAATCAGCCTTCAAGCAGGAAGAGGGCGTTATCTACAATGCGCGCGACATGGCGGTGGCGCGCGCATCGCTGGGCAAGCTGCCGATCGTTTTGGCCAGCGCCACGCCGTCGCTTGAGACCGTCATCAATGTGGAGAAGGGCCGGTATGACCGGCTGGTGCTGCCGGAGCGGCATGGGGCAGCGGAACTCCCATCTGTACAGGCGATTGATCTGCGTGCTGATCCGCCGGAGCGCGGGCGCTGGCTGTCGCCGCAACTGATCACGGCGATTGCGGAGACGCTGGCGGCTGGCGAACAGGTGATGCTGTTCTTGAACCGCCGAGGCTATGCGCCGCTCACATTGTGCCGCACCTGTGGGCACCGGTTTGAATGCCCCAATTGTGATGCATGGCTGGTGGAGCATCGGTTCCGGAAAGAACTGCAATGCCACCATTGCGGCACGCGCGCGCCGGTGCCGTTCAAGTGCCCTGAATGCGGCAGCGAGGATTCTCTGGCCGCCTGCGGGCCGGGGGTTGAGCGGATTGCCGAAGAAGCCGCTGAACGGTTTCCGCAGGCGCGCATGGCGGTGCTTTCAAGTGACCATATGCATGGGCCAGCTGCGACGCAGGAAGCGTTCGGCCAGATTACCCGGCAGGAAGTGGACCTGATTGTCGGCACGCAGGTGGTGGCCAAGGGGCACAACTTCCCGATGCTGACACTGGTCGGCGTGGTAGATGCTGACCTTGGTCTCACCGGCGGTGATCTGCGGGCATCTGAACGCACATACCAGCTTTTGCATCAGGTCTCGGGCCGGGCCGGGCGCGGCGAAAAGCCTGGCCGCGTTTTGCTGCAAACCTATATGCCGCATCACAAGGTGATGGAGGCGCTGGTTGCAGGTGACCGGGATCAGTTCCTGGAAAGTGAAGCCGCGGAGCGTGATGCGGCGGGCATGCCGCCGTTTGGCCGGTTGGTGTCGCTGATCCTGTCAGCGCCGGATCTTCAGCAGGCGATGGATGCGGCGCGCATGTTGGCGCGTGCTGTGCCTGCGGCAGATGGTGTGCGGGTGTTGGGGCCGGCGCCGGCACCGATTGCATTGTTGCGCGGCCGTCACCGCATCCGCTTTCTCATCAAGGCGCGGCGGGATTTTCCGGTGCAAAAATATGTACGCGCCTGGCTGGACGCGGTGAAGCTGCCCAACGCGGTGCGGCTGGCAGTCGACGTGGACCCGATGAGTTTTCTTTAGGCGGTCACGATCTGCGCACGCAGCGGCACGTCAGTACCCTTGCGGACCCAGATTTCAAAGTCATCTGCCTTGAGAGACCGGCTGAACAGCCAGCCCTGCATTTCGTCGCAGCCATTGGCGCGCAGGAAGCGAGCCTGCTCGACGGTTTCCACGCCTTCGGCCACCGTGTGCAGACGCAAGGTTCTGGCCAGCCCGATAATCGATGTCACGATTGAGCGCGACTGCGAGGTCTCAATACTGCCGACGAATGAGCGGTCGATCTTGAGGATGTCCACTTCCAGCCGGTGCAGGTAAGAGAGCGATGAATAGCCGGTGCCAAAATCGTCAATGGCGATGCGCACACCGAGCTCGCGGAGTTCGCGCAACTGGCCGGCCGTCTTTTCAAAATCGTCGATCAGCATGCTCTCGGTGATCTCCAGCTCGATCATGCTGGGTTCAATCTGGTGCTTCTTCAGCGTATCGGAAACAGTTTTCACAAGATCCGAAGACTGGATCTGCTGTGCTGAGAGGTTGATAGCGAGCGGGAAATCGATCAGGCCTTCATCCTGCCATTTGCGGCTTTGTGCGCAGGCAGTATCGAGGATCCAGCGGGAGAGCGGTGCGATGTGCCCGGTTTCTTCGGCGATTGGAATAAACAGGTCGGGCGGGATGAAGCCGATCTTCGGGTTGTTCCAGCGCAGCAGCGTCTCGGCACCGACGACTTTGCCCCCATTGGCGTCCAGCTTGGGCTGGTATTCCAGGTGGAACTCGCCACGTTCAAGGGCACCGTCCAGCGCATCTTCGATGGCGGCGCGGCGTACGACATCGGCTTCGAGCTGGGCGTCAAAAACATGCATGACGTTGCGGCCGACGGATTTTGCGCGATACAGGGCAAGGTCAGCGTGGGCGATGGCGCGCTGTGGGTCTTTGTGGGAACCATGCAGGAAAGCAATGCCAATGCTGCATGTAGCTTTAAGCGTCCGTTCGCCGCAATCAATTGGCTCGACAAGCAAGTCCATGATCGCCGCAGCAAGTGCACGCGAAGTGGCAAGGTCTTCTGAGTCGGCTATCACGAGGGCAAATTCGTCGCCGCCAATGCGTGCAAGCTTGATGTCCGCGTGGAGCGAATTTTTAAGGCGGGTGCCGATGGCGCGCAGCAGCTCATCGCCAGCGCGGTGGCCAAGCGTATCGTTGATGACCTTGAACCGGTCTATATCCATCATCAAAACACCATGACCATCTGCGTCACTGTCGGCATTGTCATTGTCTTCGCTGAGGCGGATGCCGCCACGATCATCGAAGCTGTTGCCGTCAGTGATGTCGCGTAGCCAGTCGTTGAATGCTGTGCGGTTGTGCAGGCCTGTCAGCGCGTCTATTGTTACCAGAAGGCGCAGTTCATCCTCGACGGCTTCCTGTCGAATCAAGGCCTTGGATAATTCTTCCGTACGCAGATCAAGATCTTGTGTAATCTCGGTGGCGATGACGTGGGCGCGCCGCCGGGTGTTAAGCGTCAGGGCAAGCAGTAGCAGGATGAATGTCGTGGTGGTGAGGCCGCCAATCAGTGTGGTGCTGGGGAGGCCAGTCGCGCCGGTGCGCGCAAACATCAATGGCTTGCTTTGGGACTCAAGCCGCCAGCTTCGGCCATAGATATTGATTGTGTCAGTGGCGGTCAGGGTCTGCTTGTCTGTTTGCGGGTTGTCATTGTTGGCCGAGCGATAGAGCAGTGTGGGCGTGTCGGCCGCGTTGGTGTCATACAGAGCAACGTCGATGACGCCGGTGTCGCGCCCCAGGATGCCGGACATCAGGTCGCCCATGCGGAATGCCCCATAGACGAAGCCGTTCAGCGCCTTGCGACGCTGTGCAATGGTCTGAAGGCGCGACAGGGGCTGATTGTAGTAGGGCAGATAAATCAGGACACCTGCCTGCACATCGGCGTCGATCTCCTGCACCAGTTTCACCGGGCCTGACATGGCGACCCTGCCCTCGTCACGGGCAAGCGACATGGCTTGGCGGCGGGTCTCCTGCGACCACATATCATAGCCGAATGCTTTGCGGTTGCGGGCATCCATCGGCTCGATAAAGGTGATTGATGTGTATTCGTCGCGCGGCCCTGCCGGCGAAACGGCGAATTCGGGAAAGCCTTCCGTGCGGATGCGGGCTTCGTATTCGGGTACTTCCGACGGCGTCAGCCATATGCTGTAACCGATCCCCTGAGTGCCGGGGAAATTCTGCTCAAGCCGCAGGCCCCGGAGATAGTCGTGCCAGTTTTCGCGCGACATGTCGGGCTTTACCCCGAACACCGATTTGGTGCTGCGCAGGACCGTCTCATAGGAATACATGCGGGTTTCAATGGCGGCGATGGTCTCGGCGCGCTCGAATTTGAACCGCGCTTGCGCTGCGTTGCCGGCAACCTGGGTGGCGGAATCATAGGCAGCCCAGGTGATTACACCCCCAGCAATAGCGGTTACGGCCAATATGACTGCAGCGCGGGCGGGGGACCAGTTGTCGTTGAAGTTCATAAGCCGCCTGAGGTTCTACTCGGTGATACGCAAACGCGTTCTGCGTCAGATGCTCAAAGTGCCTCAAAATACTTAATTAAATACAACTTTTAGGGGCAGTAACACATGGCTGGTATGCGCCCGCAGGTGCTACCCGGCAGATAAGTGCGTCAGCACGCCGCGTTGGCTATGTTGCACAGCGGAAAACGGTGTGTTACCTAACGCGCGGCTTGGCAGGAGCAGGGATTCAACACCCTCCGGGCAGGCTGATTTTTCTAAGTGATTTCAATGCCTTGGCGGGTTGCACGGTGTGCCTCCCATCTGGGCTGAGAAGTTCCCACCCAGTGATTGTTAGCGGGCAGGTAAGTGGCAGGCGCAGACGTAAATTTATCAGGTGTCGCCGGACGCTATGCGAGCGCTCTTTTTGACCTCGCAAAAGAGGCTGGTGCCATTGATGTGGTGGCGGCTGATCTTGGCGATGTTGAGCGGCTGATGGGCGAAAGCGCTGATCTGCGCGATCTCATCAAGAGCCCGCTTTATGACCGTGACCAGCAGACCGGCGCCATGGGCGCGGTGCTGGAGCGCGGCGGAGCCAATGACCTTACCCGCAAATTTGTGGGTCTTGTTGCCGCCAATCGGCGCCTTTTCGCGCTGGATGGCATGATTAATTCCTATAAGGCCCTCGTCGCGCAGCATCGCGGCGAAGTTTCGGCGGAAGTTACGTCCGCCCACCCCCTCACCGATGCGCAGGTTCAAAAGCTGACCGAAACCCTCAAAGCTGCCACCGGCAGTGATGTTCGGCTCAGCACCAAGACCGATAACTCCCTGCTGGGCGGCCTCGTGGTCAAGCTTGGCAGCCGGATGGTCGATACCTCCCTGCGCACAAAACTAAATCGCATGAAACTTGCTATGAAAGAGGCCGGTTGATGGACATTCAAGCCGCCGAGATCTCCTCGATCCTGAAAACGCAGATCCAGAACTTTGGCGCAGACGCCGAAGTGACCGAGATCGGCCAGGTTCTATCCGTTGGTGACGGCATTGCCCGCGTCTATGGCCTCGACAAGGTCCAGGCCGGTGAAATGGTCGAGTTCCCCAATGGTGTGCGCGGTATGGCGCTCAACCTGGAAGACGACAATGTCGGCGTCGTGATCTTTGGCTCTGACCAGCAGATCAAGGAAGGCGACACCGTCAAGCGCACAGGCGCGATCGTGGATGTGCCCGTCGGCAAGGGCCTGCTTGGCCGTGTTGTTGACCCGCTGGGCAACCCGATCGACGGCAAGGGCCCGATCGA
This sequence comes from uncultured Parvibaculaceae bacterium, assembly GCA_964511745.1. Classification (GTDB taxonomy): domain Bacteria; phylum Pseudomonadota; class Alphaproteobacteria; order CGMCC-115125; family CGMCC-115125; genus Pyruvatibacter. Next base: position 152,707 of record CAZEHX010000006.1, read on the forward strand.
ATCAACCGAGCGCCGCGTCGTTGACGTGAAAGCGCCAGGCATCATCCCGCGTAAATCCGTGCATGAGCCGATGCAGACCGGCATCAAGGCCATCGATGCGCTGATCCCCATCGGCCGCGGCCAGCGCGAGCTCATCATTGGTGACCGCCAGACCGGCAAGACGGCTGTGGCGATTGACGCCATTCTCAACCAGAAGCAGGTCAATCAGGGCACGGACGAAAGCAAGAAGCTTTACTGCGTCTATGTCGCCATCGGCCAGAAGCGCTCAACGGTTGCGCAGATCGTCAAGACGCTGGAAGAAAACGGCGCCCTTGAATACACAGTGGTGGTTGCCGCTACCGCGTCCGAACCTGCACCACTGCAGTTCCTGGCGCCGTTCGGTGGCTGCGCGATTGCTGAATTCTTCCGCGACAACGGCATGCACGCGCTGATCGTTTATGATGATCTGTCGAAGCAGGCTGTGTCCTACCGTCAGATGTCGCTGCTGCTTCGTCGTCCTCCCGGACGTGAAGCCTATCCCGGCGACGTGTTCTACCTTCACTCGCGTCTGCTTGAGCGTTCGGCCAAGCTGAACGAAGACAATGGTCTTGGCTCGATGACGGCGCTGCCGATCATCGAGACGCAGGCGAATGACGTGTCCGCCTATATCCCGACCAATGTGATCTCGATCACCGATGGTCAGATCTTCCTTGAGACCGATCTGTTCTATCAGGGCATCCGTCCTGCTGTGAACGTGGGTCTGTCGGTGTCGCGTGTGGGTGGTTCTGCCCAGACGAAAGCCATGAAGAAGGTGGCCGGTGCGATTAAGGGTGAGCTTGCGCAGTACCGCGAAATGGCGGCGTTTGCGCAGTTCGGTTCAGACCTTGATGCAACGACACAGCGCCTGCTCAACCGTGGCGAGCGCCTGACCGAGCTGCTGAAGCAGCCGCAGTTCTCGCCGCTCTCAATGGAAGAGCAGGTTGTGGTGATCTTTGCGGGTACCAAGGGCTTTCTTGACAAGCTGCCGGTGAAGGACATCGGGCGTTTTGAAGAAGAGCTGCTGCGCACCTTCCATGAGAAGCATGATGATGTGCTGACATCCATCCGCGATACGGGTGCGCTGTCGGACGACATCAATGCCAAGCTGAGCAAGGGTGTTGAAGCCTTTGCCAAGTCATTCGCGTAAGCGTTGAACCGCAAGGAAAGCGTATAAGCGATGGCTAGCCTCAAGGACCTCCGCAACAGGATCGCAAGCGTCAAGGCGACGCAGAAGATCACCAAGGCCATGCAGATGGTGGCAGCGTCAAAGCTGCGCCGGGCGCAGGAAGCCGCTGAAGCTGCACGTCCGTATGCGGAGCGTATGGATTCAGTGCTGGCCAATCTCGGCGGCTCGATGACAACGACTGCGGGTGCGTCTCCGCTGCTGGTGGGTACCGGCAAGGAAGATGTGCATCTGCTGGTTGTTGCAACGGCTGATCGTGGTCTTTGCGGTGGTTTCAATGCCTCGATCGCGCGTATTGCGCGGCTGAAAGTTCAAGACCTTCTGGCGCAGGGCAAGGAAGTCAAAATCCTGTGCGTGGGCCGCAAGGGTCGCGACATTCTCAAGCGCCAGTTTGCCAACCTGATCATCGACACGTTCGAATTTACGGATGTGCGCCGCATCGGTTACGTGCAGGCGGAAATCGTCTCCAAGCGTGTGCTGGATATGTTTGAAGCGGGCGAGTTTGACGTGGCGACGTTGTTTTATTCAGCGTTCCAGAATGTTGTGACGCAGATCCCTACAACGTTGCAGATCGTTCCCACTTCGCTGCCAGAGCCTGATGCGAATGCTGCGGACGCAGTGCCTTACGAATATGAGCCGGAAGAAACGGAGATCATGAATGAACTTCTGCCGCGCAACCTGACGACGCAGGTGTTCCGCGCGCTTCTGGAAAACGCCGCCTCCGAGCAGGGTGCCCGGATGAGCGCGATGGACAACGCGACACGCAATGCGGGCGACATGATTGATGCGCTGACCCTGACCTATAACCGGTCACGGCAGGCGCAGATCACCAAGGAACTGATCGAAATTATTTCAGGTGCCGAGGCGGTTTAAGCGGCGCATGACGAATGCTGCGGTCATTGATCTGGCCGCGAGTTACCTAGACCCGCATCTGCCTGTGCAGATGTGGACGTGAACCGGCGGCACACCCCGTGACGCCCGAGATTGAGACGAGACCGAGGACAAAGACCATGAGCTCCAACGCAGTGGGCAAAATTACCCAGGTCATCGGCGCCGTTGTGGACGTCCGTTTTGACGACCATCTGCCGGCGATCCTGAATGCGCTTGAAACCGACAACCACGGCAACCGCCTGGTTCTGGAAGTGGCGCAGCATCTGGGCGAGAACACAGTTCGCGCCATCGCGATGGACTCCACCGAGGGTCTGGTGCGCGGCCAGGAGGCAACTGATGTCGGTTCGCCGATCATGGTGCCGGTCGGCGACGGCACGCTGGGCCGCATCATGAATGTGATCGGTGAGCCGGTGGATGAAGCCGGCCCGATCACCTTCACGGAAAAGCGTGCCATTCACGCTGACGCACCTCCCTTCACTGAGCAGTCAACCGAAGCTGAAATGCTCGTCACGGGCATCAAGGTGGTGGATCTGCTGGCGCCTTACGCCAAGGGCGGCAAGATTGGCCTGTTCGGCGGCGCCGGCGTGGGCAAGACGGTGCTCATTCAGGAACTCATCAACAACATCGCTAAAGCGCATGGTGGTTACTCCGTGTTCGCCGGTGTGGGTGAGCGGACTCGTGAAGGTAATGACCTTTACTGGGAAATGATCGAATCCGGCGTGAACAAGGAAGGCGGCGGCGAAGGCTCGAAGTGCTCCTTGATCTACGGCCAGATGAATGAACCTCCCGGAGCGCGTGCGCGTGTTGCGCTGGCCGGTCTCTCCGTGGCGGAAGATTTCCGCGACAAGGGCCAGGACGTGCTGTTCTTCGTGGACAACATCTTCCGGTTTACGCAGGCAGGTTCCGAAGTGTCGGCTCTACTGGGCCGTATCCCCTCAGCCGTGGGCTACCAGCCGACGCTTGCGACCGACATGGGCGCGCTGCAGGAACGCATCACCACAACAACCAAGGGCTCGATCACGTCCGTGCAGGCCATTTACGTGCCTGCCGATGATTTGACCGACCCCGCGCCTGCCACATCGTTTGCTCACCTTGATGCGACGACCGTGCTGAACCGTGCGATCTCGGAAAAGGGCATCTACCCGGCCGTGGATCCGCTCGATTCAACCAGCCGTATTCTTGAGCCGCGTGTTGTGGGGCAGGAACATTACAATACCGCCCGCCGAGTGCAGGAAATCCTGCAGAAGTACAAGTCGCTGCAGGACATCATCGCCATTCTGGGCATGGATGAACTGTCGGAAGACGACAAGGTGACCGTGGCGCGTGCCCGTAAGATCGAGCGCTTCCTGTCACAGCCGTTCTTCGTGGCCGAGCAGTTCACCAACACGCCGGGCGTGCTTGTGGACATCAACGATACGGTCAAGGGCTTCAAGGCATTGTGCGATGGCGACTATGACCATCTGCCGGAAGCCGCTTTCTATATGGTGGGCACGATTGAGAACGCCATCGAGAAGGCCGAACGTCTGGCAGCTGAAGCCGCGTAACGCTGACGCTAGAACTAGGTAAGAACCAATGGCTGAGAAGCTGCATTTTGAACTGGTAAGCCCCGAGCGGCTGTTGATGTCTGCGGATGCGGACATGGTGACAGTGCCGGGTGCCGAGGGTGTGTTTGGTGTCATGGCGGGCCATGCGCCCTTCATGACCACCGTTGCACCCGGGGTCATCGACGTACAGGACGGTCGTGAAGAGACGCGGCTGTTCGTGCGCGGCGGCTTTGCCGAGGTAAATGCATCCGGCCTGACGGTTCTTGCCGAGCACGCTGTGCCGCTCGATGAGCTGGATGCTGCCGCTCTGGATCAGGAAATTCAGAACGCGCAGGAAGATGTAAATGATGCCACCAATGAGGGCGTCAAGATGCGGGCGCAGTTGAAGCTCGACCAACTCAAGCAGCTGCGCGGCGCGCTCTAGGGCACCGCCGTTCTTTGGCTTGGTCGTTAGGCCATTGAGTTGCTTGGCAAATCCCCAAAAAGATTGTCAGTAAACCCGTCTGGACAAACATATGGCCCGGCGGGTTTATTATATGGAGACACCGGTCAAAGAACCGAAATGGGTGCAGCATGGGGACTTTGCTGCCATTTTGACGGCCGGGTGAGGCGGGAAACGGGTTATGAGCCAACACTGGACGCTGGATGATATCGACTGGCAGGCGTTTGATGCATCGAAAGTCGATGTGGATCTGCTGCGTACGGTAAAGGCTGCTGCGCTGGTGGAAGCCAATGCGCCGGATTATGTGACCTATCTCTCGCAGGTATTTGCAGACGATACGGCGCTGCTGGATGAGATTGTCCGGTGGGACGAGGAAGAAGAGCAGCATGGTGCAGCGCTCGCCCGCTGGGCAGAACTGGCTGATCCGAGCTTCAGCTTTGCCGGAGCGCTCAAGCAGTTTCAGGATGGGTATTCCATTCCGCAGGATGTAGAGGTTTCCACCCGCGGCAGCCGCGGTGGCGAATTGCTGGCGCGCTGCGTGGTCGAGACTGGTACCTCGTCCTTCTATTCAGCCATGAAAGATGCCAGCGATGAGCCGGTGCTGAAGGAAATTGCGGCACGTCTCGCGCGCGACGAGTTCAATCACTACAAGCTCTTCTATGATCATTTCCTGCGGTATGAATCCGACGTGCCGTCGAAACTTCGCCGGTTGCGAATCGCGCTTGGCCGGGTGAACGAGGCGGACGATGACGAGCTGTCCTACGCCTATTACTGCGCCAACACGCCAGCGCCCGACTATGACCGGGAAAGCTGCGCCAAGGCCTATCATGCGCGCGCAATGGGTCTTTATCAGCGTCGCCATACGGACCGGCTGGTGGCGATGATCGCCAATGCCTGCGGCATCCGTATCAGCCCTCGGGTTGCACGTCCGCTGACATCGGTTGTGTGGTGGGGGTTCTCGGCGCACTCCAAGCGGCTGGCGGCGGCGGCCTAGCGTCTTACGCTGTGAGGTGTGCGAAAGCCGATACGACCTGCTCGTAGACCGGCCGCTTGAAATCCACGATCAATGACGGCAGGACGGACGCATCTTCCCAGCGCCAGGCATCGAACTCATCATCATCGGCCTTGTCGAGATCAATGGACGCGTCATGGCCTTCATAGCGCATGGCGAACCATTTTTGCTTCTGGCCGCGATACTTGCCTTTAAGGGCTTTGCCGAGCAGGTGCTCCGGCAGGTCATAGGTGAACCAGTCGTCAGCTTCGCCAAGTACGGTGACGGCGCTGATGCCGGTTTCTTCCCCGAGCTCGCGCAAGGCGGCAGACAGCGGGTCTTCATCCTTGTCGATGCCGCCCTGAGGCATTTGCCAGGATCCGGGCTCATCTTGTTGAACAACACGGTTGGCGGCGCGTCGGCCGATCCAGACTTTGCCATCCCGGTTGAGCAGCATGATGCCGACGCAGGGCCGGTAGGGAAGGTCTGTCATGGCTAGTGCGCTATATCCGTGGCGTGAGATGTCGGAGCGGGACCGCCCTGCGCGGCCTGGCTGTTATGCGCCAGTACAGCGGAGACCGGAACAAGATCAATGCCCTTTTCATCCAGGCTCTGCGTCCATTCCGAAACCCGGTCCACGGTGATAGGCAACGCGGTGCCGATGCCAAGGGCGATGCCGTCATTGATGGCCTGCGCCTCAAGGTTGGCCAGTGCACGATCAATCTGGCGCGCCGACTTGGCGGCGTCGATCACGCGCCGGGCAAGAGCCCATTCATAGTCAGCCGCAGGAAGAACTTTCGCTGTGACGTTGCGGGCGCCTTCGCCTGTATCGATGAAGCCGACGCCGCGGTTGCGCAGCACAGTGAGCACGGGGGTCAGCGCTTCCGCCTCGCTCAGATATCTGCCGCCCTGCCGGTTCACCGCGGCAAAATAGCCGGTGGCGCGGGCGAGCAGCCATTCAAGGCGCTTGGCGTTGGCATCTTTCGGCAGGCTGGTGAGCAGGGTGTAGGGGCCGGGGTCGTTGTCGGGATAGTCGAACGGTTCCATCGGCAGTTCGATGGCAACCTCGTGGCCGTCAGCGCGCGCGGCGTTGATCTGGTCCTGCAGCTTGCCGGCATAGGGCGTATAGGCCAGCGAGATCTGCGGCGGCAATTGTTCGATGGCGCGGCTGGCAAAGGTCTTGTTGAGGCCAAGGCCCATAATCATGATGGCAATACGGGGGCGGGCGGTGGTGCCTGCCGCAGGCGTTTCAAACGGCCGGGCATAGCTTGCGACGGCGCGGCGGCCGTCAGCTGAAATGATCGGCAGCAGGCCTGCCTGGGTTTCTTCATAAAGGCCCCGCAGGGGTGCTCGGCGCAGTGGTGCGCCCGGCGGCAATGGGGCAAGGGTGCCGACCTTCTGCCATGTGCCGTCCGCAGGCGCGTCACCCGGTGTCTCATGGGTATCCGTGTCGTGATCCGGTGCCGTGTTGTCTGGGGCTGCACTGTCTGCTGCTGCGTGGTCCGGCATCTCCTGACCGGGCATCTCGTGATCTGAGATTGCGTGATCGGGGTCGGCAGGGTCCGGGTTGGTGATGGTGTGCTCTGTCTCCAGCACCTGCGGGATGGCGACAATGCCGTTGGGATCGCCGGTGAGCAGGGCCTCGGTGTCGCCGTTCCCGGCCAATGCCACCACCAGCTCATCAGTCCCGGCATCGTTGCCTGAAAAAGACAGCCAGATCAGCACGCCGCCAATCAGCATTGCGACGGCAAAGATGGCGATCGCCAGCGGGTTGACGCTACCCAGCACAGCCTTGAGCCCGGAAGGGCCTGTCTGCGGACTATTATCTGCGGGGGACATGGTCATTCAGGAGGGATGCACAGCTATGGACAGGGGGGACGCTGCGTAAAGCAGTCTGCCCTGTTGGCATACGGTCTTGCGGGCCGTGCGTCCAGCCCCGCCGCCTCGCCCGCTGGTGACGGGCGGGAGGGGCGGCGGGGCCAAAATCGTGTGTGGCGGTGGTCAAATCCCTAGTTTGGGATAGGCGCCATTTGGCTCGCGCCGTCGGTGGCTGCGCCGGCATCCGCCTGCGTGGCCGGGTTTTCCGGGTCATAAACGCGCTTTCCAAGCACCAGCTCGCGGGCATAGATGAGCTGGAGGTCCTCCTTGGGATCCTTGGGCACATAGGCCGAGGATCCGCCGGATTCTTCGTCATCTTCCGCCGCCAGATGGCCGGCAAGGCCGGCTTCACCGGTGGTGCGGATGTCGTCTTCTTCCGGCACGTTCTGCTTCACTTTGATGTCCGGGACGATGCCCTTGGCCTGAATGGAGCGGCCGGCGGGCGTGTAGTAGCGTGCCGTGGTCAGGCGGATGGCACCGTCAGAGCCCAGCGGAATGATCGTCTGCACCGAGCCTTTACCGAATGACCGTGTGCCGAGCACGAGGGCGCGACCATGATCCTGAAGCGCACCGGCAACAATTTCGGACGCTGATGCAGACCCGCCATTGACCAGAACCACCACCGTCTTGCCATTGGCAAGGTCGCCGGGGCGTGAATTGTAGCGCTGGGTGTCTTCGGGGTAGCGGCCACGGGTGGAGACCACCTCGCCCTGCTCCAGGAAGATGTCCGACACTTCGATGGCCTGATCGAGCAGGCCGCCGGGATTGTTGCGCAGGTCCACCACATAGCCCTTTACATCGGACATTTCGCGCAGTGCTTCGCGCACACCGTCGGAGGTCTGTTCGTTGAAGGTGGTGATGCGGATATAGCCGGTGTCGTTGTCGCGCTTGTAGCGCACCGATTTGATGCGGATGACATCGCGCACGATGGTCACATCAAAGGTCTCTGCACGGCCTTCGCGCGCAATCGTCACAGTGATTGGCGCATTGACCGGGCCACGCATCTTTTCAACGGCGGCGGAGAGCGTCAGGCCCAGGACCGGGTCGCCATCAAGATGGGTGATGATGTCGTTGGCGCGCAGGCCGGCTTTGTCGGCGGGGGTATCATCAATGGGGGCGACGACTTTGACGAAGCCCTCTTCCATGGTGACTTCGATGCCAAGGCCGCCAAACTCACCGCGGGTCTGCACCTGCATGTCGCGGAAAGTCTTTGGGTTCAGGTAGCTTGAATGCGGATCGAGCGAGGTCAGCATGCCGTTGATCGCATTGTCGATCAGATCGGCATCTTCGGGCTCTTCCACATAGTCGGCGCGGACGCGTTCGAACACGTCGCCAAACAGGTTGAGCTGGCGGTATGTGTCGGAGCTGGCAGCTTCGGCATCGCCGCGCTTGGGTCCCGCATCGAGGGCGAAAATACCCACAAGAGCCAAGCTCACAAGGCCAGCGGCCCCTGCAATCACCGTACGGTGCATCATTTACTACCCTTCACAATCTTCACCGCGACTGCCACGACGCCACATCAAGGACGCATGTAGCGTGCATGCGCCCGCTGAAAATCGCGTAAAACCGGCCAGAATCGGCACAATTCGTAAAATCCCATCCCTTACTGAGGGCCATTCATGGCCTAAGCAGGGCGGGTCTGAAACCTAATCCACGGCGCAGGATCTATGGGTGCGCCGTCTTTTCTTAACTCAATATAGAGCACAGGTCCCGTGCCTGCATCTATCCTGTTGGGCCCATTGGCCGCAGCATCATGTGCCGGTGCCATCTGCCCCACCGGTTCCCCGGCAAGCAATTGCTGGCCGGGCGTTGCATACACTTCCGCAAGGCCGGCGATCACGATGAGATAATTATCACCCGGGGTGATTATCAACACGTTGCCATAGGAGCGGAAAGGTCCGGCAAACACGATTTCGGCATCGGCGGGGCTGACCACCTGGGCGCCGGCGCGCGATTCAAGAATCACGCCCTGAGAGATGCTGCCGGTGCCGTCATCTGTGCCAAAGCGCTGGGTGATGCGCCCGATCGCCGGGGAGCGCAGGCTGCCGCGCAGGCTTGCAAAGGCAGGTGGGGCAATCTGGTCGCCTGAAAGGCTTGGCCGCAGGGCTGCAAATGTCGGCACATCGTTTTCCAGACCGCCGAGCAGATCGCGCAGCGAGCGGGCGCGGCCGGCCAGCTTTTGAAACTTGTCCGCCGCGCGTTTTGCGTCTTCCGTGCTGACGATCTGTTCCTGGCGCTTGGCGACCAGCAGTTCGTCGATGCGGCGGCGCTCGGTGGCCAGTGCCTTGGCGTCCTGCGCCATCCGGTCCCGCTCGCGCGCGATGTTGCGGGTCAGGTCCGCAAGGGTGCGAATCTGCTCCGACAGGTCATCGGCAATGCCTTTGAGTTCCGGCACGACGGTACCCAGCAACATGGCGCCACGGGCAGCGGCGAGTGCATCCTGCGGCTTCACCAGCAATGCGGGCGGCGGTTCAAGGTCGAGGCGCTGGAGGGCTGCGAGGCTTTCCACCAGCTGTTCGCGGCGGGTTGCCCACAGGGCCTGGCTTACGGCGCGTGCGGCTGTCAGTCCTTCAAGATGGCCTTTGGTATCCTCGATGGCGATTTCCAGCGCCTGCGCGCGATCACCGGCCAAGACCAGTTCGCGCTGCAAATGCAGCACCGCGCGTTCGGCTGAGCGCGCGCGTATCTCGGCGGCGTCCTTGCTTGAGGCTGCACCATCAAGGGCGCGTTCCACCTCAATCAGTTCTTCCGCCTGTGCCGGGTCCACGCGGGTTTCCTGCGCTGCGGCGATGTTTGCCGGGACGAACAGGGCCAGTGCCAACCATGTGGCGGGTCTAGGAGGCAGCGGCATCAAGGCGGTCCTGCGAGCCGGTTATCGGGGTGCCGCTAAAATGCGTGTCTGCGTCGATCCCCGCAAGGGCCAGAATGGTTGGCGCAATATCGGCAAGAGTGCCCATGTTGAGGGGAGTCGCGGGTGTATGTGCGGCGCTGGCGATCAGGCAAGGCAGGATGCCAGCCCCTTGCGGGGTCAGTGACGTATCCGTGCCCAGCGCCATCAAGGTGCCGCCGCGCCGTTCCATGATGGCGGCGAGGCGGCCAAGGCCTTTGTCCTGCTGCTCGATGGTGCGCCGTGCAATGGGCCCATCGCTGTTGCGCGCCTGTGCGGGGACACCACTGAGAACCGCAATGATGATGTCGGCTTCATTTTGCTTGATCGCGCGTACTGCGCGGTCGGCGGCATCAAGCGCGTTGGTTGCAGGTTCGATGCAGCTGGCGGCGGTTGGGCAGCCCTCAAGGCTTGCGGCGATCAGCGCATGCTGGCTCTGCGGTGCGGTGATCAGCACCGAACAGTCCTGGTCCCGCAGGATGTCCGGCAGGCGCGGACGGGCGGGCTGGAACACCATTATGGGTGCGCGTGACTGGCTGTCTGCCGCGCCAGCGGTCTCGTTATCTTCGTGAGGCCAGCCGATCATGCGGCGGCAGGCGGAAAGCTCAGTCGGACGTGCGGCTGGTACGTTCAGGTCATCGCCGGGCACCAGCGTGTCCAGCAGGGCTGAAAAGCCATCCGGACGCGGATGAATGATAAGAAGTGCATCGTCGCTGCGCATGCCGGGATACGCCGGGTCGGCTGCGGGCTTGATGTCTGCGTCATTCACGCCTTTGCGGTTTTCCGCATCGATGTAAGCGCCCAACCCGCCGCGCACCTGTGGCGAGGCATTGATCATGGCGTCGCGCATGAGGGTGTTGGATTTGGCATCGGCGGTTTCATCCAGCACAAATGTGCGGCCGCATATGCTGGCAAAGGAAACCTGCTCGACCCCGGCCACGTCGTCGAGGAACTCGCGTATCGCGCCCAGGCCCGCGTCGGGGGCTGTATCACGCCCGTCGAGTACGGCATGCACCCACACCCGCACGCCTGCGTGACTGAGGCTGGCGGCAATCCTTGCGGCGTGCTCGGTGAACCCTTCAATGCCGGATGAAGTGAGGCAGCACAGGATGTGGCAGTCGCCACCAACTTTTCCAAGATCTCTCACGAATCTCTGAAAAGCAGGCACTTCGGCAAGGCCGCCTGGCGTGCGCAGCAGGGCGTTCAGGGTTGCCTGCGGCAGGCGGGGCTCGGTGCCTTCCGCGATGGCGGCAAGGGCGCAGGTCAGGCTGGCGGGCGCGGGCCCGGTCGCGATGCTGGTCGCGGTGGCGCGCTGGGCAAAGCGCTTGAAGCCCGGGGTTCGGGTGGTAAATGCGGGTTTGTGGCTGGCGGATGCTGCGCCCCAGCCTTCCAGCAGGGCGATAACAAGCGGCCGGGCGGGGCCGGATCCGGTGGGCTCTGAGCGGCCAAAAAGGTTCATGTTTTAATTCTGGTCTTCTGGAAATTGATCGAGACGTGTCGGCTTGCACGGTCATGCAGCCGGGCTGGTAAACCTCACCGCGACTCAATTATGTTAGTCACGATGGTAAGGGTGTCGGGCAAGAATGGATATTGCCCGGTATATCTGCTCCATCATCATGATTCTGGCCAGCATATGCGGCCAAGTCATGGCGCCCAGCGACAAGGTTTCGCGCGCTGCTTCACGCAGTTTTGCGCCATGGCCATCAGCACCGCCGATCACCAAGGCAATGTCGCGCTGGCCGGTATCCTTGTGGCCCTCGAGCCATTTGGCGAAATCGCGGCTTGGACGCTCCTTGCCGGTTTCATCCAATGCCACGATGAGGGCGCCTGGAGGCAGGGCTGAGAGAATGGCTTCCGCCTCACGCTCCGGGTCGGCTTTCTGGTCGATTTCCACAAGATTGACGGCGGTAATGCCAAGGCTGCGGCCGAGCGCTTCGGCGCGGTCCTTGTAACCATCGGCCAGAGCGCGCTCGTTTTTGTCGCGCATCCGGCCTATGGCGCAAACGGTAATGCGCATGGATGTCTTCTTTTTCCGGCGACCTTGCGAGAAAGCGCCGGTCTGTTGGCTTCAGTCCTGGACTTTGGCCGAGCCTAATTGGCCAGCTGATCCTCGGGCATGTCAGCCGACCACAGGCGCTCGAGATTATAGAAATCACGCACCTCGGGACGGAACACATGCACAAGCACATCGCCGGCATCGATCAGCACCCAATCGCTATGGGTCATGCCTTCAACGCGCGGCGTCTTGCAGCCTGCTTTTTTCACGGCTTCCACCAGATAGTCAGCAACCGAACCCACATGGCGTTGTGACCGGCCGCTGGCGATGACCATGCAGTCGGCGATTGAAGATTTGCCTGCGAGATCGATGGTGACGATGTCCTCGGCTTTGGTGTCGTCTAGGCAGGCCAGCACTGCTGCGCGGACCCGGTCTGACTGGGACATGCCATTGTGGGACCCGTCTTTGGTCCCGTTTTTGACTGTTCCGCTAGCGGAACCTGCCGCCGGGCGCTTGGGGGCGTCCGCGGAGACGGCCTCTTGGCCGGTATAGTCGATGCTCAGAACTAGCTCCTTTTAGTGTCCGGCGGGCGGTTGGTTCCCAAGCAAATCGCTGGAAATCCCACCGGTACAGGCACAATGACCCGCTTGTATGAGGACAATATGACGATCAGGGCTCAGACCGCAAACCCTTAAAAATCAGTCAGTTAACCGGCAACCTCCAGTAGGTGCAGGCTGAACAGGCCATCCTTGTCTGTCCAAAGCTCGCGGGAGGTAAATCCGGCGGCCCGCGCCATCGCCGCAAACTCCTCCGGCTCGTATTTGTAGGAGCTTTCGGTGTGGATGCGTTCGCCGTCGTCGAAGTCGAATGACTGGTCCTTGAGGCGGATGGTCTGGGGGCCACGGGCCTCAAGATGCATCTCCACCCGGCCCTGCTCGCCATTGTAGAAGGCCACATGGGCAAAGCCATCCTGATCCAGTTCGGCGCCCAGCTCGTTCTTCATGCGGGTCAGCAGGTTCAGGTTGAAGGCGGCGGTGACGCCCGCGCCGTCGTCATAGGCGGCATCAAGAATGTGCTTGGGCTTTTTGAGGTCGACGCCGATGAGGAACTGGCCGCCTTTGCCCAAAAGCTTGGTGCTGCGCTCCAGCAGGGTCTGGGCGTCGTGCGGGGTGAAATTGCCGATGGTTGATCCGGGCAGGAAGCCCAGCCGCCGTGTGCCCAGCTGTGCGGTGTCGGCAGGCAGGCGGAAGCCCTTGGTGAAATCCGCGCAAATGGCCCCGATGGCGATTTCCGGCATGTCGGTGGCGAGGCTGCTCATCTGGCTGCGCAGATAGTCACGGCTGATATCGACGGCCACATAACCCGCAGGGCGATCCAGCGCGCTGAGAAGCTGACGGATCTTGAGGCTGGACCCGGCGCCATACTCAACCACCAGACACCCCGGTCCGACGGCGCTGGCAATGTCCGCGCCGTGACGTGCCAGCAGCCCAAGCTCGGTGCGGGTTGGGTAATATTCCGGGGTCTGACAAATCTGGTCGAACAGTTCCGAGCCGCGTTCGTCGTAAAAATATTTGGGCGCGATGCGTTTGGGGCTGGCGGCAAGGCCGGTCAGCGTGTCGTCCATAAATGTCGCGAGCGCCGGTTTTTCATCGACGAAGAATGCAAGCGCATCACCGGCGGTATCAGTTTGGGCAGTCATCGTGTCGGGTGGGGTCACGGGACGGGTCCTGAATTTCTTTAAATATCGCGGGCGAGGCGCAGGCCGGAAAACTGCCAACGTGCGTGGGCTGGAAAAAAGTTACGGTAGGTGGCGCGCATGTGATCTTGTGCCGTTGCAACGCTGCCGCCGCGCAGCACCATCTGGTTGGCCATGAATTTGCCGTTGTATTCACCGATTGCGCCTGCCGCCGGTTTGAAGCCGGGATAAGGCGCGTAAGCACTCAACGTCCATTCCCATATATCGCCGAACAGCTGCTGAAGCCCATCAACTCCCGGTGATGCGGGGGCGGGATGAAGTGCGGTTGCTCCCGGTGTGGTGCCTGCAAAATGGCCTTCCGGCGCAATGCTGCCGGCGGCGTGTTCAAGCTCAAACTCGGTTGGCAGGCGTACATCCTGGCCCTGCGTCTCGCTGGCCCATGCGGCAAAGGCTGCGGCTTCAAAGAATGAGATATGGCACACGGGCTCTGCTGCATTCACCGGCACACGGCCATGCAGCGTGTAGGTGGTCCAGCCATCTGTATCGCTATCGCGCAGCCAATAAAGCGGTGCATCCCATCCGCCTGCCTGTACCCGGTCCCAGCCTTCGGCATGCCACCAGCGCGGATCTGCGTAGCCGCCATCAGCCATGAAGGCGAGATAGTCGGCGTTGGTTGTCGGGCGGTTGGCCAGCGCATAGTCCCGCAGCAGCACCTGATGGCGCGGGACTTCGCAGTCAAAAGCAAAGCCGTCGCGCGCCGTGTCGCCTGAATGGCCGCACAGCGTTATGCCGGACTTGAAACTGATCCAGTCAAGCGCGGGTGCGGCGTTGGCTGTGTGGTCCGGTGCCGGATAGACCACGGGCCACATCGGGTTGTGCGACATGGCGTGCTTGAGGTCGGTGACCATCAGTTCCTGATGCTGCTGCTCATGGTTGAGGCCAAGCTCAATAAGCGGTGCGACAGTTGCCCAGGTGGCGTCGTCCGCCTTGTCAGCAAAATCGGTGAGGGCTGCATCCACATGGGCGCGATAGGTGCCGACTTCGGCAATGCTGGGGCGCGACACCAGCCCGCGATTGGGGCGGGGATATTGTGGCCCGATGCCCTGATAGTAGGAATTGAACAGATAGTCGTAGGTGTCGTCGATTGGCCGGTAGGACGTGTCATGCGGCTTCAGCACGAAGGTCTCGAAAAACCATGTGGTATGGGCGCGGTGCCAGCGGATCGGGCTCGCGTCCTCCATCGACTGCAGCATCTGGTCTTCAGCGCTTAAAGGCGCCGCGAGGCTTTCCGTTGCCGCGCGCACGGTTGCGAAGCGGGCGATCAGCGCGGCCTTGTCCAGATGATGCAGATGCGCATCAGGTCGTGTGGCTGACGGGACGGATGACGGCATCGGGGCCTCTTTCGGCGGACAGCAGGGTGACCTAAGCAGACCCTAAGTCCGCCAAGTTAGACGGCGTAAGTCAACAACGTGTCGGGTAAGTGACGCGTTCCGTCAGAAATAGGGCGGTGATGGGTCGGTTTCCAGTGGGTGTCATATATCAATATGCGCACCGGGCGATCAGTCCGTGTGCCAGGCGCTGCCGATCTGGCGGCGGATCTGGGTGGATGACAGGGGCGTCGGCTGGTCCTCAATGAAGACCCAGGCGGGGGGCGCTATGTCGGGCAACTGGTTGGCGCGCTCCACGGGGAACTGGCGCGAGGCATAGCGGGCCGCTGCGTGCGACAGGCGGGCTTTCAGGCTGTAGCCGGGCCGTGCGATGACAGCGACCGGCACCCGCTCCATGATCGAGGTCCACTGATACCAGCGCGGAAAGCTGATGAGATTGTCGGCCCCCATCAGCCACACGAAATGCGTGCCGGGCGCGCGTTGGGTCAGTTGCCGCACGGTGTCCGCCGTATAGCGCGTGCCCATCTGGGTTTCGATGTCGGTGACGCGGATGGCGGGATGGTTGGCCATGTCCTGCGCACTTTTCATGCGCTGGGCGAAGGGCGCCATACCCTTTTCAGGCTTTAGCGGGTTTTGCGGCGAGACCAGCCACCACACCTGATGCAGGCCCAGCCGCCGCAGCGCCACCAGGCTTATGTGCCGGTGGCCTTCATGGGCCGGGTTGAACGATCCGCCCAACAGGCCGATGCGCAGGCCAGTGCTTTGGGCGAGCTGTATCAAAGGCGGGTCTGGCCGTTGCCGCGCACGACATATTTGAAGGTGGTCAGCTGTTCCAGCCCGACAGGACCGCGCGCATGTAGTTTGCCGGTGGCAATGCCAATCTCAGCACCCATGCCGAACTCGCCGCCATCTGCATATTGCGTGGACGCATTCTGCAGCAAAATGGCGCTGTCGCATTGGTTGAAGAACTTGTCGGCGGTTTCCTGATTGTCCGTCACGATACATTCGGTGTGCTGCGAGCCATATTTTTCAATATGCGCCAGCGCGCCCTTGAGGCCGGGCACCACGGCGACGGCGATGATCGCGTCGAGATATTCCGTGGTCCAATCTTCTTCGGTGGCGGTCGCGACATCGGGCATCAATGCGCGGGTTTTCTCGTCGCCGCGAATTTCGCAACCTGCGTCGCGCAGAGCCGTCACCACGGGCACCAGATGGGTTGCCGCACAGGCTTCATCCACCAGCAGGGTTTCAGCTGCGCCGCAAATGCCGGTGCGCCGCATCTTGGCGTTGACGGCGATCCCTTTCGCCATCTCGATGTCGGCGTCTTTGTCCACATAGACATGGCACAGCCCATCAAGATGACCGAGCACGGGCACGCGCGCTTCGTTGGTCACGCGCTCGGTCAGGCTGCGGCCGCCGCGCGGCACCAGCAGATCAAGCGCACCATCAAGACCTTTGAGCATTTCGCCGACAGCGGCGCGGTCGGTCGTGGGCACCAACTGGATTGAGTTTGAGGGGAGCACTGCTGCGTCAAGGCCCAGTTCAAGGCAGGCATGGATGGCGCGCGAGGAATGAAAGCTTTCAGAGCCGCCGCGCAGGATCACGGCATTGCCCGCCTTGAGGCACAGCGCACCTGCGTCCGCCGTCACATTGGGGCGGCTTTCATAGATGATGCCGATAACGCCCAAAGGGACCCGGCGGCGCTCTATGTGCAGGCCCGAGGGCACATCCCATTCGGTGATGGTGGCACCGACCGGGTCTTCAAGTTCAACGATGGCTTCAAGGCCCTTGGCCATGGCTTCAATGCGAGCGTCGTCCAGCTTCAGCCGGTCGAGCATCGCACCGGAAATACCGCGTGCCTGCGCGGCTTCCATGTCACGGGCATTGGCTGCGAGGATCAGGTCGGCGTCAGCGCGCATGGTCATGGCCGCTGCAAGCAGGGCTGCGTCCTTTTGCTTGCGCGGTGCCAGACGCAGCTTCCGCGCGGCGGCGCGGGCATTGGTGCCCAGCTTGTGCATGGTGGCGACAACATCGGGATCGATGGTGTGCAGAGTTTCAACAACGCTCATTGTGCCTGCTCGCTTGCTTTGCCTTCGGTCTCTTTCGCAGCCCGGTTCAGGGCCAGATGGTCGCGGTGGATCATCTCATCGCGCCCACGGTAGCCGAGCAGGGTTTCTATTTCACCGCTTTTGTGCCCGGCAATGCGGGTTGCGTCTGCGGAGGAATAGGCAACAAGCCCGCGCCCCAGTTCCTTGCCGCCGACACTTTTGACGACAACGGCATCGCCGCGATCAAACGTGCCTTTGACGTTTGTAACGCCTGCCGGCAGCAGACTGCGGCCACGGCCCAGCGCGCGTTCGGCACCTGCATCAATGGTGATGACACCTGCGGGCTTGAGGCTGCCGGAGATCCAGCGCTTGCGGGCCATGACGGGTGTTGCGTGCGCGGTAAACCAGGTGGCGTTGGCGCCCTCTTCAATGGCGGCCAGCGGATTATCCACAGCGCCCTTGGCAATCACCATATGCACGCCTGCTTCGGTGGCAATGCGTGCGGCTTCAAGCTTGGTAATCATGCCGCCGGTGGACATGTCGGTACCCGCGGTGCCCGCCATCGCCAAAATCTCCGGCGTAATGGCGTCAACCTTGCGGATCAGGGTTGCGTCCTTGTTGCGCACGGGGTCGTCCGTATAAAGACCGTCCACATCCGACAGGAGCACCAGACAATCCGCATCCACCATGCTGGCGACGCGGGCGCTTAAGCGGTCGTTGTCGCCATAGCGGATTTCGCTGGTGGCCACCGTGTCGTTCTCGTTGACGACGGGGACCAGATTGAAATCCCACAATTTGGTGAGCGTTGAGCGGGCGTTCAGGAAACTGCGGCGACCTTCGGTGTCGCCCAGGGTCAGCAATACCTGTGCGATGCGAATGTCGTGGGTTTCAAGAGCTTCCTGATAGGCGCGCGCAAGGCCGATCTGGCCGAAGGCTGCAGCGGCCTGACTTTCTTCCAGTGCCAACGTATTGCGGGGGCCAAGGCCAAGTGCCTTGCTGCCGACGGCGATGGCACCGGACGAGACGACGATAACCTGCTGGCCGCGCGCGCGCAGACGGGCGATATCGGCGGCGAGGCTTTTAAGCCAGTCGCGCCGGATACGTCCCGATGCTGCATCGACAAGAAGGGCGGAGCCGATCTTGACGACGATGCGCTCGGCATTGGCCAGAAGGTTCGTCGTCTGCGTCATGGGCGCCAGCCTTCGCTGGGGGCGGGGCGCTCTTCCTTGATGGCAAGTTCTTCGGCCTCTTTCGCTTCCGCTTCGTCAATCACCATCTGGCGCTGGGTGGCCACATAGACATTGATGGCGCGCAGGGCGTCGGTGACGCCTTCGCCCGAGGCGCTGGACAGCAGAATCGGTTTTTGGCCTGCCACGGCTTCAAGGGCTGCGGCTTTTTCGTCGCGCAATTCATCCGTCAGCGAATCAATTTTGCTCAGCGCCACAAGCTCGGGCTTGTCCACCAGCCCGTTGCCATAGGCGTCAAGCTCGTTGCGGATGGTGGTGTAGTCGGCGGCCACATCTTCCTGTGTACCGTCAACCAGATGCAGCAGCACATTGGTGCGCTCCACATGGCCGAGGAACCGGTCGCCAAGCCCCAAGCCTTCATGCGCGCCTTCGATGAGGCCGGGAATATCCGCCAGCACAAAGGCTGCTTCATCCACCGCGACCACGCCCAGATTGGGGGTGAGGGTGGTGAAGGGATAGTCAGCGATCTTGGGTTTGGCGGCGGTCACGGTTGCCAGAAATGTGGACTTGCCTGCATTGGGGAGGCCGACAAGGCCTGCGTCGGCGATCAATTTGAGGCGCAGCCAGATCCAGCGCTCTTCAAATTCCTGGCCTTCGTTAGCACGGCGGGGCGCGCGGTTGGTGGCGCTCTTGAAGCGGGCATTGCCCCAGCCGCCATTGCCGCCTTTGGCCAGCAACACGCGCTCGCCGGGGGTGGTCATGTCGGCAATCAGGGTCTCGTTGTCTTCTTCAAAAATCTGCGTGCCGACGGGAACCTTCAGCACGATGTCGTCGCCGCCTTTGCCGAAGCGGTCGCGGCCTGCGCCACTTTCACCGCGGCGAGCCTTGAAGTGCTGCTGATAGCGATAGTCGATCAAGGTGTTGAGCGAGTGGACGCATTCCGCCCACACGTCGCCACCCTTGCCGCCGTCGCCGCCGTCAGGTCCGCCGAACTCGATATATTTTTCGCGGCGGAACGAGACCGTGCCGTTGCCGCCCGCGCCGGACTGGATATAGACCTTGGCCTGATCGAGGAATTTCATGACGTGAGGCTTTCAGGGCTATTGGCAGGGCTATTGGCGCGGGTCAGGTGTTCCCAGCGGGGTTTGTCGAGGCGGTAATTATCGCACAAAGCGTTTGTACCGCGTGCGGGGCGGTTTTGCAGGGTGGTGCATGTGAACATGAAACCGGCCTTTTCAAGTACGCGGGCCGAAGCCGGGTTTGCCTGCAGGCAGACCGCGCGCAACCGGCCGGCTCTGAGCGTTTCAAAGGCCCAATCCCGCATACCAACAGCGCATTCAGCCGCAAGGCCGCGTCCCCACCATGCGGGGTCGAACCAGTAGCCCAGATCATATTCGCGGCCGGATGCCCCAAGATCGATCATTTCATCAATGCCCGCGCCTGCAATGATCGTTCCGCTCTGCTTGTCGCGCACCGTCAGTGGAATATCCGTACCTGCTGCAATCTGTGCAGGCGCGGCGGCAATCCAGGTTTCTACATGCGAGACGGGGCAGGGGCAGGGCACGAGCCCCAGCATGGTGCCGACTTCGGGCTTGCTGGCGATCGCCGCAATGGCTTCAGCATCGCCGGGCGCGAGCGGACGCATGATGAGACGGGGGGTCTCAATCACGATATCGCTCATGGCTGGCAGCTTGTGGACCATTGTTGTGCGCTTACGCTTTCCTTGCGACCAGCCCGTCAATCCAGCGGGTGCGGGGCATGGTCAGATCTATTGACGGCATGTCCTCGCCACGCGCCAGGCAGGGGCGTTTGGATTTGCCACTATACTCAAATCCGCACTTTTTCAGCACATTGCCGGATGCGGGGTTCTCCTCGTAGTGGCCGGAGGTGAGCCGGTCGGCGCCCAGATCAGCAAAGCCGATGGTGACGGCGGCCTGCGCTGCTTCCGTCGCAAAGCCCTTGCCCCAGTAAGGTTCGCCAATCCAGTAGCCCAGCTCAAAGTCGCCGGACTTCTGGTTGTCGATGCCCACCACGCCGATCAGCTCTCCCTCAAGGGTGATGGCGTAAGGCGACCCTTGGCCGCTGGCGCGCTGGTCTGCGTGGCCTGCAATCCACTCCTGCGCGTGACCGTCAGGATAAGGATAGGGCACCACTGCCAGCATGCGCGCCACATTCCAGTTGTTGCAGCCTGCCTGGACCGGTATCGCGTCTTCGCGCTCCAGCCAGCGGAGCAATAATCTCGCCGTCTTCATCTGCGCCCGCATGGGACGTCCTTTCACAGGGCGGAGGGCAAAACAAAAGGGAGATGGCTATCCATCTCCCTCCCGAATTGGCTATTGCCTAGTGAATGGATTGCCACCAAACGGTGGCAATTGGTCCACCGCGTTTTTAGTCAGCTGATACCGGAAGGACCGACACATACGTGCGGTCGCCCATCTTCTTGCGGAAGAACACATTGCCTTCGATCTTCGCAAAGATGGTGTGGTCCTTGCCCATGCCGACATTGTCGCCCGGATGCACCTTGGTGCCGCGCTGACGAATAATGATGTTGCCGGGAATGACGAGCTCGCCGCCGTATTTCTTCACGCCAAGACGCCGGCCGGCTGAGTCGCGACCGTTGCGGGATGAGCCGCCTGCTTTTTTATGTGCCATCTTGTCTTACTCCGTAAATTCGTGTGCCGGGCGCGCGCGCGTTACGCGCTGATGCCGGTGATCTTGATCTGGGTCTTGTGCTGACGATGACCCTTTGTGCGGCGATAGGTGTGGCGGCGCACCTTCTTGAAGATACGCACCTTGCGGTCACGGGCGTGGCCGAGAACCTCTGCAGACACCTTGGCGCCTTCCACGAGCGGGGCACCAACTTTCGGGGCACCGTCGCCACCGATCATCAGCACTTCGCCGATTTCAATCTTGTCGCCGGGCTCACCGAGGAGCTTTTCGACAGAAAGCACATCGTTCTGTGCAACTTTGTACTGCTTACCGCCAGTGCGGATGACCGCGAACATAAGGCTCGTCCATCTTCAAAAAAGGGCACAAGGCTGCGGAAAACCGCGCCAAAACCCATAAGGTCAAAAGAAAACGCGCCGGAACACCCCACTAGAAGCGGGATATGTCCGGCGATTGGGCGCGGATCATACTTTTTGAGGGCCGCAAGTCAAGCGCTTCGCGGCGTTTCAAGTGGGGTTTGCGCCTGAAAGAAACGTCCGGTGCGCCGTCAGCCCCAAGAAGTAGCCGATAAGCGCCACCCACAGCCACATGGCGGCTTGGGGCACCGCTGGGTAAGTCGTCACCATCAGGAGGCTCAAACCCGCCCAAAGTGCCGTCAACGCCAGTGTCAGGGTGCGTAGCTTCACGACTCTCAGGGGATGGGTGAATTTGAGCCGGGTAAAGGTGAGCGCCGCGCACAGCGCAATGACCGCCAGATTGGCCCACGGGTCGGTATCCAGCACCCACATATACAAGACCAGTACATTCCAGATCGCCGGAAAGCCCTCGAAATAGTTGTCGCCGGTCTTCATGTCGCGGTTGGCAAATGTATACAGCGACACCGCCAGCACAGCGCCCGCCGTCACCGGGCCAAGCCCATCTGGCAGCAGCCCAAGCGACGCCAGCATCACCGCAGGCACAACTACATAAGTGAGATAATCCACCACCAGATCGAGTGTTTCGCCGGAAATCCGCGGCAAAACCTCTAAAACCCGGTAGCGGCGGGCCAGCGGGCCATCGACCCCGTCCACCACCAGCGCCAGCCCCAGCCACAAAAAAGCCGATGCCGGGTCGCCATCGGTCACAGCGGTAAGCGCCAGCATGGCGATGACAGCGCCTGACGCCGTAAGCCCGTGGATTGCCCAGGCGCGGGCGCGCTCCAGCGCGGTGGATGGCTTAGTGCCGTATGTCGCCATGTTGTTGCTCGAATCGTGCATCATTTGTTTAAGTGATCGTAGCAGCAACACGCATTGCGCCTGCAACAAGGGCCGCGCGGCAGGGGAGCATCACGAAAATGGGCAACGGACCTTTGGGCTTTTTGGGCGCCATCATCGTCGCCGTGGGCATTGCCGCCGCCGGCTGGCAGGTGGGCACGGGCTTTTATGAAGGCCGCAAGGCTGAGCGCTATGTCACCGTCAAAGGCCTTGCCGAGCGCGACGTGACCGCTGACCTCGCCATGTGGCGGCTGCGCTATACGGCCACCGGCAACGATCTTGGGGCCGTGCAGGCGGAAATCGACCGGAATACCGCGACAATCACCGATTTTCTCACCACACGCGGCGTCAAGGACGAGGAAATCAGCCTTGAGCGCCTGGAGGTGACGGACCTGCTGGCGCAGGCCTACCGCTCTGGCGGCATCGGCGAGGCGCGCTACATAATTGCCCAGAATATGTTGCTGCGCACACCGAATGTTGACCTGGTCAACGCGCTGGGACGCGAAACCGGCGAGCTTGTGCGCCGTGGCGTGGTGCTGGCGGATCTTGGCGGGCCGACCTATTCGTTCAACGGCCTCAACGACATCAAGCCGGAGCTGATTGCACAGGCGACAGCCGCCGCGCGCACCGGCGCTGCGGAGTTCGCCGCCAATTCCGGCTCAAAGCTTTCGGGCATCCTGCGCGCCAATCAGGGTGTCATCGTCATCCGGCCGCGTGATGACACGGGCGGGGTCAGCCAGGAAAGCCAGCTTGAAAAGACGGTTCGCGTTGTCGCCACTGTCGACTACTCTTTGAGCGACTAAGCAATAAGCCGCCAAGCGGCAGGGCAAATAACTGGCTACAAGGCGGGGCAACACTTCATGGGCGCACTGGTTCGCGGACTTATCTTCCTCATTTTCTGGGCCGTGCTCATTGCGCTGTTCGCCGCTGCCCTTGATGGCGACATGCGCGACGTCCTGGAGGACTACATCCCCTTCTTCGACGTGGCGGACCCTGTGATCGACTGGCTGTCCGATTTCCTCAACGATATGTGGGATGCCGCGACCGATTAAGGTGGGCTCTGCGTCCTGGGCCATTGGTGCTTAGCGAATGGGTGCTTAGTGAATGGGCGCTTAGTGATCTGAACCAATGCGAGTAGGCCCCGGGTCAAGCCCGGGGACACGGTAAATGGTATCCCCAACGCTCCGATAATCCGTGTCCCCGGGCTTGACCCGGGGTCCACTCGCATCAGGCGCACGGCAACGTGCTCGAAAGGACCTCAACCCCAATCCGTTCCATTCTACCGGCACACCCTTGCAGTTTGTCCCGCCTCGCGGCTATTGTCCGCGCCCTGTCGACCCCCGCTTGGCATCAGGGCTCAAAAGCCCGCCAGGCCATGCCTCACAGATATTGCGGAGAGGTGCCGGAGTGGTCGAACGGGGCGGTCTCGAAAACCGTTGTACGCGCGAGCGTACCGAGGGTTCGAATCCCTCCCTCTCCGCCACTTGCCCTAGAGAAACGTTTCTCTTCATCCGGCTGCGGACAAAATTTCTCGTTGTTTTCGAAGGTTATGCGGGTTGGGCTGAGCACCGACCCCTGCGCCAAGAAGCCCGGAAGCGTTCTCTCCAAGCCGATATTCTCTGGACCTGTTGCCTTCAGCATTTCGGAGAAGTGACGTACCAATATGTAAATTAAAGAAAATTCCAACTGCTCAGTTTGGTAGGTTTGAAAAATCGTTCAGCTATCGGATGCGACTGGCGTCGAACTTTCGGAATAAATAGATCATGGCTCACGGACTGAAACCCATACCGCTGGCGTCTTGAATACCGCGACAAGGGCCTATCCCCGCGGGTGCGGGGGAACCGTCCCGGCGCTGGCGCTGAACATGCTGCACGGGGGCCTATCCCCGCGGGTGCGGGGGAACCCGGCGCGGAACAATCCTATCAAAGCCTATCCGGGGCCTATCCCCGCGGGTGCGGGGGAACCTGCCAAAATTGGGACTTCAGCAGCATGGCCACGGGCCTATCCCCGCGGGTGCGGGGGAACCCTCACGCTGTCGTTCGATGATCGGGTCGTGACGGGCCTATCCCCGCGGGTGCGGGGGAACCAGACCCGTAACATCGCGGAAAAATTTCACGGTGGGCCTATCCCCGCGGGTGCGGGGGAACCCATGACGGAACCGGGGGATGCTGTGATGA
The DNA here is from genome assembly GCA_964511745.1 of uncultured Parvibaculaceae bacterium. Taxonomy (GTDB): domain Bacteria; phylum Pseudomonadota; class Alphaproteobacteria; order CGMCC-115125; family CGMCC-115125; genus Pyruvatibacter. Next base: position 176,953 of record CAZEHX010000006.1, read on the forward strand.
TCGGGGCCTATCCCCGCGGGTGCGGGGGAACCGTCAGCAGACGGTCGATCGCCTGCAGGTCATCGGGCCTATCCCCGCGGGTGCGGGGGAACCACAAAGGCCAGTTTTGCTTTCAGCGCAGGGGCGGGCCTATCCCCGCGGGTGCGGGGGAACCTGCCCAGCTTGATCGGCTCATTCAGCCGGATCGGGCCTATCCCCGCGGGTGCGGGGGAACCGTCTCCGAGTATTCGGCCAAACCATCCCCCTCGGGCCTATCCCCGCGGGTGCGGGGGAACCCAAAGCAAGCGGTTCACGGCTCTGAAAAAGATGGGCCTATCCCCGCGGGTGCGGGGGAACCTCAGTTCTATAATAACGTCGGCTGACTCTTTGGGGCCTATCCCCGCGGGTGCGGGGGAACCTCCCGCGCGGTCAGGTCTCGCCCAGTCCATGCGGGCCTATCCCCGCGGGTGCGGGGGAACCATCGGCGGTTTGAATTGGGAACGGCTCGAACCGGGCCTATCCCCGCGGGTGCGGGGGAACCGTGGCACGCTGACAATTGCCAAGCTGGGACGAGGGCCTATCCCCGCGGGTGCGGGGGAACCTGGCGGTGGTCCTGCCCGTGATGGGGCTTGGGGGGCCTATCCCCGCGGGTGCGGGGGAACCACGTTGGCAACTTTGTCAATTGTGGTCGTCTTGGGCCTATCCCCGCGGGTGCGGGGGAACCGAAAACGGGACCATCGGCGCAATCGCCACCCCGGGCCTATCCCCGCGGGTGCGGGGGAACCTTTGTGACCATTTACAAGCGCGATGGTGATGTGGGCCTATCCCCGCGGGTGCGGGGGAACCTCAGTCATGCGCGCGCCATGCTTCTCAATGCCGGGCCTATCCCCGCGGGTGCGGGGGAACCTCCAGATACAGCGCGCCGCCCTTGGCTTGGGCGGGCCTATCCCCGCGGGTGCGGGGGAACCAAGTATCTTGCGACCGGCAATCCGTGCAGCATGGGCCTATCCCCGCGGGTGCGGGGGAACCGACCGCGCAATCCCTCGCCGGGTGGAGTCGGCGGGCCTATCCCCGCGGGTGCGGGGGAACCTGGGCCAAGATGACCCCATTCACCTCGTTGGCGGGCCTATCCCCGCGGGTGCGGGGGAACCGACCAAATCTTGACCTTGATAACCATCGGCTTGGGCCTATCCCCGCGGGTGCGGGGGAACCGCGCCAAAACTGAGGGCTTGCCGCGCATAATTGGGCCTATCCCCGCGGGTGCGGGGGAACCCCGGTGTCTTTGGCGTTGCCGCCGTCGCTCAGGGGCCTATCCCCGCGGGTGCGGGGGAACCTCTTGAAGTCAACTACATGACATTTCTACCTTTTCAAAGAGCATTCAGGCGAGTTTGCGTACGCCCTACTTTCGCTTAAGGAGAAGAACTCCATCTGCATCGATGATTTCCTTTGCGGGCTCTCCCAAGGTTTCGATCCGCAAACTTCCTGCCGCGCCTTTGTCGCGCCATATCATCACGAGCGAGCCGCGTTGCAAGGTGGACCACCAATCGGTTACGACTGCCCATACCCTGTCCCGGACGCCCGTCGACATTTGTGGCGACACGTAGACGCCGGGTGCCACTTCCAGCATGACGGAGGTGAGAAAGCCGCGGTAGCGGGCTTCGACATCACGGGTGATGACCATCGTGGTCTGGGCAGGCATCCTACTCGGTGCCTCCGATGAGTTTCTTGATGCGGTCGATCATTTCGGGGATCACCTGATCGCGGGCCAGTGTTTCGCCAGTCAGGCGGCGGGTGACGCGTTCGATATTTTCGGTCGGGCGTTGGGTGCAGTGTTTTGCGGCTTTGAAGGCGCAGGGGATCGTCACCGCGACCCGGTAGAGGTCGGAGATGTCGAGCACGAAGGATTGGCCGGCGTCTTCGTGGATGAAGCCCAGTTGCGGAATTGTTGCGGTGGCGGCCACAGCGATGGCGGCGGCCGCCTCGACGGCGGACGAGGCATGGTTCAGCGCCTGATTGGGCAGGTCGGCGGCGGTGGGGTTGTCGCGCTGATAGTGGCGGCCTTTCCAGTCGATGCCGATCGACTTGGCCAGAAGGCAATAGCTTTCCTTCATCCTCGCGCCTTCGATGCCGCGCAAAACGTTCAGATCGCGGTGCGGTAGAATCTCACCCAGACGCATGGCATACATCCGCCGGGCGATCATGATGCGCATGTCGTCATCGGCCCAAAGGCGGGCCTGTACGCGCGCCAGGCCCGAGCGATCTGGGATCAGGGGAGGGGCGGTGTACATCCGAACGCCGTCTTCGCCGACGGCGGCGAGGGCGGTGCGGGCATGGGCCAGCAACCGCAGTGCATCGTGACTTACGGTAGACCCGGGGCCGAGCAGAATCATCGACACCGCCTGAAGCGGAATGGCATAGTCGCCGGGTGTAAGTGCATCAGCATCGGTCGCAGTACCCTGAAGAAAGGCCAGCGTGCCGTCGCGGGCGGTCAATGCACCCCGCGCGAGGTACAATAAGCCGGCCCGATCAGAATGGGGCACTTTCGCGCTGTCGAGACCGAGCCGACCTTTGAGCATGCTACCGCTCCGGCACGGGGCGATTAGGCGCGCGCAGCAGCACCATGCCGTAGCCATAGGCGCGGTGCCGCCCGACGCCGCGTGCCAGCATTGCGGCGAACTGGGTCGGATCCTGGATTTCGAATGTGCCGTGGAATGTGGCCTCTGGCCCTTCGGGTCCGGCCCCGCCCCGCGCAACGCGGCGCCTGCGAAAGCCGGTCAGTCTGGTTGCGGCTCTCTCGAGGGTGGCGCAGCCTGCCAGCCGTTCGGCCAGCCAATCCAGATAAATCGCTTCGCGGCTGTGTTCGTGGCTGTCCTGTGCGCTGCCGGGGTAGTGGTGCAGGATGTGGGCGAGAAAGACATCAATCTCGGCCCCTTTGGCGAAGCCTTCAAGCGGGGCGTTCAGGCGACGGACTGGGCGGGCCAGCAGATCGAAGCCGAGGCGCTGGCCCGCCGTCCAGATCGCGGGCATTGGTTTATCCTCCAGCGCGGACAGATCGAGCACGCCGAGGTGTTCAGGCAGGGCAATGGTCTGCGCCGTTGCGCGCAGGGCGGCAGCATGGACGGTGCTGTAGGCGTAAAGGTTACCCGCATTGGCGCGCGGCGGCACCAGCAGGCGAAAGGGTTGCGCCATGCCTTTGCCAAAGGTCTCTGACAGCAGATGATGCAAGGCGCGGCCCTCGTCGAAGGCGCCAGATTTGCCCGGAACCCACCCCCGTTCTGCGCCCCAGCGCGCGAGCGCCGAAAGCCTGATCGGCAGGCGGATCAGGTGAAGGGTCATGATCCGGCCCTCTGCAATCTGCCCTGAACGACCAGACGACTGCCGCCGTGCAAACCGCTGCGCCAGTTGCGCAGGTCTGACAGGTTCAGAATGGTGTGACCCGATGGCCCTTCGCCGTCGGGCCATTGCGCACGGGCCTCGGACGGGGCAGTTTCGGAAAGCGCTTCGTGAGCGGTGTCGGCAGTGGCCCAACCGGCAAATAGGGGGCGCGTTGGCAGGCAAGGCTTGCGGCCAATGAACAGGGGGCGGGCGGGGCGGATCAATGCCTCGGCAAGGTGGTCGAGGAACGGGGCAAGATCAGCATCGGTCAGCCGCAGAACCACGGTCAGGCGCGCATCGGCCAGATAGTCGCGGCGGCGGCGGTGGGGCGCGTCATAGCTGTCACCGGCGCGTCCTTCGGGTTTGCCCGATGTGGTCCAGCCACGGTCGTCCTTTTTCAGTTTTGCATTCTGACTATCGGTGATCATGCGCCCCTCGACGTCGATCCGGGCGGCAAAGACAAGCCGGTCTTGCAGCGCCTGATGCGCCTGCCAGTCGGACCAATGCCAGCCAAGCGCATTGCCGAACAACCCGGTCAGCATCGAAGCTGCCGGAAAATCCCGCGTCGGGCCGACTTGGTCAATCGCAACTCCACCAAACGCCATCAAGGGCGCGCAGAGATCAAGGATCAGCCAGCGCTGCGTCACGAAAGCAGCCCCGGCAGGGTTTTGGCCCAAAGTGCGAGGTCACGCAGCGATCCCGGCGTGGCGCCAGGAATTTCCCGGTTGGCCAGCGACAGCACGCGACGATCCTCGCCGGTGTCGTAGGCAGTATCAAACGCCGCCAATTGGTCGGCCAAGGCGTTAGCGGCTGGGCCAAGGTGCGGGGCGCAGGGGCTGCGAAACGCTTCGGCCAGAGAGCGCGGCTGACGGTCGCCCGCCTCCAGCAACATCAGACCGGCGCGGCCATAAGGGGCGGTGGAACCGAGTTTGGCCCCCGGCGTCACCTCGGCGATCAGATAGATCAAGTTGTGCAGCACCTCGCCCGCCAGCACCGCGTCGCCGCCAAGGTTATCAAGCAGACCCTTCAGATCGACCACGACATAGCCATAGAACAGGCCCGAGGTCAGTTCGGTTTCCTGAATGGTATCGGCCCCCGGCTCATCCCCCGACAGATCATCGACCGCCGTGAAATAGTCGCTTTCGGATTCTTCCTCATGCACGGTGATGGCATGGGCGACATGGACCGGTGCCGTGATATTGGCGTCGGGGTCGGAGGTGACCATGCGCCCGAACAGGGCAGATGTAAGGCCGCCGGGGAGGGTTGCCGCCGAAGTCATCGCTTTCAGGCTTTTGTTCTGCGCCTTGCGCCAGTCTTCGGCCAATTTCTTCGCGGTCTTGGCATCACCTTCCGACTCAGCTGCAATCCTTGCCGCCTCTGCTACTAACCAAAGTAGTTCTGTCTCGCCAAAAATCAGGGTCTGGCGGGATTTCTTCGTTGTGCCCTTCTCGCCATAAAGTGCCATCTGGAATTCGGGTTCGATGGCGTCGATCACGGCCTGATCAATCGCGCCCTTCAGCGGCAGGATTACCTTGATCGTCACCAACTCGCGCGACCGAAACGCGGCCTCGGCCCCGTCGATCGCATGCAGCGCATGCGGGTCTTGCGCCTTGCGCCAGTGCCGTTTCAGGCATTGCGAACTGATCCTTGTACGCAATACGCCGCCGTAAGGCAGGCGTTTCGCCAGCCCGGAATCGTCGCGGTTCAACAAAGCCGCCGTGTATGAAGTCAGCGTGTGAATTTGCAGAAAACGTGGGGCGGTCATGCTGGGGTATCCTCTTTTTTGGCCGCCTCGGCACGGTCGAGCCTGCGGTAATAGGTTTCGGCAATACGGGCGGTGCCCTTGGGGGCCAGCACGGCCCAGGCGATGTCGCGCACATCCAGACCCGCCTGCGGCGGCCGACTGGTGGCCAGCGCGCGGGAGGCGCGGGTTAGCAGCACGTTGCGCGCCTTGCCCCGCGCCGCCAGCAGTTGCGCCAGCCTGCGTTCGCTGAAGATCGGCTGCGGACCGGTCCAGCCGGGGTCGCCGCCATCACACAGCGCCGCGCCAAAGGGTCGGTTGAAATCATGCAAAGGGAGGCGGCCTTCGGCGGCCCCTTTGGGGGTCAGGATGGCAAGGATGCGCAGAATGGTGATCCACGCCTCTTGCCGCGCGCCGATGGTATCGGGATAGCGCGCGGCCAGCCGCCAGAAAGCGGGTGCGGCAGTTTCCGCCTCCATTCGGCGCAGATCGGCGAGGGGGCCGGGGTCGAGGCGGCGCAATTCACCCGCCGCGGCGACAGCGGCCTTGTTGACGGCATCGGCGTCAGACATCGGCAGGCTCCTTTTCGTATGCGGGAAGGTATCCTGCCTTGCGCACGCGTGCGGCAAAGCTGCGCCGGGCACGGGCCTCGGCACGCGGGCGATAAATCGCGGCGCAGGGGATGGCGGGCAATGCTGCGGCGAGTTCCAGTTTGGCGGCGTGATGCAGGCTTTTGATAAATCGCTCTTGCGCCGCCTGCTCGCCGGACTTGCCTTCGGCCTTACTGGCGGCAAGGCGGTCCCACAAAGCGGGAAAGAACAGTGCATCGGCTGCGCGGTCGAACCGGGCGCGGGCGTCGGTGGTGCGGGCGTATTGAGCCTTGCCGATACCCTCATATTCTCCCCGTGCCGCAACCAATGCCAGAGCGTTGCGCAAGGCTTCATCAAACACCTTGATCTCTTCGATCTGCGTCCGCGCGAACGTGCCCGCGGTTTCAGACCGAAACATCCCGCGCAGGGCACCCGGCACCGGGATCACCCGGCTTTTCCAGCCGTCGGTTTTGGAATTGCCGCGTGACAGCGCCTCGGCAACCATCAGGCAATCGGCCTCGCCGGGGCCGGGGTCGGCCAATGCGGGCAAACGCCAGTCGGGCGAAAACATCAGGTCCGACAGTCGTCGATAGGTGAAATCGCTCTCGCCAAGCGTCAGGCTTTTGGGCGGGTCTTCGGTGGTGATCGGCGCCCAGGGGTCGCCCGTGACACCCTTGAAAGGCCTGCCGTCGATCCGCGCGCCGGACGACGTGGTGCGCCGTGCAGTCAAGCCATCTGCCAAGGGTTCGAGGCGGACGCGACGACAAACCTCAATGAACCACGGATCAAGGCGCGTCAGGTCGAGCTGTTTGTCCTCAAGCCAATCAAGGCACCACAGCAGCGCCGGACCGCCTGGAGTGCCGGGTGCTATGGCGTCGCCGTCGACCCGCAGGGTCAGCAAACGACCCACATCGCGCACCCACCATGACGATGGGTCCGGCCCGCCGCCACTCTTTGTGGCAGGGGCTAAGCCCATAAGCGGGCGCGACGATGACCCGCCATTCATCCGTGCGATACCGTAGTTACCCGCCCCACCAAAGCCTTCCGAGGTTTGCAGCGACACCAGCGCGAACACCCAATCCTGCGGCTCGGCATGGCGGGCAATCTGCTGTTTCAGATCGTGATTGCGCGAGGTGATCAGCAGATCGAGCGCGTCGGGCGTTTTCACATCGGTCCATTTCAGACCCTTTGGCGCGGGGGGTTGCAGGAACGCGGGCTTGTCATCCGGCCCGGTCAGCGCCCATGGGCCAGCATCGCCGCCGGTCAGCGCCAAGAGCAGGGTGCGCCAGTCCTCCTCGGTTTCGGGCAGGTCATCGCGTCCGGCGGTCCAAAGGGCAAGGACGGCGAGTTGCACCAGAAACATGTGCCAGGCGGCACGCTGATGCGGGCGCTGGGCCGGAAAGCCGCGAACCTCATCCCGCGCCAAGGCGGCAAGCAGGCCGGGGAGCGAGTGTTTGTGATCAGGCGAAACGGCAACGATCGAGGCCGTCAGTAAATCGTTCAAACCGGCCCCCATGACAAACAAACAGGCAAATCAGGCATCGGGCTGTGGCAACCTGTCAAGCCCTTCGCGCGAATACGTGAAGTTTTGTACGTCGAGGGCGAACGTAAAGCCTCCTTCAACCGGCAGCACAACCACCTGGGTGTCGGGGATAAATCCATGCGCCCATCTGGCAGGCAGGGCTAGCCGGGTCACGGGCTGGCCAAAGGCCCCGATCGTTCGAGGGGGCAGGGGCAGGATCGGGCCTTCCTCGCCCAGACGGGTCATGATTTTCTGATCATCGCCGATGAACCGTTCAGGGAACGGCTTGTCACGGCGCAGGGTGCCAAGCTGGCCCATCATTCGGGCGGCGGCATCCTTGCCCGCCAGACTACGATCATACGCCTCCCAAGCCGTGCCCTTTGCCACGATCAGTGCGGCGCATTTGTCCGGGTGGGTCGCCCCTTCGACCAGTGCGCGGTTCATTGCCGGAATCTGCCAAAGGGGGTTGGCGACAATTAGGCGTAGGGTCAATTCCAGCCCGGCAAGGTCGGTATAGATGCCCTGAAACGTCCCATCAAACGTTTTCCAGCCACCAAGTCCATTCTCGAATTCAGGCTTGGCAAGGCGGTCCAACCCGCCCTCTGGCAACAACACAACAGCACGGGGCTCGTGAAACCCGCTCGGCCGCGACAGGGCGTGGCGGTGCAGCCGACCGATGCGTTGCAGCAAGACATCCATCGGGCAGAGGTCTGTGAACAGAATATCCGCGTCGATATCGAGGCTTTGCTCCAAGGTTTGCGAACCAATCACGATCACGCCGCGCGCGTCCGGGGGTCTTTTGGGTGACAGCGCCGCCTCTGCCGCCTCATCCAGCAGAACGCGGTCCTCGGCGGCGAACCGCGAATGATGCAATGCGGGGCCACCCGCAACCTGCATCAGATGCGCAGCACCGCCCCCTGCCAACACGGCGCGAAACGCCTCTATCGCCGCGCCGACGGTATTGCGGATCACCAGGACGCGCGCGCCCGATGCCGCCGCTGCAATCGCCTCGATGACCAGGGGTTCGGCGTCCATCGTGTCGTGCGTTTCGATCTGCACCGCCTTGCTGCGACCAGAGCCATCGGCCCCGACCGGATCAGACCGCCCCATGGTCCAGACGGCGGGGTAAGCGACCGCTGCGGCCGCGCTGAAATCCGGCTGAGACTGGCCCAGAAACCGACAGCGTGCGGCACTGCCCAACGTGGCGGACATAAGAAGCGCATGGCCGCCCGCCGCCAGATGCGCATCCAGCAATGCCTTGATGATCTCGGTCATATAGGCGTCTGAGGCATGAATCTCGTCGATCACTAGCAGGCTGCGTGACAGGGCCGACCCGCGCATATGGGCATGTTTGACCTGAAGGGCGGCGAGCATGGCCTGATCGACTGTGCCGACAGCAACCGTGGCCGCCAGATAGCGGGTAGCATGTTCCGCTGCCCAGCGGGCGGGAACCGGGCCTGAGATATCATCCCACCGCACGTTGAAATCCGGAAGACTCTGCCCGGTCGCTGTTCCGGCCACCCGCATGCCAGGAATTGCCAGCACGGCTTCGGGGGCGGTGTCGCCGAACATCCGCCCAAGCGCGCCATTCACGCGCCCATGCAGTTGGCGGGCCGCCGCGCGGGTGGGTACGGCAAAATACATGCCCGAAACCGCACCCGCCTCGACAAGTTGGGCAAAGCGCAGCAATGCCGACTCGGTTTTGCCGGACCCTGTTTCCGCCTCCAGAATGACAAGACGGTCTTCGGGGCTGACCCGGGCAATTGCGGCCTGCGCCGGGTTCGGGGCTGAAAACCCGGTAATCGTCTGAAAGTCTGTGTGGGGCGCTGCGCGAGTTCCATCATCAAGGCCAATCGCCACCAAGGCTTCTTGCGCTGTTGATCGGGCTTTGGCGGGATAGGTTCCATCGGGTTCCGCGACAAATGTAAAAAAATCCCTGTTCGATCCGATCCAGTCTGCAAGTGCCGTCAAGCCCGCGATCAAATGGACAAAACCGTGGTGGTCCGGCAGATCCGGGCCGGGAAGAAACGCGGTGGGCAAGGCTGCGTCAAGGAACTGCGCCATCTCGCACGCATTGGCGCGCCAGTCATAGGGCCCGACACTCGACCATTGTTTTGGCAGGGTGTGCGAGGCGCGGACGGGCCGCCCGTGATGCGCCAGAATGGCTGGCAACAGGTCTGATACCGCAGGCCCCCAGCCGATGATCTGCGTGACCGTGGCGTGAAATGGATGGCCTGTTTCGCACGCCGCCAATTCGAGAAAGCCGCCACCTGTTTCCGAATGCCTTACGGGTGGACCGGGCCACGGCCCCGCGTTTCGGTCGGCCTTGGCCTGAAACCCCGGATGAAGCTTGCCGATGTCATGCAAAAAGACCAGCGCCGCAAGGCGTGCCACATCTGTTTCAACCAGCATTCGTCCCGCAGTATAGTTCAGCCGTTTCCGAAATATCGGAAGACAAATCAGCGCTTCAAATACCGCGCTGACATCCATGCAGTGTGCGGACAGGGCATGCTGACCGCTGTCGTCCAGCTTTCCCCATGCATTGAGATACGACACTGTTGGCCCCCGCTGGCACCGACCTGATTTGACGAATTGAATAACAGCATTTTGGGCACCGATTGCAAGCTGTAGACCCTCAATTTGGAATCATACCACTCAGCGCCGGAATCTTTGATTTTATACGACTCGGGGAGGAGTTCGTTTGAAGCATCGAAGTTCACTGGCACGCAATAGCAGTTCAGCAGAAATTAATCGAAACTGGCGCGAGCCGGCGGCTGCGGTTCAGGGCTATCGCGTTTGGCTGCAATGCGCGCTCCAGAGTGAACATTGTGCGAACGAACTTTTATCTCTCGTCGCGTTCGTTGCTTCTGCGAGGCGTTGAGGACGCTCAAGGAGGCGTGTCAGCTTCATATGCGATTCCCCTGGGCTGCGGTTCGCTCCTATTTCTGATTGTGGCTGCGATTTCGGAGCCACTGCTCTTCCCAATGCAACGGGAACTCTCCCAGCAGTGCCGCAAGTGTGGTGTTGTGCCCTTGCCGCCCTTCGAGGATATCCGCCACGATGTCTGGCGCAAGGAGTGTCAGACGTAGAACACGGGTCATGTATGAAAGCGCGATCCCTTCGCGTTTTGCAAGATCATTGATAGTTGCGAACTCCCCAGAATCGAGCATCCGCTTCCACCGAAACGCCCTCGCCAGCGCCTTGACCAATGTATTCTCGATCTTGCGCTGCGTGGAAGTGCTGGGCGGCAGGATCATCTCCTTGCGCCCGCCGCGCTTCACGATGCGGAACGGGACATGGATGGTGATTGTTTCGGGGATTGCCTTTGTACGGGTCATGCAGCTTCTCCAGTAACGGTGGTCATTTCGTGCGCCAGCGCGGCCAGCCCGTCCATCCGCAGCCGCACGTTCATCCCCTCCGCGCCGATGTCGACCCGCTCGACCAGCAGCGCCACGATGCGGGCTTGTTCGGCGGGGAACAACTCGTCCCACAGCGGATCGAGGCGGGTCAGTGCGTCACCTGCGTTGGCTTCGGTGATCGCGTCATCCTGCACCCGCGCCGCTTTCCAAGTGCCCGCCACGATTTCGGGTTGGCGGAACACGGCGCGGAGTTGGTCTAGGACAGCGGCTTCGATTTCACCCGCGGGAACGCGGCCAATCGGGCATGATCCTGCACCGTGCTTCAGGACCGTCTGGCTGACATAGTAGCGGTAAAGCTTGCTGCCTTTGCGGGTGTGAGTCGGCGAGAAAGCGGCTCCGTCGGGGCCATAGAGCAGCCCTTTCAGCAGAGCGGGAGTGTCAGCGCGGGTGCGCGCGGCCCGCTTGCGGGGGCTTTCGGTCAGGATGGCATGGACCTTGTCCCAAACATCCTTTTCGATAATGGCGTCATGCTCGCCGGGATAGCTGTCGCCCTTGTGCACCGCCTCGCCGATGTATGCGCGGTTGTTCAGCAGGCGATAAAGGTATTTCTTGTCGATCCGATTGCCACGGCTGGTCCGGATGCCGCGCGCCGCCAGTTCCCGCGACAGTTCCGTGCCCGAGCCGATTTCGATGAAACGGTTGAAGATCCAACGCACATTGGTGGCATCGGCCTCCTTGATGACCAGCTTGCGGTCTTTCACCTCGTAGCCCAGCGGGGGCACGCCGCCCATCCACATGCCTTTCATACGGCTGGCTCGGACCTTGTCACGGATGCGTTCCGCCGTCACCTCGCGCTCGAACTGGGCAAAGCTGAGCAGAATGTTCAGCGTCAACCGCCCCATGGAGGTGGTCGTGTTGAACGATTGGGTGACGGACACGAAGGTCACACCGTTCCGGTCGAACACCTCGACCAGTTTGGAAAAATCCATCAGCGAGCGCGACAGGCGGTCGATCTTGTAAACCACGACCACGTCGACCAAGCCGTCCTCTACGTCCGCGAGCAGGTGTTTCAGGCCGGGGCGTTCCAGCGTACCGCCGGAAATGCCACCGTCGTCATATTGATCGCGAACCAGCACCCAGCCCTCGGAACGCTGGCTGGCGATGTACGCCTCGCAGGCCTCCCGCTGGGCGTGGAGCGAGTTGAACTCCTGCTCCAGCCCTTCTTCGGAGGATTTCCGGGTGTAAACGGCGCAGCGCAGCTTCCTGACAATCGGTTTGGTCATGCTCCCCTCCGGTGGTTTTTCAGGCCAAAGAACACCCAGCCGTTCCAGCGCGTGCCGGTGATCGCGCGGGCAATGGCAGACAGCGACTTGTAGGGGCGACCCTGCCAGTCGAAGCCGTCAGAAGTGACGGTGACGAGATGTTCGACACCCTGCCATTCACGGATCAGCCGTGTGCCGACGATAGGTTTCAGGTCGGCGCGGATGCGGCTCTTCTTGCGATCGCCGCCGTCCAGCTGTTCGCCGAGGGCTTCCAGCCGCTTCACGGTTTCCGGTTTCAGGCCGCCATAGGCGAGTTCCTGGATGCGGTACGCCAACCGGCTTTCAAGATAGCGACGATTGAAGGGTGGTGGCTCGCTGTCGAACAGGTCGCGCCATTGTTGCTTCAGGTCTGGCGTCGATGTCGTCTTAAGCGCGGCCAGGCGCGCGGGAATGGGATCTTGTTTGGTCATGCGTTTCTCCGTTGAGTTGGAGTTGCATGACGCCATTGGTCGGCCGGATAGTGTAGGCAACTTTCTCCAGTTTCGTCAGATACTTCCGCTCGGTCACGCATCCGCAACCGGACCAGCCCAAGGGCCAGCAACCCGCACAATTCGGCACGACGTTCCGCTGGCGTCATCTGGTCGGATGGAAATGGGTTAGGTCTTTTCATGTCTCGGGCAACCGTGATTGGTGTTGTCGTTACCAATCAAAAGCCACCTGCGAGCTTCATGTGGGACATGCCGCGCTCTAAGGCAGTCAATGAAAACGAACAAGTAGAGAACATCGCCCCTTGCGGAGGAAAGTTCCGTCAACGATTATCGGAGGTTGAATCAGATAGAGAGCAAACATTCGTTGAGGTGATTTCATGGCGCGCAAAGCAATTCCGGTCGGTCCCCATACTCACGGTCTTATCGAGGACGCACGAATTGACCTTGCGCGCGCCGTGCTTGCCGTTCGGGAAGGTGAAAACGAGCCTGAGTTCAATCTGCCCGAGGAAGTTCCAAATCCACTTGACGACGAAAGCATCAGTGCATTTCGGCAAGAGATCATTGAAATCCTGTCAGAATTCGATCCTGACGAATTGCGGCCCGCCGAGCAGCGCTGTCGCAGGATCCGTGCTCTTGCAGACAGCAAGGGCATTACATCCCTTACTACGATTGTCGATAAGCAGTTCACCGAAGAGCAAGTTCGGGAAATCGATTCACAGCCTGATCCACTCTGCAGAAGCATTTGGGCGTTTCTGAACGCACGCCAAACTTTCGAGGATGCCGAGAGTTTTCATTTCGCCCGGCAATTCAGGGATTACGGCAAGCTTTACGATGCTTTCGAAGTGGAACTTGAAAAGGCTGTCGCGCTCGATTCGGGATCCATTGACGAAATGGCATTGGCGGCCAAAATCACGAAGGTCCTTGAACTCAAGACTAACTGCACGGTCAAGGCGCTCGATCTGCCTGCTACGACTGCGCACCCTGCATCAATTATGCTGATCGTGCGGCACGGCGGGCCGCTTTCGAGCGTATATGACCACCGGGACGACGGGCGGCGGGGCACCATCTACTTCCGGCCGCCGAATGAGGCGACACTCATTTACACGCCGTCAATGCGCCAGATCGAGGTCTGCGCGGACAGCCCCGTCGTTCGCCAGGAGGTTGCCGGATCGTTTGCCGAGATCGCACTTGGCCATGACGTTTCTCAGAAGCCGTTGACCTGGAAGCGCTACAACCTCTCGCGTTTCCGCTCATCGCTGCGGCTGGATGTCCCCAGAATCGATGGCTACGAGATCAAATTTGCCCGCGTGCTCGAGGCGGAAGTCCGGCTTGGCACATGGAGCCGAAAGCTGCTGCTCAAGGTCGCGGTCGACGACGACATAGTGGATGTGGCCGATCGCTATTTGAGGCCCAACAATATCTTCCGCCGCGCGGACGGTTTCAGCCGAATTGGGATCGCCATCTCCTACAACCGGGTCGGCGATGAAAAAGAGCGCACACTCAACATCACGATCTCTGGCACAAAGAGCTGCAATCTCCAAAGCAACAAGGATCCTGAAGAACGCAACCTCGGGTTTGCACTGCTCGATGCGTGGGGAATTCTGAGCGCCTTTCAGCAGATCGACCCGAATGATCTGCGGGCGATGTTCCCGCAGCTGATCGATCTCCACGACCGAACCGAGGACGAGGTCAGCGGGGCATACCTGCGCGAACTGGGTCTGGACCCTGATCGCCTTATCCAAGGCGGCCTGCTGGAGCGTCGCGGCCGACAGGATGTCGTGCTGATCGATGACGATGATGTGGGCGGCGAAGCTGTGATCAAGCCATCTGCAAGAGAAGGGATGGTCCGGACCGAGGGCGCGTTCGGGGAGGACGGAGGCGAGCGGCCAGCGTCCGATCTGGAAATGTATGAGATTAACCGACAATGGCTGCACGAGACGGTCGTATTGCTGATCAAGCCGTTGTTGACCAAGCGTGCATCGCAAATCCTCGATCCTGATCTGACTCTTCTTGGCGCAATGCAGATCGGTGGGGCCGAGGTGCCCGTGTATTTCGGGCGGCGTCTCTACGACCTGAAGACTCTGGAAAGGTTGGATCTGGCCCTGCGGGCGCGAAACCAGGCCGGTGTCGGGATCGTGCTGGCTGCAAGTACAGAGATGCCGTCACACCTCGGGCCGAATGTAGTAGTGCCCCTATTGTCAAATCTGTCGCCGGAGGAAGCGGAGATCGTGCTCGCGCGTGATGGTCTGGAGCTCGCGTTCCGCAACAACTTCTCACTCGCGCGCGGCGGTGCGACACCGCAAGTGCTTCGGTCCGGCAAACAATCGGCGACGCTGCACGTGCCGGGCAAGGATGCACTGGCTCTCGTTGGCGCCGATCAGATCACGATTTTCGAACGTCTCGTGGCCGCGAACAAGGCTGGCAGCCCCGATAAGCAGGTCAAGGAGCTGATGGATGGGTTGGGTTCACGAAGCCCCCAGCAAGCTTTCCGGAAGGCAGCGTGGGAGAGCATACTGAACAATTACATCAGCAAAGGTGCCAAACGTGGCTACTGGCGCTTGGTCGTTGATACGCCGATAGAAGCCCCCGTCTAACGCCGGTCTAACATGTCGTGCGAGACGGTCTAACAAACCGCTGATTATTGGAAAGGCTCACTCATCAGAGGAGCATTCCATGCCGACTCCCGACACGTCCCGCCAGCCAGCCCAGATGGACTGGACCGGTGGCGCAAAAACAAAACCCAATCCTTTGAGTCCGGAATGGCGCTGCACGCGCTGTGACAAGCTGCTCGGCGTCTGCCGGGACGGCCGGATGCACCTGCGTTTTGCGCGAGGGCACGAGTATTTCGTGGGCTTTCCGGTTCAGGCCACCTGCCGCCGCTGCGGCACGCTGAACCAGGCGCAATCACCCGCGCGCTGAGGCGCGCATCTCACCATTTCCCTGAAATCGCAGAGACGCACGACGTCCTGACCTGGCCACGACAAGGCGCTGGACGCCTGGCCGCAAGGCAGGCGTCCAATGTCCATCGCGTGGCACGAGATCCGTGATCACCTCATGTTGTCTTCTTCAACTCTCAATTTCCAAAGGAACTTCGAAGCGCTTCGGCGCACCAGCGAGCCGCTCGCGCATTTCGCTGATCCGGCTGCATTGCTGGATACGCTGCATGTCGGCGGCCGCGCACCGGATGAGAAAAACCGGTTGCTGGTTGCACTCGTCGGGGCCGCACAGTCTGGCGAGGCGGCCTCCGATTGTGCCCTGACACTGATGCTGCTGGCGCTCTGGCCGGGGCTGGATGCCGTTCGGCGCAGATCGATCTGGCGCAGGATCGGCACCGGCGAAGAGGTTGCATCCGAAATCCTTGCACGGGCGTCCGAGGCCATTCGGGGTCTGGATCTGCAGCGCGTCAACTGGATCGCGGCAACCATCCTGCGGAACATCGAGCGGGATCTGATCAGGACACGTCAGCGCGAGGACCGGCACCAGAACCTGCGCAGCGAGATCAACCCCGACGCCATTCCGACTGTCGTTGAAGAGCCGTCGGCCCACGCCAGCCCCGCACTGCTTCGCGACGATCTCGTCAGCATCATCGGCATGGATGCGGATCTGGTGATCCGCGTGGCAATCGACGGGTTCTCCCAATCCGAGGTCGCGACCGAACTGGGGCTGTCTGAAGCGGCGACGCGCAAACGCTATCAGCGGGCGACCCGGCGTCTGCGCGACGTCCTGCAAGAATTTCGCTGACCGGATGTCCCGATCCCTGCGGTGCGGTGGCTTTTCCCATTCAGACGCCACCGCGCGCCCCACTCAAACCGAAAGTCGACCAGCATGATCAGCAAAGCCGACCTCTTGTCCGCAGACCTCAAGCGCATCCCCGGCCTCTACCGCCGCTGGGAGTTGCCGGAAATCCTGAAGAACCAGCGTGCCTACCGCATCGAAAATGCCGGTTCCCATCAGGACGGGACGCCACTCGTGGCGGTCTACGCCGAGGCCGAGGCCGACGCCGATGCGGGCCAGCCGGACGACCTGCACAACGCCTCAATCAAGGGCGCCGAAGCGGCCTCGGTCCCCGCTGGGACGATGTCGCGGCGGCCTGAGTAGAGGGGAAAGGAGGAGACATGTTCATGGAAACCACACCCTTTATCACCGTTCGCGCCGGCCGACCGCTGTCCGAGATCGAGTTCTGCGCCTGGGTGGCGCAAGCCGTTCCCGGCGACCGGCTGGAATACCATCGCGGCTTTCTG
>CAZEHX010000007.1:0-116604 GCA_964511745.1 uncultured Parvibaculaceae bacterium
GCCAAGTGGTAAGGCAGCGGCTTTTGATGCCGCCATTCGCAGGTTCGAACCCTGCCGCCCCAGCCAGCTTTTCCGCCGACGCGTCAGCGGTATTTTGTCTGCATGACAAAGCCTTCGCCCTTATCGGACACCTGCCAGTAGCCGCCACGAAAGATCTGCATGTAGCGGTTGGTGTGGATGATCTGATAGGTCAGGGAATTCGCCGACACGTCCTTCACCTTCATGCGCACGCCGGCGAAGACAGCCATATCGCTTCTGTTGCTCTTGCTGTCCGCGAGCTTCTGATAATCCGCCTTTGCACCTGCGAGGGGGAAGAAGATCATCTGGTCCTTGTTCGGCGTAAAGCCGACATTGACGGTGGATGCGTCAGCCGAGCCGTCGATACCGGGGACATGTTCCAGATCGAAGAAGATCTTGCCGCCGTCATAGCCGGTGAACCGGACAATGAACTGTCCATCGACATAGTTTGGCGGACTGATTTTCCCCCAATCCGGATAGGCGGCCAGCGGCTCATTCTTGAACTCGATGCGGATTGCTGACGGCTTGGGAGATGTCTGTATGGTCAGGCTGTCGGAGAACTCCTTGAGGCCGAAAATTTCCAGCTTTTGCGGCTTGGAAAAATCCCGCGTGACGCAGGAGTGCGCCGGGTAATCCGAGAACAGCGTGTCGCGCTTGCCGGTCTTGGTGAGTGTGCAATAGATGCGCGGCCCGTAACCGACCTGCACGAACTCATCGCCCGCCGTGAAGCTGTGGCACCAGCCTGACATACAGGCGTCCGAAACGGTATTCACAACGATCAACCGCTCCTGGGATACCGTCCTGATGTCCTCATGCACGATGTCGCCGGGGGCAGCCTGACGCTCCTGACCTTCAGGCGTCACGAATTTGGTTTCAACGACGATCGGCGTCGGCGTGGTATCTGCCGCCGCCGCATGCCCCACCCAGAACACCGAATACAGAAGTGCCAGCCCGGCTGAACGTAATATCATCTCGAATTTCCTCGTCGGCTTTTGGATGGCCTTCGAGCATACAGGGACCGGCAGGCCTGTGCCTCTCCAAAATATGCGCCTGCGTCTTGTCCGCAGTCATTCGCATGCCCGACCGGCCCGACGTGCGTTTGACAGAGTGCTGCTCGTATAGTCAATCCGGGCGGGCTCAATGAGATTTCCGTCTGCGTCAATCATCAGGCGCAGCACGCGGTTGCCGAAAAGAAAGTTCAGCCGTGCGCGCCCGGCATCTTCACCTTCTCCTGTCTCGCAGCGCGAAGTGATGGTGCCTGCGTGCATCAGCTCGCGCAGTTTCCCTTCGCTGATACCAAAGCCCTTGGCCACCAACGCCGCGTCCACCGTGATCCCTGTTTCGCTGATGCTGATCGCGCTCATTTGGCTTTGCACCAACCCGTTTTTACCCAAGCCCCAACGCGCTTTGTTGCGCGATCACAGCGCACGGTTGGGATTGGGGCGATGAAGCCCGGGAGCCTGTTCCCCATCGATTTTCTCCTGTGCTGTCGGGTTGATCGGCCGGTCGGGCGCCGCCAGAAGGCGCTCCGCATCGCCGTCGAGATCCTCAAACTGGTCATGGCGCAGGCTCCACAAAAAGGCAGCAAGGCCAACGAGACCCATGCCAATGGAAATCGGGATAAGAAACATAACGCCGCTCATCCTGCCCTTCCGCGATCTGGTTCGTTGAAAGTGGGGCGCAGCGCTTGCCAGGCGTGCCAGGTGCCATGGCCCATAAGCGAGTTGATGTACGGCGAGGTCACCTATGGCCAGCCGATCGGTAGCGATGGTTTGCGCCTCAATTTTTCCTACTTGCGCGCCCGCACAGCGCCCTCAGGCGCACTCAAGCAACTGGAAATCGAAGGCACGTCAGAGGAAGGATCAGTCGCGCTCGAATACCCGCTGATCCGATCGCGGTTGGAGAATTTGCGGCTGGGCATTCGGTTTGCTGCCCGGCACTCCAAGACCGAGTCAATCGGGAACACGGTCCTTGCGGCCGATGATCTTCGCGTCCTGTCGGTTGGCGTGACTTATGACTGGTTCGACGCGTGGCGCGGTATCAATCTGGTGAGCATAGGGGCTTCCAAAGGGCTGGATATGCTGGGCGCCAGTGATCGCACGGATCCAAATCTGTCGCGCGCCGGCGGGCGGGCCGATTTCACCAAACTCTATGGCGAACTTTCGCGGCTACAGGATGTAGGCGCAGGCGTCTCTGTTCTTGTCGCAGGCGCGTTTCAATACACCAACGAGGCTCTACTGGCATCGGAGGAATTCGGTGCCGGTGGCGACAGGTTCGGCCGCGGCTATGACCCTTCCGAGATTTCCGGCGATCAGGGCGCGGGGTTTTCTATCGAATTCCGTCACGATACGGATCTCAATATTCCCTATGTGGATAGCCTGCAGCCATACGCCTTTTTCGATACCGCCGCCGTCTGGGACAACGAGATCAACGCTGCCGACCGCAGGACACTCGCGTCGGCTGGCCTTGGAGTGCGGGTAGAAGTTGCAGACCGTTTCAACGGCTTCATCGAGATCGCCCAGCCGATCGAACCGGCAGTTGCCACACGAGGCGACGAAGACCCACGCCTCTTCGGCGGCATTTCCGTGCGCTTCTAAACTCTCACAGCCTGTGCGTTTGCGCTTTGGAAATGAGAAAATTGTCTCAACGAGGCCAGCTTCATTTCAATTGAGAAGCCCGGCGTCTGTGGGGGCATGTAGTTGCCTTGTTTGATATCGCAGGGCGATACAAAGTGCTCATGAAGATGATCAACATATTCCGCAACGCGGCCTTCCATCGTGCCTGATATGGCCAGATAGTCGATCATCGATAGATGTTGCACATATTCACAAAGACCAACGCCGCCTGCATGCGGGCAAACAGGTTTTCCGAATTTCGCAGCCATGAGCATGATGGCGAGGTTCTCGTTGAGCCCACCGACACGCGCCGCGTCAATTTGAATCACGTCAAGCGCGTCGGACTGAATGAACTGTTTGAACATCACGCTGTTCTGGCACATCTCTCCACTCGCAACTTGAATGGGCGCGATGGCCTCGCGGATTGCATGATGACCAAAAATATCATCGGGTGATGTCGGTTCCTCAATGAACCACGGTCCAAATCGGGCAAGCGCCTTCACCCAGTCTATCGCTTGGTCCACTTCCCACATCTGGTTGGCGTCCAGCATCATCGGCAGGTCATTGCCAATGACACTACGCAGCAGCGTTGCACGCCGCACGTCATCCTCAATATCGCGACCGACTTTGAGCTTGAAGCAACGCCATCCATCCTCAAGAGCTTTTTGGGCAGCAGAAACGAGCGTCTCATCATCGTACCCAAGCCACCCCGCCGACGTGGTGTATGCCGGGTATCCCTGCGCCTGAAGAAATGCCCGCCGTTCCGCCTTGCCGGATTCCGCATCCTTTAGAATTTCCAGCGCCTCAGTGGGTTTCAGCACATTAGTCAGGTAGCGAAAGTCGATGCATGACAGAAGGTCTTCCGGTGTCATGTCGGCCACAAGGCGCCACACCGGCTTGCCTTCCGCACGTGCCCAAAGGTCCCATACGGCGTTTATCACAGCGCCGGTGGCAAGATGCATGACGCCTTTGTCCGGGCCGAGCCAACGAAGTTGCGAGTCGCCGGTCACGAAACGCCAAAAGGCCGCCATGTCTGATGTAATCTGCCGAAGGCTCATCCCGACAAGCCGTGGCATCAGCAGATTGATCGCCGCCACACACAGATCATTGCCGCGTCCGATCGTGAAGGTCAGGCCATGACCTTCCAGTTCCGGCGCATCGGTTTCCAGCACGACATACGCAGCCGCATAGTCCGGTGCTTCGTTCATGGCATCCGATCCATGAAGGCCATGTGAGGTGGGAAAGCGAACATCATGGGTTCGCCAGCTGACAATCTTCACATCCGCCGTCACATGCAGGCCTTTCTGCTAGAGTATTCGCACTTCGTTGCGCCACAGTGCCGCGGATCAACTATTTTATATGCCAAAGCAAATGTCATATATGAAACGAATATGTCAATGAAGCGAGGGAGGTCCGGTGGCTAAGAGAGCAGGCGTGCAGCAGAAGGGCGGCGCGGCGGCGGCAAAAAAGAAAGCCACCGTCAAACGCACCGGGGAAGACGATCAGCCGGAGAAGGGTGAGAAGGAAAAAGCACGCTACTCCGCGCCGGCGCTGGAAAAGGGGCTCGATATTCTTGAGTTCCTGTCCGGGCATGCCCGCGCCTATCCACTGGCCCAGCTTGCCTGTGAGATCGGTCGCACAAAGGGTGAGATTTTCCGCATGCTCGTGGTGCTGGAGGACAGGGGGTATGTGGAGAGGGATCCTGAAACCGACGAATTCCAGGTGACGGATAAGCTACTGCGCATTGGCCTCCAGAAACCAAAATACCGTGGGCTGACGGAAGTTGCCCGGCCCCTGATGGAAGCCTTCGCAGAGGAAATGAGGTATCCCTGCCATCTCGCTATCGCGTCAAACGAACAGATTGTCGTGATTGCCAGTGTTGAGTCGCCGGACCTTGTCGGCGTGACAGTACGTGTCGGCTTCCGTCAGCCGTTGCTGGAAACCGGGTCTGGTCGATGCATCCTTTCGCGTACTGAGGGCCACTCCCGCGACAAGCTCCTGGAGGGCTTCGGGAGCCAACTGGCAGAGTCCACTTTGCGCGAGCTGGAAAATGAACGCGAAGCCATGCGGTCCAAAGGCTATCTCATTGAAAAGAGCCGGGTCATGGAAGGGGTGTGGGATATCTCGTGCCCCATTCTTCGGACAGACAACAACGAGGTGGTGGCGGCTCTGTCGTCGCCATATGTGCGCCTTGTGATCAACGAGATTGGTCAGGAAGCGGTCGCCGATCGACTGCGGGGTGCCGCAGCGAAAATTTCCCGAAAGTTCAGCTCAATCTGATTGCATCTGAGGGGCAGGATGGAAAAGGCGCAGCACCCGTAGGGTCTGCGCCTTTGTTTTTGGCTGCGGTGTATGATGACAAAATGATTTACTAATAAAACGAAGGCATGTATATAAAACACATTGGGAGATGGAAACATGTCGTCTGGTGTATCCGGAGTGGCCTCGGGGGAGGTGCCGCCGATCGGCTTTGGCGCAGCCCCTGTAGGGAATCTCTACAGGGCAATCGCCGATGAGACCGCCACCGCATTGCTTGATGCGGCATGGGCCGGTGGACTCCGATATTTCGACACGGCACCGCTTTACGGGTTTGGATTGAGCGAAACGCGGTTGGGGCAGGCCCTCGCGACCTATCCCCGTGATGCCTATCTGGTTTCAACCAAAGTGGGGCGGGTGCTGGAGCCGAATGACGGCTGGCACCCTCAACGGGATTACTTCCTTGATGCGGCCCCTTATGAGCCCGTCTTCGATTATTCCTATGACGGCGTCATGCGCAGCTTCGAGGACTCACTTGCGCGCCTGAAGCTGGACCGTATTGATTTTCTTTTCATGCACGACATTGGGCAGCTCACACATGGGGCTGACCATGACGAATATTTCCGCATAGCCATGGATGGCGGCT
This sequence comes from uncultured Parvibaculaceae bacterium, assembly GCA_964511745.1. Taxonomy (GTDB): domain Bacteria; phylum Pseudomonadota; class Alphaproteobacteria; order CGMCC-115125; family CGMCC-115125; genus Pyruvatibacter. The sequence goes on from CAZEHX010000007.1 coordinate 5,536, forward strand.
ACCGCGCCATGGCGGAGCTGCGTGCCTCCGGCGCTGTTGGTGCCATCGGGCTGGGTGTCAACGAATGGCAGGTTTGTTCCGATGCAATGGCCCATGCAAGCTGGGATGTTTTCCTGCTTGCCGGCCGTTACACATTGCTTGAGCAGGATGCGCTTCTGTTCCTCGACCGATGCGCCCGCGACGGTGTCTCCATTATTGCAGGCGGTGTCTTCAATTCGGGAATACTAGCCACGGGTCCATTGCCGGATGCACATTTTGACTACGGTGCCGCACCGGCAGAGGTAGCGTCCCGCGTTTCCAGCCTGCAGGAAATCTGTGCGACGCACCAAACGCCACTTGGCGCGGCAGCCTTGCAGTTTCCGCTCGGCCATCCCGCGGTAATAACTGTCATTCCGGGCATCGGATCCCAGGAGGAACTGAACCAGGTGCTCGGCTGGGCAACCCACCAGATCCCGGACGCACTTTGGCGCGATCTCAAGACGCAAGGGCTCCTGTCCGCTGAGGCCCCTGTGCCCGCCGCGCCCATTCGTGGATTGGCAGCATGAGAATCGATGCACATCAACATTTCTGGTGGCTCGATACGCCGTTTTGCGCCTGGCCGACGCCGGAAGAGCGCGCCATATACGCGGATTTCGGTCCCGTCGAACTTGAACCGTTGCTGGAAGAGCACGGCATCGATGGCACCATTCTGGTTCAGGCCGCACCGGCAGTCGCCGAAACTGAAATGCTTCTCAACCTCGGGGCTGAAACGCCTTTCGTCAGCGGCGTGGTTGGTTGGATCGATATGGAGGCACCGGATTCTGTGGCCGAGCTTAAAGGGCTTGCGGCCAATCCGTTGCTGCGCGGAATCCGCCCGATGATCCAGAGTATCCCCGACGCGGACTGGATGCTGAAGCCCGCACTGGCGCCGGTCTATGACGCAATGGTTGAGCTCGGCCTTTGCTTTGATGCGCTGGTTCTGCCGGTTCATCTGGCCCCGCTTGCGACGCTCGCCCGCCGTCACCCAGGGCTGTCCATTATCATCGACCATGGCGCAAAGCCCGAGATCGGGAAGAGTGCAACCAACCCCGGCGTGATGCCCCAGTGGTCGGATGGCATGTCTGCATTCAGCGGCATGCCTCAGGTCAGCTGCAAACTTTCCGGCCTTCTGACAGAGGCCGGCGAAGGAGCCGGGCGCCTGGAAGTACAGCCCTATCTTGATCACCTGTACGACGTCTTCGGAGCCGACCGTCTTATGTGGGGTAGTGACTGGCCGGTCCTTTTGATGGCCAACACATATAGCCGCTGGCTATCCATCTGTGAGGAATGGCTGGCAGAAAAATCCGTCGCCGATGCTGATAAAATTATGGGTGATACAGCCTGCCGCATCTATGGCGTTGGCCATGGGCACGAGGCCGCCCTTCAGGCGGCCGGGAGATAGCACATGGCGCGTATCGAATATGCCGAAGTTTTCATGGTTCCGTTGCCCCCCGCTGTAAAGCGGGTGGATGCAATCCAGAGCTTCGTATGTCAGGAAACCATCATTGTCCGCGTCACAGACACGGATGGTGCCATGGGCACGGGCTATAGCTACACCATCGGCACCGGCGGCAGTTCTGTCGTCGCGCTGCTGGCCGACCACTTGCTCCCCCGTCTTATCGGTCAGGAAGCAGAGTGTATCGAGGCCATCTGGCGGGATCTGAAATTCCATACCCACGCCACAACCGTCGGCGCCATCACCTCATTGTCACTGGCCGCAATCGACACCGCTCTGTGGGATCTGCGCGCCCGCCGCGCCAACCTGCCATTGCATCTGCTTGCAGGCGGTGCCCGTGACCGAGTGCCTGCCTATACGACCGAGGGCGGCTGGCTGCATCTCAGCAAAGAAGCGCTGGCAGAGGATGCTCACAAGGCGCGCGAAGATGGGTTCCACGGCGTCAAAATAAAGATAGGCCGGCCCACAGTAGCTGAGGATGTTGCGCGTGTTGCTGCCGTCAGAGACGCGTTGGGCAGCGATCTCGAGCTGATGACTGACTGCAACCAGGCGTTTGCTCTGGACGAAGCCATTCGCCGTGCCCACGCGCTCTCTGAATTTGATCTTGCCTGGATTGAGGAGCCTCTGCCGGCAGATGATCTGGGTGGGCACATCAGGCTTTGTGCATCGACATCAACCCCCATCGCTGTCGGCGAGTCGCTTTATGGCGCCGCCCATTTCCGTGAATATCTGCAGCAACGGGCTTGCTCCATCGTACAGGTGGATTGTGCGCGCATTGGCGGCATAACGCCGTGGCTCAAGACGGCCCATCTTGCAGAAACATTCAACATAGACGTCGCGCCGCATTTTCTGATGGAGCTGCATGTCTCCCTCGCATGTGCGGTGCCGAACGGCAGGTGGGTTGAGTACATCCCGCAGCTCGATGCGATCACAACCTCACGCCTTGAGTTCAAGGGCGGCAAGGCCCTTGCGCCAAAGGTCCCCGGTCTTGGCATCGCCTGGGATTGGGATGCCATCAAGGGGCGCAGCCAGATCACCCAAGCCATCCGGCAGGCCGCATAGGGGACATGATGATGACAAAGCCTCACATGCAACGGATGGGTTCAGCCATCTCGCTCAACGCTGACAAGGTCGTGGAATACAAAAAGTTGCACGCCGATGTCTGGCCGGAAGTTCTCAAGATGATCCGGGACTGCAACATCACCAACTACTCGATTTTCCTCCGCGAGCCCGAGAACCTGCTGTTCAGCTACTGGGAATATACCGGCACCGATTTCGACGCGGACATGGCGCGTATGGCAGCGCATGAGCAGACGCGCCGGTGGTGGACGTTCACGGACCCCTGCCAGAAGCCGTTCGCAAGTTGCGCTGAAGGCGAGAAGTGGGCACCCATGGAAGAGGTCTTCCATGCAGATTGAATCCCAGACCCGCGAAACAGGGGCGATTGGCCGCCTCGCAGGAAAGACGGCGCTGGTCACAGCTGCCGGGCAGGGCATCGGTCGTGTGACGGCATTGGCCATGGCAGCCGAGGGCGCAAATGTCATTGCAACGGATATCAATGCAGCTGCGCTTGAGACGCTTGATGTGCCGACCGTACACACGCTCGATGTGACCAATGCAGATGCGATCCAGCTGCTGGCGGAGAGAACCGGCGCTGTCGATATCCTCTTCAACTGCGCCGGGTTTGTGCATCACGGCACCATCCTTGAATGCGATGAAGCGGCATGGGCTGCATCCATGGATCTGAATACACGCGGGCCATACCGCATGGTGCGGGCCTTTCTGCCGGCAATGATTGCCGCAGGTGGCGGCAGCATTATCAATATGTCATCTGTGGCATCGTCGGTCATTGGCGTGCCCAATCGCTTCGTCTACGGCGTCAGCAAGGCGGCGGTTATCGGTCTCACCAAATCAATTGCCGCGGACTTCGTGGCAGACGGTATCCGCTGCAACGCAATTTGCCCGGGCACGGTGGAAACACCATCGCTTGATCAGCGCATGCGTGCGCAAGGCGACTATGAGGCCGCGCGCGCGGCTTTCATCGCGCGCCAACCCATGGGCCGTATCGGAAAACCAGAAGAAATCGCAGAGCTAGCCGTCTACCTCGCCAGTGATGCTGCCGCCTTCATGACAGGCAGTGTGCTGACGATTGATGGCGGCTGGAGCAATGTCTGAGACAATGAAATGAAATTATTGCGTTTTGGAGCAGCGGGAGAAGAAAAGCCGGGTCTGATAGACGCGCAGGGGCGTGTCCGTGATCTTTCTTCCGTAGTGCCTGATATCAATGGTGATCTCCTGAATGATCGGGCGATTGCCGGACTTGCGGCTGTCGACACCAGCTCGTTGCCGGTTGTCGCGGAAGGCGCGCGTCTTGGCCCCTGTGTGGCAAATGTCGGCAAGTTCGTATGCGTGGGGCTGAATTACAGTGACCACGCGGCTGAATCCGGGATGGATGTGCCTGAAGAGCCGGTTCTCTTCTTCAAGGCAACAAGCGCAATTTGCGGTCCGAACGACGACACCATCATTCCGCGCGGCGCCACCAAAACCGATTGGGAAGTCGAGCTGGGCGTCGTGATCGGGAGTGAGGCGCGTTACGTCAGCATCGCCGACGCGATGAAGCATGTTGCCGGTTACTGTGTCGTCAATGATCTGTCCGAGCGTGCGTTCCAGATGGAGCGCGGCGGCCAGTGGGTTAAAGGTAAAAGCGCAGACACGTTTGGCCCCATTGGACCATGGCTTGTCACGCGCGACGAAGTGCCGGACCCGCATAATCTCAACATGTGGCTTGAGGTCGATGGCGTGCGCCGTCAGGACGGCAACACCCGCACCATGATCTTCAAGGTGCCGGAGATCGTTAGCTACATCTCTCAATTCATGAGCCTGCAGCCGGGTGATGTGATTTCCACCGGTACACCGCCGGGTGTGGGTCTCGGGATCAAGCCGGAACCGATTTATCTGCACGCCGGGCAGACGATGCATCTCGGAATCGATGGGCTTGGCGAGCAGCACCAAAGAACTGTGGCAGAGCATGAATTTACCCGTGCCGAGGAGGCAACCCGTTGACCCGTTATTCCGCAGATCTGAAGTCGCTGAACGCCCGTGCGCTTCCGCAATGGTATGACGAAGCCAAATTCGGCATCTTCATTCACTGGGGTGTCTTCTCCATTCCTGCCTTTGCGCCGCGCGCGGGCAGCATTTCGGATGCCTTCAAGGAGAACTACGACCGCGCTGTTGCGATGACGCCCTATACGGAGTGGTACCAGAACGCGATCAAGGTGCCGGGTACGCCATCTGCCGATTTCCATGCGAGCGAGTATGGCAACCAGCCTTACACTGCGTTCAAGGAGCCGTTCCTTGATGGTCTCAAGCAATGGGATCCCGATGAGTGGGCGGAGAGTTTCCGAAACGCCGGGGCCAAGTATGTCGTCCTGGTAACCAAGCACCACGACGGCTTCTGTCTGTGGCCCAGCAATGTTGCAAACCGGCATGAGAAGAACTGGTTCACTGAACGCGACGTGGTTGGTGAACTGGCGCGCGCAGTGCGTGCGCAGGGCATGCGGTTTGGCATCTATTACTCCGGCGGCATCGACTGGACATTCAACCGCGAGCCCCTTCGAACGCTTGCGGATTTCCTGGGGTCCACACCGGGCGGTGATTATCCGGCCTATGCGATGGCTCAGACGCGTGAACTGATAGAGCGCTACGAGCCCAGCGTCCTTTGGAACGATATTTCCTGGCCGACCGGATTTGATGACCTGCTTGAATTGTTTGCCGATTACTACAACGCAGTGCCTGAAGGTGTGGTGAACGATCGTTGGGTCCATGCCAGCTTCGGGCGCGGGTTGTTACGCCGCAAGAGCGTGCGCCGGATCGTAGACATGTTGGCAAAGCGCTATATCCGCAAGCACCCGGACCGGGTCGATGGCGTCATCCCGCAGCCCATTCCTCACAGTGATTTCCGTACACCGGAATACACGCGCTTCAGCACGATCCAGAAGAAGAAGTGGGAAGCAACCCGTGGCATGAGCCACTCATTTGCCTACAACCGAAACGACCGCGACGAGGACTATGCCGATCCTGAAACGCTGCTATCTGATTTCATTGATGGGGTGTCGAAGGGCGGTAACCTTCTGCTCAATGTCGGTCCCCGCGGGTTCGACGCACGGATTCCGCCGCAACAACTTGATCGTTTAAAGTTCTTCGGCGACTGGCTGGCATCGAACGGCGATGCGGTTTACGGCGCCAGCCCCGTCTACCCGCTGACGGCACCGGCAGATGGTGAGCGTGGGAGCTCTGACACTGAAACCGCCAATGGAATGCCGGTCCGTTTCACACAAAAGGACGGGCGCACCAACCTGATCATACTGGGTCGCCCAAAAGGCGATCGGATTGCCATTGAAGGCACCCGGCTATCTGGAACAGGGATACACCTGTCCAGCAAGAGTCCTGTCGGTGTGCACCTGGAAGGCAACAACACGATTCTGACATTTCACGCAGCATTGGAGGATGAATTTGCGCCGGTGGTTTCAATCAAATCCACCGACGTTTGATGCCCTGCGCCGCAGAGGGGGGACTGCGGTTCCGTCATCCATAGGAGACGGAAACATAATCCGGACAATCGCCGAAGAGCGGTAATTCCGGTGATCCTGGGAGGGAATTATGATTAGCAATCTTACGCGATTGCTGATGGGAGGGTGCGCATCCGCGGCCCTTACCGCAGCAACATTGACAGTGGTTACGCCGGCTGCTCACGCAGAGGGGCTCGACGATCTGAAACTGGACATCACGTCAACAGTTTCGATCGGAATGGGCATCCGCACATCTGAGCAGGACAAGAAACTCATCTCGGTCCGCAATGGCGGTGAAGATACCGCGACGGCGTCTGAAAACTTTGATGATGGTAATCTGAACTACAATCGCGGCGACTTCTTTTCAGCCTCTACGCGAATGATGCACGAGCTGCATCTGAGCAACGAGAATGTCGGTGCATTTGTGCGCTTGGGCTACTTCTACGATTTTGTTATGAACGACGCGAGTGATACGCGCCGGACAACTCTTTCGGAAGACGCCAAGGATGCCGGCGGGACTGGCCTCGAAATTTACGATGCCTACATCTACGGTGACTTCACCGTCGGCGACAGCCCCGTGACCCTGCGTTTCGGCAATCAGGTTATCAACTGGGGCGAAGCGCTGTTCTTGCCCGGTGGCATCTCTCAATCAAACGCGATTGATGTCGCCAAAGTTGTGACCCCTGGTACAAACATCCGCGAAGCCTATCTGCCCTCGCCGATGTTCTACGCCAATATTGGCGTTCTGCCGGGGTTGAGTGTTGAAGGGTACTATCAACTCGGCTGGCGCCGCAGTGACCTTCTCCCGACGGGCACGTTCTTTTCCACCGATGACATACTTGGTCCGGGGGCTGAGGGTTTCTTCTTCGCCGGCGATCCGGGTGGAACAGGCCTGACGGCACAGCAGCTCATAGGCCTCGGTGCAGGTATTCCGAAGCTGGGGGATATCAGCCCCCGCGATGGTGGTCAGTTTGGTGTGGCTACACGCTATTACATGGACAGTTTGGCGACAGAGCTGAGCGCGTTCTATCTGCGGTATCACGCCAAGACTCCTTATCTGTCGGCAACAGGCAATTTCGCATTCACGTTTGTGCCGCCTTTCTTCACCGCGGGTCCCGCCGGGTACTATGCCTATTACCCTGAGGACATTGACCTCTACGGAACAAGCGTCAGCTTTCCGGCTGGCCCGTTATCCATCGGGATTGAAGCGGCCTATCAGCCCGACTATCCGCTGATGATGGACGACGCGCTGACAGCTGCGACGCTGCAGGCTGTGACCAATCTCGGGCCATCCAGAATCAATGGCGTCACCTATGGCGACCGTTGGAACTATATCGCGAATGCCGCCGTCACGATCGGTCCGGGGCTCGAATATATCGGGGCCATACCTGGGTATGTCGGTGCGGATCAGATGGACGTCATCGTTGAAGTTGGTGCCGTGGACTATCCCGGCGGCAAGCCGGCAGGGGTGTCCGGTGACACCACAGCGTGGGGCGGAATTGTTTCGGCAAGTGCCATCTACACGAATGTCTTCGGCTCCGAATTCACGCTCAAACCCAGCATCAGCTACACCCTGGATGTGAACGGTACCGCCGTCGACCGCTCAACGGCGGGCACACCCATCGAAGGTCAGTCAGGCTTGACCGTCGGGATGACAGCAACATTCCGCGACAATCTGTCGGCAACCGTCAGCTACACCGAAAACGAGGGCGGGGGGCTTATTTCGCGCAACTCCGACCGCGACTACGTCAGCTTAACCGCGTCCTACTCGTTCTGAGCCTCAGGCAGTCTTGGAACTCGAAAAGGGAAAATGGAAATGCATAAGACAACAAAAATATCGGGTGGCGTCGTCGCACTTTTGGCATCGATGGCTATGACGAATGCGCTGCAGGCCGCGGATGCAAGCGACCTTGGTGGCGTACTTACACCGGTTGGCGCCGAACGCGCCGGCAATGCCGATGGCAGCATCCCAGCATGGACCGGTGGCAACACCGATCCCGTACCGGGGTGGTCGGCTGGTGATCCGCGTGTCGATCTGTTTGCAAGTGATGAAAAACTCTTCACAATCGATGCATCGAATGTGGATCAGTATGCGGACAAACTGTCCAAGGGGCAGATCGAACTCATCAAGAGGTACGATGACTACCGGATGGACATCTATCCCACCCGCCGCAGTTGCGGGTATCCGGATGATATCTATGAGCGGACCAAAGCCAACATCACCGAAGCCAGCGTAGGTCCCGACGGTGAAATCCTTTCCGGCTATGGAGGGTTTCTCTTTCCGCTTCCTGAAAACGGATGGGAAACGGTTCTCAATCACCGCACGGCTTTCCGCGGGAGAGCAGAGGACCACACGGTCAGCATGGCTGTTGTCCGCGGCAATGGCGGGTACAACCTCAATGTCGGCCGGATGAAAATCCTGAAACCGTTCTTCTCAGGTAAGACCAAGGACGAGAGTGACGGGTATATGGGCAAACTCATCTATACCCAGACGGCGCCAGCCGTAGCTGTGGGTGGTGTTTTACTGTCACTGGAACCGTATAACGGACCGAATGACACATGGGGCTATATTCCCGGCCTGCGACGCGTAAAGAAGGCGCCAACAGCAAGCTACGACAATCCGGTGCCAAGCCAGGATGACCTGCGAACATTCGATCAGACCTTTATGTTCAATGGCCCGGGTGACCGCTACAACTGGAAACTCCTCGGCAAGCAGGAACATTATGTCCCCTACAATGCAGCTCAGTTGCGCGGGGCGAATGTCAGCATTGATGACATCGTTGGCGAAAAATTTCCGAACCGTGATTTGACCCGCTATGAGCTTCACCGGGTCTGGGTCGTTGAAGCGACGGTCAAGGAAGATGCCCGCAATGTATTCAAACGCCGGGTGTTTTATATCGATGAAGACACCTGGACGATCCTTGTGGCGGATCTCTATGACGGGCACGACAAACTATGGCGCTTTCAGGAGAACCATATCTTTATGGCCCCTGAAATCCCTGCCTGCGTGACGTCCGGGGATTTTTACTTCGATCTGAATGCCGGGCGCTATATCGCAGACAATCTGATTGTCGGTGATGGCAACGCGAATTACGTTGCTGTGGACAGTGTGGACGACAATATGTTCACGCCCAGTGCCCTGCGTCGGGCAGGCCGCCGCTAGAGCCTGTCACGGCATCCTCCACGGGCTTTCTTCCTCAGCTCGTGTTCCCGGTCGCGGTGTGTGAGCATCGCGGCCGGATTCTTTTGTCAGTGCGGGAGAAAGAAAGCCTATGACCGGTAGTGGAGCAGGCGATGCGCGTCAGGGTGCCGGGACACTGGTGGCTTATGGCCAGTTCGTGGTGCCGCTCGCCATTATCGGGCTGCCGATCGGCATCTACATCCCCGCCTTCTATGCTTCAACCCTCGGTCTCGATCTTGCTGTTGTGGGGTTCATCCTCATGGCGGCCCGGTTGAGCGATGTGGTGACCGATCCACTGATTGGCCATCTGAGTGATAAAACCCGGTCCCGCTGGGGCAGGCGGAGGCCGTGGATTCTGGTCGGGGCACCACTGATGATTGCCGCGTCAATCATGCTCTTTATGCCGCCGGACGACGTGAGCAATCTCTATCTGTTCGTCGCCATCTCAGCTATCTATCTGGCATTCACCCTGATGGCGATCCCCTATGTGGCCTGGGGTGCAGATCTTTCCACGGACTATCAGGAACGCAGCCGCATCTCCGGAACGCGCGAACTGTTCCTGCAGGGTGGTTTGTTGATCGCCATTTCAATACCGGTTGCCTATGCGGTTATCACGGGTGGTGGCGAGGATGTCGCCACAAGCCGTGGCGCCATGGCCTGGCTTGGCTGGTCCACCATCCTGCTTATTCCTCTTGGGACAATCTGGTTACTGGCGCGCGTCAAGGAACCCAACGTGGTGCCCGCACCGCATCTGCCGTTCACCAAGGGGCTGAAGATCGTTCTGGCCAATGGCCCGTTCCGCTTCTTGCTCGTTGCCTCCATGTTCGGCGCGCTTTCCATGTCGGTTGGTACAGGTGTTGCCGTCCTTTTCTTTCAGCATGCATTGCAGCTGGGTGAGCAGGCACCCCTCCTCATCTTCGTACTGTTTATCTGTGCGATGATTGGTGCCCCGGTCTGGGTGCATCTTGCGGGCCGGTTCAGTAAACATAAGGCGCTCGCATGTGCGGCGGGTATCAATATTGCCGCGTTTGCCATGGTGCCACCGGTTGTCTTGTGGCTGAAGCCTGCCATGCCCGACGCGGTGTTTCCCGCAATGTTGCTGATCTCCGCCGTGCAGGGATTCACCAGCAGTGCTGGTGCCATACTTGGTCTATCCATCCTCGCGGATATCGGTGATCTGGACACCCTGAAAAGCGGGCGGTCCCGCTCGGCCTTTCTGGTGTCGTTTTTGGGAATGGTGAGAAAGATTTTCGAAGCGCTGGGTATCGGCATAGCGCTTCCGGTCTTGGCCTGGGGAGGCTTCGAAGTTCAGGCGAAGACACAGACTGAGCAGGGGATCAGTATGCTTCTGGTCGTCTATTGCCTTGTTCCGCTTGTGCTTTCATTCTGCTCCATGGTTGTTATCTGGAACTATCCAATCAGCCGCGAGCGGCAGGTACGTATCCAAGCCGCTATTCAGCGGCGCTCAAGTCGCCGTAGCCAGGCCGAACGGTAGTCCGGGAAGATGGACGTTGTGCGCTCGACCATGAGGATACTGTCCGCAAAATGCTCAAAAATATCGCGTGCCGTGTGAACAGATGACCAGCATTGCCGCTGTCATTTTGGCGGGAGGGCGTAGCCGCCGGTTTGGGTCAACCAAGGCGCAGGCGCGCTACAAAGGACGCCCCCTCATTCAGCACGTGGCAGAACGCGTGCGCCCGCAGGTCACGCATCTTGCCGTGGCAGGTGCCTCTCACGATCTTGACGTCGCAAGCATCGATGATGGGGTCTATGAGGGAATGGGCCCCCTTGCCGGCATTCTTGCCGGGCTGCATTGGGCTGTATCTGTGCAGGCAACACATCTTCTCTGTGCGCCATGTGACGTTCCACTCATTCCCAAAAATCTCGTGGACATTCTTGCCGGGGGACTCGAGGCACACGCCAAAGGAAATGCGCCGATAGCCATACGGGTGAACGGCCGGTCAGAGAATGCGTGTGCACTTTGGCCGGTAAGCCGTGCGGCGGATATCGAACATCTTTTGATGGCCGAGGATGTGCGCGCCCTTCATAAAGTTCTGAAGCGGCTTGATGTGCGCTGGATTGACGAAAATGCGACCACCTTGGATGGGTCTTTCTTCAACGTGAATTCAGAGCACGATCTGCAAATCCTGAACGATGCTGCCGACGCGGACATCATTCTGCGCCGGCAGTAACCATCCACGATACCTATTTGGATGGCGCTTGCGCATTCAGGTTCGTGAGCAACTGCATATAAAAATCTGTCGCCAGGACCAGATTATCGATCGACACGCGTTCATTGGTGCCATGCACGCCTGAAATGTCTTCGCTGTTCACGATCATTGGGTTGAAGCGGTAGGCATCGTCTGCAACCTGGCCATAGTGCTTGCTGTCGGTGCCTGCAACGGTCAGGCCGGGTGTTGTAACCACATCTCCCAAGACGTCTTGCGTCGTTGCAGCAAGAGCTTTGAAGCCATTGGAGTTTTTGGACGCGACCGGTGATGCTTCGCTGCCACGCCGAAGAACGATTTCAATCGCGTCATCGTCGATCGCAGCACGCACATGTGCCAAAAGGGATTCCACCGTATCGCGCGGATGAAGACGGAAATTGACCGTGGCCGTCGCCGTGATAGGCATCACATTTTCCTTGATGCTGGCGGAGAGCATCGTGGGTGCCGTCGTTGTCCGCAGCATGGCATTGCCTGCCGGTGAGGCTGCAATCTGCGACGTGATATAGCCGCCGAAAAGCCACTGGTTTGCAAACGCCATCCGCTGGATGAACGGCATATGGCGGGCAATGCTCTCATAGGCATCGCCCGTGACCCCGTCCAGCCCGCCGGGCAGTGGTGCGTTGTGCAGTTTGAGAATGGCTTGGGCAAGTTTGCTGACAGCGGATTCAGACGGTGGCATCGAAGAGTGGCCACCGACCGCGTGGGCAACAAGGTCAATCGTTGTATAGCCCTTTTCGGCGACATTTATCATCGCCACCGGTTTGTCCATGCCGGGAATAACGCCATCAAGTATGAACGAGCCTTCGTCCAGGGACCAGCCAAGCTGCACGCCTTGAGACTTGAGATGCGCGGCAACACCGGCGGCACCCAGAGGGCCGCCTTTTTCCTCGTCATGCCCAAAACTCAGATAAACCGTCTGCTGCGGTTGAAAGCCCTGCTCCAACAGAAGTGTCGCTGCATGCATGATGGCAATCAGCGGGCCTTTGTCGTCAATCGTACCGCGTCCCCATACATAACCATCCGCCACGTCACCAGCGAAAGGCGGGTGCGTCCATAGCTCTTCCGTTCCTGGAATGACCGGCACAACATCATAGTGCGCAGTCAGCAATACGGGTTTCGCCGCGCCATCGACCCCTTCCCATTTCAGCAGAATTGTATGATCAGCAACCATCTCGCGCTGCATGATCTGATGCGCGAGGGGATACGTATCGGCAAGCCATGCAACAAAGCTCTCAAATACTGCTTTGTTGGGCGTAACCGTGTCGTCATATGAAATCGTTTGAAACTGCACGGCCTGCGACATCTGCGTGGCAAGCGCATTTCGGTCCGGATTGTAGGATACAGGTTCAAGACCTGACGCTTCCGGGGCCGTAAACATGACGGTGCGGACAAGCACGACAGCAACAAGAAGAACAAATGCGCCAAGGGCTGCAAGGAGGATACGTTTCATGGTGCTCACCTGACTTCGTGTGGATATCAAGACCGCGTGACGCATTCATGGAATTGAAAACGTGCTCCCGCTGCCCGCGTGCATAGTTCTAATGCCTTTGCCATCAATTGGGAAATATGACGGGCTAGGCCGGAATCTGGCCGAAAGGGGCTGTAGGAGATGCCCCTTTCAGCAGCCCGGGTGATCCACTATCACTGGCCCATGGAAGATGGTCTCACAACGGATTTCGAGGCTTTGCTGCAGGCAAAGATCGATGGCAAGACAAAGCCGCAGGGCGCGCTCGGCCGCATGGAACTGTTGGCCGCGCAGATCGCACGTATCCAGCAATCCGTTTCACCGCGCATGGAGACATGCCACCTCATAATCTTTGCAGCCGATCATGGAATGGCCCTGTCAGGTGTCAGTGCATTTCCACAGGTGGTCACCCGGCAGATGGTATTGAATTTCCTGTCCGGCGGTGCTGCGGCCAACGTGTTTGCGCGCTCGGTAGGAGCATCACTTGAAGTGGTCGATGCTGGTGTTGCGGGTCAGCAGTTGGAGCACCCGGATCTTCGGTCCGAGCGCGTTGGGCCCGGCACGCAGGATGCCATAGCTGGCCCGGCCATGAGTGTTGAGCAATGCAGCCTTGCCATGGAGACCGGTCGCGCCATTGGTGCGCAAACACCGGCAGATGCCATATGCTTCGGTGAAATGGGCATCGGCAATACATCTTCTGCCGCGCTGATATCCCATAAAATCCTCAACGCTCCACTGGAGAGCTTGATCGGTCGTGGCACCGGCCTTGATGGAGTCGGTTTGTCACGCAAGCAGGCACTGCTGCATAAAGCTGCGGCGCGCACAGACGCACCCCTGCCGCCGCTTGAAGCGTTGCGCCAGTATGGCGGGTTCGAGATCGTCATGATGGCCGGGGCGATGCAGGGTGCCGCGGCGGCAAGAAAATTGGTGATTGTTGACGGTTTCATCGCAACCGCTGCGGCACTGGTGGCGGTAAAGGACGACCCGGCGATCGCCGACAATTTGATTTATGCGCATGTGTCCGAAGAGCCCGGTCACCGTTTGGTTTTACAAGCCCTCGACATCATCCCGCTGCTGGATTTGGGCATGCGGCTGGGCGAGGGAACCGGTGCACTGCTTGCCTGGCCGCTCGTCAAGGCCGCAGCCGCCATGCTGAATGAGATGGCAAGTTTTGATGACGCAGGTGTGAGTGGACCAGCATGATGGAGCACCTACGGCACGAAGTTTCCGTGTTTCTGCTGGCGCTTCAGTTCATGACGCGCCTGCCATTGCCGCGCGACATTGGATTTACGCAAGAACGCTTCGCCTCTGCGGTCCGTTATTACCCGCTTGTGGGTTTCGTGGTGGGCGTCATTGCCGCGCTGGCGTATTGGGTCGGCACATCCATCTTCAACCCGGAACTTGGCGTGCTCCTTTCAATGGCTGCAACGCTTCTCGTGACGGGTGCATTCCACGAGGACGGCCTGGCGGACACGTTCGACAGTGTGGGTGGTCGGGATCAGGCACATGCACTTGCGATTATGAAGGACAGCCGCATCGGCACCTATGGCACGGCGGCTCTGGTCATGGTGCTGGCGATAAAGGCAGTTGCCCTGGGCAGTCTGCCTGCCGTGGCAGTGGTCCTTGTATTGACTACCGCCCATACGCTGTCGCGCCTTTCAAGCGTTCTGGTCATTGCAAGCAGCACCTATGCCCGCGAAGAGGGAACGGGAAAGCCGACGGCAGAAGGTATCGATGCCGGAGGACTTATCGTCGCGTTGTTGACGGGTGTTGCCGCGTTGCTGGTCATTGCCATCGGCTTTTCGGTATTGGCCGCAGGCTGTGCAGTATTGGGTCTGGCCGCTGGGCACATCTTCATCCGCTTCCTGTTTGAACGCCGGTTAGGCGGATACACGGGCGATACTCTGGGTTCCGTACAGCAGGTGAGTGAGATCGGGATATATCTTGGACTCCTTGCATGGCTCTGACACTCCTGCGGCACACGACACCATTGGTCGCCGACGGCATCTGCTATGGCCGCATGGATATGGACGTTGCCTCGAGCTTCGCGTCGGAAGTCAGGGCCATTCTGCCGCGCCTTTCCCGACCGGCCGCCATTGTCTCCAGCCCGTTGAAGCGCTGCCGCATTCTCGCCGATGCGATCGCAGAGAAAATGGGCCTTCCCGTGCAGTTAGAGGCACGCATACGGGAAATGGATTTCGGTGCGTGGGAGGGAAGGGCGTGGAGCGACCTGCCGCGTCATGAGCTTGATCTATGGGCAAGTGACTTTCTCAACGCCCGCCCGCATGGTGGCGAAAGCGTTGCCATGTTGCGCGCCCGCGTGATGGATGCCTTGCACGACTATCAGGCTGCGGGATCCGATCATTTGCTGGTGACGCATTCAGGTGTCATCAAGGCAGCGCTTGCGCGCGGCGATACAGTCGAGCATTTTTCCGCATCGCCGGAATTTGGTGCGGCAATTCCGTTACCCGAAAACTGGCCCACCTGAAAATTCTTCCATTGAGGTGCTACATGAGCAGCGATAAAGACGACCACAAGAACCAGATGAAAGCGCTGCAGGCCGAACAGGCCCGGAAAACCGGGGAAGCGACAGATCCCGGACGTGGTTTGGTGTTGGTGAATACCGGTGACGGAAAAGGAAAATCCAGCGCCGCATTCGGTGTCATTGCGCGTGCCCTTGGTTGGGGCCACAAAGCCGGCGTTGTTCAGTTCATCAAGGGCAAATGGGTAACCGGGGAACGGCAGTTTTTCGGTCGCTTCCCAGATGATCTGCACTGGCACACGATGGGCGAGGGTTTTACCTGGGACACACAGGACAAAGAGCGCGACATCAAGGCCGCGCAGGCAGCCTTTGCCCGTGCCTGTGAGATGATGGCCAGCGGCGATTATGATCTGATCGTCCTGGACGAAATCAACATCGCGCTTCGATACGACTATCTGGAAACCGCCGTTGTTCTGGCCGGGCTTGAAGCACGCTCGGACCGTACCAGCGTGCTGTTGACGGGGCGTGATGCCAAGCCTGAAATATGCGACTACGCGGACCTTGTAAGTGAAATGCGGGAGATAAAACACCCGTTTGCTGCCGGCATAAAGGCGCAGCGGGGCATCGACTTCTAGGTGGAAGCCGCGCCGCAGCTCCGTTGACAGGCCCGCCGAAATCAATGATATCTCACCAATGATGGTGCCCCTTTAGCGGGGGCTAAGAGGGAACCCGGTGGAAATCCGGGACTATGCCCGTAACTGTAAGCCGCTAGCGCACGACCAATAAGCCACTGGAATATAATTCTGGGAAGGCGGTCGGGCGCGATTGACCGGTGAGTCAGGAAACCTGCCGTCGCGTCGTTCGTCCGTGGTCCGGGAGCAGTACCAGCGGGCGGGAAGGCAGCGCCTTTCCTCAGTAGCGACATCGCAATGGGCCTGGCCGCCTGCACTCGATCTGAGTGTGGCCAGATATGTCGTTATGGAAGATGCGCAACCGGGCGGCGGCGCGTCGGGGGTTTTATTATGTATTTTCGCCTGATTTTACTGGGCGCATGCGCCACTGGCCTTGCGTTGCCTGCCACCGCGCAAGACGCGACGGACGACAACGCTATTTTGCTCGACACCATCGTCATTGAAGGCTCACGTCTCGGCCAGACAGCCAATGAGGTGGGCACAAGCGTATCCGTCATCACTGCTAAAGATATTGAGAAGCTTGGTTTTGACTTTGCATCCGATGCCATCGCATCGGCGCCGGGTGTGACCGTAAACCAGAATGGACCGTTCGGCGGTCAGGCCACGGTACGTATTCGTGGCGCGTCAAGTGAGCAGACGTTGGTGTTGATTGATGGGGTTCCTGTCAACGACCCATCCACACCTGGCGGCGGTTTCAACTTCGCCCGGCTTGATACCGAGAACATCGAACGGATCGAAATTCTCAAAGGACCGCAGTCAACGCTGTGGGGAAGCGATGCAATCGGTGGTGTCGTCAGCATCACCACCAAGCAACCCATCACTGGCTTTGGCGGGACGGCATTCACCGAGTATGGATCATACAACACCATCCGCAGCGGCGGTTCCGTGGACGGTGGCAATGAGTCTGGTAATTTCCGTCTGGCGGTTACCGGTACCAGCAGCAACGGCATCTCCAAGGCCGACGAAGACAATGGAAACTCGGAAGAAGACGGGTTCAAGAGCATTGCCTTTTCAGGCAAGGGCGGTGTGAACCTGCCCAATGATGCCCGGGTTGATGCGAATGTCCGGTACACAGACTCCGAGAATGAGTTTGACAGCTACAGCGGTGCAGCCCAAGGCAAGGTCGCGGATGGCGATGAGCTCAGCAAGGTGGAAGAGCTGTCCGGCAATCTGTCCCTTGATCTGCCGCTTTTTGACAGTCGCATGGAGAATACATTTTCTGCCGGGTATTCTGAAATCAGGCGGCGAAACTATACGGCCGGTGTCCAGAACTTCAGCTCATCAGGTGAGCGCAAAATTTTCCGCTACCAGGGCGCCGTCGAAATTGATGATGCGAACAAGTTGGGGTTTGGTGCTGAGCGCGAGATCAGCACGGCCAACAGTCAGGAAACATCCATAAATGGCTTCTTCGCCCTCTACGAAGCAAAGCCCGTCGAGGGATTGACCGTGACCGGCGGCATTCGCCTGGATGACCACAAGAAATTTGGAAGTGAGACGACAGGGCGCGTGGCTGCGGCCTATACACCCGTGGAAGAAATCACCTTGCGTGCGAGCTGGGGGCAAGGGTTCAAGGCGCCGACCCTCTTCCAGACGACGTATGTTTGCTGTGGTGCCACTGTACCAAATGCGGATCTCAAGCCTGAAAAGGCGGATGCTTTCGACATTGGCGTCGATCTCCGGACCTCCGATGGCAAAGGAAATCTGGGTATCACCTATTTCGATCAGGATACCAAGAACCTGATCTCGTTCTCCTTCGCGGGCGGTGGGT
The DNA here is from genome assembly GCA_964511745.1 of uncultured Parvibaculaceae bacterium. GTDB lineage: Bacteria > Pseudomonadota > Alphaproteobacteria > CGMCC-115125 > CGMCC-115125 > Pyruvatibacter. The sequence continues at coordinate 23,394 of CAZEHX010000007.1, forward strand.
ACTTCAACATCGCCGAGGCGCACTCGAGGGGTATAGAGGTGTTCGGCGGTTATGATCTTACCGATTGGCTCAATGTTGCAGCCAATTATGCCTATATCGATGCCGAAGACAGCGACGGCAAAGCACTCGAGCGGGTGCCACAACATTCAGGTGATCTGACGGCGTCCTTTGACCCGCAAGGGGCGTTCTCCGGTGCGATACTTGTGCGTTATAACGGGCAGGAAACCGATGCCAATGGTACCGTCGCCGCATGGTCAAGGGTGGATGCCAATGCCGCCTATGAGTTGAGCGAGTCAGTTGAAGTCTTCGGGAGGGTCGAAAACCTGTTCGATACTGACTACCAGCAGATACTCGGCTATGGCACGCCGGGCCTTTCAGGCTCGCTCGGTCTGAGGCTCGTGTACTAAGCATGAAATCATGGCTCACGATCCTCGCGATGGCATTGCTGCCCGTCGCATGTGGCCCTGCCACTGAGACAGCCAGCCTGGACGCTGCGGCAGCCGGACAGGCCGTGCGGATCGTGAGCCTTGATTACTGTGCCGATCAATATGTTCTGAAACTTGTGGACCGGGAGCGAATTCTTGCCGTCTCTCCCGACGCGACTTCAACATTCTCCTATATGCGGGAGGCCGCGAAAGGCTTGCGCACCATCCGGCCGAGGGCTGAGGATGTGTTGGTCGCCCAGCCGGATCTGGTCGTGCGGTCCTATGGCGGTGGGCCGGGTGCGGCAGCACTTTTCCAGCGCGCAGGTGTGCCGGTGCTCAATGTGGGCTGGGTCGCCAATCTTGACGACGTGAAGCGGGTCACAATGGAAATGGCGGAAAGCCTGGGAGAGCGGCAACGCGGTGAACAACTGGTGTCGGAGCTGGACGCCCGCCTGTTGTCGCTTCACCAATCAGAGCCGCGTTACAAGGCGCTCTACATGACGCCGTCGGGCGTTACGTCCGGGCCGGGCTCACTCATCCATGAAATGCTGCTGGCGGCGGGGCTCTCCAATTTTCAGGAACAGCCGGGTTGGCGGTCCTTGCCGTTGGAACGGCTTGCCTATGAGACACCCGACCTCGTGGCGGCAGCCTTCTTCGAGAGCCATACAAATCACAAGGACGCCTGGAGTGCCATGCGCCATCCCATGGCGCGCAGGCAGATGCGGGATATCCCGACAGTGAATTTGCAGGGGGCATGGACGTCGTGTGGCGGTTGGTTCCTGATGGACGCGATAGAAGCGTTGGCACAAGGGGTGGCCAAGTGAAGTCGCCGCGCCTTCTAACCATTGCATTGCTGGCAGCAAGCGCTGTGAGCCTTGCCGTCGCCTGCCTCATAGGCTCGACGCCAATGGGTATGGGCCGGGCGCTGGCTGCGCTGTTGGGCGTGGGTGAGGCTGGCGACATAACGGTCATATGGGAAATCCGTTTGCCCCGTGCGCTCGCGGCCTTCACGGTAGGTGCGGCGTTGGGGGCCAGCGGTGCGGCATTGCAAGGCTTGTTGCGCAACCCCCTTGCGGATCCTGGCGTGCTTGGCGTCTCGGCCGCGTCATCACTGGGTGCCACTTTTGCACTCTACTACGGGCTGGTCAGCTTCAGTCCGCTGATCTTGCCCATCGCCGCCATTCTCGGTGCACTTGCTGCCACCGCGCTCATTGCACTGGCAGCCATCCGTACACAGTCGGTTGTGACGCTGATTTTGATCGGCGTTGGTGTCTCCAGCTTTGCCGGGGCCGTAATGAGTCTGCTCATGAACCTTGCGCCCAACCCGTTCTCGCTTTCCGATATGATCAACTGGATGCTGGGGTCCGTCGCTAACCGAAGCTTTAACGATATTGCGCTTGCGGGACCTTTCATGGCCCTAGGGCTTGCAATCCTGTTTGCCACCCGCCGCGGTCTTTCAGCTCTCACGCTTGGTGAAGAGGCTGCTATCGGTATCGGCGTCAATCTTCGCCGACAGCGCATCTTTGTTGTGCTCGGTGCCGGGCTTGCGACCGGCGCTGCTGTTTCCATTGCCGGTGTCATCGGTTTCGTCGGCATTGTTGCACCGCATATTGTCCGCCCCTTTGTAAATCACGATCCCGCCCGGTCACTGCTGCCATCGGCGCTGTTGTCCGGCGTGTTTCTCGTATTGGCGGATGTCGGGGTTCGGGTTTTGCCAACGGATACAGAGTTGAAACTCGGCGTGGTTGCCGCACTTATCGGCGCACCGGCATTCGCCTGGATTGCGATGCAAAGGCGGACTACCCATGATTGATCTGCATGTTGAAAATATTTCAGTGCATGCCGACGAGACGGTCCTGATTGCGGACGCATCTTTCGTGCTGCAGCCCGGCGAGTTGGTGGCCCTGCTGGGCCCCAACGGTGCGGGCAAGACAACTCTCCTGCGTGCAGCGCTTGGACTCGTGAAGCCGGTGAGCGGCTCAACATATCTTGGCGGTGATGAAGTCTGCGCATTGTCAACTGGCGAGCGGGCCCGCCGCGTTGCCTACCTGCCGCAAACAAGGCCACTCGCCTGGCCAAATATTGTGCGCGATGTTGTGGCGCTCGGTCGCTTTGCGCATGGCGCTGCCCTTGGGCGGCTGGGTGCTGCGGATGCAGCCGCCGTTGATCAGGCAATCCATGATTGTGACATTGCGCATCTTGCGGAGCGCAGAACCGATACGCTGTCCGGGGGCGAACTGGCCCGCGTTCATTGCGCGCGCGCCTTTGCAGCACAGGCGCCGCTCCTGATTGCCGATGAGCCGGTGGCAGCCCTTGACCCGCGCCACCAGTTTCGTGTGATGGATCTGATCAAGTCATATGTCGCGCAGGGCGGTGGTGCGCTGGTTGTCCTGCACGATGTGGCGCTCGCTGCGCGCTACGCGGATCGTCTCATCTGGATGAAGGGTGGCGCACTTGCCGCCGATGGAACACCGGCAGACACACTCACACCACAGCGGCTGGCGGAAATCTACCGTATCCGGGCCACGGTGAGCGGAAGCCATATACAGATAGAAGGTGCGCTTTGAGCGCCCGTGCGCTGATGATTCAGGGTACGGGCTCCGATGTAGGAAAGTCCGTCATCGTTGCGGGACTGTGCCGCATCGCACAGCGCCGAGGTCTCCGTGTGGCGCCTTTCAAACCTCAGAACATGTCCAACAACGCAGCTGCCTGCGAAACCGGTGGCGAGATCGGACGCGCCCAGGCCCTTCAGGCCCGTGCTGCGGGTATCAAGCCGCATGTGGATCACAACCCGGTCCTCCTCAAGCCGCAGTCAGACCGCACATCGCAACTGGTCATGCATGGCAAGGCCATGAATGCGTTTGAAGCAGCAGACTATATGGCCCATCGGCACAACCTGATGGGCGCGGTTATTGAGAGCTTTGACCGTCTTGCAGCAAGCAATGATTTGATAATCGTCGAAGGGGCAGGGAGCCCGGCGGAAACAAACCTGCGCGCGCACGACACCGCCAATATGGGGTTCGCCCGTAAGGCAGGTGTGCCCGTCTGTCTTGTTGGTGATATCAACAAGGGCGGCGTCATCGCCAGTCTGGTCGGCACAAAGACCGTCCTCGAACAGGAAGATGCGGCAATGATCATAGGCTTCATGGTCAACATGTTCCGTGGCGACCAAGCCCTGTTTGATGATGGTCTTGCGGACATAGAACGCCGCACCGGCTGGCCATCCATGGGCGTCATTCCCTGGCTCGCAGCAATGGCGTATTTGCCGGCGGAAGATGCGGTTACAGTATCTCAATCAATTGAAAAGCCCGAGGCCACAATACGCATCTCCGCGCCTATGTTGTCGCGGATGGCTAATTTCGATGATGCTGATCCATTGCGCATGGAACCGGGAATTGATTTTCAATGGGTGCCCCCAGGTCAGCCCATCCCCCGCAATTGCGATGTGATCATTCTCTTCGGCAGCAAATCAACACTGGGCGAACTGGATTTCCTCAGAGCGCAAGGATGGGACCATGACATTCTGGCACACGCCCGCACGGGTGGCCGCGTGCTGGGATTATGTGGCGGTCTGCAGATGCTGGGCCAAGGGATTGCTGACCCTGAGGGGGTGGATGGTCCGCCCGGAATGCGCGATGGGTTGGGTTTGCTGGACATCGAGACCCACATGGCGGCTACCAAGCAGGTCCGCCAGGTTAAAGGCACGTGTGCGGCAACCGGTCTGACCGTCGGGGGGTATGAAATTCATGCAGGTCATACGCAGGGCGCTGATCTCGCACGCCCCTTCATCCATCTTGAAGATGGACCCGACGGCGCAAAGAGTGCTGACGGACGCATTGAAGGGACTTATCTGCACGGCATTTTTTCAGATGACGCATATCGTGCCGCATGGTGCAGCCGGATAAGAAGCGGCTGGGAGTCATCCATGAATTTCGAGGATGGTGTCGATAAGGCCATTGATGCACTGGCAGATGGTCTTGAAGCCGCGCTCGATATCGATCGGCTCTTTTCATTGGCGCGGCCCATTGGCTGGTCGCCCTCACACCCGTGATGGCCACGGCACTGATGCTGGCTGCATGGGCAATTGAAGTTGCCGTCGGGTGGCCCGAGCGCATTTATGCGCGGATCAGGCATCCGGTTGTCTGGATTGGCGGGCTGATTTCATTTCTCGAGCGCCATCTGAATAAGAAAGCGCTTCCACACGGCTTGCGATATCTGGCGGGCGTGGTCACAGCATTAAGCGTGGTTGGTGTCACAACGGGCGTGGCGGGCGTCGTCAGCTGGCTGTTGCCGAATTCAATTCTCGGGATTTTCTGCGAAGCGCTTATTGCCTCGAGCCTGCTCGCCTCGCGCAGTCTTTATGCTCATGTGGTCGGCGTGTTGAGGGAACTCGAAACGGGAAACATTTCAGCCGCCCGCGATGCTGTCGGCCGGATCGTCGGCCGCGATCCGCAATCACTTGATAATGCAGGCATTGTTCGTGCCAGCCTGGAGAGCCTTGCCGAGAATGCATCGGACGGTGTCGTTGCCCCCCTGTTCTGGGGCATCCTTTTAGGGTTGCCCGGACTGGCCGCTTGCAAAGCCATCAACACGCTGGATTCAATGATCGGTCATCGCAGTGAGGCGTATCTGGCGTTCGGAGGTTTCGCAGCGCGCCTGGATGATGTTGTAAATTTCATACCGGCGCGGATAACGGGGATTGCCCTTGCCTTGGCGGGCGGGCACCGCGGTACATGGCGCATCATGTGGCGGGACGCATCCCGGCATCGCTCCCCGAATGCCGGCTGGCCGGAAAGTGCGATGGCCGGCGCACTTGCCATACGTCTGTCCGGACCGCGGATCTATGCGGGTCAGGCCAGCAGCGATCCATGGCTCAATGCCGCCGCACCGGACCCAATGGCTGTGGATCTGCGAAGGGGATTGCACCTCTACGTGCGGGCCATGTTGCTTCTGGCGTGTGCCATCGCGGTTGTGATTGCAGGGGGTGTGGCCATATGAGCAATGCGCATATCCACGGCGGCATGCTTGACCAGATGCGGGCAGATTTCCCCGATGCGCCGGAACCGTGGATTGATCTGTCTACAGGTATCAATCCAACGCCATGGCCGGTGGGCACGATTGCCGCCAGCCAACTCCATGCACTGCCGACGCTAACGGCATATGAAGCCTGCAGCGAGGCGATGGCGCACTCATTTGGTGCACCGGCCGCCAGTGTTTTGCCGACAGCGGGGAGCGAACTTGTTATTCGCCTGCTGCCAACCGTGCTCGATCTGCACAGCGTTGCCATTCTCGATCCAAGTTATGGTGATCATGTGCGGGTCTGGACGGCCTCTGGCGCAACGGTCATCCGGACGGATAATCCTCTGGCGCATGCAGCAACGTCGGACGCCGTCATCCTGTGCAACCCCAACAACCCAGATGGCCGGGCATTTGATCCCGTCGATTTGGAGGCGGCGTGTCAAAAGCTTGCCGCGCGTGGCGGTTGGCTGATCATTGACGAGGCATATGCAGACCTTGATCCTGCTCAAAGCATGGCGCGCCACGGGGGTGCTGAGGGCCTCATTGTCTTGCGGTCATTTGGAAAATTCTTTGGTTTGCCGGGGCTTCGGCTTGGAGCGTTCATTGCTCCATCGAAGCTCCGCATGCGGATGTCTGAACGAGTAGGCGTTTGGAACGTGTCCGGCATGGCGCTCCACATCGGCGCGGCGGCCTATCGCGATCGCCTGTGGCAGGCGGATACCCGTTGCGCCCTTCAGCGCGCGCGCGGCCGCCTGGATGCGATCTTGAATGATGCCGGTCTGCATGCTCTGGGTGGCACGGACCTGTTTGGCTTTGTGAGGGCGAATGACGCGCAGGCACTTTGGCAACGGTTGGCAGAAACCGGCATCTATGTTCGCCGGTTCGCATCCATGCCTGATTGCCTGCGCATCGGCCTGCCTGCGGATGAGGTGGCCGAGAGTCGTCTTAAAGAGGCGCTCAGCCTTTGAGTTCAATCGGCAGACCGGCAGCAATAAACTCGACACGGTCGCATGCTGCGGCAACAGATTGATTGAGGCGTCCTTGTGCGTCGCGAAATGCCCGCCCCAGCGGTGTCTCCGGCACAAGTCCCAGGCCAATCTCGTTGGAGACGAAAATCACATGACCCGCAGCCGTCTCAATCCAATTGACCAGCTTGGCACATTCCAGTTCGACATCGCGCTTAGCGCCCATGAGGTTGGAGAGCCACAGGGTCAGGCAATCGACCAGCACAACCCGGTCCGGCGCGGCATGGGATTGAAGCGCAGTCACCAGATCAACCGGTGCCTCTACGGTCATCCATCCATCGCCGCGCTGAGACTGGTGCCGCTTTATGCGGTCAGCCATTTCCTCATCAAATGCCTCTGCGGTTGCGACATATATGCGTTGAGACAAGCGCTCTTCCGCCAGTCGCTGCGCGCGGGCGCTTTTACCTGACCTGGCACCGCCGAGAATAAGCGTGCTGGTGGAGTGTCGAGAATGCGCCACTATCCCGGCTACTCCGATTACATGCCGATCAGATCGGCCCGGTTGACTGTGTTCTGGAACAGCCGGGCAGACGCTGCATCCACCATGACGCCCTTGTGGCCAACTGACCCCAGGCCTTCGGACTCTGCCTTGCGGTAGACTTCGATAACTTCACGCGCGAATGCGACGTCATCCTTGCTGGGTGAGAAGATCTCGAGTGCAGGCGCAATCTGCGACGGGTGGATTGCCCATTTACCGACCATGCCCAGCGTCAGCGCACGGTTGCATTCTTCGCGATAGGCCGTTTCATTCTTGAAATCGGCAAACGGGCCATCCACGGCATCAATGCCGGCCCCACGCGCAGCAATTGTCAGCTGATAACGCGGATAGTGAAATACATCGCCGGGATACCCTTCCGCGGAGCCGATATTGGGCATGACCATGCCTTGCGAGGCTGCGTAGTCACCCATGCCGAAAATCAGACATTCAAGCCGCTCGCAGGACTGCGCAATTTCCCAGACATTGTGCATCGCCTGCACTTCTTCGATAAGCACTTCAAGGCCGATGCGTTTCTTCAGTCCAAGCTTCTTTTCCAGCTGCGAGAGAAGCTTGTCGGCAAATTGCACGTCTGAGGCGGTGTAGGGTTTGGTGAGCATGATGGTGTCGATATTTTCACCGGCACCCTCGACGACTGTGATGATGTCGTCATGGCACCATTCTGTCGTGGCGTCATTGACCCGGACGCAGCGCACGGTATTGCCCCAATCCAAAGAGTTGAGCGCTTCGACAATTGTCTGGCGGGCAGCCGGTTTCGCCGAAGGTGCAACCGCGTCTTCAAGATCGCAGAACACATGATCGACACCGAGGCCCGCAGCCTTGGTCAGCATCTTTTCGCTGGAGCCGGGAACGGCCAGTTGTGATCGGCGAAGGCGCTTGGGCTGCTTGCTCATGTCATGTCTCCATAAATTCATCAAATTCATCCGGAATTCCCGCATGTCTGGGCATGCAGCCGGACGGCAATGTCATCCTCACCGGATAGATAGCGTTTCAGGTATCTGTATGCCAGAAATCGTCGACTTGTTCAGCCTGCATCAGTTAGCAGGGCAGTCAGCATCAGCCGCATTGTACGTTTCGATGCCGCGGGTTTAAGGCCCTGATCCTGCCGCAGCCTCCGCCATGTCTGAAAACTCAAGGCCAATTCAAGCGCTGCGAACAGCGCACTGTCCCGAAGAATGTCCTTGGGCAGAATGGATTTGATCTGAGTGCGCTCAAAAATCAGGAAGCGCTTGTAGTCCTCCATCAGGAAGGGGGAGCGGAAGCGTTGAATACCTGCCGCAACTTTGAGCGGCATGATGTATTCATAAATCTCCGCGCGCTGACCAACGACCTCATCAAGTTTGCCGCGCCAGTCATCCGCTTCAAGCGGTCGCAGAAAGGCAGGCCTGACCTGAGCTTCAATCCGGTCGGACATGTCGCGATAGAGCGTTTCCATGTCGTCTATATGGCGGAAGACTGTCCGCTGGCTCACGCCGGATTTTTCGGCAATCTCGTTCGTGGTGGGCATCATGTTGCCGGACCCGATCAGGTCCAGCAGCGCATCGACAATGAGTTGCCGACTGCGAATGCTGCGCACGCGGCGACCATCGCTCACATCGTCGGCACTTTGCACCGATCTGATGGGCGGCACACGATCAGAATGATCAGATCTCAATGTCTTGGTGTCTCCCGCGCGCGGTCAGCTGGCGTATTTTGGGGAAGGCGTGGAATGATTGCAACACAACTTGCGGTTTGGTAATGGCAGTCGGAATGTTGAAAATAGATTGAACTTGGGAAACCCCCGATGTCACTGCGTGAACGCATCAGCCCTTTCATTGCCGGCCGCCTGCTGGACACCAGGCGACAGGATAAAGCCCGTGCAGGGTTTGAAGCGGCAAGGGTCCGGAGCAGTGCACCTCACACAATCACTTACTTTCATCGGCCTGATGACCCTTATGCCGTGCTTGCATGCCAGATGCTCGCCGGTCTGGTAGAGCGGTTCGACATTGAGCTTCAGGTCATGCTGGTACCACAACCGGATGATCGCGATGCGCCAGAACGCGATGCACTGGCCGCCTATGCGCGCCGTGATGCGACAGCTATTGCACCACATTACGGACTAACCTTCGCCCCAGCTGACGAGCAACCCGACGCGAAGCTGGTGCGGCGGGCACTTGCCATTGGCCTGGGCGCAATCAAGCAGGGCGTATTCGCCGATGTCGGGCCTCAGATCGACAGCGCGCTCTGGCAAAACAGTGCAATGGCGCTGAATAATCTGGCTGGCCGTGTGGGCGAGGCTGGTGTTGACGAGGTGAAGGCCGCGACCGCGGACGGGCATGCCCAGCGCGCGGCAATGGGCCATTATCTCGGCGGCACCTTCTGCTATGGCGGCGAACAATATTGGGCTGTTGACCGGCTCCACTATCTGGAAACACGTTTGGCGGAACTGGGCGCCTATCGCGGGAGCGCTCCTTTTACGCCCGCTACGCAACCACCGGCTTTGTGCGACACGCCATCGCCGGGCGGCGAGGGGCCTGGGCTTGATTTCTACCTGTCCCTGCGCAGCCCATATACAGCCGTAGGCGCCGCACGTTTCTTCGAACTGGCAGATCACTACAACTGCAAGGTCAATCTACGCTTCGTATTGCCGATGATGATGCGCGGCATTCCTGCGTCCCGCGAAAAGCAACGATACATTATCCGCGATGCCAAGCGCGAAGCGGACCGTCTCGGCGTGCCCTTCGGCCACATAGCGGACCCGTTTGGACGACCCTCCGAACGCGGATTGTCACTTATACCGTATGCGGTAAGTGAGGGCCGTGGACGCGAGTATGTTCTGTCATTCCTCTCCGGCGTCTGGGCTGAAGCAATTCCCGCCGGGTCGACGAGTGGATTGAAAAAAATCGTTACGCGCGCTGGATTGGACTGGCAGGTCGCGCGCCGTTGGCTTGAGGATCAGGCTTGGCGCGATGAGGCTGAGCGGAACCGCGAAGCCCTGTTTGCCCTTGGTCTGTGGGGCGTCCCCACCGTCGCCGTCGGCGACGTCGCCTATTGGGGGCAGGACCGGTTGTGGCTCATTGAGCGGGAAATCCAAAAAATATTGGGTCAAGCCCGGTAGGCCGGCGCGCGGCGGTTTAACCAGCTGGACCCTGCGTATCCAGAATGCCCACATGTAAATTCCCGCATCTATCTGTGGGCCCACGATTGACCCTGCCAAACATAAATTGGCAGTATGATTGCCAATAGAAATAGGCTTGATGCCGCCCGGTGATGCGAGGCGCAATATGACAAGCATGTCGTCATCAGATAATCAGAAAACGAAACTTGAGGAAACGGCAATGAGTAACCCGGAAGACATTCTTGATTTCAATGCGGATAGTCTGCGCGACAAATATCGCGCCGAGCGCGACAAACGTCTTCGTACGGACGGCAATGAGCAGTATGTGGAAGTCGCTGGTGATTTCGAGCGCTACGTCGATGACCCCTATGTGGAGCCGGGATTTTCGCGAGCACCGCTCACTGATGAAGTTGAGGTCGCCGTCATTGGTGGTGGTTTCGGCGGCCTGCTCGCCGGTGCACAACTGCGCAAGGCGGGGGTCACTGATTTGCGCATGATTGAGAAGGGGGGCGATTTCGGAGGCACCTGGTATTGGAACAGGTACCCCGGCGCCGCCTGCGACATCGAAAGCTATGTCTATCTGCCGCTGCTGGAAGAAACTGGCTACATCCCCGTGGAGAAATATTCGCGCGCCTCGGAAATTCTGGAACACAGCCAGCGCATCGCTAAGCACTTCAACCTGTATGACAATGCGTGCCTACAGACCGAGGTCACCAATATGGTTTGGGACGATGAGACCGCACGGTGGATCATCGAAACCAACCGTGGTGACCGCATGAAGGCGCGATACGTCATCATGTCCAACGGCCCGTTGCACCGGCCAAAGCTGCCGGGCATTCGCGGCGTTGAAACCTTCAAGGGTCATTCGTTTCACACCAGCCGTTGGGATTACGCCTATACCGGCGGATCACCTGAAGGTGGGTTGGACAAGTTGGCCGACAAACGGATAGGCATTATCGGCACCGGCGCGACGGCGGTGCAGTGCGTGCCGCATCTTGCCCAGACCGCCAAATCACTTTTTGTCTTCCAGCGCACCCCCTCGTCCATTGATGTGCGCAACAACCAGCCGACTGATCCTGAATGGGCAAAGGGTCTTGACGCAGGCTGGCACAAACACCGGATGGAAAATTTCAACATTCTGGTATCCGGCGGCTTCGCCAAGGAAGATCTGGTCAATGACGGGTGGACGGACATCATCCGCAACCTGTTGTTCATCGCCAGTCAGGGCGACAACAAGAACCTGTCGCCAAAGGACCTTGCCAATCTGGCCGAGCTTGCCGACTTCAAGAAGATGGAGCAGGTGCGCGCCCGCGTTGACGAGATTATTGCCGATCCGGATACGGCGGAATCCCTGAAGCCCTGGTACCGGCAGTTCTGCAAGCGGCCGTGTTTCCATGATGAATATCTACAGGCCTTCAATCACCCGAATGTGCATCTGGTGGATACGCAGGGCAAAGGCGTCGACCACATCACGGAGACTGCCGTTTGGGCGAACGGCAAGGAGCATGAGATTGATTGCCTGATCTATGCGACTGGCTTTGAGGTAGGCACCGCATATACGCGGCGCGCAGGCTATGACCTGACAGGACGTGATGGCAAAACCCTGAGCGACAAGTGGTCGAACGGCATGCGCACCCTTTACGGGATGAATGTGCATGATTTCCCGAACGTCTTCATCATGGGCCCGGCACAGGCCGGTTTCACCGCCAACTATCCGCATCTGCTGATAGAGCAGGCTATCCATATTGCCTATGTGGTGGATGAAGCCCGCAAGCGGCAGGCACGCATTGTGGAACCGACCAAGGAAGCGGAAAGCGCCTGGGTCGACGAGATCATCAGCAACGCAGCGCTTCGCCGCCAGTTCCTCGAGGAATGCACGCCGGGTTACTACAATAACGAAGGCAAGCCTGGGGATCGGGGCGAGCAGGACACCGCCTATGGCGCCGGCTCAGTCAAATATTTCGAGATACTCGAAGGCTGGCGGGCCACCGGCAAGCTGGAAGGCATGGAGATCGCCTAACGGCTGCAACCTGGAAAAATGACGTCTGGCAGCCGGATTTGAGGGAAAAAGCGACGATGCTGCGGGGCAGAATACTGCCGCACAGCACCGTTGCTTGTTTGCCGGGCCTTAGAGCGCCATATTCTCTCCTGTAGAGGCCGTCATCGGGCCGTGGGCGCAATTGCCTGCTGTCCGGCGGCGGCGAGCAATCGCCTACAGGAGAGCGTCCCGCTGTGATTGATCCATTTGGCAGGCATGTAACCTATCTGCGCCTCTCGGTAACGGATCGCTGCGACCTGCGATGCACCTATTGCATGTCGGAAAAGATGACGTTCCTGCCCAAGCGCGATTTGCTGACGCTCGAGGAACTGGACCGGCTTGCAACAGCCTTCATCGAGAAGGGCGTCACCAAGCTGCGCATCACCGGCGGGGAGCCACTTGTCCGCCGAGATGTCCTGATGCTGATCGACAATCTGTCGCGTCACTTGAAGTCCGGCGCGCTTGAAGAACTGACGCTTACCACCAACGGCACGCTCCTGACGCAGCACGCAAAGCGGCTGGCGGATGCAGGCGTGCGGCGCATCAATGTTTCAATCGATAGTCTTGCCCCCGAAACCTATGCACGCGTGACCCGTGGCGGTGATCTGGAAAAGGTCCTGGCGGGTATTCGCGCTGCGGGCGATGTCGGTATCCGCGTAAAGATCAACGCCGTTGCTCTCAAGCAGGACAATGCGGATGAACTGGGTTCCATGATCGAGTGGGCACATGCGCACGGACATGATTTCACGGTTATTGAAGCCATGCCCATGGGTGAGATCGGCCAGGATCGCTTCGATCAATACCTGCCGTTGAGCGTGGTGCGCGAGGGTCTTGAGCAGCGCTGGACGCTGACGCCGCTGACCCACCGCACAGGCGGCCCGGCACGCTACGTAAAGGTGGAAGAGACAGGCGGCCAGCTCGGCTTCATTACGCCTCTTACCCACAATTTCTGCGAGGGATGCAATCGCGTCCGCCTCACCTGCACCGGGCAGCTCTATATGTGCCTTGGGCAGGAAGACAATGCGGATTTGCGGGCGGTAATGCGCGCCAACCCGGATTCTGATGAGGCTCTGAGATTGGCAATTGATGAGGCCATTCTAAGGAAACCCAAAGGCCATGATTTTGTCATCGACAGACCCGGCAGCGCACCTGCCGTACCGCGTCATATGTCGGTAACCGGTGGCTAGGGCGGAACATCCATTGCCGGCCCCGAGGCATGACCTCGTCTGCGGTCAGTCACGTTTGCCCGGTATGGCGTGGACCGTAATCACCTTGCCGTCGCGAAAGACATCCAGTTTGATTTTCTTTCCAAGCCGATCGGCCGTCAGTAGCCGGTGCAGGTCGTCCACGCCGCCGACCTCCTCGCCGCTGAACTTCAAGATAATGTCGCCGGGGGCAAGGCCGGCCTGCGCTGCCGGCGTGCCGCTTTCAAGCTGTGCAACCCTGACCGCTGTCTCCTTTGTGCGATTGATCTCGCGGCAGATGCGCAGCGACAGCTCGATGGTCTGCGCGCCAAGACCCAGATAGCTGCGGCGGACCTTGCCGTATTTGAGAATTTCACCAACCACATATGCAGCCGTGTTGGACCCGATGGCGAAACAAAGCCCCTGGGCCCCCGCAATGACAGCGGTATTGATGCCGACGACCCGCCCATCGGTTGTCACCAGCGGTCCGCCTGAGTTTCCCGGGTTAAGCGCCGCATCGGTTTGTAGCACATCGTCGATCAGTCGGCCGGACTGGCTGCGCAAAGACCGCCCGAGTGCAGAAATGATCCCGGCGGTCACGGTGCAGTCGAACCCCAGCGGGTTGCCGATTGCCACCACGAGCTGTCCCTGACGCAGTGCTGAACTGTCGCCCAGCTCGGCCCATTGTTTGTATTTTCCCGGCAGCCGCACAATTGCGATGTCCGTGTCCGGATCGGCACCCACCACCGTGGCTTCGGCTTCCTCGCCATCCGGGAAAACCGCGAGGAGGGATTGTGCCCCGTTGACCACATGGCTGTTGGTCAGCACATACCCGTCAGGGGTGAACAGAAACCCCGAACCGGAGCCGGACGTCTCGCCAAGCGGCCCGGGCCGGCCCTTGACCTGCAGATGCACGACAGACGCGGAAACCGCGTCAACCACGTCGGTGACCGCCCGGCTATAGGCATCCATCAGATCGTGAGACGCTTTGCGTCTCCTGCGAGACGGCAATTTGGCCCTGTTTTTTTGCGAAAAGAGTCCCAAAACCCCCGCTCCGTACCGGTTTTTGCGCGAAATTGATCCCGTCCGAGAGATTGGTCGTCCCCAGTCTCAGACACAAGGCGCCTGATTACATGATGCCGCCTGGTAGCCGGGATTGTCAGCCCAATTGGGCATAATTGCTTAACCCCTGTTTGGCATTGTGGTGCGTTCCACTAGGCAGACTTCCGGGGAAGGATCAGTCTGGTCGTCTTCAACTGGCCTCAGTTTTAAAATTTGCCGTCGGGCCAACAGATACCCAGAAATCCGAGATCTGCATGTCGTCGATCAAAAGCCAAAAACCTGACCTGATACTGGCCGCGAACCGTGCTTTGCTGGCGCATTGGGAAAAATTGCGCGGGGATCGCCGGGCACCTTTGCGGTCCGACTTCAACCCGATGCAGGTACCATCCCACCTGCCGCATTTGATCATGCTTGAACCAAACCTCCCTGAGTCGAGCATTATCCGCATTTTCGGGACAGAGCTTGTGCGCCGGCTCGGATTGGATCTGACCGGCCATGACATCTTTTCGCTGTACGAGGGCGAAGAGCAGGACAAGGTGCGCGAACTGACACATCTGGTCGCCGATGAGGAAGCCATCGCATTGGTCTATTCCAGTTGGAATACCCCCACCGGATATTCGTTTAAAACGGAAAATCTATGGCTGCCGCTTGCATCACCCGACGGCAATGTCACGCGAATTCTCGGCTGCATCTGGGAACTCGAGGCATTCGACGATGAAAATCTGGCCCTTGGCGGATCAGTTGCCGAGGCTCTTGGCGTCGCTGAGCGCTCATTTTTCCAGTTCTGACCGGTTGACCGGTTTGCCATCAGGCACATTTCTGTGAATTGAATACGGACCCGGCACCCGCCAGATGAACGGGTGTCGCCAATCAATTCGGTATGCTCAACAGAAAGCCTTCAAGCCCATGAAAGCATCAGACCTTTTTGTCCAATGCCTCGAGCTGGAAGGCATCACCCATATATTTGGCGTGCCCGGCGAGGAAAACGCCGATTTCATGATGTCGCTGGAAGGGTCCAGCATCCAGTTCGTGCTGACCCGGCATGAGCAGGGCGCAGCCTTTATGGCTGAAGTATATGGCCGCCTGACCGGCAACCCTGCCGGCTGCCTCGGCACGTTGGGCCCCGGGGCCACCAATCTCATCACCGGGGTTGCCGATGCCAATATGGACCGTGCCCCCATGCTGGTGCTGACGGGGCAGGGCTCTACGGCCCGCCAGCATAAAGAGAGCCACCAGATCATGGACGTGGTCGGCATGTATGAGCCGGTCACCAAATGGGCCTATTCAGTCCACCATGCGGATGCCATCCCGGAAATCATCCGCAAGGCAGTGCGCCTCGCCCGCACCGAAAAGCCCGGTGCCGTTCTGATCGAGCTGCCCGAAGATATTGCCAAGCACGAGACTGACCGCGCGCCGATGGAGCCCCGCCGTTTCCGCCGCCCCGGTCCCGACGACAAGATCGTCGACCGCGCTTTCGACATGCTGCGCAATGCAAAACGCCCGCTCATCATTGCCGGCAATGGGGCCATCCGAAAGCGCGCATCGTCCCAGTTGCGGGCCTTGTGCGAAGAAACCGGCATTGGCGTCATCTCGACCTTCATGGGCAAAGGTGCCGTCGATATGGACGCGGACTACTGCCTCTACACAATCGGACTTGGCCAGCGCGACATCGGATCGCTCGCCATTGAGGATGCCGACCTCATCATCACGCTTGGCTACGACATGGTGGAATACCATCCGCATCTGTGGAACCCGGGCGGCGCCAAGGACATCATCCATATCGATTTTCTGCCCGCCGAGATCGACCGCAACTACCACCCCAAATGTGAACTGATCGGCGATCTGGCCCATTCCCTGTGGATGCTCAATGAGCGGCTGTGGCGTCATCGCGGTGAGTTCAAGTTTGATCTCGAACCACAAAAACAGGTCCGCGCCCGCATGAAGCAGGAACTGGAGGCCCATGCGGATGATGATACCGAAGGGTCAATCCGGCCTCAAAAAGCCATCTGGGATGTCCGCCAGGCGCTGGGTCGGGAGGACATACTTCTCTCCGGCGTCGGCGCACACAAGATGTGGATCGCTCGGCATTACCAGTGCCACGAACCGAACACCTGCATCATCCCGAACGGGTTTTGCTCGATGGGGATGCCGCTGCCCGGCGCCATCGCCGCCGATATCGTCCACCCTGAGCGCAAGATATTCGCCATCGCAGGTGACGGTGATTTCATGATGAATGTGCAGGAGATGGAGACCGCGCGGCGGATGAATTCAAACATCACGGTGATGGTCTGGGAGGATGGCGGCTACGGCCTGATCTCCTGGAAGCAGGACAATGAATTCAACCGGCATACCAATCTCAGTTTCGGGAATCCGGACTGGCTGAAGCTCGCAGAAAGCTTCAACTGGCACGGTCAATACATTGAAAATGCGCGCGACTTGCGCCCTGCCATAGATGCCGCCTTGGCTGAACCAGGTCCGTCGCTGATCGTTATCCCGATCGATTACAGAGAAAATGCACTGCTAACTCAGCGGCTTGGTGAGATTGATGTAACCATCTGACTCAAACAAAGCAGACCCCCGGAAAATATGATTCCAAACCAATGGTTTGGCCGCAGCAAAAGAACCAACTGACTCACCAGAATCATATTTTGAAGAATCAATGCACCGCCGACTCATAGAATCAGAGTGCTGAACGACCCCTGTGGATGACATGGAAATATGATTCCAAAACAGCAGGTTAGTGAAATTTCCGGAATCATCGGACTCACCCACAAGGTCCCCACCGAGAGCCAAGGAAAGGGCAGCAACCCAGCTGCAGAAGCCATGACGCAAGACCATGTTCTGAAGGACCAATACCCATATTATCTTGCCAATGAGCCACGCCAGCCGAACGCCGATCTGGTGGTTGAGGACAAGTACACAGGCAAGGTTGCGACCCATGTTGCGCTTGCCGACGAGGCCGCGATCGACGAAGCCATCGGGGCCGCCACCGCCGCCGCCGAGCCGATGGCAGCGCTCAAGCCATACCAGCGCCGTGAGGTGCTTGAGCATTGTGTGAGCCGCTTCACTGAGCGCGCGGAGGAGCTTGCCCGTGCCCTGTGCATAGAGGCAGGCAAACCCATCAAGGACTCGCGCGGCGAGGTCACCCGGCTGATCGAGACCTTCCGGATTGCAGCCGGAGAGGCCGAGCGCATCTATGGCGAAGTCATGCCGCTGGACAATGCCGAACGCGCCTCGGGCTATCGGGGCATGTGGAAACGGGTGCCGATTGGCCCATGCTCGTTCATCTCGCCATTCAACTTTCCGCTCAATCTTGCAGCCCATAAAGTGGCCCCGGCGCTGGCCGTCGGCTGCCCCTTTGTGCTGAAGCCCGCGAGCCTCACCCCCATCGGAGCCATCATCATCGGGGAGACCCTGGCCGAGACCGATTTGCCCAAGGGCGCGTTTTCGGTTCTGCCATGCAAACGCGAGGGCGCGCGGCTCTTCACCGAGGACGACCGCTTGAAATTCGTGAGCTTCACCGGCTCGGCGGAGGTCGGCTGGAATTTGAAGGCCAAGGCCGGCCGCAAACCGATGGTGCTGGAATTAGGGGGCAATGCCGCCTGCATCGTGGATGAGGACGCAGATCTGGAAGATACGGTGGAGCGCATGATTTTCGGTGCGTTTTACCAGTCCGGCCAAAGCTGCATCGGCGTCCAGCGCATTCTCGTGCATGACCGCATCTATGACGCATTCAAGAAGCGCTTCGTGGAAGCCACCTCAAAGCTCAAGGCGGGCAATCCGCATGACGAGGATACTTTTATCGGCCCGATGATCTCGGAAAAGGAAGCAGACCGCCTTCATGGCTGGGTGCTTGATGCGCAAAAGAGGGGCGCAACCGTTCTCACAGGCGGCAAGCTGGACGGCAAAATGCTCGACGCGACCGTTCTTGAGAATGCACCTGATGACTGTGATGTGGTCAGCGAGGAGGCGTTCGGCCCCGTCGCGGTCCTCTCGCGTTTCAATGACTTCGAAGATGCCCTCAAAACGGTGAATACCAGTCGCTACGGCCTGCAGGCGGGTGTCTTTACCCGGGACCTGCATAAAGCCATGCGCGCCTGGGATGTGCTGGAGGTCGGCGGCGTGGTTGTCGGAGATGTGCCCTCATGGCGGGTCGACCATATGCCCTATGGCGGCGTAAAGGACTCGGGCCTTGGCCGCGAGGGCTTGCGCTGGGCCATCGAGGATATGACCGAGACCCGCTTGTTGGTCATCCGGGATCCGGCCTGATCCATCTGTTCTTTGGCCTCGGGCGGTTGTGGTATGCCCCTTGCTCCATTAATCACGGAATGCGGAGCAGGGGATCATTGAGCGCGTGGGACCATCGAACGTGAAACAGCAGTATGCCGGCCGTGGCCTCGCAGTCCTCTTGGTGCTGCTGGCAATTGCATTGCTGCTGGTGGAGCGCCTGCCGCCGGTGATCGCCATTCTGGCGGTTATCACGCTTTGCGTTGGCGCAAACTGGCATTCGGTGTCCCAAACCGTGAGGTCAACGCCCGCCTTGTGGGCCGTGGCGGCGCTCATCATCTGGATGATCCTGTCTGCGTTCTGGAGCATTGCAGGGCTTGAAGGCTGGACCGGGGGTGTGCGCATAGCCGCAATGATACTGGCGGCGGCCATGTTGCCCGTGCTGGCCATGAGCCTGCCGGCGGACGTGAAGAACAAAACCGCAGATTGGGCGCTGGTCGCCGCAGCAATCGCCGTGGCGTTGTTGTGTGTCGAAACACTGTTCGATATGCCGCTGCTGCGCACCGCGCGCTTTTTCTTCAACCACGAGATATTTACCGACCTTGTCCCCGCTGACCCGGACAAGGCGGATGGTTACACCTATTACCGCACGCTCTATCTCGCCAATCGCCTCACCCATTTGTCATCAATCGTGGCCATTTTGATGGTCCCGCTGGCCGCTGTATTCTGGCACCGCCACCGGCATCTCGCGATAGTTGCTGTCGTTGTTGCAGCTCTTGTGGGTTTTTTGCTTGCACCGGCACAAACGCCATTGCTTGCTGTAATGCTCGGTGCAGGTGCCGCCGGTATTGCCTGCATTCCGGCGATTGCCCGCAGCAGATGGACAGCACCGCTTGCAGCGTCCGCTATCGCGGCAGCCGTCATTGCATCACCATGGCTGGCCGAAACGATTTATGGGTATGTGCCGCAGCATGCGGGCGGCATGGATGTGAGCATATTTCACCGGCTGGCTATCTGGGATCACGCAGCCGGCCTCATCGCCGACCGGCCTGTCGTGGGGTACGGGATCGAGGCCGCACGTATCATCGGGCGCAGCGGTGCCAATGTGGCGGAGGATGCGCAGGGTTTTGCCGTCGCCTTCCAGGCATTGCCCCTCCACCCGCACAATGCGTCCATCCAGATATGGCTTGAGCTTGGCGGTGTCGGCGCACTTTTATTCGCCCTGTTCGTATATCTGATGACCATCAAGGTCTGGTTCTTGTCCAATGACCGGCTGTTGCGCGCTGGTCTCGTCGGTGGCTGGGTGTCAGCCCTTGCGGTAGCGCATCTCAGCTACGGCATCTGGCAATACTGGTGGATTGCGACGCTCGGTCTCGTGGCGACGATGCTGGCCCTGATCGTGGCACCCGTGTCGGCAGAGACAGGGGGCGGCGAGTGATGGCCCATATTTTCCTCGCCTTGTTGGCCGCCTTCACCCTGTCACTTAATCTGGTGGCGTTCGTCGCCATGTGGGCACGCATGCACCAGCTTGATATCCCCAATGAGCGGAGTTCTCACACTGTGCCCACGCCGCGTGGCGGCGGCATCGCCATCGTGATGACGTCGCTGCTGGCATGTCTGGTGCTTTGGCGGTCCGGGCATATGGCAACCGGACTGGCGGTCGCGCTGCTGCTGGGCGGCTCGATTGTCGCAATCATCGGCCATATTGATGACCGGCGGAACATTCCAGCCCTTCCGCGCTTTGTTGCACAGATTATTGCAGCTCTCAGCGCCCTCATTTGCATTGGTGGCGTTGGTGCATTGCCGGTCGGTGCCTGCATGTGGCAACCGGGAATTGCAGGCTGGCTGATCGGGCTTGTTGGCCTCGTCTGGATGATAAACCTCACCAATTTCATGGACGGCATAGACGGGTTGGTGGCCAGCCACACGATTTTTGTGGGTGTTGCCGGTGCTGCACTGCTTTGGTTGTGTGGTGCCCCCGGGGAAGCCGCCTTCATGTTGCTGCTGGCGTCCGCTGCTGCCGGGTTCCTCGTCTTCAACTGGCCGCCCGCCAGCATATTCATGGGCGATGTCTCATCCGGTTTTCTGGGGCTGGTGATCGGCATTGTCGCGATCGAGACCGCAGGCCACGTCAATATGTGGGCCTGGGGCCTGTTGCTGACGCCATTGATGGCGGACGCAACCGTGACCCGCGCCGTGCGCATTTGGCGGTATGGCGACTGGTTCGGCGCGCACAGAAGCCATGTGTATCAGCGCCTGTCGCGCAAATTCGGCGCACATGCGCCGGTGGTGCATGCCTATTGGCTGGTATCGCTGGCGATATTCCTGCCGCTGGCGCTGCTCGTCACAGCCGCACCGGCAGTTGGCTGGATCGTCATGCCGCTGGCATGGCTCATCGCATTCGCCACCGCCTTTGCCGCCGGGGCGGGGCGAGACGACGAGCCTGCGCCCGCAGAACCGGACGCGGTTTAGAAGAACGCCTGCAACCCCGTCTGCGCGCGGCCCAGAATGAGCGCGTGCACATCATGCGTACCCTCATAGGTGTTCACGGCTTCCAGATTCATGGCGTGACGGATCACGTGATATTCGTCCGACACACCGTTGCCGCCATGCATGTCGCGGGCGGTACGGGCAATATCCAGCGCCTTGCCGCAATTATTGCGCTTGATGAGCGAGATCATCGGCGGCGCGGCGCGGTGTTCATCAAACAACCGGCCAACCCGCAAGGCTGCGTGCAGCCCAAGCGTGATTTCCGTCTGCATGTCGGCAAGCTTCTTTTGAATAAGCTGCGTCTGCGCCAGCGGTTTGCCGAACTGCTTGCGGTCCAGCGTGTATTGCCGCGCCTGATGCCAGCAGAATTCAGCGGCCCCCATGGCACCCCAGGCAATGCCGTAGCGCGCCCGGTTGAGGCAACCAAACGGACCTTTCAGCCCTTCGACATTCGGCAGCAGGTTTTCCGCCGGCACAAACACGTCATTCAGCGCAATTTCGCCGGTGATAGACGCACGCAGCGAGAATTTGCCTTCGATCTTCGGCGTTTCAAAACCCTTGAAGCCGCGCTCGACCACAAAGCCGCGGATCTTGTCCTTGCCGTCTTCGTCCTTGAGCTTGGCCCATACCACCGCCAGATCGGCAATCGGCGAATTGGTGATCCACATCTTGGCGCCGTTGAGCACATAGCCGCCGTCAACGGGCTTCGCGCGCGTCACCATGCTGCCGGGGTCCGAGCCGTGGTCGGGTTCAGTCAGGCCGAAACAGCCAACCCACTCGCCGGTTGCAAGCTTCGGCAGATACTTCATCCGCTGCTCTTCGGTGCCGTAGGCGTAGATCGGGTGCATGACGAGGGATGACTGAACGCTCATCGCCGAGCGGTAGCCGGAATCCACCCGCTCGACTTCGCGCGCGATCAGCCCGTAGGACACATAGTTGAGCCCGGCGCAGCCATAAGCCTCGGGGATTGTCGAGCCAAGCAGCCCAAGCTCGCCCATTTCCGTCATGATTTCGCGGTGAAACACCTCATGCCGGTTGGCTTCCAGCACCCGGCTCATCAGTTTGTCCTGCGCATAGGCCTCAGCCGTCTCGCGCACCATGCGTTCATCTTCGCTGAGTTGATCCAGCAGATAGAACGGGTCCTCCCACGAGAACGGGGCGGAGGCTTCCGGCGACGGGTCAAAGGGAGCGTCGGCGGCGGGCTTTGCGGCGTCAGACATGGCATTTCTTTCGTCTGTGAGTGAGCGCGCAACCTACTGGCTTGTGTCCGCTGCAACAAGCGCGCGGGTGGGGGGTGGTCACACGTCCAGATAGCCGCTCAGCCCGTGAGCCAGATGGTCAAACATCGCCCGCATCCGCGCAATTTTGCGCAGATCCTCATGCATCACCAGCCATATCCCAAGGTCAAAGCCGAACTCGTCGGCCGCAACAGGTACAAGGTCCGGGTCCCGCTGGGCTGCGGGGCGCTGGCAGGCACCAATCCCGGCACCCGCGCGTAGCAGCGCCAGTTGCGCCGCATCCCGGTCAGCCCTGAAGGAAAACGTCTCCCGCGACAGGTTCAGTCCGACGGCGCCCACAGCCTCCAGCGCCCGCGTATCCGCGTCATAGCCGATAAACCGGTGCCCGCTCAGATCACCGCTCAGGCTTTCCGGCACCCCGTGCCGCTCGACATATCTGCGATGGGCATAAAGGCCGATATGTACTTCGCCGATCCACTTGGCCACCAGCGCCGCCTGCGTCGGCTTAACCATCCGTACCGCAATGTCGGCCGCCCGCCCGGTGAGGTCATCAGTGCGGTCGGAGAGTACAAGCTCGACCGCAATACCGGGATGCATATCCCCAAATTCCGCCAGAATTTCCGGCAGCACATTGGCCCCGACAAACTCGCTGGCGGTCAGCCTGATCGTCCCCTCAAGCGCATCCGCCGGCCCGCTGGCAGACCGCACCAGTGCCGCCGCCGCCTGCGCCATGGCCTGCGCATGCGGCCGCAGCGCCAGCGCCGTATCCGTTGGCGACAGCCCGCGCACCGAGCGCACAAAAAGCGTGGTGCCCAATGCATCTTCAAGCGCTTCCACATGACGGCCGAGCGTCGGCTGGGTCAGCCCCAGCACCGCCGCCGCGCCCGAAAGCGAGCCCTCGTCCATGACGGCTGCGAAAGAGCGCCAGTAGTCCCAATGGATTTGATCGCTAGACATACAAAAACATATATCAAAGCAAAATAAATACGCAATTTACGTATAGGTGTGTCGCCCTCATCTTCACCCCGAATGGTCAAACCGGCCAAAAATGATGGAGTAGTAAGATGACAAAGCGGATTTTGGTAATCGGTCCCACCGGCGGCATAGGCTCTGAAATCGCACGAGCGGCACTGGCGGAAGGCCTGGAAGTCCGGGCTTTTCACCGCAACCCCAAGAAAGCCGCCGCACAGATGCCGCTGCTTGCCGGCGCAACCTGGGTCAAGGGCGACGCCATGCGCGCCCGCGACGTTTTGAAGGCGGCCAAGGGCTGCGATGTGATTTTCCACGGTGCCAACCCGCCGGGCTACAAAAAGTGGCGGCAGCGGGCCATTCCCATGCTGACCAACACAGTCAAAGCTGCAGAGGCGGTCGGCGCACGCATCGCCTTCCCCGGCAATGTTTACAATTACGGCGACGACGCCTTCCCGGCGCTCACTGAGCAGTCGCCGCAAAATCCCAAAACCACCAAGGGCCAAATACGCGTTGAAATGGAATATATCCTGCAGCGCAGCACGGCGCCGGTGCTGGTCGTCAGGGCGGGGGACTTTTTCGGCCCCCACGCGCCGGGCGCATGGCTGAACGGCGGCATCGTCACCGCCGGCAAGCCCATTGCCGCCGTCACCTATCCCGGCGACCCGGCTTTGATGCATGCCTTCGCCTATCTGCCGGATATGGCAGAAACATTCATCCGCCTACTGAATAAAGTCGAGGGCGTGCCCGGCGGCTACGACGTTTTCCATTTTGCCGGACATACCAGCCGCGCCGATACCCAGGACAATTTTGCCGACGCGATCAAGCGTGTGGCGGGAAATGCCGACATGCCGACAAAGCGGTTGCCGTGGATGCTCCTGCGGCTGGCAGGTCACTTCAACGAGACCTTCCGTGAGCTGTGGAAGATGAAATATCTCTGGGATACGCCACACCGCCTCGACAACAGCAAACTTGTTGCCGTCTTGGGCAGCGAGCCGCATACGCCGCTTGATGCAGCCATGCGGACATCGCTTGAAGGTTTGGGGTGTCTGGAGCCGGCAGAAGAGACAGCTGCAGGCCACGCGGCCCCTCAAAAAGAGGTGGCCGCATGACTTACATCTTCAAAATTATTCTGCGGCGTTTGCTTTGGCGGCGGCAGTTGGCACGAGTGTACGCCCGCTAAGGTCATCCAGCGCGGCGCGATACTGCGCTTCCAGCCGGTCTACCAGTTCAGCAACGGGCGGCGCGTCCTTGATCGCGCCGATGCCCTGGCCTGAACCCCAGATGTCTTTCCACGCCTTCTGCTTCATGTTGCCGCCCGAGCCGAAATTCATCTTCGACTTGTCGGCTTCAGGGAGATTGTGTGGGTCAAGGCCAGAGTCGACAATCGACGGTGCCAGATAGTTGCCATGAACGCCGGTAAACAGGTTTGAATAGACGATGTCGTCGGCAGCTGACTCCACCAGCATCTTCTTGTAGGCCGGGTCCGCATTGCCTTCGGCCGTAGCGACGAAACGCGTGCCCATATAGGCAAAGTCCGCACCCATCGCCAGCGCACCGGCAATTGATGCACCGTCGCCAATGGCACCGGACAGAATGACCGTGCCGTCAAACCATTCCTTCACTTCGCGCACCAGCGCGAAGGGCGAAAGTGCACCCGCATGGCCACCGGCCCCGGAGCACACAAGAATAAGCCCGTCCACACCCTGCTCGGCGGCCTTCTTGGCGTGCTTCACATTGATGACGTCGTGATAAACCAGCCCGCCATAGGAATGCGCCGCCTCAACAATCTCCGCAGGCGGACGTAGTGACGTGATGATGATCGGCACTTCATGTTTCACGCACATTTCCATGTCGCGCATCAACCGGTCGTTCGAGGCGTGGCAAATCTGGTTGACCGCGAAGGGCGCAACCTTCTTGTCCGGGTTGGCTGCCTGATACTCAGCCAGTTCCGTCTTGATACGGATG
This sequence comes from uncultured Parvibaculaceae bacterium, assembly GCA_964511745.1. GTDB lineage: Bacteria > Pseudomonadota > Alphaproteobacteria > CGMCC-115125 > CGMCC-115125 > Pyruvatibacter. Next base: position 48,632 of record CAZEHX010000007.1, read on the forward strand.
AGCCATTCCTCAAGCACAGGTTCCGGCCGCGCATTCAGCGCCGGGAATGAGCCGATGATGCCTGCCTTGCACTGGGCAATCACAAGTTCCGGGCCGGACACGATGAACAGCGGCGAGCCGATGAGCGGCAGGCGCAGGTGGTCGCGGATATGGGCGGGAATGGACATGGGAAAATCTCCGAATGGCGGAAGGGCGCTTTTGCGTTGTCTCGATATATGGTCGCCCGGCACGGCTTGTCCAGTTCACCAGTGAACAGATACTGGGCCACAGTTGAACAGGGAGAGGTTTCTCAGCGCCCGGTATCTACAGTCGCCAGAAATTCGAGAATGGCTTCGGATACGGCATCCGGCGCTTCCAACTGCGGAAAATGGCCGACATCCGCCAGTTCTACATAGGTGTAAGGCCCGGTGAACCCTTCGGCCCCATCGGCAAACAGCGAAACATCAATGGCGCCGTCGGCATCGCCTGAGATGATCAGCGCAGGCGTATCGATCAGGGTTTCAGCCGTTGCCTGCTTTGTGCCGGGCGTCGGGTCAGCGCTGATCGACCAGTAATAGCCAAGCGGTCCGTCCACGCCACCTTCCATCGCCATGCTTTCCTTGATGGCTGAGAAATCATGGTTGGACTGATCGAAAGTGGGCGACCATGCCTCATAGATGCCTTCGACATGCGCAAAGTCATTGCGCGCCACCCACCAGCTCGCGCCGGGCAACTGGTAATAGAGGAAATGTGGTGCATTCATCAGCAGGCTGACATTAAACGGCGTGCCGACCGGATGCGGAATTGCTAGCGACACCAGGCCGTTGACCTTATCAGGTGCTGCCACTGCAGCTGCCATAGCCGCCGTGGAACCCCAGTCATGGCCTACAATCACGGCCTGGGTTTCGCCCAATGCCTCGACTAGCGCCAGCGCATCGGCACCAAGCGTGCCCACCGTATAGTCGCCATCTTCGGCAATGCTGGTCGGCCTATAGCCGCGCATGTTGGGCGCAACCGCCCGGTAGCCTGCGGCGGCGATCTTTTGCTGTACCGGCCACCAACTTGCGGACGTTTCGGGATAGCCGTGTAGCAACAGCACCAGTGGCCCTTCGCCAATTTCCACATAGGCAAAACTAATGCCGTTGGCATCTATATATGAGAAGGGGGGCGCCTCATCGGCGTCGGCATTTGAGCCGGTCACCAGTACCGCAGCCAACACCGTGGCCAGCAGTGCAGCAGCCAAAATCAGATTACGCATCAAATCCTCCCCAACAGACGCTCCCGATCATTCTTCGCTGTCTGCGCAATAAAGTCGAGCACGCAGCGTACGGCAGCGGTGTCGTTGAGGTCCGGATGCGCCAGCAGCCATACGTCTGTGGCGCTGAACAGCTTGTCTGGCGCCACGCGCACAAGCTCCGGGTGACTGTCGCCAATCAGGCAGGTGAGGGGCGCAATACCCGCATTCGCACTCACCGCACGCACCATGTCCGCCATGCTGGAGCAACGCACGTAAGTTGGTGCACCGCGCGTCACATGTTGCGCCCATCGCGCAAGCTCTGCCTCGTTGGCTTCGCCCGCAAAGCCGATAAGCCGGTGTTCCGCCCATTCCGCCCGCTGGCTGGGCAACCCGTTTGCGTGCGCATAGGTCTTGGCGGCGTAGAAGGCTACACCGGCGCGGGCGATCTTGCGCCCCACCAGGTTTTCTTCTCCCGGCCCATAAAGCCGGATCACAATCTCCGCCTCCCGCCGCGTCACCGAGGCCGGCCATGCATCTGTGACGAACTCAATTTCGAGATCGGGATACTGCGCATGGAACGCTGCCATATGCGGCATCAGCCAGTAGCCCGCCAATGTGGCCGCCGTTGAAACCCGTACAATGCCCTTTGGTGTGCCGCTTTCCGCCGACACTGCAAGCCCCGCGCGCTGGGCCGAAATCGCCATCTGGTCGGCTTCAGCCTTCAGCCGTTCCCCGGCAGGCGACAGGCCAAACCCGTCATTTGTCTGTACGAACAGTTTGACGCCCAGCGACGCCTCAAGCTCGGCAATCTTCCGCCCAACGGTGGCATGGCTCAGCTTCAACCGTCGCCCGGCACCCGAATGGCTGCGGGTTTCCGCAACGGCCAGAAACACGCGGTAAAGATCCCAGTTGTCAGTGCTCATGCGGTTCGCCCACTATCCGGGAGTATATTGCCCGGTTCCCCTGCGGCAGTTTCCACTGCTGTTGCTAAAGTGACAAGATGCTGAACAAATCTGAACAGTGCGCGGGGTGCAAGAGGGGCCGCAACTCTGTTAAAATCGCGACGAAACCAACAATTCAATCGCCTTTTGCAACAAGACAAGTTTAGGGGAGCAAGCCATGCTCAAGACACGCTTCACGGAGATGTTCGGCATCGAACATCCCATCGTTCAAGGCGGCATGCAGTGGGTCGGCAAGGCGCCGCTGGTGGCAGCCGTTGCCAATGCCGGTGGCCTTGGCTTCATCACCGCACTGACGCAGCCAACACCTGATGACCTCGCCAAGGAAATCGAGCGCTGCAAGGCGCTGACCGACAAGCCCTTCGGCGTGAACCTCACAATTCTTCCGGCTATCAAGCCTCCGCCCTACGCTGAATACCGTCAGGCGATCATTGATAGCGGCGTGAAAATTGTTGAGACCGCCGGCTACAAGCCGCAGGAGCATGTGGACCACTTCAAGGAACACGGCATCAAGGTCATCCACAAATGCACCGCCGTTCGCCACGCACTGTCAGCTGAGCGCATGGGTGTTGATGCTGTTTCAATTGACGGCTTCGAGTGCGCAGGCCATCCCGGCGAAGACGATATCCCCGGCCTGATCCTCATTCCGGCTGCCGCTGACAAAGTGAAAATCCCGCTGGTCGCCTCAGGCGGTTTCGGTGATGCGCGCGGTCTTGTTGCGGCGTTGGCATTGGGTGCTGAAGGCATCAACATGGGCACGCGTTTCTGCGCCACCAAGGAAGCCGACATCCACGACAATGTGAAGCAGAAGATGGTCGATACCGATGAGCGCGGCACGGACCTTATCTTCCGTACGCTTCACAACACGGCGCGCGTCGCCAAGAACGCGATCTCTCAGGAAGTAATTGCCAAGGAACGTGAAGGCGCCAAGTTCGAGGAGATCCAGCATCTCGTCGCCGGTGCGCGTGGCAAGCTGGTGTATTCGGAAGGTGACCCCGATCACGGCATCTGGTCTGCCGGTATGATCCAGGGCCTGATCCACGATATCCCCACCGTGCAGGAACTGATCTCCCGCATCGTCAACGAGGCACAGACCCTCATTCAGGGCCGCCTCAACGGTTTTGTGGTCGGTGGTGCTGCTAAAGCCGCCGAATAAACTGAGGCAATTTCAAACAAAGCCCCGGATGCAGCGATGCATCCGGGGATTTTTTGTATGCGCTCTCCCTCCGGCCTGACCGGAAAGTGGCGCGAGCAATGTGGTGAAACATATTCACATCCGTATCCCCGGACTTGATCCGGGGGCCACTCGCCTTTCTGCTTGCCGCAGCGGGAAAGTGAGGGCTCCGGCTGGCCGACACTGTGCGACGAGCAACCGAGAGTAGGCCCCGGATCAAGTCCGGGGACACGCTTATTCAGATCACAATCAGCACAAGCCCCGCCACCACCAGCAAAATGCCCGCCAGCTCTGCGGCATTGGTCCTTTCCCTGAACACAAGGGCAGAGGTGGCCAGCGCGAACACCAACTCGATCTGCCCCAGCGCCTTCACATAGGCGGCGTTTTCCAGCGCAAAGGCCGTGAACCAGCCGATTGACCCGATGACACTGGCAATCCCGACAATGACGGCAGGCCGCCAGCGCACATAGCTTTGCCGCAGCGACGTGCGATCCCTCGTCGCCAGCCAGCTGGTCATCAATACGGTCTGCCAGATCAGCACGCAGACCAGCGTCATTGCCGCGGAGACCGCGAAGCCATGCCCCTCAAGCGACAGCGCGGCGGCGCGATAGGCGACGGACGCAATGGCAAAGCCTGCGCCACACCCCATGCCCATCAGCGCCACAGGTGAGCCAAGTGACGATACAATGCTGCGTAGTGTCAGGTCCGTGCGCGCCACCGACAGCGCGATCACGCCGATGAAGCTCACAAGGATGCCCGCGAATGCATAAGGCCCCACGGTGTCGCCAATAACCAGAAAGCCGATCAGCGCCGTCTGCACAGTTTCTGTTTTTGAAAATGTCGTGCCCACCGTGAACACCCGCAGCGCGAACATCCGCACCAGCAGTACAGCGGCAATGACCTGTCCGGTCCCACCGATCAGTACCGCGCCGACAAAATAAAGGTCGGGGGAGGGTAGCGCCTCGCCGCTCACATAAAGCAGCACCGCCAGATAGATGCAGGCGAATGGCAGCCCGTACAAAAACCGCACATAGCTCGCCCCCGTGGCCGTCAGGTCACCGGCAAGGCTGCGCTGCAAGGCCGAGCGCACATTCTGCGCAAAGGCCGCGACAAGAGTGAAGGCGATCCAAAGAGGCATTGAGATGTCCAGTGCAACGAATGTGCACGGACCTTTTAGGCCACGCGATGGCCCACTGGCGAGTCATGCCAGCCATGCCCACCCGTCATCTAGTCACCACCTAGTCGTTGATGGCGCCGTAGACGAGCTGCTGGAACTGCCGCCGCAGCGGATAGGCACCTGACGGCATCAGTTGCGTCATCAGGATGGCGATCAGCTCTTCGCTGGGGTCAATCCAGAAAATTGTGCTCGCGGCACCGCCCCAGTAATAGGTGCCGTTCGGCCCGGTGATCTGCGCCTTGGCTTCATCCACCGTCACCGCAAAGCCCAGCCCGAAGCCGACACCCGCATTGGTGGTTTCAGAGAACGCGCCCTTGGCGATGCTTTCAAGGTCGCAATTATTGGGTAGATGGTTCTTGGTCATCAGCGCAATTGTCGGCCGCGACAACAAGCGTGTGCCGTCCGGCGCGGTGCCGCCCGCCAGCATCATCTGGCAGAATTTGAGATAGTCCGACTGCGTGGACACAAGCCCGCCGCCGCCTGATGTAAAGACCGGCGGCTTGGCATACCGCCCGGTTTCGGGATTATCCGCCAGCGTGAAGGATTTCGTCTTCGGGTCGCGCTGATAATTGGCGGCGAAGCGCGGCATCTGCTCGGACGACACCTGAAACGCCGTATCGGTCATGTTCAGCGGTGCAAAAATACGCGTACGGAAAAACGCGTCGAGCGACAGCCCGGACACAACTTCCACCAACCGCCCCAGTACATCGGTCGAAACCGAATAGCTCCAATGCTCACCGGGATGATGCAGCAGCGGCATTTTGCCAAGCAGCTTGCAGAATTCTTCCAGGTTGGACGTTGTCAGATCGACGCCGCCGATCTGGAAATGCCGGTATGCCTGATCAACCGGATGCACCTCCATGAAGCCGTAGGTAAAGCCGGACATATGGGTCAGCAGATCGCGGATCGTCACCTGCCGGTGTGCCGCTTCCGTCACCATCGCGCGCGCCGGCCCGCCTGCGTATACCCGCAGGTCCGCAAGCTCGGGAATGTAGCGGCCAATCTCATGCTCAAGCTGAAACCGGCCTTCTTCGAACAGCATCATCACCGCAACGGATGTGATCGGCTTCGACATGGAATAGATGCGAAAAATCGTGTCATGCGCGAGGTCCTTGCCGCGCTCGACATCCATCTGCCCCTGAACCGAAAAATGCGCCAGCTCGCCCTTGCGCCATACCAGCGTTGAAAGCCCGGCCAGTTTCTTGTTGTCCACATAGGATTGGAAGAAGGGGGCAATCCGCTCCAGCCGCTCCGGGCACATGCCCGCTTTTTTGGCGGCGGTGGTGGGGTCTGTGAGCACGGGAGCGTTCATGATGCGGTCGGCCTGTTTTCAAGAGCGGGAGAATGGCTGATGGCTGCGATCAGGTCGCTCGCCAAGCGCGATGTATAAAAGGGCTGGGTCCCGCCATGCTCGAGATCGAAGGCCTGCCATTGGCCTTCCGACTTCTCAATGCGGAAACTGGGATGCGTCCACCCGCAGCGGTACACAAGTACACAGGGCGATCCGTCTTCATTGGTGACGAGATCGATGTCGAGCGGCGACTGTGCCGCGGCACGAAAAAGCCGCGTGCGGTCATGCTCTGTAATCCGGTCAAGCGGAAGCCTTATGACCTCACCCAAGAAACACCCCCTGCACCCGCGGTTTGCATTGCGAGCAGCCATTCAAATAGGCACCGCTGCAACCGTCATTCTGACGTTCAAATTTCTATGGCGCTCATTCTTGGACAGGATGCGCGCGCGGGCAAGAGGCAGAATGCATGTCCCGCAAGTAAGCTTACCAAAACTGCACTTTTTACCATCGCATTTGCTGGATTCAGGCGGGCCCGAATGTAGCCGCCACATTTTTGATCCAGCGCTTTACCGCCTCTCCCTGCGCATCATGGCTATCGCCGTGGCGCACAAGTATCAGATCCTTTTGCGGCACCAGCACAATGTATTGCCCGCCATAGCCATTGGCCGAGAACGTGTCGGGACCTGCAATCTCCCGCCACCAATGTGCGCCATAGCCCATGAATTCGTCGGGTCCCGTCGGCACCTTGCTTTGGGTGCGCGCATAATCGACCCAGCCATTGGGCAATATCTGCGTCCCTTCCCAAAGCCCGCCACGCATATGGAGCAGGCCGAACCTGGCAAAATCCCGCGCCGTCATGAAGCAATAGGACGAACCGATCCATGTCCCCGCCTCATCAAACTTCGGCACCGCACTCTTGATGCCGATCGGATCAAACAGCGCGCGATGCATGAAGGCTTCAAAGTCGCCCGCTGACAGAGGCTCGCCGCCGCCCAGCACGGCCGACAATGCCCGCGACAGAATATTTGTCGTGCCGCTGGAATAGTTGAAGACCGTATCAATGGGGTGCACCAGCGGCTTGTTCGCCGCATAGGCAGCCGTGTCTTCCTTGCCGTCGCCAAACAGCATGGCGATGGTGTCGGAGATGTCGCCGTCCACGTAATCTTCGTCAAACTCAAGACCACTCGCCATGCGCAGCAGCTGGTCGAAGGTCAATTCAGACCGGTCGTCATTCTCCGGCCATTCAGGCGCGCCGACCCGATCAAATATCGACAGCTTCCCGTCGCGCACAGCAATGCCGATCAGCGCCTGCAAAATACTCTTGGCCATCGACCATGACGGATAGGTCTGCTCCGGCCCATAGCCGTCCGCATAGGCTTCGGACACGAGCTTGCCGCCCTGAATGGCCACAAAGGCATGCGTCGGCCCCATGTCTGCCGGGCCTTTGCCGGACCCGTCAGGATCCGAGAACGCATGGTCCAGCAAATCGCCTAACGCCACATGGTCAGCGCTTGCCGCTGTACCCGTTGGCCAGTCAGTGGTGGGCCATGCAACGCCGGTCGGTTGCGGGGGAAGGGCTACAAGCCCCGTCTTGGTGTTTGAAATGTCTGTCATGAGCAGCACATTAGCCAAATCTCACCGCAAGACCAATTGCAGGTGGTCGGTCGCAGTACAATTTCTGATAGCCGGTTTTTCTGCCATAGTTGCTCAAATCAAAATATGCGGGACCGCTCAAGGTCCGCCGGGAGGAAGAGCACATGCCATTGTCCAAGCTGCGTATCGATAAGGACCGGTTCCTTGATCAGGATGGCCGCCATGTCATCCTGCGCGGCGTCAATCTGGGCGGTGACTGCAAATTGCCCTATCCCGATGGCGGCACCCACATACCAACAGATTTTGCCGACCATAAATCCATCAGCTTCATCGGCCGCCCGTTCCCCATCGAGGAAGCCGAGGAGCATCTGGGCCGGTTGAAGCACTGGGGGTTCAACTGCCTGCGCCTGCTCACCACGTGGGAAGCCTGCGAACATGCAGGCCCGGGCCAGTATGACGAGCCGTATCTGGATTACCTCGCCGATGTCTGCCGCCGCGCCGGGGATCACGGCCTCTACGTCTTCATCGACTTCCACCAAGATGTCTGGTCGCGCATGTCCGGGGGTGACGGCGCGCCGGGCTGGACGTTTGAAAAAGCCGGTCTGGATTTCACAAAGTTCCATGAGGCCGGTGCCGCCAAGGTCATGCAGCATTGCTATGATTACGAGCGTGGCGGTGGCCGTCAGGAAGATACCTATCCCACTATGACATGGGCTCAGAATTACCGCCGCCCGGCCAACGCCATCATGTGGACGCTGTTCTTCGCAGGCGCAGATTTCGCGCCTGATCTGAATATCGACGGCCAGAACGCACAGCATTTCCTGCAGGAGCATTATCTGGGCGCGATGAAGCAGATCGCCCTGCGCGTCAAGGACATGCCGCATGTGCTTGGCTTCGATACGTTGAACGAACCCGGCTCCGGTTGGATTGCGCAGGAAACAAGTTACCAGCACACCCAGCGCACCAAGGAACACCCCGGCCGCGTCACACCCGGTCCCGCCTGGTCGCCGCTGGACGGCCTGCTGGTCGCCCGTGGCATTCCCCGCACCATCCCGGTGTTGAGTTTCGACGCCGAAAAAATGCAGATGGCCGTCACCGGTGAGGAGCGCGCCAATGATGCGCGCACGCCGATCTGGCGCGACGGCGTGGCATGCCCGTTCGAGGCCGCAGGCGCGTACCGTCTTGGGGCCAATGGCGAGGCTGAGGAGGTGAATGAAACCTATTTCACCCACCGCAATGACAAACCGGTCGATTTGGAAGCGGACTACATGGCCCCGTTCTTCCAGCATGTGGCGGACCAAATACGCGAAATAAAATCAGACTGGATGGTATTCGCGGAGCTTGACCCGTTCCGTGGCATGAGCGGCGAGGGCTTCCCCGAGGAGACGCCGCAGAACACCGTCAATGCCAGCCACTGGTATGACATCGTCACCCTGGTGACCAAGACCTTCATGTACCCGACCGCCATCAACCCCTTCTCCGGCAAGGTGCTGGAAGGTGCGCAGGCGATTGAAGGACAGTATGTGGATCAGTTGTCTCAGACCAAATCCGCCAGCCGCACCCTGAATGGGGGCACCGGCGCCCCAACCCTCATCGGTGAATTCGGTATTCCGTATGATCTGGACAATGCCGCCGCCTACAAGGCATGGGCGGCAGGCGACCGCGGCGATGCCCCATGGGCAAAACACGTGATCGCGCTCGACCTTATGTACAACGCGCTGGACCGGCTGTTGTTGTCCTCCGCCCATTGGAATTACACCGCCTCGAACAGCAATGATCAGGCGATCGGGGATGGGTGGAACCAGGAAGACCTCTCGATCTTCTCGCGTGACCAGCAAGCAAACCCGCTGGACAAGGATTCCGGTGGCCGCGGACTGAAAGGGTTCTGTCGTCCCTATGTGCGCCGCGCGCAGGGCGAATTGGTGTCGCACCTGTTCACGCTGTCATCGCGCCGCTTCAAGGCGGAGATAAAAGTGGACCCGTCCGCGGCACCCACCGAGCTTTACGTGCCCCGCCTGCATTACGGTTCCGGCTGCGACATCAGCCTGTCGTCGGGCAAGGCGGTCTATGGCGGTGATGGTCAGGTGGTGACGATCGAAGGAGCCAGTAAAGGCCGACTTGAGATCGTCATTCAGCCGTCAGCCGGGGCTTAAGCATCAAGCGCGCATGGCCCCGGTTATGCGGTGCCCCAATTATGCGTTGCCTGTGACAAGTAGGCAGAAGGCATAAACTTCCGCGACTTCATGCAGGCCCTCAAAGCGGCCTGACTTGCCGCCATGGCCGGCTTCCATGTTGGTTTTCAGCAGCAGCAGGTTGTTGTCGGTCTTGAGCGCCCGCAGCTTCGCGACCCATTTGGCGGGTTCCCAATAGGTCACACGTGGATCGGCCAGCCCACCCAGCGCGAACAGGGCCGGGTAGTCCTGCGCGCTTACCTGATCATAGGGCGAGTAGGCGGCGATCCAGTCATAGGCGTCGGCATCCGCTATCGGGTTGCCCCATTCGTTCCATTCAGGCGGCGTCAGCGGCAGCGTGTCGTCCAGCATGGTCGCCAGCACATCCACAAACGGCACCTCGGCCACAATCCCGGCAAACAGATCAGGCCGCATATTGGCAATCGCCCCCATCAGCATGCCGCCCGCACTTCCGCCCTGCGCCACGATGCGCCCTTTCGAGGTAATGCGTTCAGCAATCAGATGCTCACCGGCCGCGATAAAGTCCGTGAACGTATTTGTTTTTTCTTTCAGCTTGCCGGCGCGATACCACCGGTACCCCTTGTCCTTGCCCCCGCGCACATGCGCGATCGCATAGACAAACCCACGATCCACAAGCGACAGCCGGGCAACCGAGAAACTCGCCGGAATGGTGATGCCGTATGCGCCATAGCCGTAAAGCAGGCAGGGGGCGGACCCATCAAGCGGTGTGTCGCGGTGATAGAGGATCGAGACCGGCACGTCTTCGCCGTCCGGTGCCTTCGCCATCACCCGCTGTGTCACATAGTTCGCCGGATCATGGCCGCTTGGCACGTCCTGCCGCTTCAGCAAAGCCCGCACCCGTGTCGCCATGTCATAGTCATACTGTTCTGACGGGGTGGTCATCGACGAATAGGTGAAGCGCAGTGCCGTGGTGTCGAACTCATACCCGGCCGCAAGGCCCAGCGAATACGCCTCTTCATCAAAGGCAATCGCGTGTTCGTCGCCCGTCTTCATGTCGCGGATGATCGCGCGGGGCAATCCACCATGGCGCTCTAGCCGCGCCATGTGGCCGCTGAACACAATATGCGTCAGAACCAGCGTCCCGGGCCGGTGCGGTACCAGATCCTTCCAGTGCTCGCGCGCCGGTTTGTCCAGCGGTGCCTGCACAATCTTGAAATCGTCAGCGTTCGCCGCATTGGTTCGGATGATGAGCTGCCCGTTCCATTCCTCGATGTCGTATTCGTGGCCCTCATCACGGGCTGCGACCAGAATCGGCGGCGTCTGCGATGCGTCCGCAGGCACAAACCGTATTTCGGATGTCTGGTGGTCGTGGCTGTCGATAATGATCAGCCGCCCGCTCTGGGTCTGGCCGACACCGACGAAATAGCCCGGATCGGTTTCCTCATAGACGCAGACATCTACGTCAGCAGGCGTGCCGAGTGAATGCCGCATCACCTTGTGCGGCCGGTGGTTGGCATCCAGCAGCGTATAAAACAGCGTCGCATTATCAGCCGCCCACACGACACCGCCGGACGTATCGGGAATGACATCGTCCAGCAATGCGCCGGTCTCAAGATTCTTAATGCGGACCGTGAAATACTCAGACCCCGCCGTATCGATTGAATAGGCGAGCAGCCGGTGATCGCGCGAATGTGAAGCGTCACCTATGCGCAGATAGCTTTGGCCCTGCGCCAGCACCGGCCCGTCAAGAATAATGGTTTCGTCGCCGCCATCGCGCGGTTGCCGGCAATAGAGCGGATACTCCGCCCCGGTGTCCCATCGCGAATAATAGCTGTATGGCCCGTCAGGGGAGGGGACCGAACTGTCATCCTCCTTGATACGGCCTTTGATCTCGCCAAACACCGTTTCCTGCAGTGCCTTGGTCGGCGCCAGCTTGGCATCCGTATAAGCGTTCTCAGCTTCCAGATAGGCGCGGATCTCGGGATCAAGCGTGTCCGGCTCGCGCATGACCTGTTGCCAGTTCTCAGCGCGCAGCCATGCGTAATCGTCGGTCCGCGTGCGGCCGTGATGAGTCTCGTGCTGCGGCTTGCGGGCGGCAACCGGCGGTGTGGGATCAGTCATCCGATGCCGCAGCGCCGGCAGGTTCAAAATCCATCGCCATGCCATTCATGCAATAGCGCAAGCCAGTCGGCTGCGGCCCATCAGGGAACACGTGCCCCAGATGAGCATCACATTTTGCGCAGACAACTTCGGTGCGCGTTGAAAACAGCGATTTGTCTGCGTGATATTCAACAGCGTCGTCTGCCACCGGCGCATAAAAGCTCGGCCAGCCGGTGCCGCTGTCATATTTGGTGGCGGCATCAAACAGCGGCTGGTTGCAGCATACGCATTTATATGTGCCTGGCGCCTTCTGGTCCCAGTTGGGGCCGGTAAAGGCGCGTTCCGTACCCGCCTTGCGGGCCACCTTGAATTGCTCAGGCGTAAGCTCGGCTTTCCATTCCGCTTCAGATTTTTCAACCTTGGCGTGGTTGCTGCTTGTGGTCCAAAGCGCCCGTGTCGCGTCAGCCATTGGAGAACCTCATGAATATCGTGTTCTGGTGCAACTCTTGATGTGGTGTTTCCGGCGGGGACACTGAAGTCACCCGCCGGTCACAATATCGCGACGTATCAAGCCGTCTGTGGCCTATTCGAAGATCAACGACAGCGTTTCCGCAACCATGGCCGGACGGTCGCTGCCATCCACTTCCATGGTTACTTCATTGGTCATCTGCACGCCGCCGGACTTGGGCTCCATCTTCAACAGCTTGACGCGTGCACGCACCTTGCTGTTGACCGGAACCATGCCGGTGAAACGCAGCTTGTTGGTGCCGTAATTGATGCCGCGGGTCACGCTCTTGATGCCCGAAACCTGGCTCTGCAGCAGCGGCAGCAGCGACAGGGTGAGATAGCCATGCGCGATGGTCGGCATGCCCAGCTCTTTCTGGGTGCGCTCAGGGTCAATATGGATCCACTGATGATCGCCCGTTGCATCGGCAAACTTGTTGATGCGGTCCTGGTCAATTTCCAGCCAGTCGCTGACGCCGATCTCCTTACCGACTTCGCTTTCCATTTCTGCAATATTTTCAAATACGCGCATTTGTCTGTTCCCTCTTGGACTATTGGTCTCTTGAATTTCGGGCGCGACTTTACCCGCCCGGGCTGGCCAATGCCAATGGGGCGGGCGCCATGCCGCCCCATGGGCTGTGATGGCCGGTGGGCCTAGTAGGAGTAGGTCACGTCCACCCGGCGGTCAGCGGAGCTGTCGCTGGTCAGCCAGTCCGACAGAAATCCCCAAGTTTCGCCCGATGACTCAACCACGATCTGATCCTTGCGCCAGCCACGGGCCACAAAGGCACGGGCCACGGCTTCGGCGCGGGCATAGGCGAGGCTCGCATTACGGTCCGCGTCGCCCTCCTTGCTGGCCTGCCCGATAATGCAGATCTGCTCGACATCCCGCGCCTTGCCGATGGAACTGGCCCGGTCGATGCGCTTGATATTTTCCTCGTCCAGCTGGGTCGCCGGTGTTTCATCCACCTCATTGTCCGAGGTGCGGAAATAAATGCGGTACTCCTCGTCGATCTGCGCATCGACATTCTTGCGGCATTTGTCGGCCCATGCCTGCGCTGGCCCGGCCGCGGACAGCACAATTGCAAAACCCATTGCAAATACGGTCGCGATGCCAGATGCGGACACGAAAATACGGTTCATGAGGTCAACCCTTTGAAAGCAATGTGAGAGGCACCCGATACAGGTCCGCAGGCTAGCTGATTTCACGCGGCAAAACGAGCGCTAGTCGCCGGCCAGCGTTTTCACCTGCTGGCAAAGCCGGTGCATCTGCCCGTCGCGGATGCCCAACGCATCAAGCCGCTCCACCGTGCGGTAGAGATATGACCGGTTGGTGCCAAGCATGCCCTCGGCACGGGCGATGCGCCGGGCAATCAGGTCTTCATCCAGCTTCCCCGCATAGCGATCATGGCCGCGATTGATGACGAAGGTGAGCGCCGGCTCAGCTGTTCGTTTGCCGTCAACGTCAAGATTGACCCATGCAGGCACGTAAGACCCGCCGATCATCTCCCGCATCCACAGAATTTCGGTTTCGCTTTCCACCTGATGTGCCGCTATCCGGTGCGCCATCCCCCGGCATGAGCCGCCCCGGTCCAGCCCCAGCATCAGCCCCGGTGACTTTGGCGTGCCACGCCCCAGCATGAGATGCAGGCAGAACGCACGATGCAGCCCGAATACTTTTGCCTCGCGCGTCTGCGCCACATGAATGGCCGGGTTCCACATCAAGGAGCCGTATCCGAATACCCAGATATCGGACCTGCCATCCCAGGCCTGCATGAAGTCGCGGCGGCTCGCCTCGCGCTCGTCATGGGTCAGGACAGACGCATCGCCCAGTTCCATCATTTCCAGACGCAGGCTTTCCATCCGCGCGCGGGTGAAATTCTCCCGCAGGATCAGCCCGTCCGGCGACAGCTTGAGGGGCACACGGGCAAACCCTTGACCCTCAGCCGGCGTATTCTCAGTCGTGCTGGTGTCAGACGATTTTCGAGTCACGATTGCCCCAGTACCGGTCACGGATAAGCCGCTTGTACAGCTTACCGGTCGGATGTCGGGGTAATTCCTTGTCGAAATCAATCGAGCGTGGGCACTTGATCTTGGCAAGCTGCGATTGGCAGAACTCAATCAGCTCCGCTTCAAGCTCGGGGCCGCGGTCATCCCAGTTCAGGGGCTGCACAACCGCCTTCACTTCCTCACCAAAATCTTCGTTAGGCACACCAATCACAGCCACATCCGCTACTTTTGGATGGGTGACGAGAAGATTTTCCGCCTCCTGCGGGTAAATATTCACGCCACCGGAGATGATCATGTAGGACTTGCGATCGGTCAAATAAAGGTACCCATCTTCATCAATCCGTCCGACGTCGCCCAACGTGGTCCAGCCCTGGTGATGCTTGGATTTAGCGGTCTTGTCGGGGTCGTTGTGATATTCGAACTCCCCGGCGCCGCCGAAATAGATGGTGCCGATCTCGCCGGGTTCCACTTCTTCGCCGTCCTCACCCACTATGTGAAGCTCACCGAGCAGTGGTTTGCCGACCGAGCCCTTATGCGCCAGCCATTCCTCTGAGTTCAGCGCGCAAAAGCCGTTGCCCTCGGTGCCGGCGTAATACTCATTGATCACCGGACCCCACCACTCGATCATCTGTTCCTTGATGGGGATGGGGCACGGCGCTGCCGCATGGATTGCGCATTGAATGCTCGACACATCATATTTCAGCCGCACCTCGTCCGGCAGCTTCAGCATGCGCACAAACATGGTCGGCACCCACTGGGCGATGGTGATCTTGTATTTCTCGATGAGCTTCAACGCTTCTTCAGCGTCGAAATGCTCCATCACAATGCAGGTCGCACCCAACCGGTGCATCGACATGTTGTAGCGCAGCGGGGCCGCATGATAGAGCGGCGCCGGCGACAGATAGATCGAGTCCGGTCCGGCCCCGTAGAGCAGCGTCACCAGGTTGAGCAGGCCGGGCGCTTCATTGATCGGTGTGTCGGGCAGCGGCGATTTGATGCCCTTCGGGCGTCCGGTTGTGCCCGAGGAATAGAGCATGTCGACGCCGGCGGATTCATCCGCGATCGGCGTTGTCGGCATCGCATCGCGGGCGGCTTCCAGTGACTCATAGCCAGGCCGCGTGCCCCCCACCATGAAGCGATGCTTGATGCCGGGCATCTTGCCCGCAAGCTCATCCGCAACCGGGCCGACCTCCGCTGAGGTGATGAGCAGCTTTGCCCCGCAGTCGCCGGCAATATATTCAACTTCGCCCGCCGTCAGGCGTGACGAGATGCAGGTGAAATAAAGGCCTGAGCGCTGTGCCGCCCAGCACAGTTCCATGTAGCGGGCATTGTTCTCCATGAAGATGGCAATGGAGTCGCCGCGCTTGAGCCCGCATTTGCGCAACAGATGCGCCACCTGGTTGGAGCGCGCGTCGAGTTCGCCATACGTCACCGTTTCCCCGGTGGCGGCCATGATGTAGGCGGGCTTGTCTGGCGAGGTCTGGGCGTGGTCACACGGATGCATCGAACGTCTCCCAAGGCGGCAGGATTCTCACTGCCGCTGATTGTTGTGGCTTTTCTTATGATTTATACGCGTTGAAACCGCCTGACAAACTCGCTCTTTGGGGAACCTCAAAGCCGCAGATTGACCCTACGGCATCTAGCCGTACGCCGCAGGAGCGCTAAACTCCTCGCCGACAGAAATCGACACGATCCAATAATCCTTCAGGAGAAGACGCCCATGAGCGACAAGACATATGAGACCATCCTCTACGATGTTGAGGATGGCATTCTGACGCTGACCCTCAACCGCCCCGAAAAGATGAACGCCTTCACCGGCGAAATGATGGCGGAGATGATCGACGCCTTCGATCGCGCTGATGCGGACGACACCGTGCGCGCCATCATCGTGACGGGTGCCGACCGTGCGTTCTGCGCCGGCGCCGACCTGTCGCAGGGGGCCAAGACATTTGACTATGAAGCTCGCGATGACCGCCCCGACAAAGCCGGGTCTGCCATGAAGGACGGCGACGTCAATTGGTCGGATGAGCGCGTACGCGATGGCGGTGGCCGCGTGACCCTGCGCATCTATGAAAGCATCAAGCCCGTCATCGGTGCCATCAATGGTGCCGCTGTCGGCATTGGCGTCACAATGCAATTGCCGATGGATATCCGCATCGCCTCCACCAAGGCTCGCTTTGGCTTCGTCTTTGCCCGTCGCGGTATCGTGCCGGAAGCCTGCTCAAGCTGGTTCCTGCCGCGCGTTGTCGGTATCTCGAAGGCGCTTGAATGGTGCTATTCCGGCCGCGTGTTCGACGCGCAGGAAGCCCTCGATGGTGGCCTTGTGCGGTCTTTGCATGAGCCTGAAGATCTGCTGCCGGCAGCGCGCGCCATTGCCCGTGAGATCGCCGACAACACAGCGTCGGTCTCCGTTGCGCTCACCCGCCAGATGATGTGGCGCATGCTGGGTGCCGACCATCCCATGGAAGCCCACAAGATCGACAGCCGCGCCATCTATTCGCGCGGCCAGACGCCGGATGCCAAGGAAGGCGTCATGTCCTTCCTTGAAAAGCGCCAGCCGGAATATCCGTGCACACCGTCAAAGGATATGCCGAGCTTCTATCCGTGGTGGGATGAGCGCAAATACAGCTAGTCCAACCGTGTTGGATTTGGTGCCGCGGCCGGTCAGTCGGCTGGTTGCGGCACCGCCATGCGGGCCTGTGCTTTCCACAGGTCAGTAAAGAAGAAGACGCTGAGCCAGATCACCAACATCGCCGCCGGCGGCACCAGCAGGGCATCAAACAGGCCCAGAGCGCTGGCCGTATACCCCGCCATTAATGAGCCGATCGGCCCGCCACCCATCATTGCCATCTGAAACGCCGCCAGCATCCGCCCGCGATGGCTGTCGGGTGCACGCGCCTGCACGATGGCGCGCGCGGTGGACATGCTGACACCGGCAGAAAGCCCCCACACCAGCACCAGCAAAAGCACCGCCCAGAACGGTGGATGAAAATGCACAACCGTCATGGTGATGGAGCCAACACACATGGCCATCATGATGGCTTTGCCCTGCTTCTTGATCTCGCGCAGCCGCGTCAGCAAAAAACTCGACGCGCCGATGCCACCGAAGAACGCCGCCGTGAAGAGCGAAATCTCAAGCGACCCGCCGCCATAAACATCGCGCGCAAGCAGCGGAAAAATCACCATGAAGACACCGATATAAAAAATACCACCAATGCCCATCAGGATCATCACCGCACGAATGTCGGGATCACCGAAGGTCATCGAAAGTCCTTCAAGCATTTCCTTGCCGCGCGAATGGGCCATCGTGCGGGGCGCAGGTGGTGCAGGTGCCAGCCGCGTTGTCGTAAACGCTGCAAAAAAAGCCAGCACGGAATGCGCAATGAGAAACGGCACCGCCCCGATAATATAGGCAAAACCTGCCAGCAGCATGCCCACCACCTGTGAAGCAAACTGCGCCGAGGTAGCCAGCGCCACGGCGCGCGGAATGGCACCGCCGAGCGAGCGCATGGCAATACGCGTCAGGATCGAGTCGCGCGCTGGCACAACCCAGGCGCTGGTCAGCGACATCACGCACACATAGCCGAGGATCACCCAGTAATTGAGCGCACCCGCCGCAATGACCGCCGCCAGGAAAAGAGCAGGCAGGGCGACCATCACCTGTAGGCGGAATAAGTGTCCGCGAAGCTCTGCCCGGTCAGCAGATGCACCGCCCCACATCACAAACAGGAGCATCGGCAGCATGGAAAACATCTGTGCGAAGCCAACCCGCTCAGGCGTTTCCGCCAAAACAATTGCCACCAGCCACGGCACGAGCACTCCCTGAAAGCCGACGCCCAGAAAATAGGCGGAATGCCCGATCATGTAGAACCGGTTCTCGTGCGGATAATCGATGGTGGCGTCGGTCAAGGGAAAGTGTCCGGTCAGATGGGCGGGGAGGGTGCAGGCAACGCATGATTCCCCCGTAACTGACTTATAGTCAGTTAATCAGGCCGCTACGTCCAGCCATTGCGCCGTTATTGGGTGCCACTATTGGGGCTGCGCGTCGGCCACGTCATCGGCGGTGATCGAAACCAGCCTGGTTGTGCTTACGACCGTCACCAGAACCAGCACCATAATTCCTGCGGGAATCCATGCCGCCGTGTGCACATCGGTCTGTGAGATCAGCGCACCCGTGAAGAACGCCCCGACCGGCCCGCCACCTGCAAAACCAAGCTGGAAAATCGAAAGCACCCGTGCCCGGTGGCTCGGTGGTGCCGCCAGTTGAACAATCGTGCGGCTCATGGTCATGGAGGTGCCGGCCCCCACACCCCACATGAAGCAAAGCAAGCACAGGACCCAGAAGGGTGCGGGAATGCCGATCAAGAACAGGATCACAACACCGCCGGATAGCCCACAGGTGAGCATCAGCCCGCGCCGGTGAATATGTCCGAAACCCAACAGGCCGAAAGTGGCAATGATCGTGCCGCCCCAGAAGCACGCATTCACGATGGAGATTTCCTGATAGTCGCCGCCGTAATAATCCCGGACCATCATTGGCAGCAGCACCATGAAAGAGCCGACATAAAGAATGCCGACTGCAAACATGCAAAGCACCACGGGCAGCAGAATGGGCGACGAGGCGACATGCTTTATTCCGTCACGCATATCTGCAAGCGGATGCGATGGCGGGCGCTCTACTGGTGGGGCAGGCGGCAGCTGTCGGGCCATGAACGCACCTGACACCATCACCGCCGCCTGAAGGCCCAGCAGTGCCGGTGCGCCCGTCAAGGCCGCGGCACTTGCCGCGATGATACCGATGAGCTGCCCAATAAATTGTGTGGCCGACGACATGACAACGGCCTTTTGAATATCGTCCCCAAAGGCCAGCACCGCGACATTGGACAACAGCGAGTCGCGAGCTGGCATGGCGAAGGCCGAGAGGGTGCCCATCACCAGCCCATAACCGATGATCCACGCGTAAGAGAGCCCATCACCCAGCATCACGATTGCCAGCACCACCGGTGGCAGTGCGGCTAGACAGTGAAGCCGTATCAAAAGCGCGCGCGTATCCCGGCGGTCGGCAAAGGCCCCGCCGAAAATCATCAACAGCAGCGATGGCGCCATCAAGGCTGCCTGCGCCAGTCCGACACGAAATGCACTTTCCTGCAGAACCACAGCAACCAGGCCGGGGAACAGCACCATCTGCAATCCAAGACTGCTGAACCATGTGCCATGTCCGCCCAGATACCACCGGAAGATGGATTGGCCGCGTGCCTTTTCTTCTTGTTGTTGCTCCGTGGACTGAACGGTCAAGCGTCGTGCCTCCGGGCAACCCATATGAACTTTGTGTGTTCGGGTGCCGCCAATGCTGCAGAAAGGACTGTGACGGCTCCGCAAAGCCTGTATGTCACAGCAGTTGAATTGCACAGCATAAGCCAATCGCCAACCATGCGCCCAAGCCGGTTCAACAAGGCATCATTGCGTCAACGGCTGAAAATGCCGGTTCGGTTGCCTGGCTGCCAGCGGCATTTTTCTAAAGCCGTTCAGGCCCGACCCGTGGCTCATCGAACATGCGGTTGCGGCCAAGTCCGTCCGATGTGCCGCAGACCATGGAGCCTTCCCGCCAGCCTGCCCGGTAGGCCGCATCCTGTTCAAACCGGTCGTCGTCGCGGAATACCTCACTGGCAAATGCCCGCTCGCGCGCATGGGCTGTGCGGCACCCTTCATTGTACCCGGCCTGGTAGGCGGGCAACCGTTCGAGGTCACGCCCCTCATCCTGCGCACAGGCCGCCACAAATAGCGCCATCACGCCGGCAAAAAGCGGCGCTGTAAGGTGCCGGGTTCTTATGGTGCGGGCCATGGGGATCATCTCCGGGACAAAAAGGCATAAATCTGCCGCCAGCGACGGCTTCTTTTCTGATGCTATCAGCTTCATGCAGCGTCTGCGAAGTCCGCCGGGGAATTGGGTAAATGTGGCGCAAATCAGCGGCTTTTTTGTGTCTGCCCAGTGGCGCGTAAAACACCGCTAAAAACCCGATCAAATCAGAACCGGCTTCGAATTGAATGCCGCCGTGCGGATTGGGAAGTCGTAAACGCCTCATGCGTGACCCTGCGTTTCCCGACAAAGGCAGTTTAGTTTTGAAGGATAGTTTGTCATGACCTCCGCCGCACACAGCGACCGCTCGGTGCGCCCGCTCAACCGCGAAGCCCAGGAGATGCTGGGGCTGGTCGGCTTGGCGCAGGAAAAGGTCGGCAAAGCCCGCGCGCTCATTGTGCGCCGCCTCACTGACATTGCGCTGCTGCCGGAAAACCAGCTTTGCCCGCAGGAGCGGCAGCTGGTGGACCAGATGCTGACCCAGCTTGTCGCCCATATTGAAGTGGATCTGCGCGCCCGTTTGGCTACGCGCCTTGCCGAGCGTGCGGATGCACCGCCTGAAACCGTAATCGCTCTGGCCTATGACGTGATATCCGTGGCGCGTCCGTTGCTGGAAAAATCCAGCTCCCTGAAAGACGCTGATCTCGTCGATATCATTACCATCAAGGGTGCCGAGCACGGCATTGCGGCCTCAAGGCGCGCACAGCTCTCCGCGGCCGTCACGGATGCCATCATTGCCACCTGTGAACCGGAAGCGTTGCTGAACATCGCCCGCAACGAGAGTGCATTGTTTTCTCATGACGGGTTTGAGCGCATCGTATCCATGAGTGAGACCAATGCGGATCTGTGTGAACCGCTGCTGGCACGCACGGATATGACCCCGATACTTGCCCACACCATGTTCTGGTGGGTGTCATCAAAGCTGCGCGTGGAAATCGTCGGCCGTTTCACCGCCGACCGCCGCATGCTGCGCGAAGCTCTCACCGACGCGATTGAGGAAGGCATGGCAGCCTTCTCAAGTGATCCGGCTTTGCTGCATGCGCTCAACTTCATGGCACCGCAAAAGCGTTATGGTCCATCGCTCGGTGAGGATCTGATCGCCGCGGCCCGATCGAAGGACCTGCGCAAACTCGTCGTGCTGCTGGTTCAGCAGGCTGAGATCGAACCCACCACCGCCGCACATATCGTGACCGACCGTGGCGGTGAAGCTCTGGCGGTTGCCAGCAAGGCGTTAGGATTGACGCGCAAGGAATATCTGCAGCTTGGCCTGCTTGTGGCGTCCCACCACGACGCGTCGCCTCATTCGGCCGACGAGATAAGCCGCCTAACGGCACTCTTCGACATGGTGGCAAACGACAAAGCGGACGTTGTGCTGCGCTATTGGGACGGCAATCTGAAAAAGCCAGAAGCTCCGGCCCGGGTTGCTGCCTGATTATTCGCCAGCCGCGCGATGGCGCACCGGCATGTCATCTGCCACAACCGGTGTGCTTGCAGCCTGACGGGACGCCGCAGCCTTGCGGGACGGCCGGGTCGCGAATGCCTCATACGACATGATTTCTTCAAGGCGCACCTGCGCATCACGCGCAGTCTGCACAATGTCGTTTTCCGCCTGGTCAACAAGTGCCACGATCTGCGCAAGACCAGCGCTCAACGCCGATGCCCACCCGGTATCTGCCCCATCGGCTACCAGCGCGGCCGTATCGCGTTCCAGTCGCGCGGCGGCAGCGCGCACGGCGCCGCTGTCAAAGGCACCGCTGGCGATCGTCGCCCGGATACCGGCAATTTCCGCCCGCAACGCTGCTTCACGACCGACGCGGCGCAGGCTCTCCGTATCATCACTGTCGGCAAGCGGTGCCAGATCATCAAGGCTGATGCCCAGATGCCGCGCCAGCATGGCCATGGTGCGGAAGGTGCCTTCCTTCTTTCCCGTCTCGATCTCGGAAAGATAGGCCGGGCTGATCCCCGCATTGCGCGCCAGCGTCACGGCCTTGAGGCCCCGATATTCGCGCCATACCCGCACCGGGTTGTCGCCGTCGGCAATCCGGTGGGCGACGTCAGCCGGAAACGCCTCGGCACCGGCCTCCAGCCCATGCAGTTCGCCAATGCCGGTCTTCAGGTCGCGATACGCTTCAAGATCGCGCACCATTACCCGGTAGGTCTCTATGGGGACCGCCGCAAATGCCGGATCACCGTCTGCGGTCTCGATGATTTGAACAGGTTGGGATGTGGTCATGCCATTGCCCCGCCAATAATTGTCTCGGTTGCCAACCGTCGCGCTGAGGGCGGCAACGCATGGTCACGCGGCACAATTGCCAGAATGTCGATGCGTGTTGCGTCCACGCGGCAGACAAGGCGGCCAACACCTTCAACGGCCACCTGCGCCAGATTGTGCTCAAGCCCGCCGGGCAATGCGCGCACCGGTGCGGATGTTTCGCCCGGCTTTTGCAGCGATTCCGCCATTTGCCGCACCGTTGCCTGCGCCTGCCGTGGCAGTGCAGCAAGCGCCCTGAAGGCCTGTCGGCTGTAAAATAGTGGGGTCACGCGGTTCAATTCTCCTAGCGCACATCATTGATGGCGCATCCATGCGCAAACGATATACGATTCGCGGTTCCGGCACCTGAAGCGAAGGGACCGACCGCACATGGACACGTCTCAGCAAATCTCAAACCTCACGGCGCAAAGCCTCCCGGCCTTTGTGCGCCAGCGATCCGCATCGCGCGCAAACCTCTCCCTTGAGGAGCGGCGTGCGGCCATAAATGCCAACGCCGAGCTCTACCCCGTCAGTCCCGGCACCGATCTGGAGACCGTTTCAGCCAACGGTGTGGCCGCTGAATGGCAGGCCGCGCCGACTGCCGACAAAGATCGCTGCCTGCTCTATTTTCACGGCGGTGGGTTCGTGCTTGGCTCACCCCGGTCGCACCGCCACCTGAGCGCTGCCATCGCGGAACAGGCGCGCATGCGCTGCCTGAGCGTTGATTACCGCCTGGCTCCCGAGCACACTTTTCCCGCCGCGCTGGATGACTGCTTCACCGCTTATCAATGGCTGCTCAATCAGGGGATGCCCGCCGCACAGATTGCCCTTGGCGGTGATTCTGCGGGTGGGGGGCTTGTCCTGTCGGTGCTGCTGCGCGCCCGCGACGAACGCCTGCCGCTGCCTGCGGCCTCGATCATGTTGAGCCCGTGGACCGATCTGGACTGCGGGCGGGACGCCTATGTGACGCGCGCCGATCTGGACCCGATGATTACCCGGCAGGGCATTCGCAGTCTCGCTGCGGATTATCTCGGCAGCGCAGACCCGCATACGCCGCTGGCCTCACCCGTCAACGCGGATTTAGGCGGCCTGCCGCCCTGTCTCATTCAGGTGGGTGAGGCCGAAGTGCTACTTGATGATGCCCGCGACGTTGCAACCGCTATCCGCCGCACCGGCGGCAGCGTCGAGCTGGAGGTATGGGACCGCATGGTGCATGTCTGGCAGTCCTTCCATCCAATGCTGGAGGAAGGCCGTCAGGCGGTAAGCCGGTTGGGCAGTTTTCTACAGACGCGCATTGCGGACAGAACAGCCTAGCTGCGCCAGCGCAGCACCGTGTGGTCGGGCACCGGGTTCTTGAACGCCCGGCCTTCAGCGCGCGCCCGGTCCCATTCTGCCTTCATGCTGAAATACCATTTGCCCTGCACATCGGCTTCGTTGATGAGCATCAGCCTTGGATCAAACGACAGCCCCTGCTGCAGCAGATTGACCACATCCACATCCTGCTTGAGGAAGTGGTGCACAAACGGTTTGAGCAGCGGCGCGATGGCATTGAGCCACGGCACGGTCGAGAAGAAGCTCTGCGTAATCTCGGTGTCTTCCGCACCGGCAGGCGTCACCGTCGTCATGCCCACAATGTGATGCTTGCCGGCTGTTATGTGTTCCACCCGTACGCCGGGCAGCAAAAAACTGATCTCGGTCTTCACGTCGCCGCCGAGCAGGTTGTAGGCTTTGGAATTGGCGGACGGCTTGTGCGCCACCATGGAAAAGCCGTTCTTCACCGGCGCAAATTCTTTTGCCTTTTCACGCATCCGGCCTTCGTCGCGCCACCACCAGTTCTTGTGCACGAAGGGCCCATGCGCCGGGTCAATCAGCCCGATCACTGCGTTGTCCACATGACAGGAAAGCTGCATCGTCTCGACGATGCGCGCCGGACGGTTGCCGACGCCGGGCATCATCGGCGGTTCGTCGTCGGGCGTTGACGGATTGCGCAGATCAGACGGCATCCATATCCACAAAACCCCCTGCTGCTCACGCAGCGGATAGGACGTGATCGCAATCCGCGTCGGGTCCATATCCTGCCCCTCATAGAGGGAGGGGATATGCTTGCAGACCCCATCGGTGCCGAACCGCCAGCCGTGATAGGGGCATTGCACAGTGGGCTGATTATCAGTGTCGATGAACTTGCCGTAGGACAAGGGCACGCCGCGATGCGGACAGATATCGCGCATGGCAAACGCGTCACCCGCCTTGGTGCGCCCAAGCAGCACCGGCTGCCCGGCAATCACCTTGTGGGTGAGGGCGCCTTTGGCAATATCGCGCCCGTGTACGGCGAAATACCAGATGTCTCTTAGGAAGCCGTCGCCCTGATCCATTGCCAACCCTATTTCCTCACCTCATAGCCGCCACATCGCGGTTTCCGGCACCACCATTTGGTTTTGTACTATCATAAACTGCCGCCGTTGGAGCATAGCAGGACACAATTCTGAGCGCTCTGGTTCAGATGCCGCAAGCTATAGCTGTTGGCAGACCGGCAAAAACTTGGCAAACTTAGCTGGTTGAACCTGCAACCTGTTCCCGCCCGGGTGTTCTTCTTTCCATGGCCGACATATTCAGTATCGCGCTTGGCAGCCTGGCATCACCAATGGTGCTGTTCTTCATGCTCGGATTCCTTGCGGCACTTGCAAGGTCTGAACTGTCCGTGCCCGAAGCGATCGGTAAGGGGATGGCCCTTTACCTGATGCTGGCCATTGGATTCAAGGGCGGCGTTGCGGTGGCCGACGCAGGCCTCAGCACCGCCCTTCTGGCAACGGCGTTCGCTGGTATAATTCTGGGGTTTGTCATCCCCGTCATTGCTCATCTGCTTCTCAAGGCAACCACCCGCCTTGATGACGCAACCCGCGCGGCGGTGGCAGCGCATTACGGATCCATCAGCGTCGTTACATTTGTGGCCGCGACGGAAGTCGTCAAAAGCATGGGGCTGACATATGACGGCTACATGGTGGCCGTCATGGCGCTCATGGAAACGCCCGCAATCATTGCAGGGCTTCTCCTCTTTCGCATGTCGCCGTCAAAATCAAACGGCGCGCAGGCCACCCCCTGGGGGACCCTGGCAAGGGAAGTCTTCCTCAATGGCAGCGTCGTGCTGCTACTGGGTGCCTTCCTCGTTGGGGTCATCACCGGCAGTAAGGGCATGGAGGCAATCGGCCCGTTCGTGCAGGCGCCCTTCAAGGGCATACTCTGTCTTTTCCTGCTGGATATGGGCCTGCTCGCGGCGCGCAGACTGCGGGAGTCGTCCGGCCTGACGCTGTCCCTCGCTGCATTTGGCATCTATATGCCTCTGATAGCATCCGTTCTGGGGCTCGCATTCGGCAGCATTCTTGGTCTGGATGTGGGGAATGTGGTTCTGCTGGCGGTGCTGGCGGCCAGTGCGTCATACATTGCGGTTCCCGCAGCCATGCGGCTGGCATTGCCACAGGCCAATGCCGCCATCTATCTCACACTGTCGATGGCGATTACGTTTCCGTTCAATCTGGTGGTCGGCATTCCGCTCTATGCGTCCGCCGCCCTGCTGCTGGCAGGCTTATGATGTCCGCACCAAGTGTCCAAAGGGTCAGGCATGGCGATTGAAATGACGAACTGCAAACGCATCGAGCTGGCGATTGCCCGCGTGCATCTTCCCGTCTTCGCGCGCATTTTTGAAACAGCCGGCGTCACCGGCTGGACCGCCCTCAAGACCATTGGCGGTGCCGGCTCGTCCGGCATCTGGCGCGAAGACCAATTGACCGGCGCTGAGGATCATCTGGTGATGATCGCCATCACCGATGAAAGTGCTGCGGATACGGTGCTTTCGCAGATCAGCGATCTGTTTGAGCGATACCCGGGCATCGTTTCCGTGTCGGACGCAAAGGTGCTGCGTCCCGAGCGTTTTGCAGGGCGTCAGACGTCAGGCGCATAAGAAAGCGGCTCAGGCGGCGTGACGCCCGTTTGCAAGGCCACCAAGCAATGGCACCCGGCCGAATACGGTGCGCCCGATAGCCAGACCTTCCGACACGGCTTCGCGGGCAACCGTGCGCGGGGTCGGGCGCGACAGATCAAACTGCGCTTCCACCGTCTCGTCACGGAACTTGTCCACTTCGCCACCGAACTTCTCGGCGATCTTGTACATGCGGTCGTTCTTGACCAGGCACAGCATGTAAACGCGGCTCATGAAGCGGTTGCGGCCGATGGTGAGCATCCGCTTGGTCAGTTCCGACCCCAGCCCATATCCCTGCAGGTCTTCTTCCACGGCAACAGCAGCAGAGCCTTCCAGCGGCAGGCGCCAGCCGATCGGTGTGAGAATACCCGTGGCCTTGATCTCACTCTCAATGACCGCGCCAATGACGATGTCGCGGAACCAGTCGATGCGGTCCACATAGGTCTGAATGAAGCGGTTGGTCACCGGCCGACCGAAACGCAGAACGCGATCTTCGCGGCTTAGGCGGCACAAATGGCGGCGCAGGCTGTCTGCCTCCATCGGCCAGATCCGGCGAATGACGGGCTGCGCAATCGCGCGGGGCCGCGACGGCTTTGCTGACGTGCTTGCTGTCTGGCTCGCTTTTGCGTCCGGTTTTGCAACGGTCTTGCGTGCGGCAGTCTTGGCCTTGGCGCGGGTCTTGGTGGCTGCCTTTGAGGATGTCTTTGCAGCAGTCTTGGCGCTCACCTTTTTCGCTGCGGGCTTCTTGGCGCGCGAGGGGGTGGCGGGCGACTTTGTGCGGGTTTTTGCAGTAGCCATGAGAACAACCTTGTCCAGAGCCGACGGTTCGCCAGCTTTCAATCCTTAGTTCTGACAATATGTCAGAAGGGGGATGATGCGCAAAACATACACATCCACCCGTGTGCTCTGCAATATATGGAAGATGCACTCCAACCCCAACACGATTCGGCCCACCCCCCGCAAACGCAGTGTCCAATCGGTTAAAACCCGCCGAATTGGGGTTCTGGCCGCGTCAATCTGCGCACTCCTGCTTGTGGCTCCGGCCGTGGCCGCCGCGCAGGCGGGCCCGGAAAGCTGTGCCGCGTGTTCGGCGGCGCAGGAGATTGCAGCTCAGTTTGAAGCGCGCGCGCAGGCGCTCAAAACCAGAGCCGCATCACGGCAACGCGCCGCCCTGCGCCACACGGACCCGCGCACCAAAAGCTGGCCGGGGCCCGCAAGGCAGGATGCCGTCTCTACCATCTGGACCAGCGGCGGAGTCGCACTCGCTCACACACGCCGGGCCGAAAAGGCTGCCACGGCGGCACAGGGTGCAGCGGACATTGCCATAGCGGCGCGGCGGGCAGCCGGACGATGCAATACCGAAGAATTTTGTGCCCCGGTGCGCCGGCCCGCACCGCCGGACGCGTCTGCCTGCGCTGCCGCACAAAGCCTGTCGTCAGCCCAGACCAACAGCCTGCTCGCCCGCATCAACGCAACCGTCAACCTGCTGGAGAGCGACGGCCGCTCCTGCGCGGCAATGTCCTGTCCTGAGGCTGACTGTGCCGCCCGCGCCGAGCTGCTGGAAACCGCGGCCTTCACCCAGGGCATGTTGGGTGCCGCCATGGGCACCTTGCTCCCTGCTGGCGAGATGAGCCGCGAGCCGGGTATTCCCGAAATTGTGGCTGACATTGCAACCGGCGCGCTTGAAGAGATACAGACCCTTGCCGAGACCATCACCTCAACAGGCATTGACCCTGTGAAGGTGCGCAAGTCCGCTGAGCGCTTTGCCGGATTTGAGGCCAGGCTGGTACCGGAAGCTGGTCCGGAAGACACCCAATCCACCACGCCCCGCCCGGAATGGCGTGCGACAGCCGCACGGCTTGCGCTGGCGGGCCTGCGCGATGGGCTGGGGCAACTCAGCATGGCAAACAATGACGGCCCGGCACCGGCGCAATGGCACCAGTTCGCGCTGCGTGTGGAAAAAGCGGTGGCAACGCTGGTGCGCATGGACAGCAACCGGCGCTCCGCGTCGCTGGACGCAGCTGCCATCGCGGGTGCCTGCGAGCTTGTTGACCCTCGGGTTTCATCCGCCCTGTCGCGCCTCAGCAGTGCCTTCAACCTGGCCGCTGACTGTTCCATCCGCTCAGACTGTGATGCCCGCGAAGCGATTGAACGTGGCACCGTGCGCGCCGCAGCCCTGCTGGGATCGCCGGTGCATGAACCCCAGATGGAAGTGCTGCGCGCATTGGAGGAAGAGGCGGGTGTTTCAGAACATCTCATGCAAACCGCGGCGGCGCGGGCCTCGCCCACACCATCGCTGCTGTTCACAAGGCGCGCCTACCAAAACGGCGAGGCCATTTCTCTGGCCGTCAAAACCAACAAGAACAGATGCCTTGCCGACGGTGGTCTGGTTGCGCTGCTGGCGGATGATGCTGGCAAAAAGCCACCGCTATTGCCGCGCGGGATTGATGATTTGCCGAAGTCTCCAAAACATCTGCGCGTGCCGGCAAAACCATCATCTGATGTGCTGATACATGCACCCGCCAAAGGCAATTACATGCTGGCGATCTATGGCAGTCCGTCGCTTGGTGGTGCCCGCCTGGCAACCATGCCGTTGCGCGTGACCAGATCAGAACCAACCCATTGCACAGGGTGGACAGGTATCTGGCAGACCGAATTCGGACGCATGGTAACCGTTGAGCACGAAGACGGAGAAGTGACGGGCAGCTACCGCCAGTCTCCCGGCGTCCGTCCCGGTTTTGTCGTCGGTAAAAGCCGCAATGGCCAGTTCGACGGCATATGGAAATCTGAAATTGGCAGCGGTGGCACGCGCCTTCGCCTGA
The DNA here is from genome assembly GCA_964511745.1 of uncultured Parvibaculaceae bacterium. GTDB lineage: Bacteria > Pseudomonadota > Alphaproteobacteria > CGMCC-115125 > CGMCC-115125 > Pyruvatibacter. Next base: position 77,712 of record CAZEHX010000007.1, read on the forward strand.
TGGGGGAGGGCGTCTTTCGCGGTGGCTGGGGGCTGAGCATCAACCGCGCCAACAATGGGGGCCGCTGGTCGGGTATCTGTATTGCCTCTGCACCGGACGATGCCGCGGGCGACGACTAGCTAGCGGCTTTCACGAAAATAAGAGACCCGCATGACGATCCGCGCCGCCCAGTCCAACTGTGCGCCAAACCGGACATCGCCCCCCGGGTCCAGCGGCATCAGCGTGAATGCGCCGCCGCTTTCGCGCGCCAGCCGCCGCAGAAAGAAGGTGTTCTCGTCGCCGGGCACCAGGCAGTCCTGCCCATGCGCGGCTGCCAGATCATCTCCTTCAAGCCGGTTGCCAATCAAAAGATCGCCCGCTTCATACCGCCCGACGCGTACAGCAAGCTTCACCGCCACCGGGCGGTCAGCCGGGACATCCAGCACAAAGCGCGCAACATCGCCCTCCACAACAGACATAACTGCGCCGTCGCCGGCCAGCGTGCCCAGAAGGGTGATCTCCCGTCCGCCGCCGCCTTCGATGAGGTCGGCCACATGAATGTCGAACACCTCTGCAAACCGCTCCAGCCAGTCCATGGAGACGGTCATGTTGCCGGTCTCCAGCCGTGAAATGGTCTGTGGTGTCGTGGCGACCCGGTCTGCCAGCTGCTGCAATGTGAGCCCGCGCAGTTTCCGGTAGTGCCGGATGCGTGTCTGCACCGCCTTGTTCTCCCTCATGCCCGTGCTACCGGCGAAGACCCAAACCGCTCTGGCTGGTCCCGGCACCGCGTAAAGTCAAAAAGCTTATCCCCGGTATTTACATAATGCGTAAAAATATCGCAAATCGAACCTTGAGTTCGCATTATGTTCCTACCTTATGCCGAGGATACTCTCAATGTCGAACGTAATTGACGTAATTGCCCCAAGACCCGATGGACGCCAGATCCCGGTCGCAAAAGACCGGAACAGGCGCCATGCAGCGCTTGTCAGGGTGTTTGTCTGCCAGGCCTTCAATATTCCGCCTGATGCCATAGCGTCTCGTCACCGCGGGTCGCGACCCGTCTGCAATGCCCGGCAGATCGCCATGTATCTCACCCATGTGGTGTTCAGCGTGCCGCTCACCCATGTGGCGGCCGCCTTCGGTCGCGACCGGTCGACGGCCTATCATGCCTGCCGGGTGGTGGAACTGAAGCGCGATGATGCAGCCTTCGACCGCTTGCTTTGCCATCTGGAATGGCACCTGTGCGCAGCTGCCAGAGGAGCGCTGTGATGGGCACCACAAAAAAATGGATAACTGCGCCAAGTGCCGCCGCCGGTGCGCCCGCGAAAATTGCCGCAGGCGAACTGGCGCGCGAGCAAAAGCGGATTCTGCCGCGCCTGGCCGCCGCCGGTGCGGTCCTTGTCCCGGTGTCCGGTACGCACCGGTTTGCTGTACGCACGCCACGCACGCGCAATGGCAATGCGCGGCTGCGGGTCGATGCGGCCTATGTAACCGCCTTTGTCCGCGCTGGGCTTGTGACCCAGGACGAAACCACAAACACCTTCACCTTGAGTGATCTGGGCCGCAATTGGGTTGCGCGCGCCGCGGCAAGTGTTGATCCGTTTCGCAGCCAGCATCAGCTGCAGGGCGTGCGGATGATCGATGGCCGGGGTGCAGGCACAAGCACCGCCATGACGCCCATGCGGGTCAATCTGGCTGAAACACCACTTGGCTGGTTGCGCAAGCGCAAGGGGGCGGACGGCAAGCCCCTCATCAGCGAAACCCAGTTCGAGGCAGGCGAGAAACTGCGCAGCGATTTCAGCCTTGCGCAAATGACCCCCCGCGTAACCGCCAACTGGTCAGCACCGATTGATGCATCCCACGCTAATGCCGGCGACCGCATGGAAGTGAGCGAACGGGCAGCGGCCGCCCGCCAGCGCTTTTACCGCGCACTTGAAAGTGTCGGCCCGGGCCTTGCCGAACCACTGCTTGATGTCTGCTGTTACCTGAACGGTCTCGAAGATGCCGAGCGCCGCATGGGCTGGCCGCAGCGCTCGGGGAAAGTGGTGCTGGCAATCGCGCTGGAGCGGCTGGCCGACCACTACGGCTTCAACGGCAATCGCGCCCGCTCAGGCCGTATCGGCCTTTGGCGTGCCGGGGAGGGCAAAGCAGAGGACAAAGCAGAGGATGGTGCCAGATGAGGCTGCGGCCAAGCCCAGGTCTCAGCCGATCAGTATCGGCCCGGCCAGCAAGGCCGCCATAACGAACTCGAACACCATGCCACCGAAATTGGGCTGGTTGGCGGCGCGGTCAACAACAATGGAAAACAACCGCACCAGACCCGTAAGCCCCCAGCCGCACGCCAGGGTAAGAAACGCCGCCTCATGACCGGTTATCAATGCAAACGTATGCCCGCCGGCAAAGACGCCGCCATAGGTGGCCCGCACTTCGGAGATTGAATGCGGCAACGTGTCATCAATGCGAATGCCAACAAGCCGGGCGGCACCGTATGGGCGCACAATGGCAAAGACACCAAGCGCCAGCCCGATGACCCCGCCGATATATGCCAGCGCGATCATGTGGCAGCGTCTGCCGCTGCCTCGCCGAGGGCTGCCGCTGCATCCCTTTGTATGCGTTGCACCATCGCGTGCAGGCCGTTGGAGCGTTGCGGGCTTAGATGCTCATCGAGCCCGATGCGGTGAAACACATCACCCGGGTCTGTCGTAACAATCTCGGATGCCGGTTTGCCGGAATAAAGTTCAAGCACGATGGCAATCAGCCCACGGACGATATGAGCATCGCTGTCGCCGATAAATGTCAGCACGGGGTTACCGCCGCCATCGGCAGAGACGTGAGTGGTGAGCCACACCTGGCTGACGCAGCCTTTGACCTTGTTCTCGTCATTGTGGTCGGCGTCAGGCAGAGGGGCCAACCCCTTGCCGAGCTCGATCACATAACGGTAGCGGTCTTCCCAATCATCAAGATAGGCAAAATCCTCAATGAGATCATGGATACTCACAGTGCACATGCCTTTCAGGGTCTTCTGCTGGATGCCGGTCAAACCGGTTTGAAGCAAGACATAAGGCGTGCGGCACTGAGAGACAACATGCCGGTGCAACGAGTGTATCGGGAGGGAAAAATTGGGACGTCCGTGATCCGCTAAAGAAAAATGGCGCGTATTGCAGGGGGGAAGGCCGGGGGGAGGCCTGTTTGGGACTGCAATACGCGCCGTTTAGGATCGAGGGACATTCAGGGCAGTCGAAGTGCCCTTTATTACCGGTATTTTACCGGATCTTTGTGAGGCGCCTATTTTCTCAGACGCCCTGCGGCTGCTGTACGCCCGGGGTCTTGGGCTGGCGCGCATCAATCAGCGCCTGTGTTGCCATGCTCAGGGCTTCGCCTGAGTAATAGACCACCTGGTTGACCACATGCAGGCCGGCGGATGCCGCCGTTTCACATACGGCCGGATTGCGCTCGCAAAAACCAAGAACGTCTGATCCCGTGGAGGTCGCAACATTTATGGCATTGCCTGCATCCAGCGGGCGCGCCGCAGGGGCGCTTGCCACCAGTGCGGAACCATCCGTGGAAGATGTGTCCGGCGCGGTCGGCAGCAGCATTGCTACAACGGCAATCCAGAAAAGAACTCTTACTAAAAACATCGAACCGACCCCTCGGTTGTGCCACCAAAGCTACCTTGCGGCAGCGGTCAGCAGCAGTGGTCATCAATCATGAACACGAGGATAGGGGGCAGAGTGTTTTGAGGTTGCAAAACAAATAGATCGAATTTGATGCAATGCCGCTGCGCGCGCCTTTTTGCACAGGGGATGGCCAACAAAGCCTCCCGCCACATGCGCAAGTTCGGCTCAAAAATGTCTAAAGTTTTATCTTTTTGTTGCCGGTCTTCGTACCGAGGGATTCCTGTGCCTGCCTGATGAAATCCGTTGAGGGTTCCGGCGGCTCGAAATCAACGCCGACGGATAGGGCCTGTATAATTGTATTGATGGCTGCCGCACGGGCAAATTTCTTGTCGTCGGCCGGAATGACGTGCCAAGGCGCGTCCGGTGCCGAGGTGCGGCGGACCATTTCCTCGATCGCCGCTTCATAGTCTTCGCGCCGTGCCCGGTTGCGCAGGTCATCCGGCGTGAGCTTCCAGCGTTTCAGGGGATCGTTCAGCCGCTCGCGAAACCGTTTGGCCTGCTCTTCCGGCGTCACATGCAAGAAAATCTTCACCAGCCGGAAGCCGTCGGCCGCCAGCGATTTTTCAAAATCATTGATCTCGGAATATGCCCGGCCCCATTCCTCCCGGCTCGCCAGTTCCTCCACACGCTCCACAAGCACCCGCCCGTACCACGAGCGGTCAAACACGCCCAGTTCGCCATTCGGCGGCAGGCGCCGCCAGAACCGTTGAAGATAATGCTCCTCGCGCTCGCGGGTGTCGGGCGCCGAAATCGGCCAGACCCGTAATGCGCGGGGGTCCATTACACTGGTAAGCCTGCGGATGACGCCGCCTTTTCCGGCAGCATCCCATCCCTCAAACACTATAACTCCCTTGAGCCGGTTATAGAGAAACGCCAGCTGCATGCGCCGGACCTTCTCCTGCAGATCCTGAATGATGCTCTCATAGTCCCCGCTGGAGAGCGAAGCTCCCTGATCCACTGAAGACAGGCTGAAACCGTTCGGCTGCCAGATCGAGAACATTTCCCGGTGATCCGCCGCATCAACCTGTGGTTTTCCGTCCCCCATCAAGCATTCCATCGATTGTGAATTGAAACGTGATGGGACCATGCCTGAGCACGCATGTCACCTGTCACACCGTTCAGTTGCGTGTGTCCGACCGTCGCGTGCTCGTGGCCTGATTTTCTAGAAGGTCGGCAGCTAATGAGAGGGTGACGCAATCAGGCCATAGGGCTGCCGGTCCGCGGTGCGGCCACCGATCATCGGCTCGGCGGCATCCATCGGAATCCAGAGCGTGACATTGGTCCCCTTGCCGAGCGTGCTGGCAAGTTCAACCGAACCGCCATGCAGTTCCACGAGAGATTTGACGATGGGCAGCCCAAGGCCAGTGCCCTGTTTGGTGGCGGCAAAGGCTGAATCGACCTGCTCGAACGGAATCATCACCCGGCGCAGATCATTGGGTGAAATGCCGATGCCGGTGTCGCTTACCGTCAGCCGTGCCATCCGGTCGACCGCTTCCAGCCGGACCGTCACCGAACCGCCATCGGTTGTGAATTTGACGGCGTTGGACATGATGTTGAGGACCGCTTGCCGGATCGCCGTGTGGTCCGCATCGACCTCAAGCTCACCTTCCGGCAACTCCACTTCAAGCGATACCTTGGCATCGCGCGACTGGGTCGCCAACAGGTCCGTGCAGTCGGCGATGACATCGCGCAGATCGAAGGGGTGCCGCACCAGTTCGTAGCGCCCGGCTTCAATTTTCGACAGATCAAGGATCTGGTTGATCAGCGTCAGCAGATGATCGCCGGACGTGTGGATCATCCCGGCATAATCGACATATCGATCATTGCCCAGCTTGCCGAACAGTTCCTGCTCCAGCACTTCGGAAAAGCCGATGATTGAATTCAACGGCGTGCGCAGTTCGTGACTCATATTGCGCAGGAATGATGTCTTGCTTTCATTGGCACGCTCGGCAGCGGACTTCGCGGAGTCGAGTTTCTCGGCCACATCAACAAGGTTCGATGCCTGATCTTCAAGCATCGCCTGGTTCATTTCGAGTTCCTGCACCGTGTATTGCAGGGTCCGCCCGCGCTCAATCAGTTGGCGCTCGCGTTCCTTGAGTTCCGTAATATCCGTATAGACCGTTACCCGCCCACCTTCGCGGGTGTGCCGGTCGCGCATCAGGAACCAGCGCCCGTCGCGATGGCGCAACGTGCTTTGGCCCACAGGCAGCCCGTGTTTTGTCATCCGCCGTTCGATCCACTCGCCCGGGTCGGCAGTCTCATCAAACACCTTGGAATGCGCCGTCTCTGTCATGAAGGTCCGGAACAGCGTTCCCGGCTTCAGCCGGTCAGATGTGGCCCGGTGCAGGCGCGCAAACACCCGGTTGTGCAAAACCAGACGGTCCGCCTGATCCCACACGGCAAACCCATCCGCCGTGCTTTCGATTGCCGCCTCAAAGCGAAGCTGCGTGCGCATCAGACTAGTGATATCGCTCCAATGGACAATCGCTCCGCCATTGTCCATGGGACGCGATTTGACTTCCATCCACCGTCCGTCCGCCAGACGTTCAATACGTGGATGCCAGTCGCGTGAGCGGTGGAAGGCCAGCGTGTCGGCAATCCAGGCTTCGGGATCTTTGACGGCCAGCGCCCCGGCAAATTCGCCTTCTCTGATCAACTGGCGAATGATTTCTTCAAAGGTCCGGCCGACCAATAGGTCAAGGTCCTCGAACGTGGCGAAGATGTAGCGAAAATGGTCGTTACAATAGACAAGCCGGTCGGCGCCATCGAACACGATGATTCCCACGCGCAGGCTGTCTAGCCCCTGCACCAGCGCGTCAATCCCTGCACGCGTTCCTACCGGCATCTCTTGCCCCAATCGCCCAATTTGGCAGGAAGCGAGACTAACAAGCCGGAAGTTAGGAAATCGTTTGCGATGTTAGTGGGGTGCCTGCGTGCAGAAGGTGCCAGCACCCACGAAAAAGGCGGCTCCCCGAAGAGAGCCGCCTTTTCAATGTCGATATATTGACGAAACCTTTATTTGGCAGCCGCCGGCAGATATGTCGCCCAGCAATATGCAATCTCGTTCACGCCATGCTTGCCTGTGCAATAGGCTTCCTCGGACGGAAAATGCGCAGCCGCAAGGCACTGGTTGAGATTGAGCCGCGCGAACCGCGCGCAGCGCGCCAGGTCGCGATTTTCTGTCATCGAAGCGGCTGAAACCTTCTCGGATTCCTGCAGCACGATAAGACCTGCAAGAGACAGGATACGCTGCATGACCGGCACAGCTGCCTGCGCAGGCTTCACACCGGCCAGTTCGGCGAGCATGTCGCCAAAGCCTGCCCCACCAACTTCGGCAGCGGCAAATTGCGGTGCCACGGAAAACGGTGCCGGTGCTTCATATTTGCCCCAGCGGGTCCGTTGGAATTCAACGGCGGTGGTGAGGAAGCGCTGCCCCAGAACCGTCAGCTTGTGATAGTCGATAGACGCATCGGCTACGACTGAGGTGCGGGCTTCCTGCGATCCTGCAAACATCCACACGCCGGTGCCGGACTTCAGCTTGGCAATCACGGATGCCTTGCCCTCGTGGGCAACCGCCGCCTTGAGCGAAGATACGAATTCGGGCTGTGTGGCGGCGAGGAACGCACTATTGGCGATCCAGCCTTCTGCCAGCAGCTCGGGGTCGTGCGGGCGCAGCGTTTCAAGCGCTGACCGCACGTCGCGGGGTGACTTGTATTTGCGCTTGCCAAGATCATCGATGGCGACCTCGAAGGCGCGGTAGGTCGCAGCCTTCTGAACCAGCGAAGCGGGGCCGGATAGGAGCGCGTCCTGCTGCACCGCCACGCCGCGAACATTGCTGGTGCTGTTCATTGAAGTGGCAGGTTTGGCCCGCGGCACTGGAATCACAGTTCCATCCGACATGACGACGGAGGCGCTGGCCACCTGATATGGCTCACTTACCGGTGCAGGCTGCGCCTGAACTGCGTTCACCACCGGCTTGCTCTGCGTCATGCAGGCAGCCAGAACCAGACCAAGGCCCGCCACTGCTGCCAAGCGTCCTGTCATCCGGGCGAAACCGGCCCGGGAAAAATCGGTACTGGAAATCTTTTCGGCCATATTCAACGCCCCCAGATCAGCCCGTGCCGCGTCACAATGCACGGCTTCAGACAAGAAAACTTTAATTCACGCAGGCGCACCGCCCGGTCAGAGCTCAAGTGCCGCCACATCAAAATTGGTCCCGAACCGGCAGGAATGGTTCGGATTTGTCCCATATGGACTATCCGCAGCCGGTTTGTGCCAAATCGAAGTGCCCGTCAGGGCCCCTAAGGCACCACTGCAATGAGCAAGCCAGACACTATTCCGATGTCGCCACCTGCGCAATGCGGCAGGTGGTGGCAGGCGCAAAAATCGCCCGTTTTTTGCGCTGAGCGCCCGTGGAATTTCAGCTTCCTTAACCCTGCTCGTCCAATATTGGGACCAAATTCAGGCCTGACCGGCCACACGAGTATCGATTTCGGACGGACCCGGGCAGCCGGGGCTTTCTATTCACCCTAGCAAGAAATGCGCAGAACACCTTGGGGGCAAACGTGCAGATCGCTGATTGGCAAGTGCATTTGAGCGTACGCGGCCGGCCACGCCATATGGCTCGCCACACCGCCTTCATCCGCCAACATCTGGTTGGTGGGATGATCGGGCTTGTGGGCGGCCTGGCATTTGCCATTTCCACGGGAAGCATCGATCTTTTCGCAGGCGTGGCTTTCGCGCTTCTGGCAGCGACGGCTCTGCCCGCTGCACTGTTACGTGCCACCGGCCTCCTCGCCACGTCATATACCGTGTCGGGCGTCATTCTTGCCTTGCTGGTCGGATGGCTGTGCCTTTGGACCGGCGGCGTTGATTCCCCGGCCATCTTCTGGCTTGCCATTGTGCCGCTGGAAGCAGCGCTGTCCGCCAGCCGCCGCACCGCCATTATTGCCACCGCATTCGCCACCGCAGTGTTTGCCCTGCTTGCATGGCTCTCTATTGCCTCTGGCCTGCCGCCCGCACATCTGCCCACGCTGGACCCGTTCCTCGTGCGCATGATCGCCATCGTGGCAGCCATCTTCTATGCGTGTGCACTCGCCATGCGGACTCAGCAGGCCTATCAGCGCTCTGAAGAGGCCGCCGACGCAGAAGAAGCCCGCTACCGTATGGTCGCGGAAAATGCGAGCGATCTCATTACACGTCATGCCATTGACGGCACGGTGCTGTTTGCAACGCCTGCAAGCCGCCGCCTGTTGAACCTGACACCGGACAAGCTGCGTGGACAGCGCTTTGCAGACCTGGCAAGCAAAGGCCAGGCGCAGGCCATCAAAGACGCGTTCAACCTGGCATTGCGTCAGGGAGGCGAAGCGGCAGCTGAATTTACAGTCACCGCCAATGACGGCACGCCGCGCCATCTCGAAACCCGTGTGCGGGCAACGGGTGACACGGTAGATGTGAGCCTTGTTGCCGTCACCCGCGATGTGACCGAGCGGCAGGAGGCACACAACCTCATGACTGACGCACGCGACATGGCAGAATCCGCCAGCCGCACGAAATCCGCCTTCCTGCGGTCCATGAGTCATGAATTGCGCACACCGCTCAACAGCATCATCGGTTTTTCGCAGGTCATCCGTGATCAGTCCTTCGGTCCGATCGGCAATGGCCGCTACAGCGACTATGCGGACCTGATCAGCGAAAGCGGCAAGACATTGCTGCGCATCGTCACCGATGTGTTGCGCATGTCTGAAATCGAGGCCGGTACCGTCAAGATGCAGCTGGAGGAAACACCCCTGCGCACTGTGGCGGATACCGCCATTGGCAATCTGGCACCGCAGGCTAAGCGCGGCCGTGTCACTATTTCAAATCTCATCCCGGAAAACCTGCCGCTTGCGCTGGCGGATTCCCGCGCCGCAGGCCAGGCTATGCAGAGCATCCTTGCCAATGCCATCCAGCATTCACCGCTCGGTGAAACCGTGCGGGTGGAGGCGGGTGCCGACGGGCTAAGTGTTTGGGTGGATATCATCGACAATGGTCCGGGTATTCCCGCCGACGAGATTGATCGCCTGACACGCCCCTTTGAGCGTACCGGTGGCAGCCTCGAAGGCCGTCCATCCGGTGCAGGCGTCGGCCTTGCCATCGCCAAGGCGTTGACGGAACTGCAGCGTGGTGGCTTCACGATCATGTCGGATTCAGATCAGGGCACGTGCGTACGCCTTGCCTTCCCACGCGCACAGATGTCCATGCACCGCTCCGCCTGATCCTGCGTGATCGAACGCATGAGGCTTGCTGCCTGTCATGGCGTGATGGCAGTGTAGATTCATGCAACCAAGGCTCAGATCAGACTTGCGGGTACAGGCAATGTTGCGGCGGGCGTCGGCGACGGGCAATTTTGCCGCCGTCGCACGGCGCGGGCACGAGATCGCCGGCGCCATTTTCATCAAGATGACCTATGCGGATCGACGCGCCGATATCTATGCGGCAGCGCCGGGCCCTGGAACCGACGAAGACGGCCAGCCGCGATGGATACGGGCAACGGGCGACGCCCCTGTGCCCGAAGCTGACGCAGACGCCTACCTGTCACGCCGCGCTGCGAGCGATCCGGATATCTGGATCATCGATATTGAAACCCGCGACGGCACGCCGTGTGTAGACGGCATTGTCGTGCAGGAGGGGCTGCCACCGGTCGACCCGCTGATCAGCAGTGTGTTTCGCCGCTAGTGCGTCATGGACGCATGAAGGCAATACCGTCTCCGGCATCCATGTTCTCAGCCGCTGCCGTCAGTTCGCTCGCAATATCGTCCGGCGACCGGTCCATCTTGTAGAGCTTGATCACCTCATCGAACATCACCCGCGCCACTGAATCGCGGGGAAACTTCTGCGCTTCGGCTTCCGCCAGCGCTGCCTGCACATGCTTTTCAACAATTTCGCGCACTGTTGCCATATCCAGTTGCCTCCATTTTGCAGTCAATATCTGTTACCGGATAATCGTACTGCCTTGTCCGGCTTGCTGCGAAGTACAAACTGAGCTGCCGACAATCTGTCGCGGAAGTGCGCCGCCGGGTTGAGGCTGGTTGACGTTCCGCGCTATCAGGGGCGGTCCGTCCCTCCCATAGTCCTGTGTAGCCAATACCATGTCAGCCCTAGAGCAGCTTCCTGCGGATTTCTGGACCCTTCTTGTCAGCGTCTGGAACGAAGGCATTTTCGGACTGGATTTTGGCCGCGTCATCATCGCAGCAGCCATTCTTATCGGGTTCTATGTTCTGCGCGGCCTGTTTGCGCGCGTTGTCATTGCAACCTTTAAACGCTGGGCATCGCGCAGCGACACCAATATGGACGACATGGTGGTCGACGCGATTGCCCCGTCACTCAAACTGCTGGTGATTACCATCGGCGTTTTCGTAACCGGGCAGTATCTGGCGCTCGATGGCATAGCACTTGAACTGATGGTCAATCTTCAGCGCTCGCTCGTGGTGATTGCCATTTTCTGGGCGCTCTACAACATCACCCAGCCATTGACGCTGGTCTTCAAGCATCTTGAGACCATCCTCACGCGTGAAATGGTGGACTGGATGATTACCGCGACCCGGGTTGCCGTGGTGATGCTCGGTATCGCAACCGTGCTGCAGATCTGGGGCATTCAGGTGGCACCGCTGATTGCAGGCCTTGGTCTTTTTGGTGTTGCGGTCGCGCTTGGTGCGCAGGACCTGTTCAAGAACCTGCTGGCCGGTCTCTCCATTCTGATTGAAAAGCGGTTTGGCGTTGGCGACTGGGTGTTGGTGGATGGCGTCGTTGAGGGTGTTGTCGAGCAGATCGGTTTCAGGTCGACCCGCGTGCGCCGTTTTGACAAGGCGCCGGTCTATGTGCCGAACACGGAGTTCGCCGATAGCGCAGTGACAAATTTCACCGCCATGACCCATCGGCGCATCTATTGGAAAATTGGTGTCGAATACCGCACCAGCAAGGATCAGCTCGAACAGATACGCAATGGTATTGCGGCCTATCTGATCAACTCGGACGAGTTCGCCAAGCCGCCGGAAGTGCCCCAGTTCGTGCGCATCGATTCCTTCAACGCCAGCTCGATCGACATCATGGTCTATTGCTTCACCCGCACTATCGTCTGGGGCGAATGGCTCGAAGCAAAAGAGCGGTTGGCATATGCGATAAAGGATATTGTCGAAGGGGCAGGGACTGGTTTTGCCTTCCCGTCCACATCTATCTATGTGGAAAGCCTTCCCGGCAGTGGCCCGGAAGTTTTCTCGCCACCGCAGGAAAAATAGGATGCTGGGACGTTGGGCCTAACCGGCTTTGCGCCTGACATCCTCGGACTGCAGATCAGCAAGATCGGCACCTGAAAATACGGTTTGCCAGTAGTTTGTCAGCCGTTGTGCATCGCCGGTGCTGATTGCGTCATAGGTGTTCATCAGCATGAAAGTCTGTTGCAGGTCGCGGCTGTTTGACGGATCGCTCAGGCGCAGCAATGTCGAGAAAGTGGAACGCGCGAAGCCCGCGGCTTTACACGCAACCGCGAGCGGATAGCCGGTCGTCTCCTGCATGATGGCTAGCGCAGTTGTACGGTCAATGCCGCTCAACAGGTCCAGGCACGCATAAAATGCGTCCATCTCATCATCACGCAAGAGCCGCAAGATAAGCGGTTCCTTCAGCTCGCGTCGTTGTTGCTTGGTCTGAGCAAAGGACAGGGCATCAGCGGGGTGGTCCGTTGGCCTTCCAGGCGGAATGTTGCACTCACCGGCCACATCAAGAGCATGTGCGAGCAAATCGGCGCCGACCGTCAAAGCGCACTGTAGTGCTTGCCAGCCCATCGTCGGGCTTACATGCCATGGAAGTTTGATAGCTACATCAGCCGGAATATCTGCGCGTTTGATCAGTGCTGTTTGCAAGGACGCATCGTCAGGCGCCTGGCTGATAAGGATTTGGTAATCTGCGCGAGTGAACTCAATCCCGGGATTTTCAGCGAGCCGCGCTAGGGCCGGTGCATAGGCAAGCATCAGAATCCGCCCGGCAATATCCGCCGACAAAACTGTCCGCAGGGCAATTGCTGCCGCGTGTTCACCACCGCGCTGGTTGATGACATTCAACAAGGCTGTATCGGAAAGTGCAGAATTATGGACAAGGAGCGGTGCCGCCACCTCTATCTCGTCATGTGCCAGTTGCTCCACCAGCTGCTGCGGTGCTTTGGGAAAATCGATAAGCCGCACCGCCAGGTCTGCGCGGGTGTCCACATCGACAAGCCGGGACAAATCTCCCAGCAAATAGCCAAATCCGTCGCGTGCGGCGTCGCTGCATGCCTCAGCGCCACCTGCGTACAATTCCATCACGCACTCAAGCAGCGCCCGGCGGCCCTCCGAAGTCGGATCGCGCAGCAGCGTGCCCAATTGTGCCAATCTGGCCGTAATATCGCTCATCTGGTCTTTCCTCACCGGTGGTTTCCGGATTTTTTGTGAGGTTTCAGCGGCTTGGATGTGTGCCACTGGTCCGCATGTCATCAGGTCGTGTAGTTTTGGATGCAAATATGAGGCCGGGCCTGAATCGGTTTGCAGCGCGACGGGCATTTGCCGGCACAGCCCCTCCGACCCATCTGCTGGACATCACACATGACCGACGTTTTCTGGATTTTTCTGCGGTTGGGGCTGACAGCCTTTGGCGGCCCCGTGGCCCATATCGGCTATTTCCGGGAGGAGTTTGTCGCCCGCCGCAAATGGCTCACGGATGAGGCCTACGCGGACATCGTGGCGCTGTGTCAGTTTCTGCCCGGCCCGGCCTCAAGCCAGACCGGCCTTGCCATAGGTCTGCTGCGGGCAGGTCCCGGCGGCGCGTTTGCTGCCTGGCTCGGTTTCACGCTGCCCTCCGCAATTCTGATGACCGCCGCCGCACTATCGCTCGTCCAGTTTGGCGGCGCATTGCCGCCCGGCATGCTCGCAGGGCTTAAAGCGGTGGTCGTGGCTGTCGTGGCGCACGCCCTTCTTGGCATGGCCCGTAGCTTGACGCCGCAACTGCCGCGTCAGCTGCTTGCAGCGGGCGCCTGCGCCATTGTGCTGGTGGTCGGTGGTGTGATCGGGCAACTGGTGGCCATAGCTGCCGGTCTTGCCCTGGGTCTGTTGTTTTACCGCGCGGCAGCGTCCACGCATTCGGGCAGGGCACACATTCCTGTGCCGTTGTCCCGTCACACGGCAATCATTCTTATTGCCACTTTCTTTGTGCTGCTCGGAGCATTGCCGCTGGTGGCGCTTCAAAGCGATTTGCTCAGCATACAGATCGCTGACGGTTTCTACCGGTCGGGCGCTCTGGTCTTCGGTGGCGGGCATGTGGTGTTGCCGCTGCTGCAGGCGGAGACCGTCGGCCCCGGACTTGTAAACGCGGCGGATTTCACCGCCGGCTATGGTCTTGCGCAGGCCGTGCCCGGCCCGCTGTTTACATTCGCCGCCTTTCTCGGCGGCATGGCGGGCATCGAACAAGGGCCTGAAGCTGCCACGGCCTATGCCGCACTTGCGCTGGTCATGATTTTTCTGCCTGGCTCACTGCTGGTGGCCGGTGTGTTGCCATTCTGGACGGCATTGCGGGCCAACCGCATCGCCCGCGCAGGCCTCACCGGTGTCAATGCGGCTGTGGTCGGCGTGCTGGCAGCAGCCCTTTATGACCCGATTGCGGTAACCGCCATCAATGACTGGACAGACGTTCTGATCGCGGTTCTTGCCTACGGCGCGCTGGCATTTATCCGCATGCCCGCATGGGCAGTCGTGCCTCTGGGCGCCATGCTCGGCATCGCATTGGCGCTCGTCGCATAAGTGACACGCGCTAATGTTATTTAGCTGCCGTTAACCAACGGTTCACCATCCTAGGCTCAGGCTTCATGTGCGTTACATTGAGCAGGAGTATGGTTATGGCACAAAAGCCACTGGAAACCGGCCTGAGTGAAATGCCGGAAGAGACGGTTACAAACGTGATCGAGTTCACCCCGTCGGGGCAGACACCATCTGATCTGCCGCCAGGTCACTCTGCAGATATTCTGCAGATGGACGCAAGCGGCGGCAAGGAAGACAAAAGCGCCGCTGACCTACAGACGCCCTACTACTAGTCACAAAGTTGGTGTCAAATATCAGCGTCGCAACGAATATCCGCTAGGCAGCCGCCCGCCGGGCCGTTGCCGCATCTACTGCCCGCAATAAGCGGTCGGCGATCATCTCAAGTTCGTCGTCACTCACGGTGAAGGCCGGCCCCAGGCAAATGACATCGCGCACCGCGCCGGTGCCGCCGGGATAAAAGAACGCCCCTTCGCGCAAACCGCAGCCCACCACCGCATTAGTAATGCCTGCTTCCGCTGGAAACAGCTCCAGCGTTTCGCGGTCGGCAACAAGCTCAATCCCCAATAACAGACCGCGTCCGCGTATCTCCGCCACGTGCGGATGCTCGCCCAGCCGATCCTCAAGCAGCGCCTTGAGCTTGTTGCCCTGCGTCGCCGCACGGGCCACCAGGTCGTCGCGCTCCAGGATTTCCAACACCGTATCCGCTGCCGCGCAGGCACCGGGATGCCCGCCATACGTATAAAACATCAGGCTCTCGCCGCGTGCTGCCAACGGCGCCACCACGTCTTCAGTCGTATAGATGCCCGCAAGCGGTGCATAGCCAGCCGTCAGTCCTTTGCCGGCAAACATGATGTCGGGCTTCACATCAAAATGGTCGCAGCCAAATTTTTCGCCTGTGCGCCCAAAGCCAGTCATGACTTCATCAACAATCAGCAACACGCCGTGTTCGTGGCATATGCGCTGCACTTCAGGCCAGTAGCGTGGCCCCGGCTGCAGCGCACCGCCTGACGAACCCGTCATGCTCTCTACCAAAAAGCCTGCAACCGTCTCAGGCCCTTCGCGCAAGATCGTTTCCTCAAGGGCTTTGGCGCAACGCAAATCTTCGTCGGGATGGTGGCGACCAAGCGGGCTGCGCAAGCTGTAGGGCGCGGGCACCTTGGGGAAGGATGCCGAATAAGGTTCAAACCCCTTTTGCCGCGCATGATGTCCACCAGCTGCAAGCGTCAGGGCTGTCGCGCCATGATAGGAGGGCTCGCGCCCAATGATCTTCCAGCGGCTCTCATTGTCTGTTGCGATGTGATGCATACGTGCCAGACGGATCGCGGCATCCGCTGCCTCCGAGCCGCCGCTCGAAAAATGCACGCGCGTCAGGTGCTTTGGAAGCCAGTGCCGCGTCAGCCGTTCCACCAGCCGTTCGCGCTGCGGTGTCAGGAAGGTCGGTACGATATACCCCATGTCGGACATGGCATCGGCTGCCGCCGCCGCCACTTCCTTGCGGCCATGCCCGATGCTGGCGGCAATGGCACCACCGGCCGCATCCAGAATGCGCGTGCCGTCGGCAAGCTCTAGCCACACACCTTCTGCCCGCACCACTTCGACCACGCGGCCCGTTGGAACAAATGGCCACAGATGGGATTTTGGATGCTGCGCCATGGTGCTCGTTCCCCTTGCTGGCTCGGCTTCTCGTTTGCACACAGCTCATGTGCGGCTTGTCAGGTTGTCGCGCGGGCAAAAGCGCCATATCTAGAAAGACATGAAGCGCTGTTTCCCACAGCAATGCGTCACGTTAGCCGGACTGTAATGTCATGAAAATAGCTGTCCTTGGTGCCGGTGTGGTTGGCGTTACCACAGCGTATTACCTTGCCGAACGCGGGCATGACGTAACCGTCATTGACCGCGCGCAGGGGGTTGCGCTGGAAACCAGCTTTGCCAATGGCGGCCAGATATCAGCCACCGGCAGCGCCCCGTGGGCGGCTCCCGGCGTGCCGTGGCAGGCGCTGAAGTGGCTGGGGCGGGCCGACGCGCCGCTGCGATGGGTGCCCAGCACAGATCCGGCCCAATGGAAGTGGATGGCCGCATTTGTGCGACGGTGTACTGCCAAGGCGCACAGTCAGGGGATCGCGCGCAACCTGACATTGGGCCAGTTGAGTCTTGCCGAACTGCGGTCCCTGCGTGAGCGGCTGTCGCTCAACTACAATCAGCAAACAAAGGGCATTCTCAAGGTCGCCAAGTCGCAGGCCGATCTTGACGAGTTGCGCGAAAAGCTGCCGCACCTGCATGCGCTTGGCGGCACTGCGCGCTTTCTCACCGCTGAAGATTGTCTGGCGATAGAACCGGCGCTGGCAGGCGCCGTGGCGGCAGGCGAAGTGCGCGGCGGGATCCACTATATGGATGACGAAAGCGGCGACGCTCATCTGTTCACGGAGCTATTGGCCAAAAAAGCCAGCGCGCTCGGTGTGCGTTTCTTGGTCGATACGTCGGTCACCGGCTTTGATACGGACGGCGACAGGGTGCGCGCCGTCACGACGTCAAGGGAGATTGTCGCCTGTGACCACGCGGTCCTGTGTCTTGGGGTAGCAAGCGTGTCACTGGCAAAGGCGCTTGGCGTCCGCCTGCCGATCTATCCCATCAAGGGCTATTCAATCACGGTGGCACTTGACGGCCGCAACATTGGTCCCGCCACAAGCATCACCGACGAAGAGCGCCGTATCGTTGTCAGCCGTCTTGGCGACCGGCTGCGCATTGCCGGCATGGCGGAACTCGCCGGCAACGACCTGACCATCAACCCGGCGCGTGTCGCAGCCGTCCGGCAGGCACTGAATGATCTGTTCCCGGATGTTTCCGGCCTGCCCAATGAATCCGTCTGGACCGGCCTGCGTCCGATGACCCCGGACGGCGCGCCACTGATCGGTCGGGCAGGGCGGTGGCAAAACCTCTCGCTAAATACCGGACACGGAACATATGGCTGGACAATGGCATGTGGCAGCGCACGCGTTGTGGCTGATCTGATCGATGCGAAGCCGGAAATTGTCGATTCGAGCAATTTCAGCCTTGGCCGCTTTGGCGGTTGACCGCGGCTAATCGAACAAATTTTCCGCAGAAAACTGAGAAATTTCGCAAAAATGGTGCAGCGCAACAAAATATATCTTGCATTGCATCAGCGTCTTCACATATATGGTGCATCGCACAAGACGAGATCACGTCGCGGCAGAAAAAGCCGCCGACCTCGCCCCGCGAGTTCCCTGCGTATCAGGGTCGTAAAGACATTTGAAAACCGGGACGATCATAGCGGCACTTCTCCCAATGCCGCGCCAAGGAGATTTTGACATGGCCGTAGCTAAGAAGACTGCAAAGAAGACCACCACCCGTCGTTCGGCTGCTCGCAAGACTGCAGCCAAGAGCCCCATCCGCGTTGCTGCTCACACCGTGATCGACACGGTTGAAGCCAATGTGGTCGACGGCTTCAAGGCATTCCGCGCGACGGTTGATGCCAAGGATCTGAACACCGCCATTGATGCGCAGCGCAAATACGCAACCGCCGCTCTCAAGCGCACCCGTCAGGGCGCCGAGAAGGTTGGCACCATTGCCACAAAGGCAGTGAAGGAAGCCAGCCAGCCGGTCATCAAGCGCGTGAAGCAGGTTCGCACACGCGTTGAGACCAATGTAAACGAAGCCTTTGGCCGCGCTGCATAACACGCGAGTCAAAGAGCCTGATCAGGCTAACGCCCGGTTGCCCCCCCGCAGCCGGGCGTTTTCTTTAGGGGCGTTTCTCAACAAGTGCCAGCCCCAGCGCCGAGGCGGCAACGCCCAGCGCAAACAGCGCGATACCTGAATGAACGTCGGCGGTGGTCAGCAACTGGCCATTGAGAATGACGACCAGCAGCGCCAGCACCAATACATCCGCCATCGACCAGCGCGACAGCGCCGACAGAATCCGCAGCGTGCGCGCCATGCGTGGACCCGGCGACGTCAGCCGCGACAAGGCGGCCAGTCCGACGAGTATTTTACCGATCGGCAGAACCACCGACACCCCGCCGACAAACCCCGCCAGCAGCCAGTCGCCACGCAGCGCCATATCGCGGATGCCACCGACAATGGAATAGGTGCGTTCAAAAACCCAAAGCGAGCTGACGGTGAAGGCCGGCAGCGTCACCCCGGCGACAAACAGCCCCAGCGCTGCCAGCAGCAGCCCATAGGCCAGCCTGTCGCGCAGCCGGGTCATGACTGAAGAGGGAGAAGGGGAGACACTTTGGCTCATGGGCAAAGCTTAGCCCACGCACACGCGCAGCGCTAAACCCCGCAATCGGGCCCGCTACAGCAGCGCTTAGCCCGCATGCCGCTTTTGCATCACGGTCTGGCGCCCGTCACCGGTCGGCTGGTAGACGTTGGAGAACCGCGACAGCGCCTCGGCCCATGCGGCTTCGGTAATCCGCTTGTCGCCCTCCACCGCGTCAAAGCCGCAGCGGACGAGATAATGAAGCTGGTCCACGAGCATGCCGCCGGTCGCCCGCAACTCACCTTCAAACTTGCCGCGATGGCGGATCAGCCGACCATAGGAAAATCCGCGCCCATCCTTGAACACCGGAAAGTCCACGGCAATCAGCCCGAACCGGTCAAGGTCGCCCATGATCTCGTCGGGATTGTCGCCCGCCGCCAGCGCCACGCCGATCGGCTTGTTGCGCGTCAGCAGCGTGTCGCGGTCCTTCAGCCAGCGCGTCATGCTGACAAGCGCGTGGCAGTCTTCCGGCAAGGCCGCATCGTCCTCGACGCGCACCCACTGGTCATCGGCAACTGCGACCCCGTTCTTAAGCAGTGGCATAAAGCGTCTCCTTGAAGGGATCGACGCCGATGCGCCGGTAGGTATCGATGAATCTTTCGCCGTCCTGGCGCCGGTCAAGATAGGTCTCGACGATGGTTTCAATCGCCCAGACTATTTTGTCTTCGGTAAAGGCAGGCCCTACAATATCGCCGACCGCAGCATTCTCATCGGCGGAGCCGCCAAGCGACACCTGGTAATTCTCAACGCCCTTCTTGTCGACGCCGAGAATGCCGATATGCCCCACATGGTGGTGGCCGCAGGCATTGATGCAGCCTGAAATCTTGACCCGCAGCTCGCCGATATCATGTTCGCGGTCAAGGTCGGCGAAGCGTTGGGAAATCATCTGCCCGATGGAGATCGACCGGGCATTGGCAAGGTCGCAATAGTCCAGCCCCGGGCACACGATCATGTCCGAGATCAGCCCGATATTCGGCGTCGCCAGATCAGCTGCGGCAAGCCGCTGCCAAACTTCAAACAGGTCGGCCTTCTTCACGTTCGGCAGCACAAGGTTCTGCTCATGGGTCACGCGGATTTCGTCAAAGCTGTAGGTTTCCGCGAGATCCGCCACGACGTCCATCTGCGCATCGCTGGCGTCCCCGGCGGTACCGCCAATCGGCTTCAGGGACACATTGACGATCGCATAGCCGGGCACTTTATGCTCGGCCAGGTTCGTCCGCGCCCATAGCGCAAACGCCTTGTTGTCAACCAGTGCCTGCGTATAGCCCGCATCATTGTCCGGCAGCGTTTCATAGGCAGGCGGCGCGAAATAGGCGCGAATACGCTCAATTTCGCCCTCGGGCAGTTTCAGGTCTTCGCCCGCACCACCCTTGGCAAATTCTTCCTTCACCTGACGCGCAAACTCCTCGGGCCCCAGCGCATGCACGAGGATCTTGATGCGTGCCTTGAACAGATTGTCCCGCCGCCCATGCATGTTGTAGACGCGCATGATCGCGTCGCTGAAATGCAGCAGGTCACGTGCGGGGATTTTCGAGCCCACAAGATGCGCGATCATCGGCGTGCGGCCCTGGCCACCGCCGGCATAGACATCGAAGGCCGGTTTGCCATCGTCACCTTCAACAATGACGATACCCACATCATGCACCTTGATGGCCGCACGGTCATTGGCGTGGCCGGTCACCGCAAATTTGAATTTGCGCGGCAGGAAAGTGTATTCGGGATGGAAGGTGGACCACTGGCGCAAAATCTCCGACCAGATACGCGGGTCGTCAATTTCGCCGGCCGCGACACCTGCATACTGGTCTGCGGTCACGTTACGGATGCAATTGCCCGATGTCTGGATTGCATGCATTTCAACCGTTGCAAGCTCTTCCAGAATGGCCGGCACGTCCGTCAGCTTCGGCCAGTGATACTGGATGTTTTGCCGCGTGGTGAAGTGGCCATAGCCCTTGTCATATTTGCGCGCCACATGCGCCAGCATGCGCATCTGCTTGCTTGAAAGCGTGCCGTAGGGCACCGCAACGCGCAGCATGTAGGCGTGCAATTGCAGATAGAGCCCGTTCATCAGCCGCAGCGGCTTGAACTCGTCTTCCGTCAGCTCGCCAGCCAGCCGCCGCCGCACCTGGCCGGCAAACTCGGCCACGCGCTCTTTGACCATGGTGTGGTCGAATTCATCGTAACGATACATATCGTGTCTCTACGTTGTGGCCTGCGCAGTGCAGGCAAATTTCATGTCGCTAAGAGGCCTGCTTGCCCAGATCCCGCCGCACAGTCGGCCCGGCAGCGCGAATTTGTTCGCGCACGCTGATCGGTGCCGCTGCGCCGTCATCCACATCCACATCGAACAAATAGGGGTTCACAATATGCTGGTCGGCGACTGCCTGCGCGGCCATCACCAGAAGCTTGGCGCCTTCGTCCTTGCCGTCGGCAATGGCCGAGTCAGTCAGCTTCTCGGACCATTCATTGCTCTTGGTGAGATAGACCGGTTCCCCGTCTAGCAGCCGGTTGGCTGTGACAGAGTGAAACCGTGCTTTTTTATTGATGTGTTGAGCCATGCCTGCCGCAAAATCTCGTCAAAATGTCCACCCGGGGGCGCCGCCTGAAAAAGCGAGGGCCACGTCTAACCGGAACATGGGGAAGGCGCAATTATCCGTCAATCCCGGTGTACAAATATATGATATACAATTTTCGGGTGTATTAATGTGTTTTGCGACGATTTTCGGCGCTTTCGTGCCAGTTTCGCAGCAACAGGGTCTCCAGTGCCGACAGGACAAAAAATAGCGTGATCCCCAGCGCCGAGAGTAAAAACAGCGCTGCGAACATGCGCGCGATCTGCAACCGGTTACCCGCTTCAATAATTCGCCACGCCAACCCGGTTGATGTGCCCGACCCCGCCACGAACTCCGCCACTACGGTTCCGATCAGCGCCAGCCCGGCAGAAATCTTCATGGCGGAGAGCAGATAGGGCAGGGCGCTTGGCAGCCTGACCCCGGTGATGATCTGCCACCGGCTTGCGCCATAGAGCCGGAACAGATCCAGCAGGTTCTTGTCTGCGGCCTGTAGTCCCGCCGTCATATTGGCCAGCACCGGAAAGAACGCCGCCACGACCGCCAGAATGGTGACGGCTACTTCCGCATTGTCGAGACCGACCCAGATGAGAATAAGCGGCGCGATGGCCACGATGGGCGTCACCTGCAGGGCAACCGCATAAGGATAAAGCGCGCGCGCGGCGAGCCGGCTCTCCGTGAAGATGATGGCAAAGCCGGTGCCGATCACCAGCGCAATCACGAACGCAATGAGCGTGATGCGCAGCGTCACCCAAAGCGATCCCATCAGCGACCCAAAGCCGTTGACCAGCGCGTCGGCAATGGCAATCGGTCCCGGCAGCACATAGGCGGGCACCTCCAGCCACGCTACCAGCACTTCCCATGCGGTGAGAAACAAAAGCCCGAACATGACTGGCGCCAGCCAGCGGGCGAGCGGGCTCTCAAGCACGGTCATGCGGCGGGCTCCGCCACCTGCGCCGCGCCGCGCAACTGCGCAGTGATGGCCGCCGACACCCTGGCGAAATCACCGCTTGCCCGCCATGCGTCGCCGCGCGCCGCCGATGCGTCGATGTTCATATCCGCCACAAATGCCCCCGGGCGTCCGGGCATCACCAGCACGCGGGTGGAAAGATACGCGGCCTCATAAACGCTGTGGGTTACATAGAGCACGGTCCATTTGTGCTCAGCCCATAGATGATTGATGTCGTCATTGAGCCGTGCCCGGGTAATTTCGTCCAGCGCCGCAAATGGCTCATCCATCAGCAATACCCGCGGCTTCAGCGCCAGCGCACGGGCGATTGATACCCGCATGCGCATGCCGCCTGACAGGGCGTGTGGATGGGCATCCATGCGGTTGTCCAGCCCCACAAGCTCCAGTGCTTCGCGCACCTGCGGGGCCGCATCTTCGCGGGTGACGCCACGCAGCCGCAACGGCAGCCACACATTGTCAAACACCGTTGCCCAGGGCATCAGCGTTGCGTCCTGAAACACAAAGCCGAACAGATCCGGCTGGCCATCCGCCCATTTGATATGTCCGCCATCCGGCGCATCAAGACCGGCGATCAGCCGTAGCAATGTGCTTTTGCCGCACCCCGATGGCCCCACCAAAGATACAAAGCTTCCATCCGCGATGGCCGCATCAATACCCGCCAGCGCCTGCGTGCCGTCCTCAAACCGGCGGCGCACATTGCTCAGCGTAAGGAGGGTGTCGGCCACCTGCGGACTCAATTGCCGGGCGCGCGTTGCGCGTGGGGCATCTGCATCGGTCCATGATTGACGAACTCGGTCGTGAAAGCAGCGCGCCAGTCGAGATCATCTTCATAGACGCCGTTTTGCGACATGACCTCATAGAAGGCGCGCCACCGGTCCTCGGTCATGGCGCCAATCCCAAGCGTTACGGCATCTCCACCGGTCGCCAGCTGATAGGAGAGCATCTTCGAGCGCGCCTGCATCAGCACATCCAGCGAGATTTCCGGATTGTCCTGCAGGATAAGCGCATTCGCCGGTGCCGGATCACCGTAGAGATAGTCGTACCAGCCCTCGATCGTGCCATCTACAAAGGCCTGGATCACCTCCGGGCTTTCCTCAATCCACGCATCGGGAGCCATCACCATGGTTGCGTAACCGGGATAGCCATTGTCCGCCAGCAGGAAGACCTGCGGCGGCACGCCGAGTTCCTTTTCAATCAGATACGGCTCAGACGTCACATAGCCTTGCTGGATCGCATCCTTGTCGACCAGAAACGGTGCCAGATTGTACGTGTACTTACGAATTTGTGAGTCTGAAAAATCAAACCGCGCCCGCAGCCAAACCCAAAAGGCGCTGATGGTTGCGTCAGAAATCATGATGGGCTTGCCCTTCATGTCGGCAATCGACTTTACGTCGTCACGCGGATGCGCAATCAGCACCTGCGGGTCTTTTTGAAATACCGCCATCACCGCGCGTGCGGGAACACCCGCTTCAACCATGCGCAGTGGAATAAAGCTGTTGGACCCCATGCCAAAATCAACGGCACCGCCCGCCATCAGCTGGGGAACATTGACGCCCGGCCCGCCGGGCAGAATGGCCACTTCAAGCCCGCGCGAAGTGTAAAAGCCCTTGGCAACGGCCTGATAGAAGCCGCCATGCTCCGCCTGCGCCTTCCAATCGGTAGCGAAGGTAATGCGCTGGGTGCCCTCATCCAGATCGTCTGGACGCGGCTGCGACAGCCAGATGCCCAGGGCTAGCATCACAATCGCGGCCAGCCCCGCGCCAATCAGTCCCAGTCGCCCCATATGGTCGTTCCCATCCCCGGCCAGAAATCACAGCCGGAAATCTAGCATGTCTGCGCCGATGTGCTGCAAGTGGATGTGCTGCACGTAAAAGGGGCGGGCAGACCGGTGACGCGGCGGCCTGCTATTTGGAAAGCGTCTCGCAGGTCGCCTGGCGGCGGACAGGGTCCATTTCCAGATACTGCTCGCGGTCCGTCACCAGCATCCGCATCAACACGATCCCCCGGTCGCTGGGGGCAAATGACACCGGCACGCCGCTATAGCCCGCCAGCTCGTCTTCTTCGCGGCGGATAATGAATTCCAGCGTATCACCGGTAATCTGCTGGTCATTGACCACAAAGAAGTTGTCGGTGTTATGCGCGAAGGCCGACACCGACCAATAGGTCTCGGGAACCTTGGCCTTTACCAGCAGCGGGCCTTTGGACAGGTCGAACAGGCAAACCGAATAGGCAAGGTCGGGGCTGGGCCGCACGACGCTGCGGGATGCCGCAGTGGGCGGCGGCATATGCACGATGGCCTGATCCGCGCCGGCATCCGCCATGCGCGCCATCGCAACAGTCATCACCACCGGCGGCACCAGCAGCACGGCTACGATATGCACAATGAATGCGCTGATGATGGCTGCGGCAATCCACAGGGGCCAGGTCTTCATGATGCGGCCTCCTGATCGGTAGTCAGACCGGGCGTCGCCCCGGTGCCCGTCGTCGCGCGGCAGGACAGCCGCTTGATCGCAGGCAACCCGACGGCGGCGGGATCGGTGACGATCTGCGCCGAGGGATTGTAAAGCCGCAAAGTGAGCGAGAACGCGTCGTCAGTGGCCACCGGCAGCCAGTTGCTCGCCTGCTCCTGAACCGAGACATTGATCCGCCATTTGGAAATGGGCGCAAAGCGGATGCCCAGCGACGCCACATTGTAGGAATAAAGATCCGCATCATTGGGGATCAGGTAGTGGTCGCTGCCGTAAGCGGTAATGCTCCACCAGCGCGCGGCAAAGTTGCGGCCGGTCACCTCATAGTCGCAGGCGCCTGTCAGCGGGCGTCCCTCATCATCTTCCGACGCCAGAAAATAGATCGCTTCGGATTTGTTGAGCGCCAGCAGCCCGGTGAGTGCAATCTGCGCGCGCATATAAGGCCCGGACGCTGTGGAGCCGATGGCGGTGGACGTATGCCAGGCACCATTCTGAACGCCTGACACCTTGACCGACCCAAGGATGGCCCACCACGCAGACCCGGCGCCGACAACGACCGCAAACACGATCACGCCCAGAATTTTCAGCAATTTGGAAAACCCGGACATGGTGCGGCGGTGCCTCTTGGACGCGGTGATGGAATCGTCGCGAATTATGCACGCGGTTTCACCGCACACCAGCATCACGTGCCGCCACGGTTAACTCAGTCGTCGCGGGATCGAAAGACGCTGCGGTCCATCCGCCGCCGTTTCGACGAGCGCGCGACATTGGTGGTGGTCGGCTCCAGTGGTTCGGCCGCTGTGAGGGAGGCGGCAAGACCGTTGAGAAACTCTTTCAAGGCAATCCGGGGGGCTGCCTTTTCCCCTTCCGCAATCTCAGGCTCTTCTTCCTCATCAGGTAGTTGCGAGGGATGCGGCGCCACCCAGTAGCGCTTGTAGATGCGCCGGTTCGGCTTGCCCTCATGGGCCGCGAGCATGAAGCGCTGCCATGTCTTTGCCGGCAGCGTCCCGCCATAGACCTTGCCCATGGCGTCGTAATTGTCGTTGCCCAACCAGACCCCCGCTACAAGCTCAGCCGTATATCCGACAAACACCGCATCGCGATTGTTATTGGTGGTGCCCGTCTTACCCGCAGCTTCCCGTCCGCCAAGCGTTGCGCGCTTGCCGGTGCCGATATTGATCACCCGCTTCAGCATCGCAGTCATCGTTTTTGCGTCCTGGCCCGACGCAACCGTGGCATAGATGGGGACGGTCACAGCGTCTTTGTCGTTCAGGGATCTCTCCTTACCCTGACTATTTTCCATATAGGGCGGCGGCATCGCGCCCACCACGCGGCGCGCATGCTCATACAGGACATCGCCGTCCACGGTCAGAATGCGCGCAATGCCATAGGGGTGAGACTCAAACCCGCCATTGGCAAACGGCACATAGGCACCGGTCAGATCAACCAGCCGCGTCCCCATCGCGCCCAGCGCCAGCGACGGGTGCTCGGGCATCGGCGTTGAAATGCCCGACGCTCTGGCATAGGCCGCCACCTTGTCGAGCCCGACATCACGCGCCACGCGCACCGATATCGTGTTGACGGAATAGGCAATCGCATTTTGCATATACATCCAGCCGCTATAGCGCCGGTTGGCATTCAGTGGCTTCCACCCGTCAATGGTGATCGGCTTGTCCACCACACCGGAATAGGGCGTGTAGCCGTTCTGCAGGGCGGCCATATAAACCAGCGGTTTGAACGCCGAGCCCGGCTGCCGCACCGCCTGCGTCGCGCGGTTGAACTGGCTCTCAAGATAATCCCGCCCGCCGACCATCGCCTTGACGGCACCTGAATGATCCAGCGCAACCACCGCGCCCTGATCAATCTCGATGCCGCGCGGCAGTTGATCCAGCGTCGCCACCAGCGCATCCTGCGCCAGGTTCTGCATTTCAAGGTCAATCGTCGTCTCGACCACCAGTTCGCGCGGTTGCCCGTTTATCCACAGCGGCAGTCGCGAATAAACCCAGTCGATGAAATACGCCGCCCGCATATCGCGCGCCCGGTCCTGAAGCTCCAGATCAATCGTCACCGCCCGCGCCGCATCAATCTCGGCGGCGGAGACCTGCCCCGTTGCCTCCAGCCGGTCCAGCACCAGCGTCGCGCGCGCCTGCGCCCGCGCCAGATCATTGACCGGCGACAATTGCGACGGCGCCTTCGGCAGTCCCGCAATCAGGGCTGCCTCCGCCAATGTCAGATCGCGAACGCTCTTGGAAAAATACACCTGCGACGCCGCTTCAACCCCATACGCCCCGGCCCCCAGATAAATCCGGTTGAGGTACAGTTCGAGGATCTGGTCCTTGTCCAGCTGCCGCTCCAGCCAGAACGCCAGGAGCGCTTCCTGCGCCTTGCGGCCGAAATCCCGCGACGGATCAAGATAGAGATTGCGCGCCAGTTGCTGGGTGATGGTGCTGCCGCCTTCCACAATCCGGTTGGCGACGATATTCGCCCGCGCCGCGCGCAGCACGCCGAGAAAATCCACGCCCCAATGCCGGTAGAAGCGCTTGTCTTCCATCGCCAGCACCGCCTGCACCAGATAGGCCGGCATTTCAGCCAGCGGCACATTTTCTTCCTGCCGGTAGCCACGATGCGCCAGCAGATTGCCGCGCGCATCCACAAAGGTGACATTCACCGTGCCCGAGGCAATCGACGACACCGCCCATGGGTCAAACTTGGCCGGCAGCCCCAGCGCAATCGGCAGCAGCAAAAGCGCCAGCAGCGTCACCGCCGACGAATAGATCATCAGCCGGAAGCTGCCCCCCAGCCGCCCGCTGAACCGCGGATCAGGCGTCAGATCCTTGTCTGTGCCCGCAGCATCGGGATTGATGCCGGCGGGCGTCAGAAAACGGCCATTGTGCCCCTGAACTTCAGGAGGCCAGGCGCCGTATAATTTTTGCTTTAACCCCATCGCCGCTTGATCCGGCCCCCAGCGCCGTCACGTCCTGCCCCACCCGCTTGCATCAGGCGCCGCTCCACCGCTAAACCTGCCGCCCGATACCCCGCGCACCAATATGCAATGTGGTGCGGGCACTTTCCGCGACCCTAGGCCAGCCGGCCCACCCCGCCAAGCTGATCCCCCCAGTGAGGTAAACCGGCTCACATCAAGGTTAAATATGACCACCAGCGACATTAATACCCCGGCAGACACAAGCCCCTTCTGGGAGCGCAAAAAACTCGCCGACATGACCCCGGCAGAGTGGGAAAGCCTGTGCGACGGCTGCGCACGCTGCTGCCTGATCAAGCTGGAAGACGAAGATACCGGCGAAATCGAGAGCACAAACCTCGTCTGCCACCTGCTCGACCAGCAAAAATGCCAGTGCACCGATTACCAAAACCGTACAAAACGCGTCCCCACCTGCATCAAGCTCACCCCCGGTAATGTCGGTGCCATCAAATGGATGCCCACCTCCTGCGCCTATCGCCGCCTGGCCGAGGGCAGGGGCCTGGCGGTCTGGCACCCGCTGGTTTCCGGCGATCCTGAGAGTGTCCACACCTATGGCATGTCCGTCCGCGATAAGGTCATCAGCGAAGAAGGCATCCCGGAAGACGAATGGGAGGACTATCTCGCCATCTGGGAAGACGGCGAGGATTGAGCGCCAAAAAGAAAAAGTACGAAATACGTAAAATATATCTGGACACCGCAACGGTCCTGAGGTAGGGTATCTCCACGCTGAAGAATTGGGTCACGCCGCACCGGCTCCCATTAATCAGCCTCCAAACAGCCCACAAAGAAACCATGACCCCAGACTGGCCCGGCATCGAGTCGGCCTATCGGGACAGCGATCTCACGGTCAGTGAGATCACCGCCCTGTTCTCCATTACGCAGAACCGGCTCTACCGGCGTGCGCGCCGGGAGGGTTGGCCGCCGCGCCGCATGCGCCTTCCCGTGCGCGGCGAGGTTTATGACGCGGCCGCAAAGTCCGATGATCCGTCGCTTGCCATGCTCGCCCGCCTGTCGGGCACGCTCAACAAGCATATCAACGAGCTTGAGCAGGCTGTGCAGAACCCGGACCGCACCGATGATGACCGCGAACGCGAGGCCAAGGTCTTGGGCGCGCTTGCCCAGGTGCTCGACAAGCTGATGGCGCTCGCCACCCGGCTTGAAGACAAGAACCCGGCCAATAAGGAAACCGCCGCCGACCATGACCGCATCGTTGCAGCGATCGCTGAGCGGGTGGCTCGCCTCGGCAACAAGCGAACAGCAGACGCACTTCTTTCAGAGCCTCACCAGCAGGGAAGCTGAGGCGCTCTTTTATGCATGGGACGTGTGGGCACGCGACGACCAACTGCCGCCGCCCCCGGACACGGACTGGACAGCATGGCTTATTCTTGGTGGCCGCGGTGCAGGCAAAACCCGCGCCGGTGCTGAATGGATAAGGCAGCAGGCGCGCGACCCCATCCGCATCGCGCTGGTGGGCGAGACACTGGCAGACGTGCGCGACGTGATGGTCGAAGGCCCATCCGGGCTCCTGGCCATCGCCCCACCACGCGAGCGGCCAAACTGGATTGCATCCAAGCGCCGGGTCGAATGGCCCTCGGGCGCTGTTGCCTTGGCTTTCTCGTCGGAAGACCCCGAAGCCCTGCGCGGCCATCAGGCCCATGCGGCCTGGGGCGATGAATTCGCCAAGTGGCGCCATATGGAAGAGACATGGGACATGCTGCAATTCGGCCTGCGGCTGGGGGAGATGCCGCGTCAGGTCATCACCACCACGCCGCGCCCGGTACCCGCCCTGAAGCGGCTGATGCTGGACCCCGCAACCTGCGTCAGCCGCGCCGCCACCCGTGCCAACGCCGCCAATCTGGCACCGGGATTTTTGTCGGCCATTGTCCGCCGCTATGAAGGCACCCGCCTTGGCCGTCAGGAGCTGGACGCCGAGCTGCTGGAAGATAATCCGCGCGCCTTGTGGCAACGCCCGATGATCGACAAGGCGCGCATGGCGTCGCCGCCACAATTACGCCGCATCGTCGTCGCAGTGGACCCACCCGCCACATCAAGTCAGCACGCGGATGAATGTGGCATCGTCGTCGCGGGTAGGGGAGGGGATGGCGAAGCCTATATTCTCGCGGACCGCTCCGCCGGTGGCCTCAGCCCCGCGAGGTGGGCGCGCCGTGTCGCCGACGCCTATCACGCCTATGAAGCAGACCGCATCGTCGCCGAAGCCAATCAGGGCGGCGAAATGGTCGAAGCCGTCATCCGCCAGGTCGATCAAAGCCTGCCCGTCACACTCGTCCGCGCCACCCGCGGCAAAGCCATCCGCGCCGAACCCGTCGCTGCCCTCTACGAGCAGGGCCGCATCCACCACATCGGCATCCTTGCCCGCCTGGAAGACCAGCTCTGCGAGTTCGACCCGTCCGCCCCTAGCGCATCCGGCTCCCCCGACAGGCTCGACGCCCTCGTCTGGGCACTCACTCACCTGATGCTGGGCCCATCGAACGCCGACCCAAGCATTCGCCGTCTCTGATTTATGCCCGCGTCTGACGTTTCCCGTCTTGAATTTAATTCCGCTCTCCCTCCGGCTTGACCGGAGGGTCCACGGGACCCCCCAACCAGAAAGCCCCCATGCCGCTTTTCAACTGGCTTTCCCGCCGGACACGCGTGCCCGACACAAAAGCCTCTCGCACCGGCCCCGTCGTTGCGCTCCATTTGCAGGGCCGCCCGCGCTGGACCCCGCGCGATTACGCGGCCCTCGCCCGCGAAGGTGTTGAGAAGAACGCCATCGTCTATCGCGCCGTCCGCCGCATCGCCGAAAGCGCCGCCGCCGTGCCGCTGCTGATGTATCAGGGCAATGCCGAACTCGAAGAGCATCCGCTGCTGGATTTGCTGGCGCGCCCCAACCCGATGGAGGAGGGCAGCGACGTGCGCTGTTCGTTCTTCGCCCACCTGCAAACCGCCGGCAACGCCTATATGGAAGTCGTGGACGTGGAGGGCACCCCGCGCGAGCTATACGCCCTGCGCCCGGACCGCATGAAAGTCGTCCCCGGCCCGCAAGGCTGGCCCGAAGCTTTTGAATATGCGTCCGGCGGCGAAACAGTCACATTCCCGGTGCCCGATGAAGGCCCGATGCGCGGCCCCATCCTGCACCTCAAACTGTTCCACCCGACCGATGACCATTACGGCATGAGCCCGTTGGAAGCCGCCGCCTTCGCCATCGACATCCACAATGCGGCGGGTGCCTGGAACAAGGCGCTGCTGGATAACGCAGCCCGCCCCTCAGGCGCGCTCGTTTATGCAGGCACAGAAGGTGCCGACCACCTGACCGACGAACAATTCGCCCGCCTCAAGGACGAGCTGGAACAAAACTATCAGGGAACAGACAATGCAGGCCGCCCGCTATTGCTGGAAGGCGGCCTCGACTGGAAGTCGATGGCCCTAAGCCCCAAAGACATGGATTTCATCGAAGCCAAAAACACAGCCTCCCGCGAAATCGCCCTGGCCTTCGGCATCCCGCCAATGCTCTTAGGGATTCCCGGCGACAACACCTACGCCAACTACACCGAAGCCAATCGCGCCTTCTGGCGCGAAACCGTGCTGCCCTTGGTCGCCCGCTACTGCCACGCAGTCACGAATTGGCTAGCCCCCCGCTACGGCAACAACCTCCGCATCTGGTACGACCCCGACGCACTGGAAGCGCTCAATGCCGACCGCGAGGCCCTGTGGGGGCGCATCGGGGCAGCAGATTTTCTGAGTGATGATGAGAAGCGGCGCGCTGTAGGGTATAGCGATTAGCTTCCTTTCGGTAATGTATGCCGCCAAAATAGAACAAAAAGTGCCAAATTTCTGCCAATTTTCAGATTTGGTAACCCCATTTTAAATCGCTCTCGTGTTGCATATCAGAAAGGTGCACTATATGAAGCGATCGGACTTAACCCGTCCCAAGGAGACTGAATTATGAGCGCGAAAAAAATGCGCGTCATTGTCTACAAAGATGGTGACGCATGGATTGCTCAGGGGCTGGAGCATGATATTTGTGTGCAGGCAGCTACCTTAGACGATCTTTACGGTCGTTTTGAGGTTGCCATGCGTTTGGAAGATGACGAGTCTGGTGGGCTCCAGCGGGTACCAGAGGCTCCTCGCCACTACTTTGATCTGTGGGAGCGGCGCTCGGGAAACTTCCTTCCAAAAAATCTCACAAACTCATCTTATGAAGTTGGGATGGCCGCCTAATGGCTCACCCGTTTGGGGGACATCCTACATTCGGCAAATACCTGCTTTGGGCAAATAAGGAACATGGATTCCGGGCCCAGAGCGGGATTGCCAGTGATGCAAGCGGTAAACCTCATACGGTTACGAAAATATCCAAACCCGGGGGACCTTCAGTTGTCGTTCCCGGAGTTAGCCAAGACGAATACCTAACCCCTTCGCTGGTTGGGTACTTGGATCGTCGACTTGGTATTATGTCGCCCTGGTTCTCGGTAGACGACAACGGCGAAAACCTAGACGGAAATTCGGACAACGATTGATGAGTGACGCCATCGGCTGGCACCTCGACAAGCGTGTTCCCATCGCGCTGATCGCCGCCATGTCATTGCAAACCGCAGGTGCGCTTCTGTGGGCCGGTGCCGCCATGCAGCGCATCGACTATCTGGAGCGTGAAGTGACGGCGGGGGCGATGATCGGCGAGCGGACGGCGCGCGTTGAAGAACAGATGCGCTATCTGCGGCAATCCGTGGATCGCATCGAGACCAAGCTTGACCGGCTGAGCGAAAACTAAACACCCGCCATCGTCGGGCGTGACCGGACGATCCAAGCGGCCTCTCCAAAATTTGGAAACTGAATGACCCGACCGCTTTTAACAAAGCGCGCCGGCGCATCCCTGTGTGTGGGGGAGCGCGCCGGTCCGCTGTCGCTCGATCCCGTGCAGGATACAGGCGCAGGCCGCTTCGCCGGATACGCCTCCGTATTCGGCAAGGCGGATGACCAGGGCGACATCGTGTCCCCCGGTGCCTTCGCCCGAGCCCTGCAGCGGCGGGGCAGGGCACGCATCGCGCTTTTGTATCAGCACGAGCCCGCCCGCCCCATCGGCGTCTGGGCTGACCTGCACGAAGACCAACATGGCCTGTGGGCTGAAGGCCAGCTCGCGCTTGAAAGCCACGCAGGCCGCGAAGCCCATGCATTGCTCAAGGCAGGCGCACTGACCGGCCTCTCGATCGGCTTTCACGCCATCACCGCCGCCCGCCGCCCCGGCGGTGGCCGGATGCTGCACGAAATCGACCTGTGGGAAATCTCGCTGGTGACGTTCCCGATGTTGGACGCGGCCCGCGTCACCCAGATCAAGGCTGAGCCGCCGCCCGCCTTCTCACAGCCACAGTCAGCCGCCCTCGCGCGCGCCATGCGCCGCGCCAGTGCCGCCCTCGCGTCCCCCGAATGAACCGGCAAAGGAGCCAAAGACGTATGACGCTTGAAACCAAGGCGGCCCATCCCGCCGCCCCGCACATTCTCGAACACAAGGCCGAGACCGCTTCCCATCCCGGTGCTCAGTGGGATTCCCAGTCGTCCGAACTGCGCGATGCCTTCGGCGAGTTCCTCACAGCCTTTGAGCAGTTCAAGGACGCCAATGATGACCGCCTCGGCCAGATCGAAAAGCGCATGTCGTCAGACGTTGTCACCGCCGACAAGGTCGCGCGTATCAATGACGCGATGGACGAGCAAAAGCGCCGCATGGATGATCTATCCCTCAAGGCCCGCCGCCCCGGTCGCGCGGGCATCCCCGGTGCGGCCCTGTCCCACTCGGCGCTTGAGCACAAGCGCGCCTGGGAAGGCTATATGCGCAAGGGCGATGCATTTGATCTGCGCGCCCTTGAAGTGAAGGCCCTGTCGCGCCAGTCCGATCCCGACGGCGGCTATCTCGTCCCCAGCGAAACCGAAAGCGAGATCGGCCGCGTCCTGTCCGAAGCGTCTCCCATCCGCGCCATCGCTGATGTGCGGCAGGTCTCCGGCGCATCCCTCAAAAAGCCCATCGCCACCACCGGCGCCATTGCCGGCTGGGTCGGCGAGGAAGAAACCCGCCCCGAGACTGCAGCCCCCGTGCTCTCCGAACTCGAGTTCCCGACCATGGAACTCTACGCCATGCCTGCCGCCACCCAGTCCTTGCTGGATGACAGCGCCGTCAACATCGAGGAGTGGCTTGCGTCCGAAGTGCAGATCGCCTTCGCCGAGCAGGAAGGCTCAGCCTTCGTCACCGGCGACGGCATCCGCAAGCCGCGGGGCTTTCTCGCTTATGACAGTGTCGCGGATACCAGCTGGCAATGGGGCAAGCTCGGCTACTTGCCGTCGGGTGCCGATGGTGCTTTCGCATCCTCCAACCCGAATGATGCGTTGGTCGATCTCGTCTATTCCCTCAAGTCCGGCTACCGCGCCAATGCCCATTGGGTGATGAACCGCAATACCCAGGGTGAAATCCGCAAATTCAAGGATGGCGACGGCAATTATCTCTGGCAGCCGGGCATGGCTGCGGGCCAGCCCGCAACGCTGCTCAACTTCGCCATCACCGAAGCCGAGGACATGCCCGACATCGCGTCCAACGCCAATGCCATTGCGTTCGGCGATTTCCGCCGTGGCTATCTGGTGGTGGACCGGCTGGGGGTGCGCACCCTGCGTGATCCTTACACCCGCAAACCTTACGTCCTGTTCTACACCACCAAGCGTGTCGGCGGCGGCGTGCAGAATTTCGAGGCGATCAAACTCCTGAAGTTTGCCGCCTCCTAATCCCTCTTCCTTCATAATCACGGAAATCAGAACACATGCGCGACCTGCATAATCAGGTGGCGGTGCGGCACACCCTTGTGCCCGCCGTCACCACTGCTGACGCCACAGGCGAGGCTGTTGACCGGCGTGGCTTTGAAAGCGTCGAACACGCCGTCATCACCGGCCAATCCGGCGACACACTTTCAGGCTCGGTCAAGATCGACCTGAAGCTCGAACACTCCCACGACAACAGCGCCTGGGACACCGTGACCACGCCTGACGTGATCGGCGCAACCGTCACCGACGGCATCTTCGCCACCATCGAAGACGCTGCCGAAGACGAAGCCGTCTATCGCATCGGCTATATTGGCGGCAGGCGCTATAGCCGCGTGGTCGCCGATTTTACTGGCACACATTCAAACGGCATTCCGCTTGCCGCCATCGTCCTGCTTGGCCACGCCCACGCGCGCCCCGTCTGACCTCACCTCAAACCACAAGGAGGCACCGTCATGGCGCTGTTCTTTTCAAGCCGCACCACCAACGGCACCAGCGACGCGGTAGCATGGCACGGTGGTGAGGGGACGTTCTTTGCCCACGGTACGTTCGGCGGCGGCACGCTCAAGCTGCAGGCAAGCTTTGACGGTGGCGGCAACTGGATCGACGTTGGTCCGGACGTGACCTTCGCGGCGGCCGGGGCCGGCAATTTCCGTATCGGCCTGTGCAAGCTGCGGGCAACTTTGTCGGGCGCGTCATCGCCTGATGTGGCGGCGGGCATATAGGCGGTACACAGGCATGAACACCATTGCCACCAACCATCCCACAGCCCGCGCCCCAACCCGCCCGCTCGCCAGCCCGCTTGCCAATGCGCAGGCGGACTGGTGGCCACCGGGCACGCTCATGGCGCTCGATTTCGTCAATCGCCGCTACATGGCCGACAGCAAGGCATATGGCACATTCACATCCGTGCCCGGTGTCGGCGTCAGTCGGTCCAGCCGCGCCTGGGGGCTGACTGTGGCCGAGATACCCGTCACAGCAGCGATCGATGAACCGTTGATTGTCCCCGCGCGCGGCCTTCTGTCGGAACCCGCCGCGACACGCCTGAACGACATCAACCTGCTTGAGGCCACAATCATCGGTGGCAACACAGATATCGCCGCTATCACCACAACGCTGCCGGATGGCACCAGCGGAACCGCATACCGCGTCACCATGCCAGCCATGGGCGGCACATTCGTCAACATCACAGACGCGGTACCCTCTGCTACCCACACCATTCAGGTCTGGGCAAAAGCCAATGAGGAATCGGAAAGATCGTTCGCGCTCGCTGCCGGTGAATCTCCGGTGCAGCTTCAGTCAGGGCCAGACTGGGAACTGTTTGCGGTGACTCAGGACGCATCAGGCTCGCAAGCAGCCACAATCAACAACCATTTCGATACTTTTGCCACGGACGTTTTATTTGTCT
Organism: uncultured Parvibaculaceae bacterium; assembly: GCA_964511745.1. Classification (GTDB taxonomy): domain Bacteria; phylum Pseudomonadota; class Alphaproteobacteria; order CGMCC-115125; family CGMCC-115125; genus Pyruvatibacter. The sequence goes on from CAZEHX010000007.1 coordinate 113,652, forward strand.
GGCCGGATGTACAGGCAGGCAGTCAGGCGTCACCCATTCTCGAGCCCGGGTCAACTGCAACGCGTGCCGCTGCCACTATCGAAATATCGGGCATCACTTCCATTCCCGGCATTGCGGTGGATCACGCGTTCACCGCCACCTTCGAAGACGCAACGACATCACCGCTCATTGCTTCAGGCGGCACACTGACAATCCCTGTCAGTGCTAAGGCCTATAGCCTCATCACCGGATAATCATGCCGCTTCAGACAATCACCGGGCCGTCGTCCGAGCCGGTCACGCTCGCCGAGACCAAGACACTGTTGCGCGTCGACGGCAGCAATGAAGATGCCCTGCTCTCAGCGCTCATCAAGACGGCGCGCGTTACTGTTGAAAATCAGACGCGCCGCGCATTGATGAACCAGACGCTTGAACTGGCATTGGACCGGTGGCCTGCAGCTCGCCAGCTCATTATACCGCGTCCGCCATTGGCATCGGTAACATCCGTTTCCATCATCGACACGGCAGATATCGCCGTGGTCTGGGATGCGAGCCAGTATATTGTCGAGACTACCGGCCCAACGCCACGCATCGTATTGCTGCCCGGTGCCGTATGGCCGGCCCTGACCCGGCCCGCAGGCGGCATCCGTATCCGCTATGTCGCGGGCTACGGCGACATAGCAACTGATGTGCCTCCGCCGCTTGCTCATGCCGTCCTGTTGCTCGTCGCTCATTGGTTTGAAAACCGCGTACCGGTGGTGCTGGACGCACCCGCCTCGCAGGTACCCGGCACGGTCAATGCACTTATCGCCGAATACCGGCTGCCGAGGCTCTAGCGCATGGCAATCAAGCTGAATACCCGGCCGGGCCAGTTGCGCCACCGGTTGGTGCTCGAAGCCCCTATCTTTGCAGCAGATGGCGGTGGCGGCACCGCGCGAAGTTGGGAAACATCTGTGATCCTGTGGGCACAGATCATCCCGCTTTCGCCAGCGCCCGATGTGGACGCCGAGCGCCCCGGCGGTCAGGTCCGTTATCGCGTCATCTGCCGCCACCGAACTGAGGTGAAGGTCGGCCAGCGTTTCCGCAACGGGCCACAATATCTCGGTATTGAAGCAGTGTTTGATCCCGATGGCACCGCGCGATGGCTCGAATGTCGCTGCCGGGAGCACCAGCCATGACACATGCCGCCGTTAAGGTCGAAGGAACAAGAATGGTGCGCCGTGCATTGGTGCAGCGCGCCAACCAGGCAAGCAAGATACTCGCAACAGAAGTCGCCATCACGGCACGGGATGTGCAGCAGACCGCCCGCGACCACCTGGATGATCCAACTGGCCGCCCGGTCACCCGCACCGGGCAACTTGCGCGGTCCATCAGCATTGTACACTCGGCGGATGGGCTCACCGCTAATATCGGCACTTTGCTTGAATACGGCGCGCATCTTGAGTTCGGCACGCGAACGATCCCGCCATACCCATGGCTTGCCCCGGCGCTTGCTGTTCATCTGCAGGCGTTCAAGCTGCGCGCCCGGGCCGCATTGGCAAAATCATTTCGTGTGAGGGCCAAATGACCGGCACCCAAAGCTGGACCCTGCAAAAAGCAATCTTCGCAGCCCTCACCAATGACAGCGCACTCACAGCACTGCTTGGCGGCCCAAGTGTTTATGACCGTGTACCTGCCGATGCCACGTTGCCATACATCACATTGGGTGATGGCACCTGGCGCGACTGGTCAACCGCCACCGAGACGGGCGCCGAGCACGAGCTGCGCCTGCATATCTGGGTGCGCGATGGTGGCCGTCAATATGTCCGCACCATCGCCGACACGGTTCATGCCCGCCTGCACGATCAGCCACTGGCACTGGAAGAAGGCGTGCTCGTAAACCTGCGCTTCCAGCGCGCCCAGATCCTCACAGACCCCGACGGCGAAACTTGGCACGGCATCGCGGTTTATCGCGCCGTCACAGACGCCGCATGATCTCAAACCCGGAGAACCACCCATGACCGCTCAAAAGGGTAAAGACCTGTTGCTGAAACTCGATGGTGACGGTGTGGGCACATTCATCACCGTCGCCGGGCTGCGCTCGCGGTCTTTGTCGTTCAACGCCCAGACCGTTGATGTCACCAACACGGATTCAACCGGCGCATGGCGCGAGCTGCTGGGGGAGGCGGGCATAAAGGCTGCGTCGCTAAGCGGAGCAGGCGTCTTCAAGGACGCTGCCTCAGACACCACCGTCCGCGAACTGTTCTTTGCCGGCAGCATTCGCAACTGGCAGGTGATCGTACCGGACTTTGGCACCGTTGAGGGCATGTTCCAGATAACCGGCCTCGACTATTCCGGCGAGCATGATGGTGAGATGACATATGACCTGACGCTGGCATCCGCCGGCGCGCTCACCTTCACGGCCGCCGCGTAACCCATGGCAAACCGGCATCGCGGCGAGATCGCCGCCACCCTCAACGGCAAGCCTCACACGCTCGTCCTCACTTTAGGTGCGTTGGCCGAGTTGGAGGACGCATTCGGCGGTGCGGACATTCTGTCCATCGCCGAAAAACTTCAAACCGGCCGCCTGGCAGCGCGCGACTGCATGCGCATCATAGGGGCAGGCCTGCGTGGGGCCGGGCATCAGGTAAGTGATGAAGATGTCGCCGCCATGACAACGGAAGGCGGTGCGGCGGGCTTTGTTCTCATTATCGCTGATCTCATGTCGGCCACTTTCAGGCCACGGTCCGAAACGCCCGCTGATGCTTCTGAAGAAACGTCCCCGGCGGTTCCGCCGGGAAAGTAACCACCGCTGCCGGATTTCCATGGCAGCAGGTGATGGAAACAGGCCTCGGCCTCCTTGCCATCCCTCCGCAATATTTTTGGGCCATGACGCCGGGTGAGCTCGTGCGCGCAATCTTTGGCGCGACGGCACCGCGCATGGCCCGTCCCGCCGCGCCATCCCCTCTGGCGCGGCGGGATCTGCTCTCTTTGAT
>CAZEHX010000008.1:0-115583 GCA_964511745.1 uncultured Parvibaculaceae bacterium
AAGGATCAGCCGCCCGAGGGTGATCAGATTGGGAAGAAAACTCACGGGGCCGCCGCACCCGCGCCTTGCCGGGTCAGTCTGTCGGCAATAGCTTCATCGCGCGGCAGGGCACTGCTCTCCGGTCCGGTTTGAGTGGCAGGCCCGGCAGGTGCCGGTGTGTCGGTGCCTGCGCCGTCAGGGGAGTACACCGATGGCAGTGCAGATGCCATTGCCACGGTCCAGTACCCACCGTCATCGACAAGCCGCAATTGCCGTTGCATCAGATTGGCGGCAAGAGCCGGCATGGGACCGGCGACGCGCAAATTGATCTGTGCCCCGGTGGAGGAGATGGCCACGACGTCCACCGATTGCACGATGGATGCGGTGCTCAGCCGGTCACGGATTGCAGACCATTCGGCAAGCGATCCAAACTCCACAGATGCGCTGACGGTCTGCTCAAGTCCAAGGGCAACAGCATTTTGATCCTTCCAGCTCGCAATCAACGTATTGCGGATCCCGGTGGCACCTCCTGCTGCCGCTTCTTCCAGGGTCGCGCCCGTGAAGCTTCGAATGGTCGAATCCGTTCCCGTTGGTGTCACGCGATAGAGCGTCACATCCAGCTTGGTGGGTTCCTCGCCGCGCGCATAGGCAACAAGAACCTGCTTGACGCCGTAGCGTCCGGCAATCTTTTCCACTGCTGCCCAATCGGCACCGATAGCACTGCCAGCGTCGATCGCGGCAAAGTCTTCGAGGTCACCCAGAGGCATAGTGATGGGGACCAGCGAATTGGACAGAGCGAGCCCTTCCCATGCGGCGCGCCACGGGTTGGGTTCATCGAACAACACACGGACACCCGGCGTATCCAGTACCGGCAGCAATAGCGTCGGGGCCGCTTGATTTTCAGTGAAGCGGACGCCGGATTGGCGCAACACTCTACGCACGGCCTGCGGGTCCAGCCGCGCTGTGATATCGCCAAGGTAGCGGGTACCGGATGTGCGCTCATTGGCGACACCAATCCCGGTCACCAGCAGTTCGGCACTTGCCGCATCCAGTTCAGGCAACTGCTGCCAATCGGCATACAGGGTGAAGCGCTGAAACACTTCGCGTGCGGCCTTGATGCGCCCCTGATTCAGCGCCTCGGTGCGGGCCTGTGCGGCGTCGGTGCCGGTCGCATCCACAGCAACCCCAGTCACAGTGTAGATGTCCGTTGATTCCTGCGCCTGAGCGACCGAGACCAAAGCGGCAACGCCCGCCAGCACGCTTACATGCGCCAGACTGCGGATCATCAGGAAAACGTGCTTCATCGCGTATACCAAACCTTGTGTCTCCTGCTTTGCCCGCCGGGCGGACGCTTTGGCGATCTTAACCAATACTATAGCACCTCAGATGCTGCCTGCGGGGGCAAAGGGCCGCGGCCGGATTGCTACGTCAGGCTTGCATTCTTGGGGCCTTTGCGCTCGTTTAGGCGCTCACCGGCACGGGGGCAAGACCCGTTGCATACAGCCAGTGGATTGCGGCCAAAAACCGGCCAAAAACCAAGATTGACGAGGGTTCCATGACGCGTCCCGCAGACGGCGGCAAACGCAACGGCATCACCTATGCCGATGCAGGCGTTGATATTGATGCGGGCAATGCGCTGGTGCGACTGATCGCGCCGATGGCTAAGGCCACGCGGCGGTCAGGTGCCGAGAGCGACCTGGGTGGCTTCGGCGGGTTGTTTGATCTCAAAGCAGCGGGTTTCTCAGACCCCATTCTGGTAGCGGCAAATGATGGTGTCGGTACCAAGCTGCGGTTGGCCATTGATACCGGCATCCTTAATACGGTGGGCATCGATCTTGTTGCTATGTGCGTCAACGATCTCATCGTTCAGGGTGCTGAGCCGCTGTTCTTCCTCGACTATTTTGCGACAGGTCACCTGGATGTGGAGGCCGCGGCGCAGGTTATTTCCGGTATTGCGGAAGGTTGTTTGCAGTCAGGCTGCGCCCTGATCGGCGGGGAGACCGCCGAAATGCCCGGCATGTATGCGGGCGATGATTTTGATCTTGCGGGCTTTGCTGTTGGTGCCGCCGAGCGCGGCACGCTATTGCCGCGCAGTGATATGGCGGCGGGTGACATTATCGTCGGGCTTGATTCAAGCGGGTTGCATTCAAACGGCTTTTCACTCGTCCGGCGGTTGCTGGCGGACAGCGCCAGTAAGCTCGACGCCCCTGCCCCGTTCGAAACACCTGCTGCCACACTTGGAGAAGCATTGCTGACGCCGACCCAGCTTTATGTGAAGCAACTGCTGCCGTCGCTTAAAGCCCGGCGCGTGAAAGCATTGGCGCATATTACCGGCGGCGGGTTCAGCGAGAACATTCCCCGCGTCCTGCCGGATCATCTGGGCGCCGACATTGATTTTACGACCTGGGCACTGCCACCGGTCTTCGCCTGGCTGCAATCGCTTGGCGGCATGAGCGACGATGAGATGCGCCGCACATTCAACTGCGGCATCGGCATGGTGGCCGTCACAGCACCAGGTGATGACACAGACGCCTTCTGTGCCGACCTTTTAGACCAGGGTATCGCCGCACGACCCATCGGCGTGATCGGCGCGAAATGAAACTTGCGGTTCTGATCTCCGGGCGCGGTAGCAATCTTGCCGCGCTGATTGAAGCCTGCCGGGCAGAGGCATTTCCGGCAGAGATAGGTCTGGTGATTTCAAACCGTCCGGATGCGGCTGGACTGGCGCTTGCCAAACAGGCTGGCATTGCAACACAGATCATCGACCACAAAACGTTTGATGACCGCGCCAGTTTTGATGCCGCACTTGATGCAGCCCTGCATGCGTCGGGTGCCGAACTTGTCGTTCTTGCCGGTTTTATGCGGCTTTTGACCGATGATTTCGTCAATGGCTGGCGTGGGCGGATGATCAACATTCATCCATCCCTGCTACCCGCCTTCAAGGGCACGGATGTGCATCAACGCGCACTAGACGCAGGCGTCAAAATAACCGGCTGCACGGTGCATTTCGTGACACCGGAAATGGATAGCGGGCCGATCATTGCGCAGGCCGCCGTGCCGGTTGTTGCGGGCGATACATCGGAGACCTTGGCGGCTCGCATTCTAGACGCAGAGCATGCGCTTTATCCGCATGCGATCCGGCTCATTTGTGATGGCCGCGCATCTTTTGACGGGACAGACCATAAAAAAGAGGCGGACACTGTGTGCCCGCCTCTGATCTCTCCGTCGATCTGAACTCGATTCAGCCGACGATTTCTTCGTCCTTGAAGAAGTACTTGATTTCTTCAGCAGCAGTTTCCGGTGCATCTGATCCGTGTACGGAATTGGCTTCGATGCTCTCAGCAAATTCGGCGCGGATGGTGCCGGCGTCTGCGTCCTTGGGGTTGGTGGCGCCCATGATCTCGCGGTTGCGGGCAACGGCGTTTTCGCCTTCCAGCACCTGCACGACCACCGGGCCGGAAATCATGAAGGATACGAGATCGTTGAAGAACGGACGCTCCTTGTGGACAGCGTAAAAGCCTTCTGCCTGCGCTTTGGTGAGCTGTAGGCGTTTTTGCGCGATGACGCGAAGGCCGCCTGATTCAAGCTTGTCGATGACCTTGCCGGTGATGTTGCGGCGGGTGGCATCGGGCTTAACGATTGAGAAGGTGCGCTCAAGAGCCATGGGAGTGTGTGCCTTTCTTTTACGGGCATATCCGCCGTGCGCCGCCGGGTGCAGACGCTTTTCAGGGCGGGTTTGGGGTGAATCGCGTTAACCGCAATGGAGCATTGCGGCTGGCGATGTGGACATTTTCCGGCAGAAGCGTAGAAGGAGCCGGAATTTGGGCGGGTTATACAGGCCTCCCGCCGATTGCCGCAAGCACCCATCCCTGACCACCTGAATGAGCCCCACAAGGCGCGTATAAGCCCCATGTTGCAGATCAACGACCTAACCTACCGCATCGGCGAGCGTGTCTTGCTGCAGGGAGCCACCGCAGGCGTGCCAGAGGGCAAGCATGTGGGCGTGGTTGGCCGCAACGGCGTAGGCAAATCCACCCTCTTTGGGCTCATCAACGGAAGTCTGGCGCTGGATCAGGGCAGCATTTCCGTGCCCAAGAATTGGCGGATCGGCGGCGTTGAGCAAGAAGCGCCTGCCACCGATATCAGCCTTGTGGATACGGTTCTGCAGGCAGACACCGAGCGCGAAGAGCTGCTGGCGGAAGCTGAAACCGCAACGGACCCGGGGCGCATTGCAGAAGTTCATATGCGGCTGGCCGATATTGAAAGCCACAGTGCGCCCTCCCGCGCAGCGGCTATTCTTGCCGGTCTTGGCTTCGATGAGGTCGATCAGGCCCGCCCGACCAGCGCCTTTTCAGGCGGTTGGCGGATGCGGGTGGCACTGGCCGCGTTGCTGTTTACCCAGCCCGACTTGCTGCTGCTCGATGAACCGACCAACTATCTTGATCTGGAAGGGTCGATCTGGCTGGTGGATTACCTGCGCAAATACCCACGTACGCTGCTCATTGTCAGCCATGATCGCGACCTGCTGGATCAGGTGGCCAGCGGCATCCTGCATCTTGAGCATCAGCGCCTGTCTTATTATCCGGGCAACTTCGAGCGCTTCCAGCGGCTGAAGACCGAGCAGCAGGCGCACGACCTTGCCATGCGCAAGAAAATCGATACGCAGCGCAAGCACATGGAAGCCTTTGTGGACCGGTTCAAAGCCAAGGCATCCAAGGCCCGCCAGGCGCAAAGCCGCATGAAGGCGCTGGCGAAGCTGGAACTGCCTGAAATTCTGTCGGATGAACGCTCCGCACCGATCAGCCTTCTGGGGCCAGATGACCTGCTGCCGCCACCGATCATCACCATGGAAGGTGCCTCCGTTGGTTACGGGGACGGTCCACCTGTGTTGAGCGGCCTCACCTTGCGAATAGACCAGGACGACCGGATTGCACTGCTGGGTGCCAACGGCAACGGCAAGTCCACATTCGCCAAGCTGGTGACGGCGCGGCTCAAGCAGATGTCCGGCGGGTTGCGCCGGTCACCGCGGCTGCGCATCGGGTATTTCGCCCAGCATCAGGTTGACGAGCTTGCCGAGGGACTTACGCCCTACCAGAACATGCGGCGCCTGATGGAGAAATTCGGCGAAGTAACCGATGCAGCCGTGCGCGGCCGTGTCGGTGCCATCGGCTTTTCCGGCGAGCGGGCCAACGTCAAGGTTGCGGAACTCTCCGGTGGCGAGAAGGCACGCCTGCTGCTTGCGATTGCAACTTTCGACAAGCCGCATCTGCTGGTGCTCGATGAGCCGACCAACCATCTGGACATGCAGGGGCGTGACCAGCTGGTGAATGCCATCAATGAATATTCCGGCGCCGTCATCCTGATCAGCCATGACCAGCATCTGATTGACTCATGTGCTGACCGGCTGTGGTTGGTGCATGATGGCAAGGTGCAGAGTTACGATGGCGACATGAATGATTATCGCCGCCTGCTGCTGAGCCAGCGCGGGCGCCCGGGCAGCCAGTCCTCGGCCAACATGTCGTCGCTTGACGTTATGGACGCCCGCGATGAGGCCGATGCACAGCGCGGCAAGGAAGCGCGCAAAAATACCGCCAAGCAGCGCGCCGACATTGCTCCCCTCAAAAAGGACGCTGACGATGCCGAGCATCGCATTCTGGAACTCGAGGAAAAGATTGCCAAGCTTGACGGCGTGCTGGCGGATGGCAGCCTGTTTGAGCGCGATCCCAAGCGTGCCGACCTCATTTCACGAGCGCGTGGCGAACTTGGCACGCGGCTGAAAAAGGCCGAGGCCAAATGGATGTCGTTGACGCAGAAATATGAAGCCGCGGTGTCGGAAAGCGACGACGCCTAGGCTTTCTTTTCCCATTTGCCTTGTTGGTTCTGCTGCCAGTAGGTGGCCTCGTGGCCTGCTTCCTTCACAGCTTTCCAGTGCACCCTCGCAGCGCTCACAGCGCCAGGGTCGTTGCCATCAAACATCAGGACGCAGCGCTGATAGGTTTCAGCCCCGGCAATGTCCGCACCGTCGACGGCAAACAGCACGTTGGCGTCCGCCGGATTTTCTGTACCGGTCGTCAGCAACACCGGTTGCAGAGGGTCGTGCCCCTCGCCTGCGACCCCGTGCGGCATGAAGGCGTCATCCCGGTATGTCCATAAATGTCCATCGAGGGATTTGACGCGTTCATCGGAGCCGGCGCGCACCACGGCCTTCCAGCCGCGCTCAAGCGTCTTCTCCAGGAGCTGCGGCAGCACCTGATCCAGATTTGAGCGTTCCAGATGGTAGAACAGCAGTTCCGCCACAGGTGTTTTCCCTATTTCTCGAAATTATCCGCGACCAGACGGTCCAGAAGGCGAACGCCCCACCCGGTGCCCCATGAGGGAGAGGTGGGTTTGCTGCCGGACTGCCAGGCCGTGCCGGCGATATCCAGATGCGCCCAAGGCACACCATTGGTGAAGCGCGCCAGGAACTGCGCTGCCGTTATGGAGCCCGCATTGCGGCCACCGATATTGCGCATGTCGGCGAATTTCGACTTGATCAGTTTGTCATAGGCTTCACCCATGGGCAGCCGCCACAAGGTTTCGCCGGTTGCCGTGCCCGCTGCCAGAATCTGGTCGGACAGCTTGTCGTTGTTGGAGAAGAGACCAGCGTGCTCCTCGCCGAGTGCCACAAGAATGGCACCGGTGAGGGTTGCCAGATTGATCATGAATTTCGGCTTGAACCGATCCTGCGTGTACCAGAGCGCATCGGCCAGGACGAGGCGACCTTCGGCGTCGGTGTTCTGGATCTCGATTGTCTGGCCAGACATGGATGTCACAATGTCGCCGGGGCGCTGTGCGCCTGCATCGGGCATATTTTCGACAAGGCCAATGATGCCGACTGCATTGACCTTGGCCTTGCGAAGAGCCAGCGACAGCATGGTGCCGACCACGGCTGCAGAGCCACCCATATCGCCCTTCATGTCTTCCATGCCGGCACCCGGTTTCAGGGAAATGCCGCCGGTATCAAACGTCACGCCCTTGCCGACGAATGCCACAGGCTGCGCTTTGGGGGCACCACCGTCCCAGCGCATCACCACAAGCTGGCTTTCGCGCACGGAGCCCTGCCCCACACCCAGCAGCGAGCCCATGCCGAGCTTTTCCATCTGCTTTTCGCCAAGCACTTCAACCTTGAGGCCGTGGGACGCCAGCGCCTTGCACTTTTTGGCATAGCTTTCCGGGTACAGAACATTCGGCGGCTCGTTGACCAGATCGCGGGCGAGATAAACACCCTGCGCGATTGCCGACAGAGTGTCCCACTGCTTCTTGGCGCGCGCCGGTGTCTTTGCCAGCACCGTCAGCTTACTCAGGGTGGGCTTTTGGTCCGGCGTCTGCTTTGTCATGTAGGCGTCGAAGCGATAGGCAGCCAACTTGGCCCCAAAAGCCAGATGCGCTGCAATGTCAGCGTCCGAAATACCGCTATCCGCAATCGGGTCTGCGGCAAGGGCCGCCTGTTTGATACGCGCCTTGTTGAGCAGTGTGACCATGGTACCGGCGGTGTTCTCCAGCGCGGCGGTCTTGAGTGACTTGGCCGCACCGAGCCCCGCAACAATCAGCCGGGTCACGCCAACGCCCGCCGGCGCTGGAATTTCCATCACCTGGCCGCTTTTGCCTTTGAACGCGGCCGCCCGCATGGCCTTGGTGAGACCACCCTTCATGGCGTCGTCCACCTTTTGCGCCGATGGCAGCAACTTGGTGCCCTCGACGGCCAGCACAATAAGGGTGCCTGTCTTCGGCAGAGCACTGGTGGAGATGGTCACATTCATCAAAATTGTCCTCATGAGGTCGGGGGGGGCTGCCGGGCGCGGATATGCCCGTTAGGCGCGAGTTTAGCGGTTTGGCGGTGCTAGTCCCAAAAAAGTGAGCATCTTTGGCGAATAACACGTGGTCTTGGGGTTCGCCAAACCGGAAAACCGGGCTATTGCCATAGCACGGCTTTAAGGTGGAATTGGCTTTTTGTTAACCAATAACTTGCCCCATCCGCCTAGAATGCACACAACAGGCCGTCAGGTGGCCACCTGAGTCCTGCCGACGCAACAAAGTCTGGAATTGAGGCCCGATGGCCAGAACCCGCCCGTCCCGTTTCTACAAGATCGACACTTATGTGGCGCGCCTTGTGACGGGGCCGTTCCTGGTCTTCATGCTTATCCTCACAGGTGTCGTGTGGCTGACGCAGTCGCTTGAACTGCTCAATGATGTGATTGAGCAGGGGCAGAATGTCGGTGTTTTCCTATATCTGTCGATGCTGGTGGTCCCGTCCATTCTGGTCATTGTGCTTCCCATCGCGCTTTTCTTTGCCTGCATCTACGCGCTTTACCGGCTGCGGTCTGACAGTGAACTGGTGGTGATGTTTGCCGCTGGCATGAGCCGCTGGCGTGTGGCGCGGGCGATTTTCGCCTGTGCGACAATCGTCATGCTCATTGCGTATCTGGTGAACATGCTGCTGTTGCCCATGGCCATGCGCGACATGCGCTCTTTGTTGCTGGAAATGCGTACGCAGTTTGCGTCGTCCCTGTTGCAGGCAGGCGAGTTCACGATGCCCGCCGCCGGGCTAACCGTATTTGTGGAAAACCGTAAACCCGGCGGACAGATCGAAGGGCTTCTGGTCCACGACAATCGCGACAAGGACAAACCGGTAAGCTACATCGCCGACCGCGGCAGGCTGGTGGATACCGCTGAAGGCCCGCGGCTGATCATGCTCAACGGGAACATCCAGCGGCGTGACGCCGAGCGGAAAACAGATTTTCTGTATTTCGACAAGTACACATTCGACCTCAGCCAATTCTCAAACCCAGCCGAAGAACGCTACTTCAAAGCGTACGAACGCTACCTGCCAGAACTGCTGTGGCCAGACACGACCCTTGCCTACGACAATCAATATGAGAATGAATTGGTGGCGGAGGGCCATGCGCGCATCACGTCGCCGCTCTATGCACTGGTATTTGCGGCATTTGCGATGGCGGGTTTGTTGCCAAATGCATTTGATCGGCGCGGCTATGGCAGGCGCATCGTGTTGACGGTCACACTGGGGCTGGCTGTGAGGTTGCTTGACCTTGCCGCCGTCGGCTGGGCTACCCGGTACCCCACACTCATCGCCCTCCAGTACCTCATACCGCTGCTGGCGCTTGCCGGCGCCTGCGCCATGATTGGCGGCTGGAGCCCGGTCGGCAGTGTCAAATCTCTCCTGCTCCGACTGGATATGCGGCAAAGGCCGGAGGTTGCCGGACGATGAAGCTGCCATGGACGATGTATATCTATTTTGGTCGCCGGGCGCTTTTGGCTATCGTGGCGTCGTTCGTGGTCTGCATGGCGCTGGCTTTCGTCATCGATTTTGTGGAACTGCTGCGGCGTACCAGTTCGCGCGAAGTGCCGTTTGGCACGGTGCTGTCTATGGGCCTGCTTCGGCTCCCCAGCATCTCTGAAAAAATGATGCCGTTCTCGGTCTTGTTCGGGTCGATGTGGGCCTTCCTTCAGCTCTCACGTTCAAATGAGTTCGTGGTCGCGCGCGCGTCGGGCGTGTCCGCCTGGCAGTTTCTTGCGCCCGCCATCATTTTGGCTCTGCTGATCGGGACCGGCGCTGTTGCCGTCTACAATCCCCTGGCCTCAGCCATGGTGTCGCGTTTCGAGGCGCTTGAATCCAAGTATGTGCGCGGCCGCACCAGCTTGCTTGCCGTCTCTGAATCCGGTCTTTGGCTACGGCAGGCGGATGATAGCGGCCAGTCTGTGATCCATGCGCTCGGCGTTGCCAATCAGGGCATTGAGCTGCGCGACGTGATCGTTTTTCTGTACGGGCAGGATGAGGAGTTCACAGGCCGTATAGACGCGGACAACGCGGTCCTGGAGGACGGCAACTGGCGCATCACCAATGCGGAAGTGACAATTCCCGGGCGCCAGCGCGAACACATGGATACCTATCTGCTGCCCACCAGCCTCACGCTTGAACGGGTACAGGAAAGTTTTGCGTCGCCGGATACATTGTCGTTCTGGGAACTGCCAGCCTTTATCGCGACGGCCCAGGAAGCTGGTTTTTCAGCCCTGCGCTACCAGCTTCACTGGCACCAGCTGGCCTCGCGCCCGTTCCTGATGGCCGCGATGGTGCTCATTGCCGCGTGTTTCAGCCTACGCATGACACGCTTGGGCGGCATCGGCCAGATGATCGTTGCCGCCATCATCAGCGGCTTCTTCTTGTATTTTTTCACCGATGTAACCCTTGCGCTTGGCGCAAGAGGGGTTATGCCTGTGATACTTGCAGCATGGTCACCGGCCATCATCAGCGCCATGCTGGGTGGTGCGCTGATTTTCCATCAAGAGGACGGCTAGTTTCATATGGGGGGTCGGGGAATCTCAGTTTCAGGCCACATGTATCCGCGTGGGATACGCCTGCCTCTATTTGCAATGGCTCTGCTGCTCGTATCTACGCTGCAGTCAACTTCGTTGCGCGCGCAAACCAGCGACATCATTGCAGACAATGTGCTCATCGAAGCTGATGAAATGGTGCACGACCGCCAGGCCGACGTGGTTACTGCGACCGGCAATGTGGAAATCACTTCTGATTCGCAGGTGCTGCTGGCTGACCGGATTGTCTACGACCGGAATACCAAAACCGTTACCGCGGCGGGCAATGTGAGCCTCCTGCAGCCTGACGGCCAGGTGATGTTTGCCGACAATATGGTGCTGTCGGACGATTTCTCTGATGCCGTCGGCAACACCGTGCGATTGCTGCTGCTGGAAAATGCCCGAGTGGCTGCCAATTCCGGCACGCGCAGTGCCGCCAACCGGACTGAACTCAACAAAGCGGTTTATACGGTCTGCGATGTCTGCGCTGAAAAGCCCAATTCATCGCCCCTATGGCAAATCCGCTCTTTCAAGGTTGTGCACGACAAAGAAAAGCAGCGTATTGAGTATGAGGATGCCTTCATTGAATTCTTCGGCGTGCCGGTCTTCTACACTCCCTATTTCAGCCATCCGGACCCGACGGTTAAACGCCTCACCGGCTTCCTGACCCCGACCATTTCTGTCTCCGAAGACTTCGGTACAACCCTGCGCACACCGTTCTTCTGGAACATGGCGCCCAACTACGATCTGACCATTGAGCCACGCTGGCAGACCGAGGTCGGCAATGTCTACGCGGCCCAGTTCCGTCACCATCTGGGCTTCGGGCAATACAAGATTGACGGCAGCGCAACCTGGCCCAAAGAAGAAGCTGTCTCAGGCAACAGCATTGAGCCGTTTCGCGGACACCTTTTTGCCGACGGGCAGTTCGACATCACCGCGAAGACAGTTGCGGGTTTCGATATTCAGACCACGACCGACGAGACCTATCTTCGGCGCTATGACATTTTTAATGAAAACGACCTGATTTCGACGGCCTTTGCCGAAACCGTCGACGGACGGAATTACGCGCGCGCCGAAGCGTTCTATTTTCAGGGACTGCTGACCAGCGATGATCAGGCAAGTATTCCCTTCATCGCACCGCTGGTGGACGGCGAATACTATCTCAAGCCACTTGTGGCAGGCGGCCAGGTCAAGGCCAGCTTCAACGCACTCAACCTGCAACGGCAGGAAGGCACAAGCTTCCAGCGGTTTTCAGGGGAGCTTGGCTGGGACATTTCGCGTACAGCGCGCTCGGGTGAACAATTCGGCGCATTTGCGGATCTGCGGGCCGATATCTACGCCGTTGATGAAGACGTTATTGATGCCAACGGCAAGAACCAGACGTCGGTCCAGACCCGGGTACTGCCGACGATCGGAATTGATTATCGCTGGCCGTGGATCAGCGCATCAGGCAACGTCTCTCATGTTATCGAGCCAATGTTTCAGGCTATCTATTCGCCCAGCAATTCAAACCCACGCGACATACCAAATGATGACAGCCTGAGCGTCGACTTTGATGAAACGCTGCTGTTCGACAAAAACCGCTACCCCGGTTTTGACCGTTTCGAAGGTGGCGCGCGTCTGAACTACGGGCTGCAGTATTCCCTATTGGGAGACAATGGCGGTGAAGCCAATTTGCTTCTGGGCCAGTCCTACCGATTTGAGGAAAGCGCCGCGTTCCCGGATGGCAGCGGGCTGCAGGATACCGAATCGGATGTGGTTGGCCGCCTCCAGATCAATCCGGGGCCTTATCTTGATCTAGTCAGCCGATTTCGCGCCGACCCCAAGGACGGCAAGCTGTTGCGTAACGAGGTTTCATTAACTTCGGGCTTCCACTTGTTCGAGAATCGCCCGCTCAGTCTCTATGCGAATTACGTGTTCCTTGATTCCTCTCTGGATACGGTCAATCAACGCGAAGGCGAGGAAATAAACGGCTCAATCTCTTACAATTTTGCCGATTACTGGTGGTTATCAGCTGGTGCGCGGCGGGATCTTCAGCGGGCGGAAATGGTGTCCGACTTTATTGGCCTCACCTATCAGGATGAATGCTTCCTGTTTTCCCTGGCCTTCAACCAGAGTTTCATCCGCGACCGCGATATCGAACCGACGACTTCCCTCACCTTCCGCATTCAGCTTGTGACACTTGGCGAATTCGGCGGCTCCACGACGGTCTCCAGCGCCCAGCCAAACTGACCTTTGCCACCTTGTCGCAGACCGCTTGATCGGCCCGCTGCATCCTCTATGCTCGCGTCAAACGCGGGGCGTGGATTAACAGGCAACGCAGGTCGCGGTGGGCGGTTATTCCCTAGTGACCCAGTAGCCAGATGTGCGGGTACCTGCTCGCATACGCAGCGGAATGATACTGATACGTATGAACCGACAGTCTTTGTTGCCCCTGAGCAAGAGCTTCTTCCATCATCCGGACCGGTCACGGACGCGCAGGTCGCGGGCTGTGCCCGTTGCCATGGCCGCGCTGATGGCATTGGCCGGCTTGTCCAGCTTTGCAGATCAATCGGCTGCACAGGTGGTTCAGCGTATTGCCGCCATCGTCAATGACAGTGTCATCTCCGGCTATGATCTGGAGCAGCGTCTTGGGCTTGTCATTGCCACAGCGGGCGTCCCACCGACACCGGAAAATATTGAACGGATCCGGCCTCAGATTCTGCGCTCGCTGGTAGATGAGCGGCTTCAAATTCAAGAAGCGCAGCAAAATAATATTGAGGTCAAGGACGAAGAAATCGACACCGCGATTGAGCGGCTGGGCGCGCGCAACAACATGCAGCTGGCGCAGATTGAAGCGTTCCTGAAAACCGTAAATGTGAATATCGAGACCCTGCGCGGCCAGGTCTATGCAGAGCTTGCCTGGAACCAGCTTGTGCAAAATCGTTTTGGACCGCGTGTCAGCGTTACTGACACCGAGGTCGATACTGTTCTTGAGCGGATCATCAATCAATCCGAGCAGGCATCCTATCTCGTATCTGAAGTGCTGATCCCGGTTGAAAATCCGGAAGAAGAGGCCGAAGCACGCGCTGCGGCCGCTCAAATTGCAGATCAACTGCGGCAGGGCGGCGATATTCGGGCGATCGCAAGCCAGTTCAGCCAGGCTCCCACAGCTGCAAATGGCGGTGACGCAGGCTGGATCATCGACGGGCAACTGTCAGACCCACTCAACAATGCTCTGCGCGGCCTCAATATCGGCGAGGTCTCCCCCCCTGTACGCACAGCGGCTGGCTACCATATTTTGCAGTTACGCGACCGGCGGCTGAGCGGTGACCAGCAGGACCCAATGGATGCTGCGATCACCATCGAAGCGGTCAACATTCCGTTTAACGACAATATGCCGCGCGCCCGGCTTGAGCGGAACAGCAATGCTGTACGCAAAGCGATGGAAGGGCCTATCGCGTGCGGACAGCTTGAAGCGCTCGGCCATTCCATTGACGCTGAAGCCCGGTTCAACCGGATTGAGAATCGGCAGATGCGTGCATTTCCTGCGCCAGCCCGCCCGGCGCTGCTAGCGCTCAAACCCAACCAGTGGGGTACGCCGCAGCGGACACCCGAAGGCATTGAGTTGATCGTGCTGTGTGAGCGGAAAATGGTTGAACGGCAATTGCCAAGCCGCGACGACATCGAAGAACAATTGTTCAATCAGGAACTTGCCATGATGTCCCGTCGCTACCTGCGCGACCTGCGGCGCAATGCCGTCGTCGAAATGCGGTGACGGGACAACCCACGCCTGCACCTGCCCTTCCTCTGGCCATTTCAATGGGCGAGCCTGCCGGTGTCGGTGGGGAGATACTTCTTGCCGCGTGGCTGAACCGGCACGAGGGGGGCCTGCCGCCCTTTGTTGCCATTGATGACCCAGCCCGGCTGTCGGCGCTTGCCGCAAAGCTTCAGCTTGATGTTCCGCTCAGAAAAGTAAGCACCGGCCGCGAAGCTGTTGCCGCATTCAACGGTGCCCTCCCGGTCGCCGCCCTCGATGAACCGCTGACGCCTGCCGTTGTGCCGGGTACGCCTAACGTTGCCCATGCGGATTTCGTCATGGGGTCAATCGAAGTTGCCACCCAATGGGTGTTTGAGGGCCAGGCGTCCGCCATTGTTACCAACCCGATCCAGAAGCAGACGCTCTACGAGGCGGGCTTTCGGTATCCGGGCCACACGGAATATCTCGCCGCGCTGACTGGAGCCGACGGTGCCCCCGTGATGATGCTGGTGTCACCACAGCTGCGTGTGGTCCCGGTGACAATCCATCTACCATTGGCTGACGTGGCTGCGGCGCTCACAACAAGTGCCATAATCCATGCAGGCAGGATCACTGCGGCGGCACTCAAGCGGGATTTCCTGATCCGGTCGCCACGGCTGGCTGTTGCAGCGCTAAACCCCCATGCAGGCGAAGGCGGCACACTGGGCACAGAGGAAGCCACAGTGATTGCACCAGCCATTGCAGCGCTTAAGGCGGAAGGCATACGCGTCACAGGCCCGCACCCGGCTGACACGCTGTTCCACGCGCATGCTCGCGAGGCGGCTGATGCCGTCCTTTGCATGTATCACGATCAGGCACTCATTCCGCTGAAGACGCTTGATTTCGACAATGGTGTGAATCTGACGCTTGGTCTTCCATTGGTCCGAAGCTCGCCTGACCACGGGACGGCGCTTGATATTGCGGGCACAGGTCAGGCCCGGCCTGACAGCCTGATGGCAGCCATGAAACTTGCAGCCGCATGCGCTGCAAACCGCATGCTGGCAGGCGCATGAGTGAGGATGGTCTACCGGCGCTGCGCGATGTCATAGCCACCCATGGCCTAGATACGCGCAAATCCCTTGGCCAGCATTTTCTGCTCGATCTCAATCTTACAAGGCGCATTGCCCGCGTTGCCGGCGACCTGGCTGCCTGCGATGTTGTCGAAATCGGCCCCGGCCCGGGCGGGCTGACCCGGGCGTTATTGATGGAAGGCGCCCGGCGCGTCGTCGCGGTTGAGCGCGATGCAAGATGTACTGCGGCGCTGGCTGAAGTGGCCGATGCGTATCCCGGGCGACTGACGCTGCTTGAGGCGGATGCGATGCAGGTCGATGAAGGCACGCATGTGGCACCGGGCGCGAAAATTGTT
This sequence comes from uncultured Parvibaculaceae bacterium, assembly GCA_964511745.1. Classification (GTDB taxonomy): domain Bacteria; phylum Pseudomonadota; class Alphaproteobacteria; order CGMCC-115125; family CGMCC-115125; genus Pyruvatibacter. The sequence continues at coordinate 15,492 of CAZEHX010000008.1, forward strand.
GCCAACCTACCCTACAATATTTCAACTGCCCTGCTGCTCAAATGGCTGAGCCTTGAACCGTGGCCTGCATGGTTTTCCAGCATGACCTTGATGTTCCAGCGCGAAGTTGCAGAGCGGATTGTGGCAGCGCCGGGCAGCAAGGCCTATGGACGCCTGTCGGTGATCTCCCAATGGCGCACCAAGGCCCATATGGTGTTTGACGTAGACCCGCGCGCCTTTACGCCGCCGCCCAAGGTTGTCTCCAGCATCGTCCATATGATGCCGGTGGCAGCAGCGCCCGATGCACCGTCCCTCAAATCAGTAGAAGCTGTCACTGCTGCGGCTTTCGGCCAGCGCCGAAAGATGTTGCGAGCGTCTCTCAAGCAGATTTTTGCTGACCCTGAAGCCACCTGCGCTGCGGCGAAAATCGATCCCACTTTGCGCGCGGAGCGGCTTGAAGTGGATGATTTCCTCAGGCTGGCGCGCCAATTTGAAGCACCAAAATAGGTGCTATCTGCGTGTTGTCGCCCGGCCTGCCGGGTGGCACAGTAGCGCCCGTAAATGACTGACATAATGTCGGCGCGCGCTAAAGGCGCACAGGGAACAGGACATATCGGCGATGGCAACGCTCAATTACCTCAATACGACCCATATTGATTTCGGCGCCCGCAATATGCTTGCGGATACCCTGAAGCAGCTGGGTATCACGCGGCCGATGATCGTCACTGACAAGGGCATTGTCGCGGCGGGCATTCTGGACAAAGCGCGTGAGGCGATGGGCAACGCGTTTTCACCTGAGGTTTTTGACGGCACGCCGGAAAACCCCACCGAAGACGCAACACTTGCGGCCCTGAAGCAATACAAAGAAACTGGCTGCGACGGCATTGTGAGCCTTGGTGGTGGGTCTTCCATGGATCTGGCCAAGGGCCTGGCTTTACTGGCCACCCATGATGGTGACTTGACGAAATTTGCAGCTGTTGAAGGCGGCGGCGCGCTCATTGGCGACACGGCACCGCACATTGCCATGCCGACGACCGCCGGCACCGGCTCGGAAGTTTCGGTCGGTTCCGTCATCATCACGAACGACGGTCGCAAGCTTATTTTCGCCAGCCCCAATTTGTTGCCGAAAGTCGCCCTGTGCGACCCGGAGCTGACGCTCGGCCTGCCAGCCCGGCTGACGGCCGCAACGGGCATGGATGCGGTGACACACTGCATTGAAGCGGTGATCTCCCCGATTGATAATCCGCCCGCAGAAGCTGTTGGTCTCGATGGGCTGCGGCGCGCCGTTAAACTTGGTTTTCTGGAGCGCGCGTTTGCCGACGGGCAGGATCGCGATGCCCGCTACAACATGATGATGGCCGCCAGCGAAGGCGCCATGGCATTCATCAAGGGGCTGGGCGCAGTCCACTCCATGAGCCATGCCTGCGGGCGAGTGAAGGAACTGAAGCTGCACCACGGCACGCTGAACGCCGTCATTCTGCCGACGATCCTGCGCTACAATGCAGATCATGTGGGCGACAAATACGACCGCATCCGCGACGCCATGGGGCTTCCTGCAAATGCAGACCTTGCTGATGAGATCGAAGCGCTTAATGCCCGGCTCGGCATGCCCAAAAATCTCGGTGAGATGGGCGTGACGATGCAGACGCCGGGCATTGTTGAAAATGCACTGAGCGATGTATGCACATTCACAAATCCCCGCCCGCTAGATCAGGCGGACTATGAAAAACTTTTTGAGCAGGCAATCGGCTAAGCAGCCAGCCGCCTGACAATCCCGACTTCGGCAGAGGAGCCTGACCCCAGTGAAGAGCCAGTCCATCGTCACCTATGGTGAGAATCTTGAAGAAACCATCACCGATACTCCCACACCTACGGGCAGCGAAGTGTTGGTGAAAGTGTCTCACTGCGGCGTCTGCCATTCGGACGTGCATCTGCATGACGGCTATTTCGACATGGGCGGCGGTAACAAGCTGGATGTGACGGCCGGCCGTAAGCTGCCCTTCACGCTGGGCCATGAAATTGAAGGTGTGGTGGAAGCTGTTGGTCCTGACGTCAAAGGCATTTCGCCCGGCGACCCCTATGTGGTGTACCCATGGATCGGCTGTGGCAATTGCCCCATCTGCGACCGGGGTGACGAACACCTATGCCTGAAGCCGCGTGCACTGGGCATCAATGTGGCAGGCGGTTACGCCACCCATGTGCTTGTTCCTGACCCCAAATACCTTATGGACCGCACGGGCATCGCCGCTGGGCTGGCAGCTACCTATATGTGCTCGGGTCTTACCGCCTATTCCGCACTCAAGCGCATCGGCGATCCAGGGCCCGACGATAAGGTTGTGATCGTTGGCTGCGGCGGCGTCGGCATGATGGGCATTCAGTTTGCCCGGGCCATGATGCCGTCAGCACCGCTTGCCGCAGATGTGGATCCTGGCAAGTTGCAGGCAGCGCAGGGCGCTGGCGCTGAAGCCGTCTACAACCCCAAAGATGCTGACGCCATCAAGAAGGTGATTGCCGATACCAATGGCGGCGCATACGCGGCCATTGATTTCGTCGGCTCGGAAGCTTCGCTCAACTTTGCAACGTCGGTCGTCCGCAAGGGTGGCCAGGTCGTCGTCGTCGGGCTGTTTGGTGGTGGCTTCTCCATGCCGATCCCCATGTTCCCGATGCGGGCACTCACCATTGGCGGGTCTTATGTGGGTTCCCCCGGCGAAGCAGCTGAAATGATGGAGCTGGTACGCGCGGGCAAGGTTGACCCGATCCCGGTTGAGGAGCGTCCGCTGGATCAGGCATCAAAGTCGCTTAATGATCTGCGCGAAGGCAAGGTGCTGGGTCGCGTGGTGCTTGCACCCTAAAGGCCGTCGCGAAGGCCTTTTACAAATCCGTCGAGGCCGGTCTGGCGCGGGCGCTTTAAGCGTTCCGCGTCCAGAATGGCCCGTATCTGCGCGGCGCTCTGCTCAATGTCCTGATTGACGATGATGTAGTCATACTCCGCCCAATGGCTCATCTCGTCAGCCGCCTTGGACATGCGGGCGCCGACAACTTCGTCGCTGTCCTGCGCGCGGGTGTGCAGGCGGCGCTCAAGTTCCTGCGTCGAGGGCGGCAGAATGAAAACACTCACCACGTCGGCTCCTGCGTTCTGCCTGAGCTGCTGTGTGCCCTGCCAGTCAATGTCGAACATGACGTCGCGGCCTTTGGACAGCGAGCGCTCCACCGGCGCACGCGGGGTGCCGTAGTAATTGCCGAAGACTTTGGCGTGCTCCAGAAATTCGGAGCGGTTCACCATCAGGCCGAACTCTTCAACGCTGACGAAGTAGTAGTCCTTGCCATCAACTTCACCGGGCCGCGGCGCGCGGGTGGTGGCGGATACGGACATGACGATCTCGCCATCCTCAGCAAGCAGCCCCCGCGACAAGGTGGTTTTGCCGGCGCCTGATGGCGACGACATGACGAACATCAGTCCGCGGCGATTGATGGAAATATCATTCAACGTTCTGCACCTGCTCACGCAATTGCTCGATGGCTGCTTTCATATCAAGACCGATCCTTGTCAGGTCAGTATCCGATGATTTTGAACACAGGGTATTGGCTTCGCGGTTGAACTCCTGCGCCAGAAAATCGAGCTTTCGGCCGACAGCTTCACCTGCCACCAGAAGCGCGTGTGCCTGGGTGATATGGGCGCGCAGCCGGTCCAACTCCTCACGTATATCCGCCTTGCCGGCCAGCAGGGCCACCTCCTGTATGATGCGTTCTGCCGGCATATCGGCGCGATCAGCCAGCAAATCGCTGACCTGTGTTTCTAGTTTCTGCCGCAAGTTCTCCGGGGCTGCCGCCGCCAGATCAGCCGCACGCGTCACCAGTGTCTCAATTTCAAGAAGCACGCTTTCAAGAATGGTCTGAAGTTTTTCACCCTCATCCGTGCGCGAGGCGACAAGGCTGCTTACGGCCACGTCAAAACTTGCAGCAATCGCGCGCTTGCGGGCTTCGGTTTCTTTGTCATCGGCGTCCGGCTCAGCGGTCTCAATGACGCCGCGCACATTCATCACGGCATCGAAGCTTGGGGGCGTTGTTCCCAACTCTTTTGCCAGTGCGGACAATTCGGCCATCAGATGCGTTGCCAGTGCGGTATTGACGCGGACATCGGCGCCCGCATTCTGGCGTTCAACAGACAATGCTACCTGGCAGGCTCCGCGCTTGAGCTTTGCCTGCAGCACCTTGCGCAGCTCGGGCTCCAAGGCCTCAAGCCCCTGTGGCATGCGCAGCCTTACATCAAGCCCGCGGGCGTTGACGGTCTTGATTTCCCAGTGCCACTGCCAGGTGTCGTGGGCTCCTTCGGCGCGGCCGAATCCAGTCATGCTTTTTATTGTCATGGCATATCCTAGCGCAGTCCGCGCTCGCGCTGTATCCGCCGCCATGCACGAACATTACGTTCGTGCTGCCGATTGGTGCGGGCAAATGCGTGGCCACCGGTGCCATCAGCCACAAAAAACAGGTAATCGGTATCAGCGGGGTTAAGTACCGCTGCAATGGAAGCTGCACCCGGATTGCATATCGGCGTCGGCGGCAGACCATCGACCTGATAGGTATTGTAGGGCGTGATCCCATCAAGTTCAGACCGCCGAATGCGGCGGCCCAGCGGCCCCTGCCCCTTGGTGATGCCGTAGATGATGGTCGGATCAGATTGCAGGCGCATTCCCTTCTCAAGGCGGTTGATGAAAACACTGGCTGCTTTGTCGCGCTCATCGCCGCGCCCGGTTTCTTTTTCCACGATGGATGCAAGCACCAAGGCCTCTTCAATGGTCGAGAAGGGTAAGCCCTCCGCCCGATCCGGCCAAAGGGTGTCGACGAGGTTTTGCTGCGCCTTTTGCATCCGGTCCACCACGTCCTGCCGCGATGTACCGCGTGTTACCAGATAGGTCTCGGGCAACAACGTGCCTTCGGCGGGGACGATGGGCACACTGCCGGTCAACACCGGCTGGAGCTTCAGGTGCTCAACCACCTCCCACGATGTCATGCCCTCAAAAAGCGTAATCGGGTGGAGGATCGGTTTGCCGTCTACCAGTATGCGCATGACCTGCCGCATGCTGGCATGACGCGGGATTTCGTATTCGCCTGCCTTGAGGGACGCCGCTGCTCCATACAACTGGACACCGACGCGGAACATCAGCGCGCTTGAAACCAAGCTCTCGCGCTCAAGCTGGTTGGCGATCCGGCTGAGGCCGGAGCCTTCCTCAATGAGCACGGTCGTACGTTCAGGAATGTCGCCGGGGCCCGTAAAGCCACGCCAGGCAAGCCATACAGGCGTCCCCACAATAGCCACCGCCACGAGGAAGGCCAGGATGAGAAAGGAGGTGCCGCGGGCTACCTTTTTGCGACGGTGGCCTTTTTCGCGCGGATTTCCAGTGTTGGGGTCTTCATCCATGCCGGGCCGTTCACCTCGCCATTACACCGCACCGGTGCTGGTTATGCGTCAACTGCCTTAAAGACCAGTGAAGCGTTGGTACCGCCAAAGCCGAAGGAATTGGAGAGTGCAATATTCACTTCCTTCTCCTTCTTCACGTTACCGACCAGATCCAGCGCGCTTTCAACCGACGGATTGTCCAGATTGATGGTCGGCGGGATCACGTTGTCGCGGATGGCCAGCATGGAGAATATCGACTCGATAGCCCCCGCCGCGCCCAGCAGATGGCCGGTTGCCGATTTGGTGGAGGACATGGAGGCATCGGGCTGTTCGTTGCCGAACAGACGCTCGACCGCGCGCAGTTCAATTTCATCACCCTTGGGGGTCGAGGTGCCGTGGGCGTTCACATAGTCAATCTCGTCAGGCGAGATGCCGGCGCGCTCAATGGCCATGCGCATGGACCGATAGGCACCGTCGCCGTCTTCGGCGGGTGAGGTAATGTGATAGGCGTCACCGGACATACCGTAACCAACCACTTCGGCATAAATCTTCGCACCGCGTGCTTTGGCGTGCTCGTATTCTTCCACCACCACAACACCAGCACCTTCGCCCATCACAAAGCCGTCGCGGTCCCTGTCATAGGGACGGGATGCTTTTTCCGGCGTGTCGTTGAAGCCGGTTGAAAGGGCACGGCAAGCACAGAAGCCGGCAATACCAAGTGGCGAAATCGCGGACTCAGCACCGCCCGCCAACATCACATCTGCATCGCCCAGCATGATCATCCGGGCGGCATCGCCAATCGCGTGGGCACCGGTAGAACACGCCGTAACAACGGAGTGGTTCGGCCCTTTGAGCCCCCAACGGATGGATGCGTAACCGGATGTCAGATTGATCAGACGGCCGGGAATGAAGAACGGCGATACGCGGCGCAGTCCCTTGTCGCGCAGGGTATGTGAAGCTTCCTCAATGCCCGGAAGGCCGCCAATGCCTGACCCGATGATGACGCCGGAACGAATCTGGTCCTCATAAGTTTGCGGATGCCAGTCGGCGTCATCCAGCGCCTGGCTGGCTGCAGCAAGCGAATAGATGATGAAATCATCCATGCGCTTTTGTTCTTTCGGGTCTACCCAGTTATCAGCATTGAAGGTGCCATCGCTGCCATCGCCGCGTTTGACTTCGCAGGCAATGCGGCAGGGATATGTGGAGGCGTCAAAATGAGTAATCGGCCCGGCACCTGACTTGCCTGCAAGCAGGCGGGACCATGTGATGTCCACGCCGGTACCCAGAGGGGTTACGAGGCCAAGACCTGTAACGACGGCACGCCGCAACTCGATCGTCCGACTTTTCTCAACCATGACGTTCTCCCGAAAGCAGTTTCTCGTGTTCAGGCGTGCTGGACCATGCTGCATCGACCAGACAGATAGAATTACGGACGGATACGCAAAGAGCCTACCCGTCCGTCATGTCTTCGTTGTTCAATCAGGAACACCAGCTTAGCTGCTGGCGTTTGCCTTGATGAAGTTGATGGCATCGCCGACCGTCAGGATGGTCTCGGCAGCGTCATCAGGAATTTCGACTTCGAACTCTTCTTCGAACGCCATCACAAGCTCAACAGTGTCCAGGCTGTCGGCGCCCAGATCGTCGATGAAGCTGGCTTTTTCGGTGACCTTGTCGGCTTCCACGCCAAGGTGTTCGACGACGATCTTTTTTACGCTCTCTGCGATGTCACTCATAATTTTTCTCTCAGCTCATTGTATGCGACCAGCCGGCTCAATCCGGACGTGATCTGGGGCTCAATTCTCGGCTCGCGCAACCCTTCAAGGCTGGTAAATTCCAACACTTCTTCGCGTCGCGGCAAGCACGGTTTGGATAACTGGCCGGGCCACATTTGTAGCACCTGCCCCCATCCGTAAAAGCGGTCGCTTGGTAACACAACCATATTCCTTTGACCAGATTGCCGCCACAAGGGCAATGGCAATCAAAACCTAGTCATTCTGCGCCTGTGCAGGGGCTAACCTAAGGGGCAAAACGGCTAAATCATGGCCATACCGCCATTCACATGAATGGTTTGGCCGGTGACATAGGCTGCTTCCTCACTCGCCAAATAGAGAGCTGCTGCGGCAATTTCCTGTGACGTGCCCAGCCGGCCAGCGGGAATCATCGTTGAAATGGTCTCTTTCTGCTTGTCGTCCAGCACATCCGTCATTGCAGTCTGGATGAACCCGGGTGCCACACAATTGACGGTAATGCCGCGGCTGGCAACTTCCTGTGCCAAAGACTTGGACATGCCGATCATGCCCGCTTTGGCAGCGGCGTAGTTGGCTTGCCCTGGGTTGCCCATAACACCAACTACCGACGTGATGCCGACGACACGGCCCCAACGGCGCTTCATCATGCCGCGCACAAGCCCGCGCGTCAGACGGAAGCCGGCAGTGAGATTGACGGCCAGGACCTCGTCCCACTCCTCGTCCTTCATGCGCATGAAGATGTTGTCGCGGGTGATACCTGCATTGTTGACGAGAATATCCACCTGCCCCATTGCCTCTTCGGCCTGCTTGGGTAGGGCGTCTACCGCCGCCGTATCACCCAGATTGCAGGGCAGCACATGCACACGGTCGCCCAGCTCTGAGGCCAGGTCACTCAATACATTCTCTCGGGTACCCGAGATGCCTACCGTTGCGCCCTGCGTGTGCAGAGATTTGGCGATGGCACCACCGATGCCGCCGGTGGCCCCGGTCACAAGGGCAAACTTGCCTGTTAGGTCAAACATTTGTGGGCTCCGTTCGTGGCTGTTTGCATGTGGTATTGAGCGGCCTAGAAGCCAGATGCAGCAATCTCGCGCACTGCGTCAGCTGAATTGATTGTTTTGCCGGTGATGGACCGGTCGATCCATTTTGTGAGGCCGGTAAGAACCTTGCCTGCGCCGCACTCAACAAGTTCGCTGACACCCTGGTCGCGCATAAAGATGACGCTTTCACGCCAGCGGACACGGCCGGTGATCTGCTCCACCAGCAAAGCGCGGATTGTCTCGGGATCGCTGATAGCCTCAGCGCGCACATTGGCGATGAGCGGCACCGCTGGCGCTGCAATCGTTACATCCGCCAGAGCGACCGCCATTTCGTCGGCTGCAGGCTGCATAAGAGATGAATGGAACGGCGCTGATACGGTTAGCTGCATGGCGCGCTTGGCACCGGCTTCCTTGGCCAGTTCGCAGGCACGCTCAACGCCTGCCTTGGACCCGGATATAACCACCTGCCCGTCTGCATTGTCGTTGGCGACGCTGACAGGTTCCCCGGTCTCTTTCGCTGCGACGTCGACGGCCTCGCCAACCTTGTCGTTGGCGAGCCCGAGAGTGGCGGCCATCGCTCCCTTGCCGACGGGCACAGCGCGCTGCATGGCCTCGCCGCGCAGACGCAGCAGGCGCGCCGTTGTCGCAAGGTCTATGGAGCCCGCAGCGCATAGGGCTGAATACTCGCCCAGCGAATGACCGGCGACGAATTTTGCGTGTTTTGCCAGGTCAAGTCCGGCTTCCGCCTGAAGTACCCGGATCACTGCGACCGACACGGCCATCAGCGCGGGCTGCGTATTCATGGTGAGGGTCAGGTCTTCGGCGGGGCCGTCCCACATGATCTGCGTGAGCTTCTGGCCCAGCGCCTCATCAACTTCGTCAAACGCTGCCTTGGCCTGCGGGAACGCATCCGCAAGGTCCTTACCCATCCCGACAGCCTGCGACCCCTGACCGGGAAATGTGAATGCGCGGACAACTGTATCGCTCATGTGCGGACGTCGGCCTCCCTGTTAATTCGACTCGGCGATTTGAATATCGTTTCCCCGGAAAGACACCGGGCACAGGCAGTGAGTCAAGCCATTGGCATCCCCCCGCCCACCTGGCATCGGCTTATCAACCTGCCCGGTTTCTGCAATTTTGAAGGCTGCTGATCTGGAGCTTTTATGCACTCGGAAACTGTGCCCGCCTAGCGGGGACGGTTCACCCCTTCCCCGTTCAAAAACCCGCACCGGTGCGCAGTTGCGCGCGGATGGCTTTGTGCGTCCCCATTCTAACCCGCCGGTGCCGTTGGCTCTTTTTACGGCACTTTTTCCAATGAACGTATCCAAAGACGAACAGCGGGTGCTGCATGCCCTCGCTCAGGGCGGCTTTATCGGCCATTTCCGCCATATTTCTCCTTCGGGTAAACACCACAAGGTTGTTCGGGTTGAATGTGTAACCCGCGACGGTTGGCTGCTTTCTGCCTGCAATCTCGTGATTTTCGAGAAGCTCAGGAGAAAACGGCTTATTGCCTCGCAGGAGGGCCGTCCCTATGCGATTACCAGAAAGGGGCTGGGCGATTACCAGAAAGCGGCTGGCATCCGTCCGCGCCCGTCTGGATAACCGCTAAAAGGCTCAAATCCGCTTGCCTTCAGGCATCAATTGGCGTATCCCCCGGCTTCGCTCAAGGTCCGGAGCCGGGGGCTGAAGGAACGGCGCTTTAGCGCTTGCGAGTTTTACACGCGGTTTTGGTGTGTTTCGCACAACGGTTTCCAGTGTTCCCGCCCGGTTCGTCATCAAGGAGAACTCCCTTCTCCAGACGAAGAATGGGGCTTCGCGCCCGGACCGGCAGATGTAACAGGGAGCCCATTTAATATGGCGCTTTACGAACACGTATTTATTGCCCGGCAGGATGTGTCGGCGCAGCAGGTTGAAACTCTCACCGAAGAGTTCAAAACCGTGCTGGAAAGCAATGGCGGCTCCGTCGCCAAGGCCGAGTACTGGGGCATCAAAACCCTCGCCTACAAGGTCAACAAGAACCGCAAGGGCCATTACACCCTTCTCAACATCGATGCACCGCATGCAGCGGTTGCTGAAATGGAACGTCAGATGCGTCTGCATGACGACATCATGCGCTTCATGACATTGCGCGTTGAAGAGCATGAAGAAGGCCCCTCAGCCATGATGCAGTCGCGCGGTCGCGATGACCGCCGTGGCGCACGTGGTGGCCGTGGTGGTGATCGTGATGATCGTCCGCCGCGCGGTGACCGGGAAGAGCGCCGTCCGGCAGCAGCTGCTCCGGCTGCTGCAGCTCCCGCCGCCACAGAAACCACCGCCAGCGAAGGAGCGGCCTCATGAAGATTATCCAGGCAGATGCCGCCCGTCGGCCGTTTTTCCGCCGCCGCAAGACGTGCCCCTTCTCCGGCGCAAATGCACCGAAGATCGACTACAAGGACATACGCCTTCTGCAGCGTTACATTTCAGAGCGCGGCAAGATTGTGCCGAGCCGCATCACGGCGGTTTCCGCCAAAAAGCAGCGTGAACTGGCCCGCGCCATCAAGCGCGCCCGCTTCATGGCACTGCTGCCTTACGTGATCGACTGATTTTCAAAAACCGGGCCTGCTACTCAACCAAGTGGCAGGCCCTTTTTCCACTGGCACCTCTCTACTGACATCGGGCTGCATCGCACCCCTTGTGCAGGGCATCGGCTGAATCCGCGAATGGGCACCCTCCCCCCCTGGCTTGTTGGCATGCTGGCAGGACTGGCCAGTGCGGTTTTGTATGCCGCCGCGTCCGGCGGCGCTGCGCCAGCGCTTATTCTGGCCTATGTCGCCCCTCTTCCCATTTTTATCGCAGGTCTGGGCTGGGGCACCGCAACCGCATTGATTGCGGGGGGTGCCGGGCTCGTAGTTATGGCGACGCTTGCCGGCATTTCCAGCGCTGTCGTCTTCTTCGGCGTTGCTGCTCTCGCGCCAATCTGGCTTGTGTGGCTCGCCTTGAAGTCGCGCGAACTGGGCGGGCGCGGTGCCTCTGCTGCCGCGCGTGCTGCCCGCGCCCGTGAAGCGCATCATCGCGCTGTCGCGGAAGGCAGGCTGGATGGACCGCCGGAAGATGAACCAAGACCTGACGTCGAGTGGTATCCGCCAGGTCTGCTGGTGGTATGGACAACAGCCATCGCCGCTACTCTGCTGGTCCTGTCCATCCTGTCCATGATGGCTGTCGAAGGCGGCGTTCGCGGCGCTGTTGTTCAGATGATCAATACCGGCTTTTTGGATACCGGCGAGTTGCGCGGGATGCTGGATGCGCGCGGCTTTGACATCTCAGCCCGCGAGTTTCTTGAGATGGTGGCAGGTTTTGTGCCGGCGACAGCCGCTGGCATGTGGCTGGTGATGACGCTGGCCAATATGCTGGTGGCCCAACTTATAGTTGCGCGTTCCGGCATTGCCTTCAGGCCAACGCCCAGGGTTGAGGAAATGACCTATCCGCAAGCCTTTCTGGTGGTGTTTCCTGTTTCTCTGGTGTTTGGCTTTTTGCCTGGCGAACTGGGCTTCGCAGGCCAGTCACTGGCGGCCTTGCTGTTTGTGCCGTATTTTTTGTTGGGCCTTGTGGCCATTCATGCTATCTCGCGCCGCTGGCGGGCACGTACCGCCATGCTCATCCTGCTTTATGTGGTCATTTTACTCGCAGGCTGGCCGGCATTGCTGGTTGCCCTCGTTGGACTCGCGGAAGCCTGGATGGGACTGAGAGAGCGTTTTGGCGGCATGCCCGATGGCACAGCCTGAGCGCACACAATTCGACCGCTAACCGCCTTTGCGCGGGACAGGCGCCAAGGACCTCGTCGCATTGGGTGATGAGGCCGCGCTTGCTGGAACGAGGACTAGAAATTCAATGGACGTTATTCTGCTTGAACGGGTTGAGAAGCTTGGCCAGATGGGCGATGTGGTTTCAGTGAAACCCGGCTATGCCCGTAATTTCCTGCTGCCGCGCGGCAAGGCACTGCGCGCCAACAAGGCCAACCGTACCCGGTTTGAAACCGAGCGTGCGCAGCTTGAAGCCCGCAATCTCGAAATGCGCGGCGAGGCCGAAGCGGTTCACATCAAGCTTGATGGTGAAGCCGTGATCGTCATCCGCCAGGCATCCGAGAGCGGCCAGCTCTACGGGTCAGTCGCCACCCGTGACGTTGCCTCAGCCCTGACCGAACTCGGCTTCACGCTTGAGCGCCAGCAGGTTGATATGCAGCGTCCGATCAAGACGCTGGGCATGCACGAAGTGCTGATCCGGCTGCACCCGGAAGTCACCTCAACCGTGACCGTCAATGTGGCGCGGACGCAGGATGAAGCAGAACGTCAGGCACGCGGTGAAGATGTCACCATCGACCGTACCGACGAAGAAGAAGAAGCCGCACTCCTCGCCGAGGAAGTGTTCGAGGATGCCGAATTGGCAGCAGCGCTCGACGATGCTGACACCGAAGATGGTGCCGAAGCGGACGAGGCTGACAAGGACTAAGCCTCTCCGATTCTTCGCAATATCTGAAACGCCGCCTTCCTTACCGGAGGGCGGCGTTTTTTATTTCGCCTCAAACCAGGTTTGCAGTATCTGGGCCTTTTGAGGGATGGGCCATCCATGCTTAGATTTACGGGTGTAATTCACGCCTGCAGATGATCCGCAGGCAAGGCAGATGGAAGGTGGTCCCCATGTTCCTTCGTTGGATGCTCACTTATGTGGTCAAGACCGGTCATTTGACGGTCATTGAGGCCAGCGGCAAATCCTGGAAAGTCGGTGATGGCACGGGCCCCCAGGTGACGTTGCAGCTGCGCGACCGGTCGATTGGCTGGCAGATTGCTTTCAACCCACACCTTAAACTCGGCGAAGGCTACATGGATGGCCGGTTCGACATCGTTGATGGCGATGCGTGGACGCTGCTTGACCTGTTGGGCCGCAATTTGGGCACCGGCTACGGCACCCCGCTCGCAGTAGAGATTGCGCGGCTGCGCCGGGTCTTTCGCCGCATCATTCAATACAATCCCATCGGCAAGGCGCAGGCGAATGTCGCGCATCACTACGACCTTGATGGCCGGCTCTATGATTTGTTCCTGGATCCGGACCGGCAATATTCATGCGCCTATTTCGAGCATGAGGATGCGACACTAGATCAGGCCCAGCTGGCTAAAAAGCGGCATATCGGGGCCAAGCTCAACCTCGAACCGGGCAAAAGCGTGCTGGATATCGGGTCCGGTTGGGGTGGGCTGGGGCTCTATCTGGCGCAAATGGGCCGCATGGATGTCACCGGCGTGACGCTTTCGCAGGAACAGCACACGCTTTCCACCGCCCGTGCCATGCGGCAGAACCTCCAATCGCGCGTCCGGTTCAAGCTCATGGATTATCGCGAGCTGGACCCGGCATTTGACCGGATTGTCTCCGTCGGCATGTTCGAACATGTGGGTGTCGGCCACTACGATGAGTATTTTCAGCAGGTGGCCAGGCTACTGGCGGATGACGGCGTTGCCCTGATCCACTCGATCGGCCGCATTGACGGGCCGGGCACCACAAATCCGTGGATCGCGAAATACATCTTCCCCGGCGGCTATATTCCAGCCCTCAGCGAAGTACTGCCCGCCATTGAACGGGCGGGACTTTTCGTCACCGATATTGAGGTCCTCCGCCTGCATTATGCGGAGACATTGGAGCATTGGCGCACCCGGTTCGAGGCCAACCGGGAACGGGCCCAGGAAATTTACGACGAGCGTTTCTGTCGCATGTGGGAGTTTTATCTGGCCGCCTCCGAGGCATCCTTCCGCCATATGGGCTTCATGAATTTTCAGATTCAGTTGACCAAGCGCGTCGATACACTGCCGTTGACCCGCGACTACATGCAGAAGAACGAGCAGACACTGCTAGCGCGTGAGGCGGAACACGATGCTGCAGGCGGCAATCGCCTTCGGGCCTAGAAATTCACAGACATAATCTGCTTCGAGTGATTGATTCTGTCTGTGAATAGAATCACTTGCACTGAATCGCAGACACCATCCACAGGCTGTGGATACAATTTTTTGTACGACCATTTGTAAGGCCATTGTGCGGGCCGCTCACTGCTTTACAACAAGCGCATGGACAACGCTGCAGCCTCCTTACCCCCGTTCGAGAACGAGCCCGACCCCTCTTTTGAGGGAATCGCCTATCGTGAAATGCCCCACTCGATCGAGGCTGAGCAGGCGCTGCTGGGTGCAGTGTTGGTCAACAACGAGGCCTATGACCGGGTCTCCGAATTTCTGATTGCCGATCATTTCTATGAGCCGCTGCATGCGCGCATCTTTGAAGCAATTGCGCATCTGGTTGTCGGCGGGCATCTGGCGACACCCGTCACGCTCAAGGCCTATTTCGACCATGACAGCGCGTTGGCTGACGTGGGCGGACCGGCTTATCTCGCACGTTTGGCGGCGGCGGCTGTGGCAACGCCACATGCGCGCGACTATGGCCGCGCGATCTATGATCTGGCGGTGCGCCGGGAACTGATCCGGCTGGGCGAGGATATTCAGGCAGTTGCAGAAGACAGCCCGGTAGATATGCCGCCGTCTCAGCAGATCGAGAATGCGGAAGCCTCTCTCTACAATCTGGCTGAGAAGGGCCGCTATGAAGGCGGCTTTCAACCCTTCAAGTCTTCGCTCACCACTGCGCTGGACATGGCGGCTGCCGCTTATCAGCGTGAAGGCCACCTGTCAGGCCTGTCAACGGGCCTGCGCGATCTTGATGCAAAGCTGGGCGGCTTGCAGAATTCGGATCTGATTATACTTGCCGGTCGACCCTCCATGGGCAAAACAGCGCTGGCAACCAATATCGCCTTCAATGCCGCCAAGGCCTACAGCAAGGACATGGACGAGCATGGGCGCGAAAAAGTAACCGATGGCGGTGTGGTTGCGTTCTTCTCGCTGGAAATGTCCGCGGAACAACTGGCGACGCGACTGCTGGCGGAACATTCGGGCATTTCGTCGGAAAAAATCCGCCGTGGTGAAATAACCGCGGACGAATTCGGTCAACTACGCGAAGCGACTCAGCTTTTGGAGTCGATCCCGCTTTATATCGACCATACAGGCGGCATTGCCATTTCAACCCTTGCCGCACGCGCGCGGCGCCTGAAGCGGCAGGTGGGCCTGCAACTGATCGTGGTGGACTATCTGCAGCTGGTGACAAGCTCGGGCCGCAATCAGGATAATCGCGTGCAGGAGGTGACTGCCATCACCACCGGGCTGAAGGCGCTGGCGAAGGAGCTGAACGTGCCCATTCTGGCGCTGTCGCAATTGTCGCGTCAGGTGGAGCAGCGTGAGGACAAGCGACCGCAACTTTCGGATCTGCGTGAATCAGGCTCCATCGAGCAGGACGCCGACGTGGTGATGTTTGTGTATCGCGAGGAGTATTACCTGCAACGCGAGGAGCCTACGGCGGGCACCACCGAGCATATTCAGTGGCAGGAAAAAAGTTCCCGCGCACATGGGTTGGCGGAAGTCATCATCGGCAAGCAGCGTCATGGTCCAACCGGTCGTGTTGAACTTCAGTTCCAGGCCAATCTCACGCGCTTTGGAGATCTTGACCATTTCCATCAGGGCTATGATGCTCCGTGACCAGTCCTACCTGATCCGGGCCGATTTCCTTGACACATACGACACCGCCTCCGGTGCCTTCCCAGCTTAAACCGGCCCAGCTTGATCCGGGCCAGCCAGATCAGGGAAGTGCCGCGAGCAACCTCACCATTGATCTTGATGCGCTTGGCCGCAATTGGCGCGCCGCAAACGCTGCCAGTGGCAACGCTGTGGCTGCGGGTGTCGTCAAGGCAGACGGCTACGGGCTTGGCATTGCCCCCGTCGCCACCGCGCTTGCGCTGGCGGGCTGCACGGACTTCTTTGTTGCCCTGCCCGAAGAGGGGCTGGCGGTGCGTGCGATCGCCCCTGACGCCACCATCTACGTGCTGAATGGGCCAACGCCGCAGACGGCTGGCGATATGGCGCAAGCCGGGCTGGTCCCGGTCCTCAACAATCCTTCCCAGATCACCACATGGGCTGGGGTCTGTGCCGAGGCCGGCGCAAAGCTGGATGCTGCTGTGCATCTGGATACCGGCATGCACCGGCTCGGGCTGAGTAGAGATCAGCTTGCATCTCTCACCGCTGACCGTGGCTTGATGGATGCATTCAGCCTGCGATTGGTGATGAGTCATTTGGCCTGTGCGGATGATCCATCGCACCCGATGAATGATTCCCAGCGGCGCACATTCGACGATATGAGAAAGCTGCTGGGCGATGCCCCGGCCAGCCTCAGCAATTCGGCCGGGATTTTTCTGGGCGAGCCGTATCATTACGACATCACCCGAGCAGGTATATGTCTTTACGGTGCCTCGCCGTTCATTGCCCGCCCTGCCCCCTTTGAACGGGTCGCGACAGCAACAGCGCAGATCATCCAGGCACAGGCAGTGCCGGCAGGCAGCACAATCGGCTATGGCGCGACTTTCACCGCCCCGCGCGCCATGCGTACCGTTACAATCGCCGCCGGCTATGCGGATGGGCTGTTCCGGAGCCTTGGAAATACTGGGGTTGCGACACTCAACGGTATCCGTGTCCCCTATGTGGGGCGCGTTTCCATGGACTTGGTGGTGCTTGATGTGTCGGCGCTTGACCCTGCTGACACCCAGCCCGGCGCCATGGTGGAGCTGATCGGTGACCATGTGACGGTGGACGAAGTTGCAAACGCCGCTGGAACCATCGGGTATGAGGTGCTAACCAGCTTGGGATCGCGCTATCAAAAACGCTACATATCCGATGGAATCGTTTCGCTTTCCGGGCCGTCCCTGGCCACCCCGCCCCACGCTTGATGAGGAGTAACCCCCGGTGAACCTGCTTGCCTTGGTCGGGAGTGCCGTACTTACGTTTCTCGCTGAAGTGGGAGCGCTTTCTCAGTTCACGATGAAAGCCCTGCGCGCGAGCTTCGCGCCTCCCATCTATTTGCGCCTTATCGGCATGCAGATGCTGCGCATCGGCTACTTCTCCCTGCCGGTAGTCGGCATGACAGCGTTCTTCACCGGTGGCGTGCTGGCGCTGCAGATCTTTATCGGCGGGTCGCGGTTTAACGCGGAAGGCTTTGTGGCGAACATTGTCGCCATCGGCATTACCCGCGAGCTTGGTCCAGTGATCGCGGGGCTTATGGTGGCAGGCAGGGTTTCCGCCGCCATCGCCGCCGAGATCGGCACCATGCGCGTAACAGAGCAGATCGACGCGCTGGTCACGCTGTCCACCAACCCATTCAAATATCTGGTCGCCCCACGCCTGATTGCAGCCGTGATTTCCATGCCGCTGCTGGTCGTGATTGCCGATATCATCGGCGTCTTCGGCGGCTTTGTCGTCGGCACCCAGAGCCTCGGCTTCAACCCGATCGTCTATATCGGCAATACGGTGGATTTCATCGAGTTCGATGATGTCAGTTCGGGCCTTATCAAGTCGGCGGTCTTCGGTTTCATCATTGCCCTGATGGGCTGCTACTCGGGCTATCGCAGCCAGGGCGGCGCGCAGGGGGTGGGCCGGGCCACCACCAACGCCGTGGTCTCCGCCTCGATCCTCATCCTCGCCGCAAACTACGTTATGACTTCCGTCTTCTTCTCGTCCTGATCACCACGACATATCCGCGCGACACCTCAGCGCGATAAGGCAACGACACATGGCCGATACGCCCAAAATTGAGCTTAGCAACGTCCATAAGAATTTTGGGCGCAAGGTTGTGTTGGACGGCATTGATCTTACCGTTCGAGCTGGCCACTCCATGGTGGTCATCGGTGGCTCGGGCACCGGCAAATCGGTCATGCTCAAATGTGTGCTGGGCCTGATCAAGCCGACCAGCGGATCCATCAAGGTGGATGGCCAGGAAGTGACCCGTCTGTCGGAGAGAGACCGCGAAGAGGTTCTCAAGAAATTCGGCATGCTGTTTCAAAGCGGCGCCCTGTTTGACAGCCTGAAGATTTGGGAAAACGTCGCCTTTGCACTTATTCAAGGCGAGCATATGGACCGCAGAAAAGCCCGCGACATTGCGATGGAGAAACTCGCCAAGGTCGGCCTCGGTGCGGAAGTGGGTGACTTGAACCCGTCCGAACTTTCAGGCGGCATGCAAAAGCGCGTCGGGCTTGCGCGCGCCATCGCCCATGACCCCGAGATCGTGTTTTTTGATGAACCTACCACCGGCCTTGATCCGATCATGGCGGATGTCATCAATCAGCTGATTGTGGATACTGTAAAGGATATGGGTGCGACGGCGCTTTCGATCACCCATGACATGGCATCGGCCCGCAAGATCGCCGACGACATGGCAATGATCCACAAGGGCAAGATCATATGGACGGGCGCTGCGCGTGAAGTGGACACTTGCGGCAATCCGTATGTGGATCAATTCGTCAACGGCCGGGCTGAAGGCCCGATCCAGATGGAGGTGCTGAAGGCTTAGTTTCAAGCCTTTGGCGCAATGAATGGCCAAAATCACAACCCGATATGTCTGCCAGTCGTGCGGTGCCGTTTATGGCAAGTGGGCGGGCAAGTGCGATGCCTGCGACACCTGGAATTCACTGGTTGAAGAGGCTGGTGACGCGGGCCCTGCGGCTTCACCAGCCACGGCAAAGTTGACGCGCGGCAGCCGCAAAATCCTTGACCTGCTCCCTCTTGAAGGAGAGACCGCAGAAGCGCCGCGGCTTGTGACCGGCATAGCTGAGTTTGACCGGGTATGCGGCGGCGGGCTGGTGCCCGGCTCTGCCCTGCTGGTGGGCGGCGATCCGGGTATCGGCAAATCCACAATCCTGTTGCAGGCGATGGCGGCGCTCGGGCGGACAGGCAAGCGCGCGCTTTATATTTCGGGCGAAGAAGCGATTGCGCAGGTGCGCATGCGGGCAAAGCGGCTGGGGCTTGAAAAATCCCCGGTCGAACTCGCCGCCGCCACCAGCCTTGCAGATATTGTAGCGACGCTTGAACAGGCACCGGTGGCGGATGCTGTCGTAATCGATTCAATCCAGACCATGTGGTCGGATGCGCTGGAATCCGCGCCGGGCACCGTGGCGCAGGTGCGCGCCTGTGCGCAGGCGTTGGTGCGCGTTGCAAAAGCCAAGGGCACTGCGGTGATCCTGGTAGGTCACGTCACCAAGGACGGGCAAATTGCAGGTCCGCGTGTCGTGGAACACATGGTGGATAGTGTTCTTTATTTTGAAGGTGAGCGGGGACATCAGTTCCGCATTCTGCGGGCGGTGAAAAACCGCTTTGGACCGACGGATGAAATCGGCGTTTTTGAAATGCGCGACACCGGCCTGGCGGAGGTTTCAAACCCGTCGGCACTGTTTCTCGGCGACCGGACGGGCAGTTCAACCGGGTCAGCGGTCTTCGCCGGCATCGAGGGTACGCGGCCGGTACTGGTGGAAATACAGGCGCTGGTGGTGCGGTCTACCCTGGGCACGCCGCGCCGCGCTGTGGTGGGTTGGGATGGCGGGAGACTGTCGATGGTGCTGGCGGTGCTGGAAGCGCGCTGCGGCACCAGTTTTGGCGGATTTGACGTCTATCTCAACGTAGCTGGCGGGCTACGGGTGAATGAACCGGCAGCCGACCTTGCGGTGGCTGCTGCCCTGCTCTCCTCGCTGGATGACACAGCCATCGACCCCCATACCGTTGTTTTCGGAGAGATCAGCCTGTCAGGCGCGATCAGGCCGGTGACACAAGCGGAGAACCGCACCAAGGAAGCCACCAAGCTTGGCTTCAAGGCGGCCATCGGCCCGCGCGGACTTGGTGCTCTGGCCGGTGGTCTGAACGTCACGGAGATCGATACAATCGGCTCGCTTGTTAACGCCGTTTGCCATTCAGACGTGCCTGGCGAAGCGCACTAGTGGTAAACTTCCTCTTAATAATAGGGGGACGACGTGACCGGATTTGATGCGGTCGTCATCGCAATTACGTTGGTTTCAGGCCTGCTTGCAATGGTTCGTGGCTTTGTGCGCGAGCTGCTGTCGATACTCGCCTGGGTAACGGCGGCTGCTGCGGCCATTTTCTCCCTGCCCTATCTGTCCCCGCTGACCCGCGATTTTATTGATCCGCTGTGGCTGGCGGATGCCATTGCCGCCTTTGTCGTTTTTACGGTGGTTCTGGTCATTGTGTCGCTGCTCACCTTCCGGCTGGGCGAGCGTGTGCCCGACGGCCATGTGGGTGCGCTGGACCGCACCGGTGGCTTCCTGTTTGGTCTGGCCAGGGGTTTTTTGCTGGTTACCATCGCCTATATGTTCATAGCCTGGCTGGTTGCGCGCGAAGATTTCCCCAGCTGGCTTGATGATGCACGGCTGCTGCCGCTGGTCTCCGCCACGGCAGAAACCCTTACAAATCTGGTGACGCCCGAGGGCGAAACACCACCTGCCGCCTTGCGGGCAACGCCGAGGGCGGACGAAAGCAAAGCTGGAGATACATCCGGCGACAAAAGGACCTCCTCAAACGGTACCGCTGACACGGCGGCCAACGAGGGGTATAACGCTGAGGAACGCCGCCGCCTTGACCAGTTGATCGAGTCGGTTGACGGGAACGGGACCTAGTAACCGTTGACGAGTTTTTCTGGCGCATGAGGGCCTCTTGATCCCCACCGACACCCCCAAACCCCCTAAAAGCAATCAATCCGATTCCGGCATGCCAAATTCTGGCCAACCCAGATCCGGCGAGGAATTCTGGCGCGACGTGCTGGAAGGCGACACGCTGCGTGAAGAGTGCGGCGTGTTCGGTGTGTTCGGCAATCCGGATGCAGCAGCACTGACGGCACTTGGCCTGCATGCGCTCCAGCACCGCGGTCAGGAAGCTGCTGGCATCGTTTCCTATGACGGCGCGCGCTTTAACGCTGAACGCCGCATGGGCCTTGTGGGCGACAATTTCTCGTCCGAGAAAATGATCAACCGGCTGGCGGGCGATTCAGCCATCGGCCACAACCGCTATTCGACCACCGGTGAAACAGCGCTGCGCAATGTGCAGCCACTGTTTGCTGATCTGTGGGGCGGCGGATTTGCGATCTGCCATAACGGCAACCTTACCAATGCGCTGACATTGCGCGACCGCCTGGTGCGTGCAGGTGCCATTTTCCAGTCCACCTCCGACACTGAAACCATCCTTCAGCTCGTGGCGCGCTCGGACAAGCCGCGCATCATCGAGCGGCTGGTCGATGCCCTGTCGCAGATTGAAGGCGCCTATGGCCTTGTCTGCCTCACGCCCAAGAAGCTCATCGGGGCACGCGACCCGCAAGGAATTCGTCCTTTGGTGATGGGCGACCTCAACGGCTCACCGGTTCTGGCATCTGAGACATGCGCTCTTGATATTATCGGTGCCCATTTCGTGCGCGAGATTGAGCCGGGCGAAATAGTGGTGTGCACGGAAGATGGCGTTGAAAGCCACAAGCCCTTCCCGCCACAGCCCAGCCGTCCCTGCGTGTTCGAACACATTTACTTCGCCCGGCCGGATTCCATTGTGGACGGCAAGAGCGTTTATGAAGTCCGCAAAAATTTCGGTGCGCAGCTTGCGATTGAATCCCACAAGGATGCCGACGTGGTCATTCCGGTGCCTGATTCAGGTGTTCCGGCAGCCATCGGCTATGCGAACGAATGCGGGCTGCCGTTTGAGCTTGGGCTCATCCGCAATCACTATGTGGGCCGCACCTTCATCGAACCGACGCAGCAGATTCGCCAGCTCGGCGTGAAGCTGAAGCACAACCCCAACCGCTCGCAGGTTGAAGGCAAGCGCATTATTCTGGTCGATGACAGCGTCGTGCGCGGCACCACCTCGATCAAGATCGTGCAGATGATGCGCGATGCGGGTGCACGCGAAGTGCATCTACGAATTGCCAGCCCGCCGATCACACACTCAGATTTTTACGGTATCGATACGCCAGACCAATCGAAGCTGCTGGCGCACCGGTTTGATCTTGAAGGCATGCGCTCCTATATCGGCGTCGACAGCCTTGCCTTCCTCACGGTTGAAGGTCTCTACAAGGCAATGGGTTATAGCGAACGCGATCCGCTACAGCCGCAAATGACGGATCACTGCTTTACCGGCGATTATCCGACCCCGCTTACCGACAAAGATGGCGACCGCGCGGGCGCACAGCTTTCGCTGCTGGCAGAGATCGCCTGACCCCATGACCGGAAAACTTGACGGAAAAATCGCCCTGGTCACCGGGGCATCGCGAGGCATCGGCTATGCGGTGTCCCTGGCTTTCGCGCGCGAAGGTGCACATGTGGTGGCCGTTGCTCGCACTGAAGGCGGACTTGAAGAGCTCGACGACGCCATCAAGGCTGTCGGCGGCTCGGCCACGCTGGTGCCGCTCGACCTGACTGACTATGAGGGCGTCGACCGGTTGGGTGCTGCCCTGTTTGAACGCTGGGGCCATCTGGATGTACTGGTAGGCAATGCGGGCACGCTTGGCGTCATATCGCCTATCGGTCATGTCACACCCAAGGACTGGCATTCGGCGATTGATATAAACGTCAATGCCAACTGGCGGCTGCTGCGTTCCATGGATCCCCTGCTGCAAGCAGCGGATGCGGGCCGGGCAATTTTTGTGACCTCCGGCGCTGCCCAGAAATGCCAGCCTTATTGGGGACCCTATGCAGTTTCCAAGGCGGCTCTTGAGGCATTGGTGAAAACCTATGCCGCTGAGATGGCAGGCACATCCGTGCGAGCGAACCTTTTGAGCCCCGGTCCTATTCGCACAGCCATGCGGGCGCAGGCGATGCCCGGCGAGGACCCCGACACGCTCCCGCACCCCAGTGAGGTGGCGGAATTATTTGTGGAAATGGCCCTGCCCGGCTTCACCGCGAACGGTAAGACACGGCGGTTCGAACCTTAGTCGACCTTGTCTTTCTTGACCGGCTTCCTGGCAGCGCGCTTCTTCATTTTTGCCTTTTGTGGCGTGCCGCGTCGTGTGCGCTTATCCGCATAAGGATTATCACCCTTGCGCAGCATCAGCCGTAGGGGCGTGCCCTCAAGGTCAAAACGCTCCCGCAAGCCGTTTACCAGATAGCGGATGTAGCTTTCCGGCAGCTTTTCCGCACGTTGCGAGAAAACAATAAATGTCGGCGGGCGGGCCTTGGCCTGGGTCATGTAGCGCAGACGGATGCGGCGGCCCTGCACGGCGGGCGGCGGATGACGGCCAACAGCCATCTCCAGCCAACGATTGAGACCTGCGGTAGGAATGCGCCGTGTCCAACGCTCATAAGCGCGCAGAGCAGCAGGCACAAGCTTATCCAATCCCTGACCGGTAAGAGCCGAGATCGGCACCACTTCCACACCCTTTATCTGCGGTAGCAGCTCGTCAATCCGGTCGTCTATTTCTTTCAGGGCGGCGCTGCGGTCTTCAACCAAATCCCACTTGCTGATCGCCAACACCAGGCCGCGGCCTTCGCTGATGACCAGATCGGCAATCTGCAGATCTTGTTTTTCAAACGGCTGCGTCGCATCGATCAGCAGCACCACGACTTCCGCAAAATCAATGGCCCGCAACGTGTCGGCGACCGACAGCTTTTCAAGCTTCTCCGTCACCCGTGCCTTGCGGCGCAGGCCTGCGGTGTCCCAAAGCTTGATAGCGCGGCCGTTGACTTCCCAGTCGACAGAAATGCTGTCGCGGGTGATCCCAGCCTCCGGACCAGTCAGAAGCCGATCCTGTCCGATCAGCGTGTTGATGAGGGTGGATTTACCGGCATTGGGGCGCCCGACAACGGCAAACCGCAACGGGCGGTCATCTTCAACCTCAGCACCTGCCTCAGCGCCCTCGCCGTCCACCTCTTGAAATTCATCCTCAAAGGCGTTCGCCGCTTCGGCAAAGGGGACGAGCGCTGCGTAAAGATCTGACGTCCCATCGCCATGCTCCGCCGATAAGCCCATTGGCTCACCCAGCCCGAGCCGGAAAGCGTCCATGCGGCCCGCCTCACCTGCCTTGCCTTCACATTTATTGGCCGCCAGCAGCACTGGCGTTTGGCCTTTGCGAAGAATGCGGGCGATTTCTTCATCCAGCGGCACCACGCCGGCGCGGGCATCCACCAGAAACAGGCAGACGTCGGCATCCTCAATCGCAGCTTCCGTCTGGCGGCGCATACGCGCAGGCAGCACATCGCCGCTGGCATCTTCAAAGCCTGCGGTATCGATGATGGTGAATTTCATATCGCCGAGTTCAGCCACGCCCTCACGGCGATCACGCGTGACGCCGGGTGTGTCATCCACCAGCGCCAGCCGTTTGCCGACAAGACGATTGAACAGGGTCGATTTGCCCACATTGGGACGGCCGACGATGGCCAGAGTAAACGTCATGTTCTGCGGCTCCTGCCGCGAGTTGCGCCGTGCCGATGTTCGGCCGGGCGGACCTATTGAAACGCCAGCAGCTCGGCGTCGTCGGTCAAAATGTAAACCGTCTTGTTGGCGACGATCGGGGCGATGAATGTGCCCTGCGAGAACTCGATCTCGCCCAGAATATCACCATTGTATGGCGACAGAGCCAAGGCCTCACCAGTTGAAGAGGCAAGCAGCAGCCGGTCGCCGACAAGCACGGGGCCTGCCCAAGCCACGGGCCCATCGCGGTCTTCTTCATCTTCAAAGCGGCGCAGCTGCGTCACCCACCTGATGCGCCCGTCGCGACGCGACAGCGCCAGAACTTCTGCGCTGGTGGTGACCACGAAAATGAAGTCACCGGCAACCCAGGGTGTCTGCACGCTTGAAAGAGACCGGGTCCAAACCCGTTCACCGGTTCGAATGTCGATTGCCACCATGCGGCCAGCGTGGCTGACAGCGAACACACGATCTCGGTCGATAACCGGCCGGCCGGCAATATCGCTGATATTGGCCAGCGCGGTATTTGAGAGCACCCGCGTCAAGGTGTCGTTCCAGACTTCCTGACCGTTCTCGACGCGCAGCGCAAACAGCTCGCCGGATGAATAGGGTACCACAAGCGTATCACCAGAGATCGCCGGGCTGGGCGATCCAAGAATGCCAGCGGTTTCCTGAATACCTGAATGGGTCCACAGCACTTCGCCGGTCGCCTGCGCAAGCGCCACAACCTGATTGTCGAAGGAAATGGCAAAGATGCGTCCGCCAACCGCTGACGGTGCGGCACGGAATGGGGTGCCGCCGTTATAGGTCCAAAGCTGTTCGCCGGTAGCCGCATCAAGGGCCACAACGGTGCCAAAGCCGGTTGCAACAAAAAGGCTGCCTGCGTCATAGGCAATGCCACCGCCAAAACCTTCTTCGGAGTCGGCATCTTCCGGTGTCAGGTCAACAGCCCACAAACGGTCGCCGCTATTTGCTGCAAAGGCGCGCACGCCACCTTCGGCGTCAAGCACATAGACGCGGCCATCGGCCACGATGGGCGGGGCGGTAAGTTGCCCATCCGAGCTTGAACCATTGCCGGCATTGGCGCGCCACACCTGTGTGAGCGCTTCGGATGCATCGAGATGGTGCAGCACATTGTCGGGATAACCGCCGGGCTGAGCCCAACTGTCATTTACATAAGGTGCGGGCAGCACCACCTGCAGGCCGGCAATACGCGGATCGGCCTCAAGCTGTTGTTCGAGCGACAGCACGGAAATGCGTTCGCCCGGCAAAGGCGGATCGTCAGACGGGCTGATCAGGTCATTGACAGTATCGCAAGCGCCCAGCGCCAAAGCGAAAGTCGCAATCAGCGCGATGCGGCGTGACGGGGTGGGCTTGATGGTCATTGTGCGGCTTCGCCTTCTGTCACCGTCTCGAGTGTCTCGGATTGAGGAGTTGGTTCCTGGCCAGCCACCTCAGGTGAGGCTTCGGGCTCTGTTGGAAGCT
Organism: uncultured Parvibaculaceae bacterium; assembly: GCA_964511745.1. Classification (GTDB taxonomy): domain Bacteria; phylum Pseudomonadota; class Alphaproteobacteria; order CGMCC-115125; family CGMCC-115125; genus Pyruvatibacter. Next base: position 41,470 of record CAZEHX010000008.1, read on the forward strand.
GGCGCGCCACGGGTCCTTCAAGCTGCAGACCACGCAACATGTTGCGGGCGCGCTCCCGCGCCAGAGGCGGTGCCAAAGGCGCATCGGCAAGGGTTTGATAATGCAACGCGGCCTTCTCATGATCCTCGGCACGCAAAGCGGCATAGCCCATCAATTCCAAGGCTGAGTACCGCCATGCACTTCCCTCGGCGGCGAGCGGTGTGAGGCGCACTTCAAGTTCATCCGGGCTTGCTGTGTCTGACAGAAGCAAGGCGGCTTTGATGCCCGCAAGTCCGCGCAGCGTTTTGTCGCCGCTGCCTGCGGCAATTGCGTCAAACGCAGCGACCGCGCCTTCAATGTCTCCGCTTTCAGCCTGCAGAGAGGCAGCGCGCATGGCGGCAACCGTGCCGTATCCGCCGCTTGCGTCCTTGGCGATGGCTGCAAAGGCGTCAGCGGCAGCTGCCGGGTCTTCACCGGATTCAGCGATTTTGGAGGCGGCAACGAATGCACTCGCCGCTTCTTCGGATGCTGATTGCCGGGCAGAATTCCACCAGCTCACACCAGCCACTACTGCAACGACTGCCACGACGGCCGCTGCGGCATAGCTGCCATAGGTTTTCCACAGCTCCTCAGCGCGCTGGCGCCGCAGGTCTTCATCAACTTCACGGAAAATATCACTCAAGGACGGCGGCTCGCTGGATTGGGATGTTGGGGTGGATTGGAGAATTAAGGCCTTGGTATGGGACGATTTTGGCCCAGCCTCGCGACGCGGCCAAATCGAACCAGCAAATTAGCCGGGCTGGCGCGCGGATACTACCCATAAAGCAGGCGGCTTTATGGCCGGGCACCGGAGGCGGGGCTGCCCTATTTTTTCATGGCGTAGGTATGCTCTTCTGCCGGGAAATGGCGGGCGCGGACTTCTTTGGCATACGCCTCGGCGGCACCCTCAATCGCGGCCCCCAATGTCGCAAATTCCTTCACGAATTTGGCCGGCTGCGGGTTCAGGCCCAGCATGTCCTCCAGCACCAGAATCTGCCCATCGCAGGCAGGCGATGCGCCGATACCGATGGTGGGAATGTCGATCTGGCCGGTGATGCGGGCTGCCAATGGCTCGGCAATCCCCTCAAGCACCACGGCAAATGCGCCAGCGTCAGCCACCGCCTTGGCGTCGGCTTCAAGGGCTGCCCATTCATCGGTGGTGCGCCCCTGGGTCTTGTAGCCGCCCATGGTCTGCACGCTTTGCGGGGTCAGGCCGATATGAGCCATCACCGGGATACCGCGGTCGGACAGGAAACGGATGGTTTCCGCCATGCGTGCCCCACCTTCAAGCTTGATGGCGGTACAGCCGGTTTCATGCATCACCCGCGCCGCATTGCGGAAGGCGATTGCCGGGCTCTCCTCATAGGTGCCAAAGGGCATGTCCACGACGACGACTGAGTGGTCGGCCCCGCGCATGACCGCCTTGCCGTGCAGGATCATCAGTTCCAGCGAAACGCCGAGCGTGTTTTCCATGCCGTGCATGACCATGCCGAGGCTGTCGCCCACCAGCAGCAGGTCCACGTAGGGGTCAACCAGCCGGGCCGTATGGGCGTGATAGGCCGTCAGGCAGACCACCGGCGTCGCGCCCTTGGAATTGCGGACCATCGGCACGGTTTTGCGGCGGATGGTGTTTTGTACGGACAATGCCTGTCTCCATCTCCTGCGAGGCGCACTTTTGTGCGGTGCGGGAGACTAGAGTTTGAGCGTCCTAAACGCAATCACAACGCCGGGACCCAGCCCTCAGCTATTCGACGGGCTGGCGGATGAGGGCGCGCAATCCAAGAAGCAAGAGCCCGGTAATTATCGCAACGCCAATCACGACGACACTAATTCCGCCAATTGCAACCACGCTTCCATCTGAATGGGCCATCGACCCGCCGTAGAGTGGTCCAACAGACCATGCGATCAGGAATGACGAGCTCAAAGTCAGGGCGAGCACGACACCAACCCTAGGCGCAATATTTTTCCAAACCAAAATAGACGCGAAAACAGCAAGTGCGGCATTTCCCAACAGCTGCCACGCCTCGTGGAGGCGTGCATGGCTCGGCCATTCAGGGTTGAACAGATGAGTGTCGCTGATTTCCATTATAGGGATCACGACGGATAAGATGACCGCGCTTAGCGCAACGGAAAATAAGGTGATTTTCGGCATTAGCAGGCTTCCTCCCAAGCAAAGTAGACGGTGTCTATATTGACTGGAAAATAGACGGTGTCAATATGGTGTATGCCCAGAAAAAATTCATTCCATCATGGTGATCTGAAGCGAGTGCTGTTGGATGTTGCTCTCAAGCTTCTTGATCGGGACGGCATCGAAGGCGTCACCATCAGAGCAGTAGCCAGAGAGGCCGGCGTTTCGCATGGCGCCCCGGTCAACCACTATCGGGATCGAGGGGCTTTATTGACCGCGCTGGCGCGGCAGCAATTCGAGACCATCCTGAAATCCGTGCACGAAGACCTCTCTATCGCGCCGGAACGTTCGGATGCGTGGGTCGATGTTTTCGCCAAGGCACTACTGGATTTTGGATTTCGATACCCGCACCGTTACAAGCTGTTGTGGCGCGGCGATTTGATTGATCTGCAGGATCCCGAACTTTTAAAGGCCATGGACCAAATTTACGATCAGCTCTGTGATGAAATTGAGCGGACTGTGCCAGAGACCAAGTTTGATCGAGATACTGTGGCAATAGCTTTATGGTCGATGGTGCACGGATATTTGGACATGAGGCTTTCCGGGATGTTCGTTCCGCTAAGCGATAAAGTGAGTGGGAAACCGCGCGATCACGCGCTTCGTGACCTTTTCAAAATGCTTGTACCGCGAAGCAAACCCTAACCTTCGCTTGGGCCCCTCAACTATTCGACGGGCTCAACATTCCGCCACAGGGCGATGAGGGAAAAGGTGAGGTAGGCGGTGGAGGCAACCGATACGAAGTAATTCGACCCGACATTTACAGCAAGCGCCGCAATGGCATTGGGGTCTGAAAAATCTATGCCGTTGGCAAGTCCCTGTACGCCTGTGTCAATCGGTGGCCAAGTCAGCACGCCGAGCGCTGTACCAATCAGTATCAGCGTCATGGTAAAGATCATCCCCATAAAGGTTATCAGCAAGAAACCTGTCAACAATCGCCACCAATTGCCCTGAGACGCCTCTTGGCCAATTGCAATAGGTGATGGCCTCCCGACAGCGGCGGCCGGCAGTGCCAGCATGTAGCGAATGAAGAAATAGACCGATCCCAATACGGCCACAATCGCCCCCAGCACCGGGATGATGCCGGCAATTTGGGGAACGCCGCCTTTCGATGCCGCATCCGCGACCACCATCAGAGCACCCCCAAGCAATGCCAGCATAAAGGCGATACAGAAGATGCCAATGCTCAACAAAAGGTAGCCGAAGAATGGACCGGCAAGCCGCCAAGGTTCGGCGGCACCGGCAATCAGCCGATGTGTCAGCACGATCAGCATCACGCTGGCAACGAAGACGATGATACCCGCGATGACTGCAAGAGGAATGTTGGCGGTTTCAACCGCAAGCCCGGCGTCTTCACTTCCCGGCACGCCAGAGACCGTCGAGTAGGCCCCGAGGACGCCGACGATGCCCAACTGGACAACCAGATAGAACGGCGCAAGTGGCCAGAAGAACCTGAACGGTGCAATGAATGACCGCCCGACGGTGTTCCACACCGGTAGTTTTACGACTGTTGCCATTGCAATGTTTTCCCCGCACCAACCGCCACGTGCCGGTTGCTTAAAACCGCTTATGTGGTTGGTTCAATTGCAGGCGCATCGAAGACATCATCGCTATCAAGCGCCAAAAAACTATAGGTCAAAAAGCTTACGCCAATAACGGCCGAGAAGTACCCAAGAACTAGGTACGCACCATTTACGAGCGCCATGGCGGTACTATCAGGCACACAAATCTGAGGGTTCTGCATATCCGGTATTATCGGGCAACCGCTGACGAAATATGACAGTACAACTGTCGGCGCGGCTACAATGACAGCAATCAGAAAACTTGTGACAATCACGCCGAGAAACAGCGGACCAAAACTCTCATTCGTGATTTGAATAGACCGCCTGATTGGCTTTGATCGTCCCAGTGCCGCGGCAGGGAAAGCCAAAATGAACCTTGTCGCAAGTGCCAACATCATGATCCAGGCAATGATGGGCATCAGCACAATAGTGGCAAGGCTCGGGGCGTTGCCCAAAGCCTGCGCGAATATTGCGCCAAAGACCATCATTACCAAGAACATTGGCAGTACGAGGATCAAGCTGACAAGAATGGCCGATAGAAGGTAGCGCAAGGCCCCGCCGGCCAGTTTCCATGGCTCCGCGACGCCTGCAACAGTGCGGTGCACCACCACCACAAATGCCAGGGAGAACAGGAAATAGAGAAAATTCAGGCCGAAAATCAGCCCTAACATGCCGGGGGCAACCTCTCCGGTAGAACCCGCATATAGGTCTGGAAAAACTACATATCGCACTAGAATCTGGATCGCCAGGACCGGTGCAACGACGAAAATCGCGTAAGCGGCCACGTGTTCGCGCCAATATTTAATGGGCGCCTCGATTGATTTCCGCAAAGTATCGCCAAGCTGCAGTCTGGCCATTTCACCCCCCTAATTCGACACCAGCGCCAGCTTAGTTCTGGTTTGCTCCGTATGCCCAGGCTTTTTCTTCTATGTCTTTGTTTTCAGGGGCAAGCTCGTATGCGCGCAGGAAATCATCGAGGGCGAAGCTGTTTTGTCCCAGCGCTTCGAAAATCTGTCCACGGACATAATAGGCCGCGGCATATTCCGGGTTGAAGGCCAGCGCCTTGTTGGCGTCATTAATGGCAGCGTCGAGCTGGCTCATTTCCAGGAAGGCATTGGCGCGGGTCGTATAGATATCACCCGCTTCCGGCGACGCCTCAAGCGCCTTGGTGTAATCCTCAACCGCAAGCTTGAGTTGGCCGTTCAACTTGTAGGCAACGCCGCGGTTGACGAGCGCTGTCACCATATCGCCATCGCTCAGGTCACCAGATTCAAGCGCACGTGTGCAGTGATAAATCGCTTTCTCAGGTGTGCCGTCGTCAAAGAACTGCGCGTGGCACAGCTCGTTTTCATGGATACCGTCTACGTCCGGCACGTCTGTTTCAGCCTGTGTGATGGCGGATGCGGGATCGCCCGGTGCATCTTCAGCTACAGCGTCCTCCCCCGCCCTATCGGCCTCAGGGAACGGCGGCGGGGTCAAAACAATGGCTGGTTCCTGGGCAGGAGTCTCAGTCTGCGGTCCGGCTTCCTGTGGCTCTGGAAAGGTGAACTGCGCTGCTGAGATCGTTGCAGGAAGCATCAGAACGGCAGCAAGAGCTGTCAGGACCGTGTAACGCAAAGGACTTACTCCCACTCAATGGTGCCGGGCGGCTTTGAGGTAATATCGTACACCACGCGATTGATGCCGCGCACCTCATTGATGATGCGCGTGGCGGTGCGGCCGAGAAATTCGTGGCTGAAATCGTAGTAGTCTGCGGTCATGCCGTCGGTTGAGGTAACGGCCCGCAGGGCGCAGACGAATTCGTAGGAGCGTTCGTCGCCCATGACACCGACGGTCTTGACCGGCAGCAGTACGGCGAAGGCCTGCCAGATTTCATCGTAGAGACCGGCATTGCGGATTTCTTCGAGGTAGATTTTGTCGGCCTTGCGCAGAATATCCAGACGGTCGCCAGTTATCTCGCCGGGGATGCGGATGGCGAGGCCCGGACCGGGGAACGGATGGCGGCCGACAAACGGCTCAGGCAGGCCAAGCTCGCGGCCCAGAATGCGCACTTCATCCTTGAAGAGCTCGCGCAGGGGTTCCACCAGCTTCATGTTCATGCGTTCAGGCAGGCCGCCGACATTGTGGTGCGACTTGATGGTGACCGAGGGGCCACCGGCGAATGACACGCTTTCGATGACATCGGGGTAGAGCGTGCCCTGTGCGAGGAAATCCGCACCGCCGACCTTGCGGGCTTCTTCCTCGAATACGTCGATGAAGGTGGCGCCGATGATCTTGCGCTTGCGCTCGGGGTCCGTCACGCCTTCCAGCTTATCGAGGAAGAGCTTTTGCGCCTCCACATGCACAAGCTGGATATTGTAGTGATCGCGGAACAAGGTCAGGACTTCGTCCGCCTCGCCCATGCGCATCATGCCGGTATCAACAAAGACGCAGGTGAGCTGGTCGCCGATGGCTTCGTGCAGCAATACGGCGACTACGGATGAATCAACGCCGCCGGAGAGGCCACAGATGACCCTGCCCTCGCCCACCTGGTCGCGCACGCGGGCGATTTCCGTTTCGCGGAACGCGGCCATGGTCCAGTTGCCGGCGCAGCCTGCAATCTTGTGGGTGAAATTGCGCAGGAGATCTGCACCCCGCGGGGTGTGCACTACCTCTGGGTGGAACTGCACCGCATAAAAGCCGCGCGCTTCGTCGGCGATGGCTGCAAAGGGCGCACCGTCGCTGGTGCCGATGACTTCGAAGCCTTCGGGGATTTCGATCACCCGGTCGCCGTGGCTCATCCACACCTGATCACTATCGCCTGGCTGCCAAATCCCTTCAAACAGGGGGCAGGTTTTTGTGGCGGTCAACTGCGCGCGTCCGAATTCGCGATGGTCGGCGTTTTCCACCCGACCGCCCAGCTGCGCCACCATGGTCTGTTCGCCATAGCAAATGCCGAGCACGGGCACGCCCAGCGAGAATACCCGCTCGGGCGCACGGGGCGTATCGGTGCCGGTGACGCTGGCCGGACCGCCGGACAGGATGATCGCCTTGGGGTTCAGCCGGTCGATGGCGGCATCCGCCTTGTTGAACGGCACCACCTCCGAATAGACGCCAGTCTCGCGCACGCGCCGCGCGATGAGCTGAGTGACCTGACTGCCGAAGTCGATAATCAGAACGCGGTCGTCTGCGCCTGCGGGAATGTCGAGGTCGGGGCTTTGCGTCATCTCGGGCTCGTTAGCTTGCAGGGGTGGATATGCGTTCAAGGCGGCTGATGAAGAAACCGTCCGTTGCGTGCAAATGGGGAGACAGTCTGGCGCCATAGGCGTTTGCTGCCGCAGTGCCAAGTTTATCGGTGACTACCTGAAAATCAGAATGCTTTTCCAGGAACAACTTAATGCGCTCTTCGTTTTCTACCGGCAGGACGGAACAAGTGATGTAGACCAGCAATCCGCCCGGCTTCACTAGCGGGGCGGCGGTGCGCAACAGCGCATCCTGCGTCTTGGTGAGTTTCTCGATACCTGCTTCGTCGATGCGCCATTTGAGCTCGGGGTGGCGGCGCCATGAGCCGGAACCTGAGCAGGGAACATCCAGCAGCACGCGGTCACACTTGCCGTTAAGTTCGCTGAAATTGCTGTCCTGCGGCCATCGCATTGGGTGGACGTTGCGGGCGTCGGCGCGCTTCATGCGGGGGGCAAGGTTGCCAAGGCGGCGGGCGTCGCTGTCTGTGGCGTAAATCTGGCCCTTGTTCTGCATCGCGGCTGCGAGGGCCAGGGTTTTGCCACCTGCCCCTGCGCACAGGTCAGCCACCTGCATGCCTGGCTTTGCATCCACCATCAGGGCTGCCAATTGCGAGCCTTCATCCATCGGCTCGATATGGCCTTCCTTGAAGGCGATGGTGCCCGCGATCAAATGATTGCCTGAGACGCGCAAGCAGGTGGGCGCGTATGGCGTCGGCGTGGTCTCGATGCCGACGGCTGCAAGCGCTGAGGCTGCATCTTCGCGGGTGGTTTTGAGAGTGTTGACCCGCAGGTCAAGCGGTGCAGGCGTGTCGAGCGCTGTCAGGGCTGCATCAAGATCGTCACCGAATGCCTCTTTGAGGCCGGGCAACAGAAAGTCCGGCACATCGTATGCTGGCAGACCTTCCTGCATGCCGTTTGTCAGGGTGCTGATGAGTTCATGCTCATCATTGCTGAGTGCAGACGGGGAATGGCCTTCACCTGAAAACAAGGCCGCAACTTCCTGCGGGGCTTTGCCTTCACCGAGCACAAGATCGGTAATGACCAATGCACGCGGGTCGGCGCTTGCGGCTTTTTCGTAAAAGCCACGACGGCGCAGCACCGAATAGACCTGACCGGAGATGGCACGGCGGTCTTTGGATCCAGCGAAGCGGTGTGACCTACCCCACTGGCGCACAACGTCATCCGCCGGGCGCTCGCCGCGCTCGATATCTTCAACAATCTCGATTGCTGCCGCGACACGGGCACCTGGGGTCAACGGCTTGGACTCGGATAGTTAGGGGTTTCACGGGTGATGGTCACGTCATGCACGTGGCTTTCCAGCAGGCCCGCATTGGTAATGCGGCTGAACTTGGCGGTCTCATGCATGGTCGGGATGTTCTTGCAGCCGGTATAGCCCATGGAGGCACGCAGGCCGCCGACGAGCTGATGCAGGACGGCTGAGAGCGGGCCTTTGTAGGGCACCTGCCCTTCAATACCTTCGGGGACCAGCTTCAGCTGGTCTTTGACTTCCGCCTGGAAATAGCGATCCGCAGAGCCGCGCGCCATGGCGCCGATGGAGCCCATGCCGCGATAGGCCTTGTAGCTGCGGCCCTGATACAAAAAGACTTCGCCCGGGCTTTCGTCGGTGCCCGCGAAGAGCGAGCCGAGCATGGCGACGTCAGCGCCTGCCGCAACGGCCTTGGCCAGGTCACCTGAATATTTGATGCCGCCGTCGGCGATGACCGGACGGCCTGTGCCGCGCGCTTCGTTGGCACATTCCATGATGGCGGAAAGCTGCGGCACGCCGACGCCTGCGACGATGCGTGTGGTGCAGATGGAGCCCGGGCCGATGCCGACCTTGATGGCGTCGGCACCTGCTTCGATCAGCGCGCGGGTGGCTTCGGCAGTTGCCACATTGCCGGCGATGACCTGTGTGTAATTGCTGAACTGCTTGATGCGACGCACCGCTTCCAGCACGCGGGAGGAGTGACCGTGGGCAGTATCCACCACCACCACGTCCGCGCCTGCAGCGATCAGCGCTTCGGTGCGCTCAAACCCATCGTCACCCACCGATGTTGCAGCACCGACGCGAAGGCGGCCCTGCTCGTCCTTGCAGGCATTGGGGTGCAGCTTGGCTTTTTCAATATCTTTGACGGTGATGAGGCCGACGCAGCGATAGGCGTCATCCACCACCAGGAGCTTTTCGATGCGGTGATGGTGCAAAAGCGTCTTGGCTTCTTCCTGCCCGACATTTTCAGGCACGGTAATGACGTTCTTGGTCATCAGCTCATGGACCGGCTGCTTGGGATTGCTGGCGAAGCGAACATCACGGTTGGTGACGATGCCGACGAGCTTGCCGCTGTTTTCCACCACCGGAATGCCGGAAATACGGTGGCCTTCCATGAGGTTCAGCGCTTCTTCGAGGGTCGCGCCCGGTGCAATCGTCACCGGGTTCACCACCATGCCGCTTTCAAACTTCTTCACCTGACGGACCTGTTCGGCCTGCTCATCAGGCGACATGTTGCGGTGAAGAATGCCGACGCCACCTGCCTGCGCCATGGCAATGGCCAAGGGCGCTTCGGTGACGGTGTCCATGGCGGACGACACGATGGGAATGCCGAGATCAATCTCGGCAGTCAGTTTGGTGCGGGTGTCCACGTCACCGGGAAGTACGTCCGACGCAGCCGGGCGCAACAGCACATCATCGAATGTGAGGGCCTCGGGTATTTGTCCGTTCTGGATTTGCAAGCCAACCTCCGCTTCTGCGCGTCCTGTCTGCCGGGTGGCAGCCTTGCCGCAGGCTCTCGTTGTTGGCGGGGGTAGATACCATGATGGCGGCAGACGGCAAACCGTTTTGCGCTGCACAAATGCAAACATGCCATGCACGCGGCCCCCACGCGCCATTCAGGCCACAGTTGCTGCCGCTTTATTGGTCGGCGGCGTCCGCATGATCGGAGGTCTGGCCGCCTTTGAAACCGGTGGCCAAAACGTACATTTCCGCCGAATCGGCGCGGCTGGCCTTGGGTTTTACGTGCCGGACGGAGCTGAAATTCTTGTTGAGCATCGCCAACAAGTCCCGTTCGGCGCCGCCCTGAAGCACTTTTGAGAGAAAAGAGCCATTGGGCTTGAGCACCTCAATGGCGAAATCCAGCGCCATTTCGCACAGGGCCATGATGCGAAGGTGATCGGTCGGCTTATGACCGGTGGCCGACGCCGCCATATCGGACAGGACCACATCCGCCGGACCGCCCATCAACTCCTTGAGGGCGTCAGGAGCTTCTTCCTCCCTGAAATCCATTTCAATAATGGTTGCACCAGCGACGGGCTCCATCGGCAGGATATCAATGCCGATCACCTGCCCGCCCCTGTTTGTGGCAGCCGCGTTGGCGGCGCCGGTGCGCTTGACGGCAATCTGGGTCCAGCCGCCGGGGGCGGCCCCCAGATCGACGATGCGGGCGCCGGGTTTGAGGAAGTGGAATTTATCGTCAATCTCCAACAGCTTATAGGCCGCGCGACTGCGATAGCCGTCACGCCTTGCAGCGGCCACATAAGGGTCATTCAACTGGCGCTGGAGCCACAGGGTTGACGATGTCTTGCGCCCACGCGCTGTCTTAACGCGCTGCTTGAGCTCGCGGTTGGTTGCTGTGCTGTTGGCACCTCCGCCGCTCTTCTTGCCTTTGGTCATAAAACTCTTGTCACAAATATCTGGTCATTAGGCGGGCTTCGATGCGGCCTGCGGTGCCCGGCGTGATCGCCCACCCCGCCTGCGACGGCGCTTGCGCTTCTGGTTGCGCCGGTCCTCACGCATCAAAGTCAGCAGAATTCCCTCACGCAGCCCCCTGTCCGCCACACGCAGGCGTTGGCAGGGCCATGAAGCTTGAATGGCTTCTAGGATAGCACAGCCCGCAAGCACAAGGTCCGCGCGTTCGCGGCCAATGCAGGGAACGTCAGTGCGCTCCTCAAAACTCATCAGGCTGAGCGCCTGTGTCACCGCTGATACATCCGCAAAATCAATCCAGGTCCCGTCCACCTTGGAGCGGTCATACCGGCGCAGACCCAAGTGAATTCCAGCTATGGTGGTGACGGTGCCTGACGTGCCGAGCAGGTGAATGTCACCCTCACTCACCGCGCGCATCAGCTCCTGATCGAGCTCCTGAGACCACGGCCGGTCATCCAGCAGGGCTTTCACCTCGCGCACCATCTGCTCATATCCCAGACGGTTAATGGTGCGACCGTCATATCTTTCAGCAAGCGTCACGACACCAACGGGCAAAGATGCCCACGCAAGTAGCTTGGGTTCGCCGGTGGGACCGTTTTTTACGGTGTCCAACCAGACAAGCTCGGTTGAGCCGCCACCGATATCAAAGACCAGCGCCCGGCTCGCCTTACGGTCTAGCAAGGGCGCACACCCCAGAACCGCCAGCCGCGCTTCTTCTTCGGGGCTTACAACTTCCAGCTCCAGACCGGTTTCGCGCTGCACCCGTTCCAGAAACTCATCGGCATTTGAGGCATGGCGACAGGCCTGCGTGGTGACGACACGGGCGCGGGCAACATTGCCGCGGCGCATCTTCGCAGCGCATATGCGCAACGCACCGACGGCGCGGTCCATGGCCTCACTTGTCAATTCATTGCGGGTGCCAAGCCCCTCACCCAGCCGGACAATGCGGGAAAAAGCATCCACCACCTCAAACCCGGCACCGGTGGGTTTGGCAACCAGAAGCCGGCAATTGTTGGTGCCGAGATCCACAGCGGCATAGGACAGGGCGTTAGAGGCGCGTGATTTGGACCGGCCTTTGGCAGGTTTGCCACCACCCCGTGGCTTTTGGGGCCGGGGCGTCTGACGCAGGCCTGCATCGTCCGCGCCCTCAGGCGAAGAATGCTGATTTTCCTCGCGCACGGCGCCAGGCGCTCCGGCGTCGCGCTGCGGCCAAAGGCCGGCGTCGCCAGGGGAAGCCGGGGCCGCCCGCACCGGGTCGTGCGAGTCGTCCACCCGTCCCACTCCGCGCGCTGCCCGCTCCAAAAGAGCTCCACAGCGCGTCTGTATGTTGAACTTGGGGCAAGGCTAACATCGGGAGATGGCGCAAGGCCAGCCCGTTAACCGCCGAGACGGCCTAGCGGTTCAGGCCAAAAGCTGAGAGCCGGTGGCTACTCGGCCATCATGGTGTCGATTTCGGTCTGGGTGAGCGGGCCCGCACCGCGCTTTTCGGTGCCGCCAAATGCTGTTTTGCGGTGGCGGCGGTCCGGCCCGACAAATTCCTCAGCCACAACAAAACTGCGCGGCGCAAAAATGGCTGCTTCGATCTTCCGGCGCAGCTCGGACGCGGAGAATGGCTTGCACAAATATACATTGGCGCCCAAATCACGTGCCAGCTCCACCGACTCACGTGATGGTACCGTCGCCATTGCAACAATGCCGACTTCGGGTGACTGGGAGTTTGCACTGCGACGGACAAATTTGAGCAGTTTGGGTCCCACGCCGACTTCCGGGCGCCAATCCACCAGGACGCAGGTGCTCGGAGCAAAAGCCAACCGGCCAATGGCCTTGTCCTCATCCAGGAAGACATCAAGACCCTTGGGCTGAAACGTCTTCACCAACTGAGTCAGGATTGAGCGCAGGTAAGACGATTCCTCCATAAGAACGATGTCCGCCTGGGACAGATCCCGTACTGACATGGAGGACATATCGTTCACTAGGCACTCCTTGGATTGCTCTTTGTGTGTTCACCGCTGAATCGTATTGCCCGGTCATTCAGGCATGCTCAGCTCCGCACAATCACCAATCTGGACGAAACGGGGTAAACGGCCACTTAAGGATCAAGGCTTTTGCTGACCAAAGTTGCGGTTTGCCCGGAGAAAAGGTTTGAAGCGCCACACGGCGCTCAGAAAAACCTCACTTCCTCGATGGGGGAGCGTCTACCGGCCGGTCAGATCTAGCCAACGCAAATGCTCCCACTGGGAACAATCATTTGCCAGCCAAGCTGGGTGCGCAAACAGCACCCAATCCATGCCGCCAGTTCGCATTCTGAAAGCAATGAGATTGAGTGCTTAGAGTGTATCAACGCGTGAGATCAAGGCTGCATGCAAGGTCACTCAAGGCTGACCGAGACATCGCCCAGCCCCTGGTCGAAACGGCAGACAATCTCGTCACCTGAGGCAACGGGAATAGCGCGCACGAAGGAGCCGGTGAGGATTGTGTGCCCGGGTTCAAAGACGACACCGAACTCGCCCAGTTTGTTGGCAAGCCATGCGACCGATGTAACCGGGTTGCCAGGGACTGCTGACACAGCCAACGCATAAATCGGCAGGAGGCCCCCGGGGGCTTTCACCCCGGGGACCCTTGTTTTGAGTTCAGGCGTTGTCCAGCCTTCAGGCCGTCACTACCGCCGGCGACTTACCTCGAGCGAATGCCTTGTAGACAAACCACGCAAACCCGATAACGCCAACGCTGAACACCACATCGCCGGGCACCCGCATCCATACGAAAGTATGCATGATGTCGCTTTGGACGAACTCTGCAGAACGCGCATAGGCGTAGCCTTGGGAGATGCTGGCATAAGTCTGCCAGACCCCCTGTGGCAGAAGCGACAGGAACGTCATCCCGGCAAGGCCGATATTGAGACACCAGAACACCACGTTCAGCAGCTTGGTATCCCACTGCCGAACATCCGTCAGGCCACGCAGGCAATAGAGCATCAGCCCAAGCCCCAACATGCCATAGACGCCAAACAGGGCAGCGTGTCCATGATTGGCGGTCGTGTTGAGGCCTTGCATATAGTAGAGCGAAATCGGCGGGTTGATCATGAACCCGAAAATGCCGGCACCCACCAGATTCCAGAACAACACGGCGCTGAAGAACATGAACGGCCAATGGTAGTTGGTCTGCCACGACTGCTCGCTCTCAAGCCGCTTGTGGCTATAGGCTTCAAAGCCCACCACAAGAAGCGGCACCACTTCGAGAGCAGAGAAGCTTGCGCCGGCCGCCATTACCGAAATCGGTGTGCCAGTGAAGTAGAGGTGGTGGAACGTCCCCAGCACACCACCAAACAGGAAGATGATGGTGCTGAGCAAAACCATGACGGTGGCCGTTGAAACACGCACCAGCCCCATCTGTACAAACAGCAGCGAGATGACGGCGGTGGCAAAGACTTCAAAAATGCCTTCCACCCAAAGATGCACAACCCACCAGCGCCAGTACTCGGCAACAACCAGATGGGTGTTCTGACCCCACATCAGCCCTGCCGAATAGAAGATGCCGATCAAGGTAACGGCCACAACAACAAGCGCTACAAGCGACCCCTGCTTGTTCGCACGCAGCGCCGGCACCAGGGCGCGCAACATCAATGCCACCCACAAGAACAGCCCGACAGACAGATAGATCTGCCAGAAACGCCCCAGGTCCACATATTCATAGCCCTGATGGCCAAACCAGAAGTTTGCAGTCATGTCTTCAAAGAAGCGATGTACAGCGGCCCACTGTCCGGCAAATCCACCGACCACAATGATCAACAGGCTGACGAACAGGAAGTTGACCCCGAAAACTTGAAATTTGGGGTCGCGCCCTGACAGCAGCGGAGCGATATAGAGACCTGCGGCCAGCCAGGCGGTTGCAATCCACAGTATGGCAAGTTGGGTGTGCCACGTCCGGGTGACCGCGTACGGGAAATACTCGGCCAGCGGCAGGCCATAGATGCCCTGTCCTTCAACGGCGTAGTGCGCGGTTACAATGCCGAGCATCACCTGCACAAGAAACAGCGCCGAGACCAGCCAGAAATATTTGGCCGTTGCGCGCATGGAAGGCGTGACCTTGGAGTTGTTGAAAAAATCCGCAGTGGCAATGCCACCTTCGGGCTCAATGTCCGTGCGCCAACGGTCATATTGCTGGGCGTAGTACCAGACAATCCAGCCCACCCCCGCCAGCAGGAAAACTACCGACGCGATGCTCCACATCAGGTTGCCTGGTGTCGGCGTGTTGGCTACCAGCGGTTCGTGCGGCCAGTTGCTGGTGTAGGTCACGTCACTGTCCGGTCGGTTGGTCGTCGCGCCCCATGCCGTCCAGAAGTAGAATGCCGCCACGTCATGGGCTTCTTCTGCCGTCAAGAACGCAAGCGATGAAAAGGCGTACTGTCGGCGCAGATCAAGCGCGGCCTGGTCGCTCCCCATGTGGAGTGACGTGAAGTGTGCCTCCACCTGCTTGATCGCAATGCTGCGGTCATCACCCACAGTGATGACACCGGTACCGGGGTCGTAGGTGTTCTCGCGCATCTGTGTCTGAAGCGCTGCCTTATGCATGGCCTCTTGCTGAGCTTCAGAGGCTCCGGAGATGACACTGCGATCGGTAATGATGGCCAGTAATGCAGAGGCCTCCCGGTGGAGCCAGTCGGCTGTCCAGTCGGGGGCGAGGTATCCACCATGGCCCCAGATAGAGCCCTGCTGCATCCCGCCCATGGATTGCCAGACATTCTGGCCGTTTCGGATTTCGGCACCGGTATAAAGAATTTCGCCGGACTGAGACGTGATGGCATCAGGGATTGGCGGTGCCTGCTGATAGATTTCATTGCCCAGAAAAAGCAGTGCGCTGAACATGACAACCAGGCCGGTGATCAAAATGATCCATAGCCGTTTCGCTGAAAATGTAGACGTGTATGTGCTCATCAAACTGTCCTTGTTGGCAGATAGTTTTCAACTTCACCAAACGAGTAGTCAGCCATTCATGGATACAGCCACGTCCGTCATCTCGTTTTCTCGATGCACAGAGACGAAATCGCCAATGCTGCAGAATGTAGCTTGTGTCCCTATCTGTGAGCCGGGTTTGGCTATCTGCGTTCTCGCAGCGCCATTTGGGCTCACCGATGGGGTTTCTTCACAACTCGCTTGGTTCGCAGGCGGATAAACAAACCCGCAGGGCGTCAGGCGATACGCTGCTTACATTTGCATTCAGGGTCAGGCGCGCGGTCGACGGAAGCTGGCGGGGATCACGGTTGTCGGGTGAACCGGATCAGTCTTCTAATGAAAGGAGAAATGGGGACGCGGTGTCGTTCACAGCAGATCATCCCTCCCCGCAACATTTTATTGCAGCCAATGTGCCGCCACTGGGGAAGTCGCACGCGATGACCGCACTACGCGACCTTCTTGATTCCTTGTTCTGATATCCTTATCCGGATTAAGGAAATAGGCAAACCGGTTCGGGCGACGCCTGTACGGTTTACCACTTCGTTGGTGCCGCAAAGCGCGCGCGTCGAACGGCCAATCGATGGAAGAGGTAAGGGCGGCGGCTTTGGGCCTGTTGTGGCCAAGACCAGAATCCCCATCCCGGACATTGAAAATGACCTAAAACCTGCTGTGAATTTGCGGACAAGAAGGTGGGCTGCAACTCGCCACAGTCCTCATGATAGCCGGTGCCATAGGCTAGCGTCAGGGCAGCGGACTGAACGGCCCCCGAGGGCCCCCTCCGTTACGGGACACAGCATCAAGACCGTTGAGATTATCCTGCCGCATTACTTGCCAAGGGATGGCGAAATGGCTAAGAACGCCAACACCAAATTGAATGCCCCGCGGGAACGGAAGTCAGACACTTCCGCCAAGTGATTGTTTTCAGAGGCATCTAAATTGGGGGATCGTCTAATGGTAGGACAGCGGACTCTGACTCCGCCAGTCTAGGTTCGAATCCTAGTCCCCCAGCCATCTACCTCAGGGTTTTGGCCCCGCGCCCTTACCTTTTGCGAGGAATGGGGCCTGAAGCTGGTACATGCGGATGGCATCCTGATAGGCACCATCTACAAAGAACTCATTGATCAGGCACCCTTCCTCGATGAAGCCGGTTTGCTCATAGACGCGGATGGCTGCCGGGTTGTCGGTTGAGACCACCAGATAGACCTTGTTGAGGTTCAGGACCCGGAACGCATAATCCAGCGCCAGATTGGTCACGCGTTTGGCGCAGCCTTTGCCCTGATGCGATGGGGCAATGATGATCTGGAACTCGGCGCGGCGGTGGATATAGCTGATTTCAACAAGCTCAACGAGACCGACCCGCTCCCCGGCAGCGTCCACGGCCAGAAAGCGCCGCTCCGAAAGGTCATGGATATGCTTGAGGTAAAGCTCTTCCAGCTCGACATATGATTCATACGGTTCTTCGAACCAGTAGTTCATCACCCGGTGGTTGTTGTTGAGTTCGTGGACAAAGGCCAGGTCGTGCTTTTCGAGCGCACGAAGCCTGATATTGGTGACGGCCATTTTTCTAAGGTCTCTTAAGTTCCCGGACGTAGCCGGCTGCGCGCGACAGAGGGTGCCGCTCAGTCATGCGGTATATCCGCATTATGGCTTGCGTAAGGCAAATTGCACGCCGTTGCTTGACGGACAAATGCACGCAAACTACTCCAGTGACATCAAGAAATAGCAATTTTTTGCCCCTTTTGGGGGCCGGAGGAGCGGACATGGATGCCTTGGATTTCAGCGGCAAGACAGTTCTAGTGGTTGGCGGGTCCAGCGGGATCGGAAACGGCATCGCACACGGGTTTCGGGCGCGCGGAGCAGACGTCCATGTGTGGGGGACACGTGCCTCGGCAAGCGACTATGAGGGTGAGGACGGCTCGGACCTGACCGGGCTTACCTATCAATGCGTTGATGTTTCCGACTTCGACCTTGTGGACAGGGTAACACCTAATTTCGACACGCTGGATGTGCTGGTGCTGTGCCAGGGGACCGTTCGCTACAAACGGCAGGAATTTGAACGCCCGGGTTGGGACGCGGTGATGGATGTCAACGTCAACTCGGTGATGAATACTGCCAACAAGTTCCGCCCGATGCTTTCTGCAGCAAAAGGGTCGGCCATCATTGTGAGTTCCATATCGGGCTACAGCTCCAATATCGGCAACCCGGCCTATGCAGCTTCGAAGGCTGCGGCCATCAGCCTTTGCAAGTCACTGGGCGAAGCGTGGGCGGCGGAAGGCATCCGCGTGAACGGCATTGCACCGGGGCTTGTTGCCACCAAGCTCACGAAAGTTACGACAGATAATGACAAGCGCCTGAAAGGCGCACTGGCTGCCATTCCGGTGCACCGCATGGGGACGCCTGAAGACATGGCCGGGCCGGCGCTGTTCCTTGCGTCACCGCTTGCAGCCTATGTCGCCGGACAAACGTTGATTGTGGATGGCGGGCTCAGTCTTTCGTAGCTGACCCTAGGCGGCGACAGCGGCTGAATGCCTCAATTCGCCAAGCAGGACATTCCATTCGCGTTCCATGTCGTCCGACCATGCATCGCCAAGGGACTCGCGAAAGGTGTCGCGGATCACTTCAAAGAATGACCAGAAAGTCTCATCCGGCACATCATAATCCACGTGCCGCTGGCATTCGGAAGGGAGGATGGTCTGTGCAACAGTGCCCTCTCCCACTACATCCATGATGCATTCGAGGCATTGCTGCAGCATGGAGCCGCGTACGCCCGCATCGGAATCCATGAAGAACAAAGTTTCCAGATCCGGGCGGCTGCGAAACAGACGCTCATATACCAGCGGCGCAGGATCCCCTACCTTCTCCGCCACTTTTTCCAGCGTATCCATAATGATATCTGCGTTAGCCATGAGAACACCTGACTTCATGAATTGATCCTGTCGTCAGGCAAGATCATTACAGCGCGCTACGCTGATGCCAACCGCAATTGGTGATGGAACAGGCCGGTCACGATGCCGCAGCCAGCCACGGCCGCGTCGCTCTATTAGCGCGCCGATTGAGGGGCTCGACAACAATGATCTTCAGGGGATTGCGTCAATATCAGCCGGTTTGAGACTTAGACTTGTGCTGCCGTTTTCCGGGCCGCTTCGATGAACGCATCAATGGGCCCATAAAACTCGTCTCGCAGTGAGGCAAGCTTTTCATCCGGCCAATTCCACCACTGCAGTTCGAGCAATGCTGCGATCTGGGTATCGGAAAAGCGTTTGCGCAGCTCGCGGGCGGGCGACCCGCCCATGATGGCGTATGGAGCCACATCCTTTGTCACCACGGCACCGGCGGCGATGATGGCACCATCCGCAATGGTTACGCCGGACATGATGATGGCGCGGGCACCGATCCACACATCATTACCGATGGTGATGCCGCCTTTCGTCACCGCATCCTGGTTTGGTTTGTGCATATCCCAGATCAGCGTCTTGAAGGGATAGGTGCTTGGCAGATCGATGGGATGGTCTGCTTTGGAGAAGAACAGAACATCGGGACCAATCGAGCAGAAGGCTCCCACTTTCAAGGGTGCATCCATTGAGGCGCCGGCTACCATCCGCCGGGCGAGACCATAGCTGTGGCGGCCGACGGAAATCTCCGGGCCGAGGTCTGGTTCCACCTTTGTCAGCTTACGGATCTTTTGCTGCAGCCTTTTAAACAGGCTCATGACTGTGCTTCCTGTGCTGCGGTTATGGCGCGGATGCCGATCAGGGCGCTGAATGTTCCGGCACAGCGCGCGGCATCCCGCCGGGCCTGCAAGGTCCGGAAGAGGGTCAGATTACCCAGCGCTTTCAAGGCGTATCGCAGGGTATCCTTACAGGCGAGCCATGTGGCCGCGCCGGGCCCGCGATATTTGCGCTCGATGTGAATACGCGACCAGGCAATATGCCAGAACTTTTCCCAATAGTAAGCGGCGTTAGGTCGGACCGATCCGGCATTGAGATGTACCACGACACTTTGCGGCACGACGATGAGGCTGTGGCCTGCCTGGCGCAGGCGCAGGCACATATCGTCATCCTCGAAATACAGGAATACGTTGGGATCGTAGAAGCCGGTCTGGCGTAACACATCCATCCGCACCAGATTGACGGCTCCGGAAATGAACTCGACGCAGATGTCGCCATCCGGCGGCGCTTCACTGGTACGTTTTCCGAATAGATGCCGCCGCCACAGCTCCACATCATGGCTTGGCTCAACATGCCCATCCCCTGCCCTATGGACCGGGCCGAACATGGCGGCATCTGGATAACGGTCGGCGGCATCCACCAGGGCCGTGATCGCATCCTCGCTGAGGACGGAATCAGGATTGGCGAGCAGTGCAAATTCGGTGCGGACCGCTTCCAGGCCGCGACTGGCGCCGCGCCCGTATCCCTGGCCGACCGAATTTCGCAGCACCAATGCATCCGGGCGCTTGGCCGAAACAATGTCCAGCGTGTCATCAGCCGACGCATTGTCGACCACCACCAGCGGGACAGTCGCAGGCAGGCTATCCAGCAGGCCGCCGATGACGAGGCCGCCATTATGGGTCACGGTGACCACTGTCAGCCTTGTATGCATCTTTCGATCCGCGCTAGCAAAGGGCCGGGCAAATTGGATAACGCAGGCGGGTGAGCCTTACAAGCACACGCTGAGAGCGGCTTTTGAAAACGGGGCCGCAAAGGGAGCAATGAGATGACTGAACTTGTTTTGCGCGAAGATGCCGGTGGCGTAGCGACACTCACCATCAACCGGCCGGACAAGCTCAATGCGCTCAATGTACCGGTATTCGAAGAGCTTGAACGCCACATTGCAACGATTGAGGCGGATACTGATAATGTTGGTTGCGTGGTCCTTCGCGGTGCCGGGCGCTGCTTTTCAGCAGGGCACGACCTTGGCGACATCGCGACCGGTGAAAAGCTGCCGCGCCCAAACTATCAGGCGCTGGTCATTGAGCGGCTGGCCAATCTGCCGCAGCCGGTGATCACGGCCGTTCACAGCCATTGCTATACGGGCGCGCTGGAGCTTGCGCTTGCCGGCGACATCATTCTGGCGAGTGAGACCGCGAAGTTCGCCGATACCCATGCGAAATGGGCCCTTACGCCTGTTTGGGGGATGAGCCAACGGTTGCCCCGGCGCGTCGGCAAGACAAAGGCTGCCGAAATGATGCTGACCGCACGGACCTTCTCGGGCCGTGAAGCGGAATTCATGGGGCTTGCCAATGCCTGTTTCCCCGACGACAGCTTTTACGATGAAGTCGCATCGTTCAGTGCGGGGATGCTGAAAAACTCATGGTATTCGCTGCGTGCGCTCAAGACACTGCTGCGCGAGACGGATGGGTTGGATCTGGCGTCCGGCCTGGCCCATGAAATCTACAAATCCCAGGGCGTGGGGCCGGACATGCAGGCGCGCATTGCCGGGTTCGGCAAGAAGTAAGCGTCGGGGATGGAGCGTTGTCCGATCTAGCCGGCGCGGGTCAGTTTCGATGCACCAGCGCTTCGTGCGGGTGCGTAGTTGGCGTCGCGCTTCTCCATCTGCGACATCACGGCTTCCTTTTGGTTGGCGCTGCCGATCAGGGCATCCTGCTCAACCGATTCAAGGATCAGGCCGTCTTCTTCGCCGGCATAAACCGCGGCATTGAGAAGGCGTTTGGACGCCTCGATGGCAGACGGGCTCTTGGACGCAATCTCCTTGGCCGTCTCCAGCGCAGCGGCGCGGGGATCCGCCTCAAGACGAGTGGCAAAGCCATAGGCAAAGGCTTCTTCGCCCGAGAAAACGCGGCCTGTGTAAGTCAGTTCACGGACGATATCTTCGCGCACGAGATGCCGCATGATCTGAGTACCGGCCATATCCGGCACCAGACCCCAGCGGATTTCCATGATGGATAGTTTGGTATCAGGTGCCACATAGCGCATGTCGGCCCCGAGCATCACCTGAAAGCCACCGCCAAATGCCACGCCGTGCACAGCCGCGATCACGGGCACCGGCAGCTCACGCCATACATGCACTGCATATTGTGCGCGGTTTGAAACGCCATGGGTGCGGCCTTCCAGCCGCCCTCCGCCTTTTGCGGGGCTGGCACTTTTGGTTTCACCGCTTGCCATCTTGCCGAAATTGCCCATGTCGAGGCCGGCGCAGAATGCGCGGCCCTCGCCGGAGAGAACGACACAGCGCACGTCGGGATTGGCTGCCAGATCATCACCCGTGGTGATGAGAGCCTCAAACATTGCGTCATCGAGCGCGTTCATCTTGTCGCTGCGGACCAGACGCACATCGGCGACGCCGTTTTCAATGGATACTGAAATGCGATCACTCATGAGGGCTCTCCCGGCTCGATGAAAAGGGCCCGGCGGCGAACAGGTCCGCCGCCGGGTTGTCTTGAACGCGCTTAGTTCATGCGCTCGATGATGATGGCTGGGGCCATGCCGCCTGCGGCACACATGGTAATCAGGCCAAACTTCTTGTCCTGACGCTCAAGCTCATCGACCATCGTGCCGATGAGGATTGAGCCGGTTGCACCGATCGGATGACCCAGCGCCATGGCACCGCCATTGACGTTGACCTTGTTGCGATCAAGCTTGAGATCGCGGATGAACTTTTCAGCCACCACCGCGAATGCTTCGTTGATCTCGAACAGATCAATGTCTTCGATCTTCATGCCAGCCTTGGCCAGCACCTTCTTGGCGGCCGGCACCGGAGCATTGAGCATCAGTGTCGGGCTGTCACCCATATTGGCCATGGCCACCACGCTGGCGCGCGGCTTCATGCCGTTCTTCTTTGCGTATTCAGGTGACGCAAGCAGAATGGCCGCGGCACCGTCCACAACACCGGATGAATTGCCGGCGTGGTGAATGTGATTGATTTCCAGGTCCGGATGGACCTGATGCACCAGCTTGCGGAACGTGGTGCCCTTGTCGTCCAGCGCGAAATCGGCGATGGCGGCAAAGGATGGCTTCAGGCCGCCGAGACCTTCACGGGTGGTCTGCGGGCGCGGGAACTCTTCGTGGTCGAGTGCAACCGAGCCGTCCATTTTGAGGACAGGGATCAGCGACTTGTCGAAGTGGCCGTTCTTGATGGCATTGTCGGCGCGCTGCTGACTGACCAGAGCAAGATCGTCAACGGCGTTCCGGTCGATGCCTTCGAGTGTTGCGATGGCATCGGCGCATACGCCCTGGTGCGGCTGCGGGTGCAAATCACGCAGATGCTCATTGCCGCTGTCGAGGAACGGCGAGGATGACTCGTGACCCGGCTGACCATTCAGCGACATCATTTCGGTGCCGCCTGCGACCACCAGATCTTCCATGCCGGACATGATGTTGGCGGCAGCGATGTTCACCGAAGTAATACCTGAACCACAGAAGCGATCGAGCGTCATGCCTGATGAGCGCACGTCATACCCGGCATCAAGTGCTGCCATCCGGCCAAGATCGCCACCCTGCTTACCGCGCTGGGAAGATGTGCCCCAGATAATATCGTCAACTTCGGCGGTGTTCACGCTATTGCGCTCTGCAAGGGCTTTGAGAACAGTGGAGCCGAGATGCTGCGGATGCAGCTCCCACAGGGCACCCTTGCCTGCCTTGCCGATGCCGCGTGGAGTGCGGCATGCGTCGATAATCCATGCTTCGCTCATATCCTGATCCTCACTCGTTTTTGTGTGTCACTAATAGTGAATGGCTGTTGGTTTAATGGACGAAATCGCGGGATGCGAGTCCCGCGATTTCTCCACCAAAGTGACGTCGCGTCAGCCTTAAGTTTGCGGGCTCAGGCTTCCACGGCGAAAGTCAATCCGGCATTGGAAATGAGCCGGTCCACCAGTTTCATGCCCATTGCGGGGGCTGAAGTGTAGATGCCGCCGGGCGCTGAAATGTCATCCTTGGCAAGGCATACGGCAGCTTCTGCGATGATCTTTGAGGTGGAACCGTAGCCGGGATCACGGTCGCCGGTAACGCCGACTTTTATGCTCTTGCCGTCCTTGGCTTCGCCGATGATGAGCACGTCATACATGCCCTCTTCACGTTCATTCTTTGACGGACCTTCGCCGGGCTTGGGTGCGTCTTCACTCATCATGGAACTGTCGCCGGCGATCATCTTGGCGACGGCTTCACCCTGTTCGCCGGGGCCTGCGATCATCATCTCGTCATAGACGAAATCTTTGCCATAGGCATGACCGAGCAGCGCGTTTGAACGATGGACATTACGGGTATTGATGGACGCCATGATGAAGGGTGCCAGCCACACGCCAAGGCTCTCGTCATATTCCGGCTTGTTGCCTTCAGGCTGCGGGGGTCCGGAGAAACCTGGCGTAAGTGAGAACGGATCCTGAAGAAGCGTGACCACCTCGGGGTTCTTCCCTGCTTCGGCCATTGTCGCGCGGAAACTGGCGACAGTACCGCCTGAGAACGTGCCCTTCATGGCGCGCACACGGGTCTTGACCCGCGGGACGGTGCCGCCAAGCTGCTTTTTTGCCTGCTCCTGCAGAAAGAAAACGCCCATATCAAAAGGTATGGAGTCAAAGCCGCACGACAAGACAATGCGCGCGCCGGATTTCTTGGCAACATCCGAATGGGCATCGATTATCGTGCGCATCCATGGCGTCTCGCCGCAGAGATCCACATAGTCAGTGCCCGCTGCTACACATGCAGCAACCACATCACTGCCATAGAGCTGGTAGGGACCGACTGTCGTGAGTACGACCGATGTGCGTTCCGCCATTGCCTTGAGCGAGGACGGATCAGATACATCTGCGACAACAAACGGGGTTTCTTTGGGCGCACCGATCTCATCGCGCACGGCTGCAAGCTTGGATTCGCTACGACCGGCCATTGCCCATTTGAGGCTGCCGCCGACGCCATACTGTTTCGCCAGATATTCGGCGACGAGGCGGCCGGTGAAACCGGTTGCCCCATAGACGATAACGTCGAATTCCCTGTTCTTTGCCATAGTTTTCTGTTCCCTGCGCAAGCGGTGATTGTTTGCATTGAAACCGCCTGAATTCAGTGCGATCTGTCATTTTATCTTTCGAGACGGCTACCGGGGTGCCTGCATCCGCTTTGCGAATACACGCTCCAGCGCATTGATGCGCTCATTCTCAGGCAAGCCGATGGCCTGGCCGATACGCAGCAGCAGATCGGCTTCAAGTTCGTGAAGTTCGTTATCCGCGTAAGCGATGTCCCACAAATGCTCCATCACTTTGGCGCGCTCTTCGATGCCCGCCTTTTCCTTGATGGTCTTTGTGAAGAGCCAATTGGTGTAGGCCTCTTCCTGCCGCGACTCTGCTTTATGAAGCAGGCTGCTTGCCTGTTCCAACGACATGCCGAATTCGCGTTGCATGATTGAGCAGATACGGTCGGTTTCCTGCCCCGAATAATCCGTATCAAGACGTGCGACTTCCACCATCAAGACGGCAGCCGCAATTTTGGTGCGGTCAGTGTCGTCCAATGAGCTGTCGGTCAAGGCGCCGGATTTGCGGGCGTCTGCGACCTTGGCGAACAGGTTGGCCAGTGGCTTTGCCTCTGACGGAGCTGACTGGTCCGTGGATTTTTTCGACCGGCCCCCAAAAAGAGATTTAATCATGGCACGCCTCCCCAGCGCTTGCTTTTCGGCCACAGGATAGTCGGCATGGACCCCACGTAAAGCTAAGTTTTTTTTGCAGTTATTGCGGAGATGGGGCGGGACTGCCATTGTTTGTGCGGTTTGGAAGGCTGTCCGGCAAGGGGGAGTCGGTTCTAATCAGATGTGCAGGCAGGGTTTGCCGGCGGCGATAAGAAACGCCTGGCGTACCCCGGGGGGATAATATGATTAAGGTGTTTGAGAACCTGCTGTTTCGTGGGCGCGCGCTGGTGCTGGCGCTGATGGCCGCGGCAACTGTGATCACCGGCTATTACGCGATCGACATCAAGATGGAGGCCGGCTTCCTGAAGCAGGTCCCCCTCGAACACCCCTACATCCAGACCTATTTCAAGTACCAAAAGGAATTGCCGGGGGCCAATCTCGTCATCATCGGGCTGCGCAGCAAAACCGGTGACATGTGGAATGTCGAGTATTTCAGGAAGCTCTATGAAATCACCGAGGAAGCCCGCTATCTGCCGGGTGTTGACCGGGCACGGCTGATTTCCCTTTGGACGCCCAATACACAGATACTGGAGATCAACGAAGAGGGTTTCGACCTCCTGGATGTTGTTCCCGGCAACGTGACCGCCGAGACCATGACGCAGGCAGATGTTGACGCGATCCGCGAGCGGGTGCTGACCAGCAATCTTTATGGGGACCTGGTTGCACTCGACGAGACGGCTTCGATCATTTTGCTGCAATTGCAGGAAGCCGGATCCGGCGACGGCGACATTTCAAGCACAGCCAATCTGGCGCTTGAGGTGGCTGATGTCATGGAGCAGAAAATCCGGGCGCCTTATTCAGACGACAAGACGGACGTCATGATTATCGGCTTCCCCAAATTCATCGGGGACATTGCCGAAGGCGCGACCATTGCGGTGCTGTTTTTCGGACTCGCTTTCGTCCTAACCGGCATTGCCGTTTACATGTATGTCCGCTCGTTCCTGCTGTCAGGCCTTGCCATCGGTTCATCGCTGGTCTCGGTGGTCTGGCAGTTTGGCGTGTTGTCGATGATCGGCTATGCGCTTGATCCGCTCGCTATTCTGGTGCCGTTTCTGGTTTATGCCATCGGCGTCAGCCACGGCATGCAGCAGGTCAACCTGATCGCTACCCAGATTGCCAAGGGGCAGGATGGCATGAGCGCGGCGCGAGCCACCTTCCGGCGGCTTTTGGTGCCCGGGTCAATGGCTCTGGTCACAGACCTCGTGGGCTTTGTGACGCTCTACCTCATTCCTGTCGGCGTGGTGCGTGACATCGCCGTCATCGCCACAATCGGTGTTGCGCTCAAGATCATCACCAATCTGGTTATGCTGCCGCTGATCGCTTCTTATATTCCACGCAATGAGCGTCAGGTGCGGCTGTTCATCAAGGCGCGGGCATTTCGAGAGCGGATTATGAGCTCCATTGCGCGCATTGCCCGTCCGACACCGGCTGTTCTCGTTACCATTCTAATTTTTGTGGCGCTCGCGCTTTCCTACAACATCAGCCGCCAACGCAATGTTGGCGACATCACACCAGGCGCATCCGAACTTCGGGCGGATGCAAAATACAATCTGGATACGGCCTATATCGCCTCCGCACTCAGCGTGCCGACGGATGTGCTCATCATCATTCTGGAAACGCCAAAGGATGGCTGCATCAATCCGGAAATCATGAACTATGTCGACCGGTTTTCGCTCTACATGAAAGGCATACCAGGTGTCGTTGAAGTTGACTCACTAGCCTTTGCGGCACGGTATTTTCAATCTGTCGGTGCTGAAGGAAGCCTGAAATGGCGTGAATTGCCGCCGAACAAGCGGCAGCTTATCGGCGCCACAGCGCCGGTTCCTGTGACGACGGGGCTGTTGAATGGCAGCTGCACCATCCTGCCTGTGATTGCCTATATGAGCGACCACAAAGCCACGACCATTGATACGGTTGTGGCTGCGGTTGAGGCCTATTCGAGCCTGAACCCCAATGATGAAGTGAATATTCGCCTCGGCATGGGTGGGGTTGGCATTATCGCTGCGACCAACCAGGTGATCGAAGAGCATGAGACGCCCCTTATCCTGTGGGTGTTCGCTACCATCATTTTGCTGGTCTTCGCAGCTTATCAGGACTGGCGGGCGGTTATTTGCTGTTGCATGCCGCTGCTGCTGGCAACCTTCTTGGGGTATGTCTTCATGGTGGCGCTGGGTATTGGTCTCAAGGTCACCACCCTGCCCGTGCTTGTGCTTGGGACCGGTATCGGCGTGGATTATGCGTTCTACCTCTACAGCCAGATCAAATATTACCAGCGCGAAGGGCTGACCATCGCGGATGCCTATGAGGGTGCGTTGCTCTCAACCGGCATGGCAGTTGTCTATACGGCACTGATGCTGTCCGTAGGTGTTGCGACATGGGTTCTGTCGCCGCTCAAGTTCCAAGCCGATATGGGTGCTTTGCTGGCCTTCATGTTCCTCATGAACATGATCGCGGCGGTTGTCGGTCTGCCGGCGTTTGCAGCGGTGCTGGAGCGGATTGCGCCGCCCAAATATCTTCGCGAGCAGCGTCGCACCTAGTGCGACCACTTCGTCCCGGTGCGGCGGTTTTTCTGTTGTGCCTGCATGGCGCGGCAGAACAATTGCAGCCGCTTACCTGTCTCATGGCGCTCCGCGATGGCACGCCCAATCCCACATGGTTAGCTGGGCTTTAACTCTTAGACGTCAGTATACACCCGAAAGCGATGTGAGATTTGTTGTGAGGCAACCGGAAATCAGCAAGTTTCTGTTGTCGCTCTAATAGCTGTCTCACAAGACTGTTGGAGTCATTTGGCGGACGCAGAAGCTGCCAAAGGTAATGGGATACGTTCGTGGTACAGAAAAGCGAACAGGCAGAAACCAGCGCGCCCCCGGATATTGAGTCGGGTCCGGCAACGCCGCCCGCTGCTGAGCCGACGGCAGATGCCGAACTGACAAAGGCCGATGACGGATACGTCCCCTTCCCCGACAGGTTTCGGGCCTGGTGGAACGGGACACCATTGGACGCAGCGCCTCACAAGACGCGCGGAGATGCCCCGCCCGTAAAAACAGACATTACACCAGCCCCCAAAGCTCCAGAAGAAGAAGAAGACTGGCCGGCCCGCATTCGTGACCGGGTGTGGGGGCAGAATTTCGCTCTGCCTGGGGGTTCGGATGTCATTCTTGAAATGGCAACGCTGGGGGAAATGGAAGATGGCCTTCTCACCGCAGACATTCTGGCGGGCTGCACTGGCCCAGCAATCGCTCTGAACGAGAAATACACGGCGCCGGTCACGCTGCTTGAAACGGATCAAGCGTTTTGCAGCGAACTTGAAACACAGCCAGTTTCAGGGCTTGAGAGTGAGCTGCTGGATATCGACAAACCCAATCTTGGGTTGGAACGGTTCGACCGTGTGTTCTGTCGCGAAGCGATATGCCACGTATCGCGGCGCGACCTGTTGGTTCAAAAGGTCGGACTCGCGCTGCGCCCCGGTGGCCAGTTCATCTTCAACGACATCCTGTTAACGGACATTGCCGAGAGCAAAAAGGCGCTGGAGACATGGCGTGAATCCGAGCCGGTACGCCCCATACCGTGGTCATTCGACGAATACAAAGACCAGCTCGTCAGTAGCCGATTTGAGCTTCGCGGCACCTCCGACATCACGGATGACTATGTTGCGCAGGTGGAGGCCGCCTGGCTGCAGGTGATGAACGGGCTGGCATCAGATCCGCTGCCGCCCGAAGGGGTGGACGCGCTGATGGAAGCGGGCCGCATCTGGCAGGGCCGTATTGCCGCTCTCAAATCCGGAAAACTCAAAATGATGCGGTTTCATACGGCGCTTAAGACCATCCGCAATCTGAGCGGCCCAAGCTAGGCCGCCTGCCATAAAGGCTGCACTAAGGCCGCACTGGTCCCAAATCAGGTCCGAAGCCATGCATTTTGTGGAGGATGGCTTGCGATGCACCCCTTGCAGATTGGTATATATCGAACCTATATACCCTCCCACATGGCTTGACGCAGCGTAAACGTACATTGGAAAGCGCTTCAGTATGGATGTTCGCACTATGTGCTTGGGCATGCTCGCTCTTGGCGACGCTTCCGGGTACGAAATCAAAAAAGAGTTCGAGCAGGGACCATCGCGCCATTTCATGGATGCGAGTTACGGCTCCATTTATCCAGCCCTCACGCGAATGACCGATGAGGGCCTGCTGGCCTGCCGCACAGAACCTCAGGAAAAGCGTCCGGACAAAAAGGTCTACTCGCTCACCGAAACAGGCTGGGCCGAGCTGGACAAAGTCATCAACCAAGCCATCGGTCCGGACAAGATCAAGTCGGATTTCTCCTTTGTCATGATGTTTGCCGAGCGGTTGCCGCGCTCCCGCGTGGCGTTGCTGATTGATGAACAGATTGCCCATTCCCGTCAGGGCATCCTCGAACTGGAAGAAGTCCAGACGCCGGCCGGGGCAGCGGGGGCCGCGTTTGTGGGCCGATATGGCATTGCTATGGCCAAAGCGCATATCGATTTTCTCGAGCGCAACCGCCACCTGATTGAGGCCGCGGCCCGTGATGACCAAATGGCCGTGTCCACAGGGGCACAGGCGGAGGCCGCATCGTGACCGTCATACCCAATAGCCTTTCCGTAAGACCTGCCAGTCACTATTTCCACCATATTGCCGCCGGCGGGCATTCCACCCGCTGCAACGCAGCCAGATGAATACCGGGACCAGAACCTAATGACGATTAAGCGAAGTTATGTGTGGGCAGTTGTCATTGCGCTGTTGCTTGGTGCCTGGATCCTGTCGGGTCAGTTTGACTCCAGCCCCCGGGAAACCGCCACGGCGGATATGAACGGTTCCGTTGAAGGTGGGACTGCGCTGGACGGCACGCCGATGGCGCAGGACAGTGGACCGGACGTTCAAACCGTCAGGGCACGCGTGTTTGAAGCGCGTCCTGTCAAACGCGACATTATCGTACGCGGCCGGACGGAGCCGGTGCGCGCCGTTGAAGTGCGGGCGGAGACGTCTGGCTCTGTTACCGCCCTCCCCGTTGAAAAGGGCGAGTATGTTTCCAAGGGCGATCTCATTTGCGGTTTGTCGGTCAATGCGCGCGACGCCAAGCTGGCAGAGGCCAAGGCGCTGCGGCAGCAGCGATGGCTGCAGTATGATGCATCGCAGAAGCTGGCAGCCAAGGGCCACCGATCGGAGACGCAGGCTTCTGCGGACAAAGCGGCATATGACGCTGCTGTTGCTCAGGTGAAGCAAATGGAGGTGGAGCTTTCCTATACGCGCATCACCGCACCTTTTGACGGCATTCTGGACAACCGGTTTGTTGAGATCGGTGACTATCTGGCGGTCAGCCAGCCTTGCGCAACGGTAGTGGATCTCGATCCAATTCTCGTGGTTGGCCAGGTGTCAGAGCGCGACGTGGGCAAGCTCACCATGGGCAGCGTCGGCGATGCGCGCCTGATCACGGGTGACACGATTGAAGGCGTGGTGCGGTTTATTGCCAAGACGGCGGACCAGGAAACACGCACGTTCCGCGTCGAACTTGCGGTTCCCAACAAAGACAATGCGCTTCGGGGCGGCGTCACAGCGGAAATCATCGTCGCGGCAGAGGCTGTATCTGCACATCTGATGTCACCGGCCTTTCTGGTGCTGAATGATGACGGCACCATTGGCGTGCGGCTTGTAAGCGAAGACGGCACGGCGCGGTTCCAGCCCGTATCCATTCTTGAAGACAGCAATGACGGGGTCTGGGTGTCCGGCCTGCCGGCCAAGGCGACAGTCATCACCGTCGGGCAAGAGTTTGTGATCGACGGGCAGCGTGTGGATGTCACCCTTGAAACACCCGGTATGCCGTCATGAACCCACTTGTTGCAGCTTCCGTAAGCCGGACACGCACCGTCCTCACGACCATGGTGCTGCTGGTGCTCGCAGGCGTCACATCCTATATCGCGATCCCCAAAGAGGCTGACCCGGACATCCCCATTCCGGTCTTCTTCGTGTCCCTCCCCTATCCGGGCATTTCGCCGGAAGACGGTGAACGGCTGCTCGTAAAGCCAATGGAGACAGAGCTTCGGACGCTCGAGGGTCTCAAGGAAATCACGGCCTATTCGGCTCAAGGCATGGCGGGGATCATTCTTGAGTTCGACGTTGATTTTGACAAGGATCAGGCGCTGCAGGATGTGCGCGAGAAGGTTGATCTTGCGCGCGCTGAAATTCCACAAGAAGCCGAAGAACCTATCGTCCGCGAATTCAATACCAGCCTGTTTCCCATTTTGGTGGCAACGATTTCCGGCGAGGTGCCCGAGCGTGCACTGTTAGCGCGTGCACGCAAGCTGCAAGACGCAATCGAGGCGCTACCGACCGTGCTGGAAGCCAAGCTCGTGGGCGACCGCGAGGAGCTGCTTGAGGTCGTCATCGACCCGGTGAAACTTGAATCCTACAATGTGTCACAGCTTGAGCTCATCAATGCGGTGTCGCTCAACAACCAACTGGTTGCAGCCGGTGCGCTGGATACGGGCCAGGGCCGCTTCAATGTCAAAGTGCCCGGTTTGTTTGAGACCCGCGAAGACGTGATGAGTCTTGCGGTCAAGACGTCTGGTGAAGGCGTTGTAACGCTTGACGATCTGGCTGAAATCCGCCGGACCTTCAAGGATGCGGAGAGTTTTGCGCGCTTCAACGGCACGCCTGCCATCGCCATTGAAATCACCAAGCGGCTGGGCACCAATATCATTGACACCAACGATGCTGTGCGTGCCGTCGTGGCTGAGGAAACCAAGAGCTGGCCAAGCGACATCAAGGTCGCCTACACGCTGGATGCCTCCTCATGGATTTTTCGTTCGATCAAGTCGCTTGAAGCATCAATCATCACCGCTATCAGCCTTGTGATGATTGTGGTGGTGGCAGCGCTGGGGATGCGGTCTGCCATCCTTGTCGGCATCGCCATTCCCACCTCATTCCTTATTGGTTTCTTTCTGCTCGCCATGTCCGGGCTCACCATGAATATGATGGTGATGTTCGGCCTGCTGCTCGCCGTGGGTATGCTGGTGGACGGCGCCATTGTGATCGTGGAATTTGCCGACCGAAAAATGGCCGAGGGAGTAGACAGGGCAGAAGCCTATATGGCGGCGTCCTCACGCATGTTCTGGCCGATTATTTCCTCGACTGCGACAACACTGGCGGCGTTCCTGCCGATGCTGTTCTGGCCCGGCGTTTCAGGGCAGTTCATGTCCTACCTGCCGCTGACACTGATTTTCGTGCTGCTGGCTTCACTCGTTACCGCGTTGATTTTCCTGCCTGTGCTCGGCTCCATCTTCGGCAAGGCTGAGGCCGTCAATCAAGCAACGTTGCAGATGCTGTCGGGTGCTGAATCCGGTGACATCCGCGCGCTTGACGGCATGACGGGCATATATGTGCGGTTTCTCGACCGCCTGGTCCGGATGCCGTTCACGGTGGTGCTATCCGCGCTCGCCGTGCTCGTGACAATCTTCGTCCTGTATTCAAATTTTAACAACGGACTTGAGTTCTTCATCGAAACCGAGCCCGAGCAAGCTGCTGTTCTGGTAAGTGCGCGCGGCAATCTCTCCGCCACTGAGATGCTGGAAATCGTACGGGAAGTAGAAGCCAAGGTTATCGCCGTTGAGGGTGTGGAGTCCGCCTTCTCACAGACTGGTCCCGGCCAAAGCGGCCCGGGTCAGGGCGGTGATGCCCCGGCCGACATGATCGGGCGTATCACGATTGAACTTCTGCCGTATGAGGAACGCAGGGCCGGCGCGATCATTCTCGAGGAGATCCGCGAGAAGACCGGTAGTATGCCGGGCATTCATGTGGAAGTGCGCAAACGCCAGGACGGCCCGCCGACCGGCAAGGATATTCAAATCCAGCTTTCATCCCGCGACGCCGCTATTCTGCGGACTGAGACCCAGCGGGTGCGTGACTATGTGGCTGAAAATGTGGATGACCTGATTGATATCGAGGACTCCCTGCCGCTGCCAGGCATCGAATGGGTGCTTAATATTGATCGCGAGCAGGCTGGCCGCTTTGGCGCTGATGTGGCCGCTGTTGGTGCCACCGTGCAGATGGTGACCAACGGTATTCTTGTGGGCACCTATCGCCCCAATGATGCAGATGACGAGGTTGATATCCGCGCGCGCTTCCCGCGTGCCGACCGATCCATGGACCAGCTGGATCAGTTGCGCCTGCGCACGCCAAATGGGCTTGTGCCGCTGAGCAATTTCATCACCCGCGCGCCCGCGCAGCAGGTGAACCAGATTACCCGCATTGATGGCATTCAGGTGATGGATGTGAAGGCCAACACCGTCGAAGGCGTGCTGGCCGATGACAAGGTTCAGGAGTTACGCACATGGCTTGAAAATGAAGCCAATCTGGACCCACGTGTGAGCTGGCGGTTCCGCGGCGCGGATGAAGATCAGGCGGAATCCGCTGCCTTCCTCGGCAATGCGATGATCGCAGCGCTGTTCTTGATGTTCATCATTCTGCTGACCCAGTTCAACTC
The DNA here is from genome assembly GCA_964511745.1 of uncultured Parvibaculaceae bacterium. Taxonomy (GTDB): domain Bacteria; phylum Pseudomonadota; class Alphaproteobacteria; order CGMCC-115125; family CGMCC-115125; genus Pyruvatibacter. The sequence continues at coordinate 75,228 of CAZEHX010000008.1, forward strand.
GTTCTATCACTCGGTGCTGACACTCTCCGCCGTTATCATGTCCACTATGGGCGTGCTGTTGGGCATGCTGGTTACCGGGCAAACCTTCTCGGTCATCATGACCGGCACTGGCATTGTGGCGCTGGCGGGTATCGTGGTGAACAACAACATTGTTCTGATTGATACCTTCCAAAGCCTGATGGCGCGTGGCATGGAGCCGATCGAGGCCGTCCTGCGCACAGCGGGACAGCGGCTGCGCCCGGTGTTGCTGACGACCATAACGACCATTTGCGGCCTGCTGCCGATGGCAACGCAGGTCAATTTCGGGTTCTTTGACCGCACCGTCACCTATGGCGGACCGGTGGCCGTGTGGTGGGTGCAGCTTTCAACCGCCATCATTTACGGGCTGAGCTTTGCAACTCTTCTGACACTGGTGGTGACCCCGGTATTGCTTGCCGCACCAACTGTGCTGAAGCAGAGCGACACGCTGGGCCGCGGCCGCAGGTCGGTTATGGGGCTGTTTCGGCGCCGGGAGCGCCGCAGCGGCTTCGGTGCTGCGGAATAGGCAGCGGCGGTGTTGCCGGAGGTTCTAGCTAAACGTCCAGTTCGCGGTCCCGCGAGGCGCGGGCGATTCGCGTGCGTTGCGACAGCACCCGGTGACGCCAATAGGCCAATGGCAGGGTCAGAACGTAAACCACCGCCACCCCGATGAGCGTTGCCCACGGATAGCTGACGGCGAGTGCCGCCACCATGGCGACGCCCAGCAGCACCGGCAACGCCCTGTCCCGTCTTGCGGACAATCGTAGATGCTTGCCTGAAAAGCTGGGGATACGGCTGACCATCAAAAAAGCGATGATGCCGATATGGACCACGACAAGTGATGGCCAGGTGTTGAAGGTCGTGATCTGCGCGAAGTCCATATAGAGCGGCAGCATGACCAGCCCCGCCCCTGCCGGCGCAGGAACGCCTACAAAAAAGGATGTCGCCCATGCCGGGCGGTCCGGATCTTCCGTCGAGACATTGAAACGGGCAAGCCGCAGGGCACAGGCAACCGAATAGCCAAGCACCGCCACCCAGCCCAGCCCGCCCAGCGTATCCAGGCTCCATGTGTAGAGAATCAACACCGGGGCGACCCCGAAATTGAAGAAATCCGCCAGCGAATCCAGCTCGGCTCCGAACTTGGATTGCCCATGCAGCAGCCGTGCGACGCGTCCGTCCAGCGCATCCAGCAAAGCTGCGATGATGATGGCATAGACTGCGAACTCATAGCGGCCTTCAAGCCCGAACCGGATTGCCGTGAGGCCCGCGCACAGGGCAAGGACCGTCAGAATATTGGGCAGAAGGTTGCGCAGCGGTGGCGGCCGCAATCGACCGCCGGGACGGCCGGATTGCCGGTCTGTGGGCCTGTTTACAGACCCCTTTGTGGGTTCCGTCGGCGTGTTCATGAGCGGCGTCCGGAACGATGATCATCATGGGCGCGGTGGTCCGCCAGTACGGTTTCACCGCCGATGCTTGTCTGACCGACAATCACCAAGGGCTCCAGCCCGGCAGGCAGATACACATCGACCCGGCTGCCAAAGCGGATAAGGCCGATCCGGTCGCCGGCTTCCAGATGTGCGCCCTGCTTGATGAACGGCAGGATGCGGCGGGCGACAAGCCCTGCCACCAGAACCACCCCATAGTCATGCCCACCGCCGGTGCGCATCAGGATTGAATAGCGCTCGTTTTCTTCCGACGCTTTTTCAAGTGCTGCATTGAAGAACTTGCCGGGCCGATGGCTTGTGCGTACGGCAGCCGCTTCAACCGGCGCGCGAACGATATGTACGTTGAAGACATTCATGAAGATGCTGACGCGCTTGAGCGGTGCATCGCCAAGCCCGAGTTCCTCCGGCGGGACGGCATCGGTGATGAGATTCACCACACCGTCAGCGGGTGCAATGACAAGGCCGGGGCGATCCGGTGTCACGCGCTGCGGGTCACGGAAGAACCACGCGCACCATGCTGTCGCGATCAGGCCCAGCCAGCCGAGCGGCTGCCAGATGAGAAACAAGATCAGCGCAATCACCGCGAAGATCAGGACAAAGCGCCGCCCTTCGGGGTGCATGGGCGGAATAAATGAAAGCAGGTCACGCATCGGGGTTTGAGTCCTGAGGGGGTAAATGGGCAGCGGTGGTTGATCAGTCTAGCACAAATGAGACTATTTGACGGGGACAGGCTCGGGGTCCCCAAGGGTACCGGACAACGGCTGTGTCTCGTCGGTTTCCGCCACTTCGTGCAGAATTTCCTCGGCCCGCTGGGCCTCCTGCTGGCGCTGCCACATGGCGGCATAGGCACCCTTTTTGGCCAACAGATCCGCATGGGTGCCGCGTTCGCAAATGCGGCCATGGTCCAGCACGATGATCTCGTCTGCACTGATCACGGTAGAAAGCCTGTGGGCGATCACAAGGCTTGTGCGGTCGCGCGAGACGATGGCGAGGGATGCCTGAATCTCTTTCTCTGTATGGGTGTCGAGTGCGGAGGTGGCTTCATCCAGCAGCAGGATCGGCGGGTTTTTGAGAAGCGTCCGGGCGATGGCCACGCGCTGCTTCTCGCCGCCTGAAAGTTTGAGGCCACGCTCGCCGACCTGACTGTCATAGCCCTGCGGCAATCCGATTATGAAATCGTGGATTTGTGCCATGCGGGCGGCATCTTCCACTTCCTCATCGGTCGCGTCCGGCCGTCCGTAGCGGATGTTGTAGCGGATCGAGTCGTTGAACAGCACGGTATCCTGCGGGACGATGCCGATGGCGGCGCGCACACTTGATTGCGTCACGTCGCGGATATCCTGCCCGTCGATGAGGATGCGGCCGCCGGTTGCGTCATAGAAGCGGAACAAGAGCCTTGAGATGGTGGATTTGCCGGCACCCGACGGGCCGACGATTGCCACCATGCGGCCTGCGGGCACAGTGAAGTCGACCCCCTTGAGGATTTGCCGCTCAGGGTCATAAGCGAAATCGACGTTTTCAAAGCGGATTTCGGCACCCTTGATTTGCAGCGGCTTTGCGTCCGGCTTGTCGGTCACCTCGGCGCCAACACTCAGCAGTGCAAACATGGTTTCCATATCCACCAGCGCCTGCTTGATTTCGCGGTAGACGAAGCCGAGCAGATTGAGCGGCTGTTGAAGCTGGATCAGCATGGCGTTGATGAGTACGAAATCGCCGATCGTCATGGTGCCGGCTGCAATGCCATTGGCCACCATGATCATCAGAACCGACAGCCCTACGGCAAAGATCGCAGCCTGCCCTGCATTCAGCCAGGACAGCGATTTTGTCGACCGAACGGCAGCGTCCTCATAGCGCGCCATCGACCTGTCGAAGCGGTCCGCCTCATGGGCTTCGTTGCCAAAATATTTGACCGTTTCAAAATTCAGTAGGCTGTCGATGGCCTTGGTGTGAGCGCGTTCGTCGGACCGGTTCATGGAGCGGATGAAGCCGATCCGCCACTCGGTCACCTTGAAGGTGAAGAAGATATAGCCGCCGACGGTGATCAGCGTGACCACGGCAAACCAGATGTTGAAGGTCCACCACAAAATCCCTGCCACCAGCAGCAATTCAAGGATCGTCGGGCCGATGTTGAAGAGCATGAAGCGCAGCAAAAATTCGATTGCCTTGACGCCGCGCTCAATCACCCGGCTGACGCCGCCAGTGCGCCGGCTCAGATGGAACCGCAGTGACAGCGCGTGCAAATGCCGGAATGTGCGCAGGCCGACGGCGCGCACCGCATTCTGGCCGACGCGGGCAAACAGCCCATCGCGCAGTTGTGCAAGGCCGATCATCAAAATGCGGGCTATGCCGTAGGCAGCGACGAGCGCCACAACAGCGCCAATGGCAATTTCGGCCGGATTGCTTTTGTCCAGCGCATCCACTGCCGCCTTGTAGAGAAATGGCATGCCAACCGTCACGGCCTTGGCAAATACCAGCGCAATCATTGCGAAGACGACACGCGCGCGCAGGTCCGGGCGGCCTTTGGGCCACAGGAACGGCAGAAGATCCCGAACAGCCTCGCGATTGCCCGGACCTTCAACGTCTAGGGTCAGTTGGTCGCCGGTTGCCTTGCCAAAACGTGGCGACATGGGGGGACGTCTCCGGAAAAAGCGGGGTCGATGCGGGGCCACAGCTGCGGCCAAGTGCGGGGTGCGATGCCCCCTTATGCACCAGAATCAGCCCGGATGGGCGGATTTTGCCTGCTTTTCTAGATAACGTTCATGGCGGGCAAAACAAGCCCGGCGGGCACTCGTAGGCCTAGCCGCCGGTGGCCGGGGTCTCGAATACCTGGCCTGGATAAATCAGGTTCGGGTCTCGGATCTGGCTTTTGTTGGCCTGATAAATCACCGTGTACTGGTAGCCCGATCCATAGAGTTTCTGGGCGATGGTCCACAGATTGTTGCCCGGCTGGATCACCACCTTGCCGTCGCGCAGAACCATTTCGACAGCCTCAGCTGTGGCACGCTCAAAAGGCGCTTCCAGACGCGCCAGCACGAGGCCCTGCGGATCGATCTGATCGACCCGCAGTTCATGGACACCGGGTTCAATCGGGCGGTTGGCGGTGACGACCCAGCGGCCTTTGGCATCCGCAGTGGCGTCACCTGCCGGTACATTGTCGACGTAAATGCGCACATTTGAGCCGACCGGCGCGCGGCCTGAGAAAATGACGGCACCGCCCTCACCATAGTCAACCGTGTCCAGGGTCAGCGCGCCGCCTTCGGCGGCAACGCCTGTGCCCTGCAGCACTTTGCTGGGCCCGTCGGCGCTTTGCAGCACCACGAGCGCTTCGGCGGTTTCGTCCTCAGGCACGGAAATTGATACGACCTGTTTGGAATTCAGCAGGGTGCCATCGGGCAATTCTGCCTCGAGGCGCAGCTGGCGATCGCCGGACGGCAGCGGCTCATCAAGCACGATTACCCATTCGCCGCGGCTGTCGGCGACGGCTTCGGCGATGGTTTTTCCGTTGTCGATCAGGCGGATGATGGCGCCGGGCTCGGCGCGGCCGGCGGCAACCGTCTGGCCGTCACGCTCTACGCGGACAATGTCGAAACTGGGGAGAATTGGCTCAGCTTCCGCCGGGTCGGTTGCGTCGGGAGATGCATCCGCGGTGGTTTCCGCGGCGGGGGTTTCAGCCTGCTGCGCCGCATCTTCATTGCCGGAAAACAGCAGAAACCAGCCAAGAACGAGAACGGCAATGGCAGCAGCAACGCCGCCGATGATGACGATTGAGCGCGACATGTCGCGGCCTCCCTTATTGCGTCCGAAAATTCGGACACCCCCTTGCGGACAGATGGCTTAGCCTGAAAATAAGGCATCTGCGCGACGCCGTCCGCTTCTATCCGCAAAATGCGTTAATTACAGCCCTGAATCGGCAGCCCGACATAGCCAGAACATGACCCAGAATATGACCCAGAATATCGGTGCGATAACTGCTTTTTGTGGCAGTGCAGCAGGATCAAGCCCGGCCTATGCCCAGGCTGCCGAGGCGCTGGGCATCTGGCTCGCCCAATCCGAGATCAAACTTGTTTATGGCGGCGGCGGCATCGGTCTGATGGGCATTCTCGCCCGCGCCGTCGCCGATCATGGTGGCGAGGTTGAGGGCATCATCCCCGGCTTCCTGACCCAGCCCGAAGTGATGGCGGATGCGCCCGGCAGCCATGAAATCACCAACGACCTGCATGACCGGATGCAGATGATGGCTGCCAAGGCCGACGCCTTCGTGGTGCTGCCCGGCGGCATCGGCACGATTGCGGAGCTGGTCGATATACTGACGTGGAAGCAGCTCGGCAGGCATGACAAGCCGATCGTCATTCTGGATATCGACGGCTACTGGGCACCGCTTGCGGAGCTGCTCGGCCATATTGTCGAGCAAGGTTTCGCGCATGGTGCGCTTAAAGACATGTTCCGCATCGTGACGAGTGTCGATGCGTTGCCGCAAGCCATTGAAGCACAACTTCAGCCGGCCTGACGACGCCATGCATCCCATGCAAAGAGAGCCAGCCCCGACCAGATGCCGACGAATGTCAGTGCATTGGCGAGCGCAAACGGCTCTCCGAAGGCAAAGACTGCCAGCACAAACATGATGCTGGGGGCGAGGAACTGCAGCAGGCCGAGCGTGGCCAGGTGAATGCGGCGGGCACCGGCGCTGAACAGCAGCAGCGGGATCGCTGTGAACGGGCCTGTCAGCAGCAACAAAAGACCCGTCAGCACATCGAACTGGCCAAAGCCCAGTAGCGGGCCGCCTGCCCATAGCAGATAGGCGATCATCAGCGGTGCCAGCGCCGCCATCTCCACCAGCAGCCCGTCAAGGCTTTCAACGCCGACGGTTTTCCGCAGGTAGCCATAGGCGGCAAAAGACGTTGCCAGAAACAGCGCGATCCACGGCACGTCACCGATGAGAATGATTTCGTTCAATACGCCGAGCGCCGCAAGCGCGATGGCCACCTGCTGCAGCCTGTTCATCCGCTCGCCAAGCAGCACTACGCCCAGTGCCACACTCACCATGGGATTGATGAAATAGCCAAGGCTGGTTTCCAGCACACGCCCGGCGCCGATGGCATAGATGAACCCACCCCAGTTGCCCGCGATCAGCAGGCCGGTGATGACCAGAATTATCAGTGTACGGCGATTGGTAACCGCGGCGATGACATGAGGCCAGCGCCTGAGCACAGTGACCAAGATCATCAAAAAGACCAGCGCCCACAGACCACGATGCGCCAGCACATACAGGACCGGGACGTGGCCCAGCACCTTGTAGAAGAGCGGCAGCACGCCCCACAGCGCAAAGGCGCTGCCCGCCAGCAGCACGCCACGGGAGGCAGCGCTGTCCGTCGATGTCACCTTACCGCTTCGGCACAGCCGCCGGCGCACCGTCGCGCAGCAGCTTGTAGGTGATGGAATCCATCAATGCCTGGAATGATGCGTCCACAATGTTGGGTGACACGCCGACCGTGGACCAGCGCGCGCCGTCGCCATCGACGCTTTCGATCATCACGCGGGTGACGGCTTCCGTGCCGCTTGTCAGGATACGGACCTTGAAGTCCGCCAGCCGCAAATCCTCAAGCCATGAGGAATATTTTCCGAGGTCCTTACGCAATGCCTGATCGAGCGCGTTGACCGGGCCGTTGCCCTCGCCTGCGCTCATGATCGAGACACCGTCGACGGACACCTTCACGGTGGCTTCCGAGATCGTCACAAGCTCGCCCAGCGCATTGTGGCGGCGCTCCACCATCACGCGGAAACCCTGCACGTCAAAATAATGCGGCACCTCGCCCAGTGCGCGGCGGGCCAGCAATTCAAACGAGGCTTCCGCGCCATCATATGCGTAGCCGAGGAACTCGCGCTCCTTCACTTCGTCCACTAGCCGCTTGATGCGCGGGTCCTGCGCGTCCACTTCAATGCCCGCACCTTCAAGCTGCGCCAGCACGTTGGAGCGGCCCGCCTGATCGGACACAAGAATGCGCCGCTTGTTGCCGACGGATTCCGGCGGCACATGCTCGTAAGTCGCCGGGTCCTTTTGCACAGCGGACACATGCAGCCCGCCTTTATGTGCAAAGGCCGATGCGCCCACATAGGGCTGATGCTTGTTGGGCGTGCGGTTGAGGATTTCGTCGAGCAAACGGCTCACATGGGTCAGCTGCGCAAGGTTCTCCATGCTGACACCGGTTTCAAACCGGTCTGCGTATTCAGGCTTCAGCATCAGGGTCGGCAGTAGCGACACCATATTGGCATTGCCGCAGCGCTCTCCCAGACCATTCAGTGTGCCCTGCACCTGGCGCACACCTGCGCGGATTGCGGCAAGCGTATTGGCCACCGCATTATCAGTGTCGTTGTGGGTATGAATGCCAAGATGATCACCGGGAATGTGCTCTGCCACCGCCAGCACAATCGCCTCAATCTCGTGGGGCAAGGTGCCGCCATTGGTGTCACACAGCACCACCCAGCGCGCGCCCGCTTCCAGTGCGGCCTTGGCGCAGGAGATCGCGTAGTCCGGGTTGGCCTTGTAGCCATCGAAAAAATGCTCGCAGTCGATCATCGGCTCGCGATCATGCTTCGTGATCGCCTTCACGCTTTCGCGGATCGCATCAAGGTTCTCGTCCAGCGAGCAACCCAGCGCCAAGGTCACCTGATGGTCCCATGTCTTGGCGACCAGACATACGGCATCGGACTCCGCATCAAACAAAGCTGCAAGCCCCGGATCATTATCCGCCGAGCGCCCCACCCGCTTGGTCATGCCGAACGCTGTCATGCGCGCGGATTTCAGCCCGCGCTTTTCACTGAAAAATGCCGTGTCCGTGGGGTTCGCCCCCGGCCAGCCGCCTTCCACGTAATCAATTCCGAGCGTGTCCAGCGTTTCGGCAATACGGATCTTGTCCTCGACACCAAAATCGACACCCTGCGTCTGCGCGCCATCGCGCAGCGTCGTGTCGAACAGGTAGAGACGTTCTTTTTTGCTCATTGTCGTCGTCCCTTATGTCGCAACCGACCAGGTGGTGCCGTCCGGCCCATCCATGATCACTATGCCCATGCCGTCCAGCTCATCACGGATACGATCAGCTTCAGCAAAATCCTTGGCTTTGCGCGCCGCAACGCGCGCTTCAATCAGCGCGTCAACCTGCGCGTCATCAATGGTGGAGGTCGCAGGTCGCCATGCGGCCCATTCGTCCGCAGTCTGACCGAGGATGCCAATCAACTGCCCCGCAGCCTTGAGCGCGCGTGCCGCATCGGCATCGCCCTTTTGTGCATCACCCTGCAACTTATGCAGAGCCGCTAGCGCCTGCGGTGTGTTGAGGTCATCCAGCAGAGCCGACATCACACTGTCGGGCACATCATCGGCGCTCACCTCGCCCACATCGGCGGTAACTGCGTACCAGCGATCGAGAATGCCTTTTGCCTCGCGCACGCCGTCCACTGTCCAGTTCAAAGGCTGGCGGTAATGGGTCATGAACAGATGCAAGCGCAACGCCTCGCCGGGCCAATCGCCCAGCAGGTCATGCACCACCAGAAAATTGCCGAGCGATTTCGACATCTTCTCGCCTTCAACCTGCAAGAAGCCGCCATGCATCCAATAGTTGGCGAGCTTCGCCCCATCATGCGCGCAGGTGGATTGCGCCACCTCGTTTTCATGATGCGGGAAAGCCAGATCGATGCCGCCACCGTGGATATCGAACGTGTCACCCAGCAGCGCCTCGCACATCACCGAGCACTCGGTATGCCAGCCTGGGCGGCCGGTGCTCCAAGGGCTTTCCCAGCCGGGCATGCCCTCCTCGCTTGGCTTCCACAGCACAAAGTCCGTCGCGTTGCGCTTGTAGGGCGCCACTTCCACGCGCGCACCGGCAATCATGTCGTCCAGCGAGCGGCCAGACAGGCTGCCGTAGTTCTTGTCGGACGACACATCAAACAGCACATGGCCTTCCGCTTCATAGGCGTGGCCCTTGGCGATCAGGTCCGAGATCATCGCAATCATGCCGTCCACATAGTCCGTCGCGCGCGGCTCATGGGTCGGTGGCAGCGCGCCAAGCCCTGCCATATCGTCCTGATAGACCTTGGTCGTCTTGTCCGTCAGTTCACGGATCGTGACATTGTCGCGCACGGCGCGGGCCATGATCTTGTCGTCGATGTCGGTGATGTTGCGCACATAGGTCACGTGCTCCGCGCCATAGATATGGCGCAGCACCCGGAACAGCAGGTCAAACGTCACCGCCGTGCGGCCATTGCCGATATGGGCAAAGTCATAGACCGTGGGTCCGCACGCGTAGAGCCGCACATTGGCCGCATCAATGGGCTCGAACACCCGCTTCTTGCGGGCCGAGGTGTCATAAAGTGTCAGGGTCACGTCACGAGACATGCGAAGTCCTTGAAGGCCTGCTGGCCTCGGGGCTTACGTCTGATTTCTGATAGTCAGGGAGTTGACGAACGGCCGCGAGCCAGCGAGTTGCACTAGCTAATAATAATGGAGGTGCAAATGCACCAGATGGTGGCGGTGTTGTTCATAGGGCGGGACTTTGAGGCCAAGACCTTAAAAAATCAACCCACGACATTCCGGCGGACCATTAAGCCGCAGCCCCGGGCTTGACCCGGGGCCTACTCGCATAAGCCCCCATGCACAGCTGCTGCGAGTGGACTCCGGGTCAAGCCCGGAGATACGGGACCTAAGCTTTGTTGCCCGCAAGTCGCGCCAATGCCTTCTCACGACCGATAAGCGGCAGAAGTACTTTTAACTCCGGCCCATGACCCAGCCCGGTCAGCGCCAGACGCAGCGGCATGAACAGGGCCTTGCCCTTGGCTCCGGTCTCGGCCTTCACGGCGTCGGTCCAGGCTTTCCAGGTCGTTTCGTCCCATGGTTCAGGCGGCAGCAGACCCGCAGCCGTTGAGGCAAATCCTGTGTCCTCAATCGCCGGCGTGATGTCACCCTGTACCACATCTGCCCACAGGGCCGCATCCGCAAGCGTCTCAAGATTGGCGCGCATGGCCAGCCACAAGGTTTCATCCATGCTGATGCCAAGCGCTGCAAGCCGCCCCGCCACATCCGCGAATGCTGCCCCGTGCAGCCAGTCCGTGTTGAGGCGTTTGAGCTCCGCCAGATCGTAATGCGCGGGCGCACGGCCGAACTTTGAAAAGCTGAACCCTTCAACCAGCGCATCCAGGCTGAGGGGTGCAATATCGTCCGAGGTGCCCAGATGCGCGAGATAGCTTGTCAGCGCCTCTGGCTCCAGCCCGGCGTCGCGCACCTCGGCAACGCTCGAGCCGCCTTCGCGCTTGGACAGTTTTGCGCCACCCGGTGCCACCAGCAGCGGGAAATGCGCAAAATACGGCAGCTCCGCGCCGATGGCGTTGAGCAGTTCAATCTGCGCTGCTGTATTGGTCACATGGTCCTCGCCGCGCAGCACATAGGTCACGCCCATATCCGCGTCGTCGGCAGCAGATGGCAGCATATAGGTGTAGGTGCCGTCCTCACGGATCAAAACCGGATCAGAGACAGAACCCGTCTCGATGGATTGCGGCCCGCGCACCTGATCGTTCCACGTCACTGTGGTGCCGGAGAGCTTGAACCGCCAATGCGGCTTGCGGCCTTCGGCTTCCAGCTTCGCCCTGTCTTCGTGGCTCAGCTCCAGCGCAGCGCGGTCATAGACCGGCGGCTTGCCCTGGTTCATCTGGCGCTTGCGGCGGCGGTCGAGTTCGCCGGGCGTTTCATAGCAAGGGTAAAGCAGGCCGCGCTCTTTCAGCTTCGCGGCGGCTGCATCATAGATCGCGATACGGTCGGACTGGCGGGCTGTCTCGTCAAACGTCAGCCCTGCCCAAGCAAGGTCGTCGGCAATTGCATCGGCAAATTCGCGGGTCGAGCGGGCAGTGTCCGTATCGTCAAACCGCAGAATGATGCTGCCGCCCATCTTGCGGGCATAAAGCCAGTTGAGCAGTGCCGGGCGCATATTGCCCACATGCAAGGTGCCGGTGGGGCTTGGCGCAAACCGGGTGCGCACAGTTTTACTGGGCATCGCGGAAGCCATTTGTAATCGGATAACGCCGGTCACGGCCGAAGTTCTTGAGGCCAATCTTGACGCCGGGGGCCGACTGGCGGCGTTTGTATTCAGCAATATAGAGCAGGTGCTCGATGCGTTTCACAACGTCGGCATCATGTCCGCGCGCGATGGTTTCCTCGGCGCTGCGCTCATGTTCCACGAGGCTTTCGAGAATATCGTCGAGGACGGGATAAGGCGGCAGCGAATCTTCGTCCTTCTGGTCCTCGCGCAATTCAGCTGACGGCGGCTTGGAAATGATCCGCTGCGGGATCACGCGGCCCTTGGGGCCAAGCGCTGTTGCCGGATGATGCTGGTTGCGCCATTCGCACAGCGCGAAGACCTGCATCTTGTAGAGGTCCTTGATCGGGTTGAAGCCGCCATTCATGTCGCCATAGAGCGTGGCATACCCCACCGACATTTCAGACTTGTTGCCGGTGGTCACCACCATGTCGCCGAACTTGTTGGACAGCGCCATCAGCAGCAGCCCGCGGGCACGCGACTGGATGTTCTCTTCGGTGATGTCCGGCTTGCGGCCTTCAAACAGCGGCGCAAGCGCTGCTTCGATCGCGTTGACGCTGTTGCTGATCCCCACAGTATCAAGTCCGGTACCAATGAGCTTGGCGCACTCTTCAGCGTCGTCGAGGCTTTCCTGACTGGTGTATTGCGACGGCAGCATCACGCAGCGCACTTTGTCGGGCCCCAGCGCATCGGCGGCCATGGCCGCGCAGATGGCGCTGTCGATGCCGCCTGAAAGGCCAAGCACGACGCCGGGAAAGCGGTTCTTGGTGACGTAATCGCGCAGGCCCAGCACACAGGCCATGTAAATCGCCTCAAGCCCTTCGGGCTCGGCAGCGCGGGGGCCTGCCGCACAGGTCCAGCTACTTTTGTCTTTGGTCCAGCGGGTCATCGCGCTGGCCTCTTCAAACGCAGGCAGGCTTAAGGGCACGGTCATATCGGTGTTGAGCACGAAGGATGCGCCGTCGAACACCAGCTCGTCCTGCCCGCCGACCTGATTGACATAGGCTATCGGCAGACCGCTTTCGCCGACGCGGGCGCGCACATGACTCATCCGCGCGCCGTGCTTGGTGGCTTCAAAGGGCGAACCGTTGGGCACGATCAGCAATTCAGCGCCCTGCGCCTTCAGCCCGGCCACCACATGCTCATGCCAGATGTCTTCGCATACGGGCACGCCCACAGAGACACCCTTGAACATCATCGGCTTGGGGTCTGGGCCCGCAGCAAAGACGCGCATTTCGTCGAACACGCCATAATTCGGCAGCATCTGCTTGTGGCGAACTTCGGCAACCTTGCCGCCTTCAAGCAGCGCCACTGAGTTGTGCAGCAGCCCTGCGTCCCGCAGCGGCACGCCGATCAGGACGGCGGGACCACCATCGGCCGTGTCCTTGGCAAAGTCCTCGAGCACTTCGCGCGCCGCATCCTGAAACGCCGGCTTCAGCACAAGATCCTCGGGCGGATAGCCGGAGACGAACAGCTCGGTGAAGACGATGATATCCGCACCCTGCGCGGCAGCACGGGCGCGCTCCTCGCGGGCGCGGGCGATATTGCCTTCCACATGGCCGACAATCGGGTTCAGCTGTGCAAGCCAGATGTTGAGTGAATCCGTCATATCTCAGACCTAAGCCCTGTGTGCCCTATTGCCAAGCATCATGCAGGCTCTTCGCGCGTGACTGTGCCCATGGCGGTATCGATTGCCAGCGCCGTGGCCAGCGCCCGGCGGGCATCCTCGCCCGAGACGCGCGGGCGTGCGCCGGTTGCCACCGCATTGACGAAGCCGCCGATTTCTTCCGCCAGCGGGTCTTGCGCCACCAGTTCGTCGATCACCGGCAGGCCTTCGACTTCGGACGGGTCCATGATGCGGCGTGCGCCGCCTGCGCCCTTGCCGTCGGGAAATTCGGTGAGCTCAAACTTGCGGTTGGCGAAATCGATCATGATCTCGCGGTCGCTGCAGATGATCCGCACTGAGCGTTCCAGCTTGTCGCCGACGCGGCTGGCAAACATGCGTACCGTCTTGCCGTCCGCTGTCGTTACCACCGCATCAATTTCATCCGCATGCTCACCATGCACCGCGCGCGCCGTGGCGCTCACTTGCTCGGGCTTGTAGCGCAAAATCTGATGCGAGATGTCGAGGTCGTGGATCATCAGATCGAGGATCGCGCTCACATCCACATTGCGGCCGGTGAACGGCCCTGCCCGGCGACAGATCACTTCATGGGGTTCCGACACCAGCGACGGCAAATCAAAGCGCGAGAACACGTAGCGCTCCTGATGGCCAACCTGGATCACCACCTGCTTTTCGCGCGCCAGCTTGATGAGGGTGTCGGCATCTTCAAGGCTGGTCGCAATTGGCTTTTCGATCAGCACGTGGATGCCCTGCTCGAGAAACTTCTTTGCCAGCGGAAAATGCTGGGTGGCCGGGGCGACGATCGAGACCGCATCCACCTTGCCGAAGAAATCCTCCAGCGATCCCATCACCGCGCAGCCGAACTCATCAGCCACCTCTTTGGCGCGCTCGGCATTGAGGTCAAACACGCCCACAAGGTCTGATCCGGGGATGCTGGCGTATTTGCTCACATGCAGGCGGCCGAAATAGCCGGTGCCAACGACACCTGTACGCACGCGGGAGAGTTTCGGGCGGTTATAGGGCATAAAGCTGACGCAGGGCTCCGGTCTCGACCATATTGGCGGCCATGATGGCCTACAGGCGCGCGAAGCTAAGCGAAGTGAGGCTCCGGGCCAAGGCCCCCAAGGCTTTAGACCGGGAATAGCACCCTTGCCAGTCCCGCCCCTGAGCCCCGGGCACCGGCCCCACTCCCGGTTTTGTTAACTTTCTCCGCCCGTGTTACCTCTGCCGGCCAGCCGCAACGCAACAGGAGCCCCCCTTGCCCGCCACCCAGACACGCGAAATTACCCTGACGGACACACCGCGCGGCAAGCTGGACGCCGGCAATTTTGCGGTCCGGACCGTCGATATACCCGTTCCGGGCGACGGCGAGGTGCTGCTGCGGGTGCTTTACATCTCAATTGACGCCGCAAACCGTGCCTGGATGCAGGGCCGCACCTATCGCGAGCAGGTGCTGCCGGGCGCCAAAATGGCCGGTGGCTCGCTGGCCGAGGTCGTTTCGTCCAATGACCCCCAGTTCAAGCCGGGCGAAATCGTCGAGGCGGATACCGGCTGGTGCGATTATGTGGTGTTGCCGGGCAAAGACCTCCAGAAGCGCACCCGGCGCGGACCGCTGACGCATCTGCTCTCCATTTTGGGCATCACCGGCAAGACGGCCTATTTCGGCATGCTGGACATTGGCAAACCGCAAAAAGGCGAAACGGTCGTGGTGTCCGCCGCCGCAGGTGCCGTCGGCTCCATTGCCGGCCAGCTTGCGAAGTCGCACGGCGCGCGGGTCGTCGGCATTGTCGGGTCGGACGCCAAATGCGCATGGCTGATCCAGGAACTCGGCTTCGACGCCGCCATCAACTACCGCCAGGAAAACGTCATGAAGGCGCTCAAGCGCGACGCCCCTAACGGGGTGGACGTGTTCTTCGACAATGTCGGCGGCGACATTTTTGAAGGCGTGCTTTTCCGCATGAACACCCATGGCCGTATCGTGTGCTGTGGTGCCGTTTCACAATATGATACGGATACCCCCACCCACGGGCCGCGCGGCGTTCCCGGACTGTTCGTCACAAAGCGCCTCAAGGTTGAAGGCTTCATCGTGACGGATTTCTTTGATAAATCCGCACAGGCGGAAGCTGAACTCGCGGGCTTCGCCGCGCAGGGCAAGATCAAAGTGGCTGAAGACATTATCGAGGGGCTTGAAAATGCCCCCAAGGCCCTTGTCGGCCTGCTGAGCGGCGAGAATGTCGGCAAACGCCTCGTCCATGTGGCCGACCCTCAAGGTTGAAGCCACACCACACACTTTCTATCTGCACACCGACGAAACAACACCCAATACTCAACACTCAGGGAGAGTATAAATGTCCAACGTGGTTTCAAAAGAGGTCCGGCTGGCAAAGCGCCCTGTCGGCATGCCGAAGCTCGAAGATTTCGAGATCGGCGAAGCACAGATTGCCGCCCCCGGTGACGGCGAAGTGCTGGTGCGCAATATCTGGATGTCGGTTGACCCCTACATGCGTGGCCGCATGTATGACCGCGAAAGCTACGTGCCGCCGTTCCAGATCGGCAAGCCGCTTGAGGGCGGTGCCATCGGTCAGGTGGTTGCCTCCAACTCGGACAAAGTGGCCGTCGGCGACTACGTGCAGTCAATGATGGGCTGGCGCGAATATTTCGTCGCCAAAGGTGACACGGTTCAAAAGGTCGATGAGAAAGCCGCTCCCGTTCAGGCTTATCTGGGCATTCTGGGCATGCCAGGCATGACCGCTTATGCGGGCCTGCTTCGCGTCGGCGAACTCAAGGACGGCGAGACGGTGTTTGTGTCTGCGGCTTCAGGTGCTGTTGGCTCCGTCGTCTGCCAGATTGCCAAAGCCAAGGGCTGCTTCGTGGTCGGCACTGCCGGGTCCGATGAAAAATGCACATGGCTTGAAGAGACTGCCGGTATCGACAAGGCGATCAACTACAAGACCTGTGGCGATCTTACCAAGGCCGTGCATGACGCAGCCCCCAAGGGCGTTGACGTCTACTTTGAAAATGTCGGCGGCGAACATCTGGTGGCAGCACTTGAAAACATGCGGCCGTTCGGTCGTCTGGCAATGTGTGGCATGATTTCGCAATACAACGACACGACACCCGCAGCAGGCCCGAGCAACCTCATCTACATGGTTGGCAAGAGCCTCAAGATGCAGGGCTTCATCGTCTCCAACCATTTTGACCTGCTGCCGGACTTCATCCGCGACATGTCCAAGTGGATCGGCGAAGGCAAGATCAAGTGGGAAGAAACCGTCGAGGACGGCATAGAGCGTGCGCCTAACGCGTTCCTCAACCTCTTCACTGGCGGCAATTTCGGCAAGATGCTGGTCAAGATCGGCCCCGATAAAGCCATCTAGTACCCTGCCCTCATGCGTCACCTCGCGACATGTTCGCGGGGTGACGCTTCGGCAGCGGTTTAAGCCTTTACGCCACTGATGCGTAGAACCCCATCATCCACGACGTGCCTAACAGCAATGCACATCCAACTGTCAGCGCCACAAGCGGGCGATTGATATTGGTGTTGACGCCGCCACGCATCAGCGTGAGCCCGAGGGCAATAAGCCCGACACCAAACAGCCCGAGTGCGACCCAAGGCAGAACCAACAACCATCCGTTTTCAGTGGGAAGGCCAAGCGCCAGCATAGCCGGCGTCAGCCCCGCACCGGCATCTGCAACGGCCAGAGTCAGCACTGCAAAGAATACAATCAGGACCGAACCACACAGAGTGGACAGGGCTGCAGCCCCAACGGCTGTTGCTGTCGGCAACCGCCCACGCTCACGCCGCAGGAGACCGGTGATCGTCCAGACAAACGCACCCAGCGTTACCAGCAACCCGACACCAAGCGTCACCATGAAGAACGGGCTTTGCATCTGCAAAACGCCGCCTGCAAACGGCAGCACGCCGCGCGACAACGCGACATCGGTCACGAATGGAATGGGATCAACATCGGCCACGCACTCGTCGGCCACAAGCTCACGTGGATTATCCAGAAAACTCGCCGTCAGGCCGCGCACGCAGGCCTGAGAGCGATCAACCCCGTGGCCCGTATGCAGCACATGCACATATTGCCCGGCGGGAAAGCGGCGGAAGCTTGCCAGCGTATTTTCCGGCGGCGTTATCGGATCATTCGCCCCGGAATAAAAGATGGCGGGTACCGGCGAGGAGACAGGCTCATTGAATGACGCGTCGGTAAATTCCGGCGCCCATTCGGGACACAGAAAATCTTCGGTATCAAAGAATGTCAGGCTGCGGCGCAAGAAGCGCTCAAGACGGCTCATGTTGTGCAGGGTACGCCCCGGCACCAGCCAGCGCTCGCGGCATTCAACGGAAAGCCGTGCTGCCAGGTCAATGCCTTGCACCCGTGGTCCCAGTGCAGCGAGCAACCCTGAAAGCGCTTGGCCGTTGCCGCGGGCAGCCAGATCAATGACCTTGGGCACCAGCGAGATCGTCTCCTTTTGATAAAGCATCTGATGGACGATCAAAGTGAGATCCTGCGGGTTCAGATAATAGACGCCCGTCGGCACAAGACTGCGGTCATCCACCGGGATTTCCAACGGCTCGCGCCCAAGTGCAATCAGGGTTGCCAGATAGGATGTCTCGAGACCGGGATAAGCGTGCCGGCAAGCATGGTCCCTGCGGCAATCCGCATAAAGCTGCTCAAGCGCGCGCACAAAATTGCGGGCGACACTGTCACCGCCCGACGCATATGAGGGTGGATACACGCTGTCCAGCACCAGCGCGCGGGTGCGCTCAGGGTGACGGCGTACATAGTCCAGTGCGACTGTGGTGCCGTAGGAGACCCCCATCACATTCCAGCTATCAATGCCAAGTGCCTCGCGCAGCACTTCCATGTCGCCGACGGTTTGCGTCGTGCCGTACCCGTTGAGGTCAGCACCTTCATTTATCATTTGATTGTGGCATTGGCTTTCAATGTTCGCCTGCGCCGCCGTTGCGTCGTGTGCGTTGAGATCGGCTGCCAGTGAACTCAGATACTCTTGCGGTGCGCGCAGACAGTCCAGCGGCAGAGACGCGCCTGAACCGCGTTGGTCAAATAGTATGACCGTACGCGTTGCATTCATGGGATGTTGTGCGAAATCACGGACTGCAGACACCACCGCGCCGCCCGGCCCACCATGCGCGAAGATCACAGGCTCTTTGTTCGCATCCGGCGTAACTGCCGAGATGACTGCAACCGCCAGCGACAGGTCGCGGCCCTGCGGTGTCTCTTTGACATCAAGATAGCCACATGTGGTGCGCGGATGAGTGTAGCCGATTACATCTTTGCAGGGTGCTGTGTGATAGGGCGATGTGGCTGCGGCAGGCGTCTGTGCAACGGCCTGCGGTAGTGGGCCTGCCATCAAGGCTGCCAGAAAAACGGCGCTGCTTGCCGCAATACTCAGTGCAACTGCTTTTATTTTCGGTATCACGCGCGGGCTCCCCTTCTCGTACACACGCATGGTAGCGTCGCATGAGCAGGGGAGCCACGCATTTTGTCGGACTATCAGCCTGCGGCTGTGTGCCGCTCGCGTTCCTGACGTTCGGTCTTAAGACCCTCGGCGATCAAGAAGGCAAGCTCAAGTGCCTGATTGGCGTTGAGGCGTGGATCGCAATGCGTGTGATAGCGATCGGAGAGGCTGTCTTCCGTCACCTCAATGGCACCGCCAAGGCATTCGGTCACATCCGAGCCGGTCATTTCAAAATGCACGCCACCCGCATGGGTTCCTTCGGCACGATGAACCGCCATAAAGTCCTGCACCTCTTTGAGGATGCGATCGACGGGGCGGGTCTTGTAGCCGTTGGACGCCTTGATGGTGTTGCCGTGCATCGGATCGCAGGACCACACAACCTTTTTGCCCTCACGCTCAATGGCGCGAATCAGCGGCGGCAGGCCGTCGCCGACTTTCTCCGAGCCGAAGCGCGCAATCAGTGTCAGGCGACCGGGCTCATTCTCCGGGTTCAGCACATCACACAAACGCACCAGTTCATCGGGATCAAGCGTCGGGCCGCATTTCATGGCGATGGGGTTTTTGATGCCCCGCATGAATTCCACATGCGCCTCATCCAGCGCGCGGGTGCGGTCACCGATCCACAGCATGTGGGCGGAGGTGTCGTACCAGTCGCCGGTCGTTGAATCGACGCGGGTCATTGCCTGCTCGTAGCCAAGCAGCAATGCCTCATGGCTGGTGTAAAAATCCGTCTGCTGAAGCTGCGGCGTTGAATTGGCATTGATGCCGCAGGCCTTCATGAAGTCCAGCGTCTCGGAGATGCGTGTTGCAAGCTCCTCGTAGCGATGGCCTTCAGGGCTGTCGGCAACAAAGCCCATGTTCCAGCGGTGCACGAAGTTGAGGTCGGCGTAGCCGCCCTGGGCGAAAGCGCGCAGCAGGTTCAGCGTGGACGCCGCCTGCGCATAGGCGCGCAACTGGCGCTCGGGATCAGGCACGCGCACTGCAGCGTCGAACTCGATGCCGTTGATGTTGTCGCCGTAGTAGCTGGGCAGCGACACGCCGTCCTTGGTTTCAATATCAGACGAGCGCGGCTTGGCGAACTGGCCGGCAATGCGGCCCACTTTCACCACGGGCGAGCCGGCAGCGAAGGTCAGCACAACCGCCATCTGCAGCAGCACACGGAAAGTGTCGCGGATATTGTCCGGGTGGAATTCGGCAAAGCTCTCAGCGCAATCGCCGCCCTGCAGCAGGAAAGCACGGCCTTCCGCCACCTCAGCCAGATCAGCCTTCAGCGCGCGTGCTTCACCTGCAAAAACCAGCGGCGGATATGCCGACAGGGTCTTTTCAGTCGCCGCCAGCTTCTCGGCGTCCGGGTAAACCGGGATGTGCTTGGCGGGCTTGTCCCGCCAGGACTTGGGCGTCCAGGTACTGCTCATCTTATCCACTCACTCTTACAACCCCGGAAAACTGCCATTTTTCCCGCCAATTTTGACTGCCAGCCGCGTAAGGCGTGCCGTCATGCTGAGCGCAAAAATGACCCGGGGACTGGCGCTTATATACGCCCGGTCAGCGGCTGATTCTACCCCTTGGGGCGCAGGGCTGAGTGGCTACTGCCCGATACTGGTTAATCGGTGACTAGGCGTCTGGCTGAGGTTCGGGTGTTTTCATGGTCACCAGTTCCTCGGCGGCGGTTGGATGCACGGCTATCGTCGCATCAAACTGTGCCTTGGTGGCGCCCATCTGCACCGCAATTCCGACGGCCTGCACCAGTTCGCCTGAGGCCGGGCCGATCATGTGGACGCCCAGGACAATGTCCGTCGCCGGATCGACGATGATCTTCATCATGGTCTTTTCATCGCGGCCCGACAGCGTGTGCTTCATCGCCCGGAACGTGGACTTGTAGACATCCACCCGCCCGATTTTTTCGCGCGCGGCCGCCTCGCTGATGCCGACAGTGCCGATTTCCGGTGTCGAGAACACAGCCGTCGGTATGCAGGAGTGATCGACCGCCATCGGATTGTTGTTGAACACGGTCTCCACGAAGGCCGCGCCCTCGCGGATAGCGACCGGCGTCAGATTGGCGCGATTGGTGACGTCGCCCACCGCATAGATATTGTCGATGCTGGTCTTGGAATAGGCATCGACCTTGATGGCGCCATTGGGCAGCACGTCCACGCCCGCCTCCTCAAGCCCCAGCCCTTTCGAATTGGGGTTGCGGCCGATCGCGAACATGACGGCATCTGTTTCAATTACCGAGCCATCGTTCAGTGTCGCATTGATGTGGCCGTCAGTCTTGTCGAGCCGGTCAAACACCGTGTTGGTGATGATCTTGATGCCCTTCTTTTCCATTTCCGCATGCAGCGTCGTGCGCAGATCATCATCAAAACCGCGCAAAATTTCTTCGCCGCGATAAAGCAGCGTTGTCTCGACGCCGAGCCCGTTGAAGATGCCGGCGAATTCGACCGAGATATAGCCACCACCTGCAACGATGATGCGCTTGGGCAGGTCTTCGAGGTGGAATGCCTCATTCGAGGTGATGGCGAGTTCGTGGCCGGGCACTTCATGGACATTCGGCGTCGCGCCGGTGGCGATGAGAATATATTTTGCCGTCACGTCGCGGTTCTGGTTCACCAGATGGATCGTGTGCCTGTCCTTGATGACCGCACGGTCCTCGATGATCTCGACGCCTGAATTATCCAGATTACGGATATAGATTCCGTTCAGCCGGTCGATTTCCTTGTCCTTGTTGGCGACAAGTGTCTTCCAGTCGAATTTTGCGTTTTCCACCGTCCAACCGAAGCCTTGGGCGTCCTCGATTTCCTCATGCACATGGCTGGCATAGACGAACAGCTTCTTGGGGACGCAGCCACGGATCACGCAGGTGCCGCCGACGCGGTATTCTTCTGCTACGGCCACCTTGGCGCCATAGGACGCCGCCATGCGCGATGCGCGCACGCCGCCTGAGCCCGCGCCAATCGTGAAGAGGTCATAATCATATTCAGCCATAAGACGGGCCCTTCCCTGTGAGACCCGACCTAGATGGCACGCAGCCGTGCCAATCCCAAGGTGTCATCACGATAGCTTGAATGTCAGCGATTGAGTGTTTCGACTGAGCCGTCGGCTTTGCCGATGACGGCTGAATGCGCCATGCCCAGAAACAGGCCGTGCTCAACGACACCGGGCAGGCGGGACAGATACTCACCCAGCCCATCCGGGTCCGGGATTTCACCCAGCGCCCAATCAAAGATCAGATTGCTGCTGTCGGTGAGAAAAGGTTCGCCGTATTCATCGACCCGCAGGGCGATAGCGCCCTCGCAGCCATAAAGCTTGCCGGCTTCGAGAATACGCCCGCCCGTTGCGCGGGCACCGAAAGGTACGACTTCGACCGGCAGCGGGAAATTTCCCAGATGCGGCACCACCTTGCTTTCATCTGCAATCACCAGCATCCGCGTTGAGGCGAAAGCCACAATCTTTTCGCGCAGCAATGCGCCGCCGCCGCCCTTGATGAGGGTCAATCGGGGCCCGATCTCGTCGGCGCCGTCAATTGTCAGATCCAGATGCGGCACTTCATCGAGGCTTGTCACTTTAAGCCCCACTTCACGCGCCAGAGATGCGGTGGCTTCAGATGTCGGCACGCACAAGAAGTCGAGACCTTCACGCCGCGCCTTGGCGCCCAGCGCCGAGACGAAATGCGCCGCCGTGGACCCGGTCCCCAGACCCAGCTTCATGCCGTTTTCCACATGCTCCAGCGCCGCCTCGGCGGCAACACGCTTTTGTTCGTCCGCCGTCAACACTGTGTCGCTCATCAGGCATCGCCTCCGTCCAGACCACCAAAGGTCATATATTTCGGCTCGAGAAATTCCTCGATGCCCCATTTACCACCTTCGCGGCCGATACCGGACTCTTTGACGCCGCCAAAGGGCGCAACTTCGACCGACAACAGCGCCTCGTTGATGCCGACAATGCCGAAGTCCAGCGCCTCACCCACCCGCCAGCACCGGCCGACATCACGGGTATAGACATAGGCGGCCAGTCCGTAATTGGTGTCATTGGCCATCGCGACGGCTTCTTCTTCAGTGCTGAAGCGGAAAACCGGTGCTACTGGGCCAAATGTTTCCTCTTGCGCAATACGCATGTCCGGGGTGGCATCAATCAGCACCGTCGGCTCATAGAATGTGCTGCCAAGATTGCTGCGGTTGCCGCCGGTGCCGATCTTGGCGCCCTTGGCCAATGCATCAGCCACATGATCTTCGACTTTTTCCAGTGCCGCCGCGTCGATAAGCGGCCCCTGGGTTACGCCATCCTCCAGGCCGTTGCCGCATTTCAATTTGGCCACCGCGGCGGAAAGCTTCTGGGTAAATACGGCGTATACGGCGTTTTGCACCAGAATGCGGTTTGTGCACACGCAGGTCTGGCCCGAGTTGCGGTATTTGGACGCGATCGCGCCCTCCACGGCCTTGTCGACATCGGCATCATTGAACACGATGAAAGGCGCGTTGCCCCCCAGTTCCATGCTGGTCTTTTTCACGGTGCGTGCGGATTGTTCCATCAGCAGCTTTCCGACCGCCGTTGAACCGGTGAAGGTCACCACCCGCACAGCATTGTGAGACGTATAAACGCCGCCGATTTCAACCTCGTCGCCGGTGACCACATTGAAGCAACCGGCGGGCAGTCCTGCGCGTTCGGCCAATTCACATAGCGCCAAAGCAGAGAGCGGTGTTTGCGGCGCGGGCTTGCAGACAACCGTACAGCCCGCAGCAAGCGCAGGCGCCACCTTGCGCAGGATCATTGCGTTGGGAAAATTCCATGGGGTGATTGCCGCCACAACACCGATTGGCTGCTTAGTCACCACAATGCGCCGGTCGTTGAAATGCGCCGGCACCGTGTCGCCATAAATGCGCTTGGCTTCTTCAGCATAAAATTCGGTGAAGGCCGCCCCGTACCGCACTTCCGCCAACGCCTCGCCCAAAGGCTTGCCCTGCTCCAGTGTCAAAAGCCGGGCCAGATCGTCCTCATGCTCGGTCATCAGGTCAAACCAGCGGCGGATAATTTGTGCGCGCTGTTTGGCCGGACGGCGAGACCATGTCTCGAAGGCAGCACTCGCTGCATCAACCGAACGGGTTGCCTCGGCGTGGCCAAAATGGGGGACGCTGGCAATCAGTTCGCCGGTTGCGGGGTTGGTAACATCCGTCGTCGCGCCTGCACTATCGCGGCACCAGGCACCATCAATATAAGCCTCTTCACGAAACAGCTTCTCGTCCTTGAGGCCTGCCGGTACTTTGGCCATCACTCTTCTCCATCAACCCGCACATGGCATCGCCCGCATTCATTGCAGGGCTTGGTATGTAGCGTTTCTAGCCGCTGCGGCGGCGGCGTGCAAAGGGCTCGCATCGCCTCGCCTCAATCGGCCGCAGACCCATAGGTTGCATATAGCCGCGCGCACATGGCAAATGCAGATTGATATCTCCTGCCGCCCAACGAAAGCCCCTGTCATGACCAGCGCTTTAACCGTCCTGTTTGATCTCGACGGCACACTCGCGGATACGGCGCTTGATCTGACCGCCACCATGAATGAGGTGCTCGTGCGGCATGGCCGCGATCGGGTACCCCATGAGCGGGTGCGCGAAATGGTTGGTGGCGGTGCCCGTAAGATCATGGAGCGCGGCTTTGAAGCCACCGGCGAACCGGCCAGCGAGGCCCTCCTCGACCAGCTCTTCGTCGAGTTTCTCGACTATTACGGCGACCATCTGGCTGACCACACAAAGGTGTTTGACGGGCTGGTGCCGGTTTTAGAGAAACTAACGGCGGACGGCGCGAAGCTCGGGGTCGTCACCAACAAGGTTGAACATCTGTCGCTGCGAGTGCTCGACCTTCTGGACCTGTCACCGTTTTTCCCGGTGCTGATCGGCGGCGACACCTTGCCGGTCAAAAAGCCGGACCCTGACCCTCTGTTCGAGGCTGTCCGCAGGCTCGGTGGCGATCCGCGCCATGCCATCATGGTCGGCGACAGCCTGTTTGATATTGATGCCGCCAAAAATGCAGGCATGCCCTCAATCGCCGTATCCTTCGGCTATACCGATGTGCCGCCCGCACAGATGGGTGCCGACCGGTTGATCGACCACTATGACGAGTTTTTGGCGGCGATGGATGGGCTGCTGCCAGCTTGACTTTATCGCCGGGCAAACCTAGAACGCGGCTCCCCGACCGCTATAGCTTCTGCTTCGCGGTACCGGCGGGCGCGTAGCTCAGTGGGAGAGCACTGTGTTCACACCGCAGGGGTCGCTGGTTCAATCCCAGCCGCGCCCACCATTTTCCCCAAAAACGGATCCATCCCGATCAATCATTCTGGCAACGGGTGCCGCCTTTCTTCGGTGCACCGACGGCCAAAATGGCGTTACCGGCTCCTCCATGGACCTGTCAGCGAAATAAACGCCACTCCATTTCTAATTGTACTTGATCCAATAACACGACCTTTGGTCTTATCTTTCAGTAATCGGCAGGAGCAAGGACGACGCTCTTGGAGACATATATGAAGGCGAGGCTCCGGTCGGTGGTATCTGCACAAGCATCAAACATGTCAGTTGAGTCCGAACAGTTGGCGCTCATAGCGCGCAATACACGGATTGACTCGATTACATCCGTCGCATGGGCCCTACTCTTGGGCCTCCTGTTCACATCGGATCTGGCGTATGTCGGCGGCGGTGAGGTCAAAGTTCTCGCATCATGGGCCGGGCTGATGATGCTCTGGTCCCTCGCGGCCTATATGTGCGGCCGCCACGGTATGCAGATCATCGAAGCATGGGATACCTCTGCGGTACCCAGGGCCATCTTTGGCGCATTGTATGTCGCCAATGCCATTATATGGCTCATCCTCGTCGCCTATCTGTTTCATCGCAGCGGCATACCCGGCCCGTTGGAGGCGCTATCCGCGTCGGAAGAGCTGACCCTCATCATCTCCCGTCTTATTGCGGTGATTATCGCCGTCGGGGTTGCGGTCAACTACGCAATACAACAGTCACCTCACTTCCCATTATTCCTGTCCGTTCACGGGCTTCTCCTATTGGGCAGCGCGCTACTGTTTTTGAGCCAACCCATCACAATCAACATTCTCGTCGCGATGATTTTGGTCTGCGCCGGCGGATGGCTGGGTATGTTGGCTGCTGGTCTGAATGCTGATCTTGTCAAACGCATCAGGCTTGACCGGGAAAACCAAATGTCAAAAGCACAGCTGGTTGAATCGCGGGATGAAGCGGAACGACTGCGCGCCGCGGCAGAATCGGCTTCGGCGGCCAAATCAAATTTCCTGGCAACAATGAGCCACGAGCTACGGACACCCCTTAATGCCGTTATCGGGTTTTCCGACATCATCATGAGCGGCTACTTCGCAGATAATCGTGACCGGCAGGTGGAATATGCCACTGACATCCATACAAGCGGATTACATCTGCTTTCGCTGGTTGATGACGTGCTGGATATCCAGAGAATTGAAGCCGGCCAGCGCATATTTGAGTTTGACGACGTCAAATTGATGGACTGCCTTTCCCCCGTTCTGCCGCTTCTTAAAGAACGCGCGATTGAAGGTGGTGTTGAGCTGTCGGTTGACGTCACGGATTTAGTTACTCTTTATGCCGACGCCCAGTCGGTGCGCCAGATCGTCGTCAATCTGATCGCCAATGCAATCCGTCATACGCCTCAGGGCGGAAAGGTTACGCTGAAGGCAAATGAGCGCCGCGGCACATGTTGCCTGTATGTCATCGATACCGGCGAAGGCATTGCGCCGGAGATCGCGGGCAATATCTTCGATGCATTCGTGACTGGGAGTGGCGATGCACTTGAGGCGGGCAAATCGGGGACCGGGCTAGGCCTGTCAATCACCCGCGAACTCGTCTCCGCACATGGGGGGCGCATCTGGTTTCGCAGCAATCCAGGCGACGGCACCAGCTTTTACGTGCTGTTGCCCAAAAGGACGAATAACCAGATTGGCAATACGCTCGCCGGAGTGGGTGGCGCCTAGAGTGCGGGCACAACCCGTTGGTAGATCGTGACAGTCACGGCATCACCGCGCGAATAGTTCAGGCCAGACACTCGCCCAACCTCGTAGGTCTCAAGCCCCAATGCCAGTGCCGCCGAGGCGAAGGACTTCGCTTCTCGCGCCTCAATCAAGGCCGTGTCGACCGTTCCGTCGGCCAATGAAGCGGCTGCCAATGCGCCATTGGTAAGCAGCGTATTTGTGCCTAGTGCAAAGATGAGACTTGGCTCGGAAAACCCGGCCGACACAACGCGTCCAGCCAACAGTTCCCTGTCTTTGAGAGTTGCGGCGATGTGATCTGCAACCCATAGGGGTTCAACACGTGGCCGGGAGAACTCAAGCAGACCTATTGAGAATGCAACCGCGACCGCAGCCAGTGCCACTATCATGTCCGCCGGTCTGCCGCGCCAGCCCATCACCAATGCCTGCACGGCGAGGGCTGCAAAAATGACGGCCCCGACGACCGGCCATGGGCCGGGCTCGACTGCCGTCCCATCCGGCAACAAAGCGGGCAATGCAATCATGACCACTGCAAGTACCGCTGCGACCAGTGCCCATATCCCCATGCTCACCCGCGCCAGCCGCGCTTTTAGTTGAGCCGGATCCGCAAAACAGCCGATGATGAAACCGGCCGTCAAAATCGCCAGGGCGGGGTATAGCGGCAATATGTAGTGCGGCAATTTTGTCGGCACGAGTTCAAAGACCAGCCAGTTGGGGATGATCCACGCCGCAAGGAACATCACTGCGTCGCCCCGCCGCGCACCCCACGCTTTTGCGATTGCCGGGAGCAGCAGCATGTTGGCGGGGAAAAAGGTGAGTGCCAGCAGCGCTGTGTAGTAGCCAAAGGGCGCGCCGTGCCGCTCCTGCCCACCGGCCAGTTTCGGCAGCAGGTCGCCACCCACCGCCTCGCCAAAGAACGCGCCATCGGTATCAATCCAGGCGGCAACCGCCCATGGAAGCACCGCCAGCAGCAATAGCGCCATGCCGCGCACCGGACGCAACAAGAAAAGCCATTTATAGTCGCGCGACGTGCCGACAAGGACCGCAATGGTTAAACCGCTCACCATTGGCGCTATAGGCCCCTTGAGCAGAATGCCGACAGCCATAGCCAGCCAGAACAGCGCTGCATTGCCAAGGCCAGGGTCAAGCCGCGAGGGGTCGCGTGCCAGCCAGGCGCGCGCCAAGGCCAGCTGCGCTGCCACGATGGACGCAGCAAGGGCTGCATCCGTCTTGGCTATGTTTGCTTCCGCCACCAGCACAACGCAGCCCGCCACCAGCGCCCCGGCAATCAAGCCTGCGCGCGCACCGTAAAACCGCGCGGCGATTTGCCGTGTCAACAAAACGACAATGATGGCGGCCAGCAAGGAAGGTATTCGGAATGCCCAGATGCCGGGATGGCCACTGGTGCCTGTGAAGCCAAGGGTTGCAGCGGTCCCAGACGTTGCTGCCTGAAGCCAGTAGATCGCCACCGGCTTTTTCGCGCGCAGATCGTCCTGAAAATGCGGCACAATGTAGTCACCGCTTTCATGCATCTGCACAGTTGCCTGCGCAAAGCGGGCTTCGTCGCGGTCCAGCGTCGGCAATGTGAAAAATCCGGGCAGGTAGAGCGCCAGACACAACAGCACCAGTGTCAGGACCGGGCGTTTCTCAGCAGATGCAACAAAGGGCATGGGTGGCGCTCACTAGGCGAATAAACCAAGCATTCTTAATGCCCGTATTCGCCCGGCAAAGCCACCTCTTCGCCTGACGGCATCGGGGCAGCCGGATCATCGATCCATTGCGCGATGTCCCGAAACACGGTTTCGCGCTGCAGGTCGCGCAGCAGCATGTGCCAGCCATTTTCATAGCGGCCATAGCGGGGCGCCGTCCCAAGTCGCCGCACAACCTCGTCCACGGGGCCCGCAGGCACAATTTCGTCCTTTTCACCCAGCAGCACCAAGGTTGGCACGTCAACATCGCCTGCGGCAGCAAAAGCCGCGTCCATCAGGTTCACCAGCCCATAGATCGTATCGACACGCGTTTCGCGAATCATAAGCGGATCACGCGAGAGCGCGCGCAGCATTTCGATATTGTCGGACGGCCACCTGCGCAGCCCCTCCCCTGTCAGCAGGTATCCAGGTGCGACATGAGCCGCCGTCCACAGGGTTGTGCGGTAGAGCACGTTCATCCGCGACCAGCCCCAAAAGGCCGGGCCAGACAGAACCAAGCCCTCAATCGGCAAGTCATGTCGCGCGGTTGCCACCGTTGCTACCGCAGCGCCCATGCTGATGCCCATGAGATAGACCGGCAAAGAGGGCTGCTGTTGTTTCACCGCCCGCACCAATACCGCTAGATCATCCGCCAACACATCCGTTCCTGGCCACAGGCTACGCGTCGGTGTATTGCCGAAGCCGCGTTGATCCAGCGCGATGATCGTCACGTCGCGGGCCGCAAACCACGGGCCCGCCATGGCGAAAGCCTTGCTGTAATCGTTGAAGCCGTGGGCGGCCACGATGATCGCTTTGGGCGCATCCGCTTCATAGCGGCGTAAAGCAATTCTGCGCCCGTCGGCGGCTACCAGATATTCCGCCGTCAGCACCGGCGTTTGAAGAGCTGCATCCGGCAGATCAAACTGCGGTGCGCAGGCTGCCAGAGCCAGCAGGACCGTGATGATGAGAGTCCGGCGTGTCCGCATTTCCTAAATCCGCTTCGCGATCTCGGCACGCAGTGCCGGCAGCACCTCCGCCTCAAACCACGGGTTCTTTTTCAGCCACGCATTGTTGCGCCAAGAGGGATGCGGCACCGTTATTGCGCCAGGCATATAGTCGCGCCAGGCAGCCACCGTATCCGTCATCGTCTTCTTGCGCGCCTGGCCCAAGTGCCAAGCCTGCGCATATGAGCCGATGATAACGGTGAAGTCTATCTGGCCGAGCGCTTCGAACAATTGCGCGCGCCAGAGTTTTGCGCAGCGCTTCAGCGGCGGTTTGTCGCCGCCATGAGCATCGTGGCCCGGGAAGCAAAAGCCCATGGGTATGATGGCAATGCGGCTTTCATCGTAGAACGTCTCCCGGTCGACACCCAGCCAGTCGCGCAGCCGGTCGCCGGACGGATCGTTGAATGGGACGCCGGTTTCATGCACGCGCGTCCCCGGCGCCTGCCCGACCAGGCAAATGCGCGCCGTTGCGCTGGCACGCACCACCGGGCGCGGCTTGTGAGGCAACTCTTCCGCACAGGCTGCGCAGGCGCGAATATCTCTTAGAAGTTTATCGAGCGGGATGTTGGTGCTCATGCCCTCAGGCTATATCGCGCAACATTGCCCGTGCGATCACGATCTGCTGAATCTGGCTGGTGCCTTCATAGAGCCGGAAAATACGCACATCGCGGTAGAGCCGCTCAATGCCGTAGTCAGCGATATACCCGGCACCGCCATAAATCTGCACCGCCCGGTCAGCGACGCGGCCGACCATCTCCGAGCAGAAATATTTGCTGCACGAGGCTTCAGTGCCGATGTCCTCGCCAGCGTCACGCCTGCGCGCTGCATCCAGCACCATGCAGCGGCCTGCATAGGCTTCAGTCTTGCTGTCGGCCAGCATGGCCTGCACGAGCTGGAATTCGCCGATCGGTTGACCGAATTGCTTGCGCTCTGCGGCATAGGTCACGCTGTCGACAATCAGCCGCTCGGCAACGCCGACGCAGACTGCTGAGATATGCAGCCGCCCGCGTTCAAGAATCTTCATGGCATTGATGAAGCCCATGCCTTCTTCGCCCAGCCGCAGCTTGGCGGGCACGCGCACATTGTCGAAATTGATGTCGCAGATATGCGCGCCCTGCTGGCCCATTTTCTTTTCGGGCTTGCCGACGCTGATCCCTTTGAGATCAGACGGCACGATGAAGGACGACACGCCCTTGGCCCCCTTCACGTCGGGGTTGGTGCGCGCCATCACCGTGAAAATATCGGCCCGGTTGGCATTGGTGATGTAGCGCTTCGTGCCGTTGATGACATAGTCATCTCCATCGCGAATGGCCGTCACGCGCACGGCGGCAGCGTCGGAGCCGGCTTCAGGTTCAGTCAGCGCAAAGCTTGCAATGATCTCGCCTGAGGCAAGCCCCGGCAACCAGTCACGCTTTTGCTCATCGGTGCCGAACATGACGATGCCCTGGCTACCGATACCCACATTTGTTCCGAATACGGAGCGAAATGCGGGAGACGTGCGGCCCATCTCAAACATGGCCAGGCACTCGTCTTCCATCGACAGACCAAGCCCGCCAAACTCCTCAGGGATCGCCAGGCCGAACAGCCCCAGATCGCGCATCTCCTGTATGATTTCGGCAGGCACTTCATCATTTTCCGCAACCTGATCTTCGAGCGGCCGCAGGCGCTCGCGCACAAAGCGGGAAATGGAATCAATCAGTTGTTGGCGGGTTTCTGCATCAAGCGACATGGGCGAGCCTTGCATATTGCGTTATCGGGCTTTGGCGCGGGAGAGTAGCCACCCCCCATTGCCGCGTCAAAGACCTCGGATTATGCCGCTGGTTGCGGCCCGCCCCACCGCCCTGTCAGGTGTAGTTTATCGCCGCCATGATGCGGTCCACACGCCCCTTATCGCCGCAGAACGGCAGGTAAACAGCCTCAAATTGGCGATAATCCTTGCCGATCATCTTCAACGGGCCGCGAACGGCAATCGGCCGCTTCTTGGCACAAACAAAGCGGTAAAACGCCATGCCGAGGCGCGCGTATTCCGGCCCGAATTCGGACAGCGTCGAGACCATCATGCCGGTTACATTGGCACCATGCGCATCTACACTGTGCTGGCCGATCAATCGAAAGCAGAAATCATCCGGCTCAGGATCGCCCTTGGCGCTGTCGGGCCAGATCACATCGATCAGCACGACATGGGGCAGAATGTTTTTTAACTGCCCAGGGTCGATTGCAGCAACGGGCGGCATATCCGCGCTTCCTGCTTTCATCTGCCAGAAGGCCAGCGCCTCCCGTGGTGGGCGGCTTTGAAGCTCGCTCAGTTCGAGGACACGCACTTCCTGTTCGTCTGAATTCTCGTCGGTCACTTTTGTACTCACATTACTAGAAACGCACTCATCGCACCCCGCGGCGCGAAAACAATTCTCAACTTTGGCTGTGAAAGCCGGACGGGCTGACCACAAACAGGGCCTGTCCTACTTGTGCCTGCGAATAGCTGAACGCGGCAACCTTTTCATCGGCAAAAAGGCGGAATAGTAAAAGCGTAAGCTAGGAAAAATATAAGGCGGTAACTGGCATTCGTCCGTCAGCGGTTCTTCTCAGACTCACTCAAGCACCATGCGACGTGTGGCGCTAAATCAGTACCGCCCCACCACCGCCAAAATGCGATCAACCCGGGATCCGGATTCGGAAAATGGCAGATAGACCGCTTCGAACTTTACGTAGTCCTTGTCGATCATTTCCATGCGTCCGGTCAGCGCCAAAGGTTCCTTGCGCGCGCATATGAGCCGGTAAAACGACAAATTTCTGCGAATGTAGCTGTCGCCATATTCAGTCAATTCCGACACGCATCTGCCTGCCAGACTGACGTCGAACACCTCATTGACGCATTCACCCAACAACCGGTAACGAAAATCTTCGGGCTCGGCATCAGAGTCGGCAGCCGCTGTCCTGACAGGTTCAAAAATGACTACGCTCGGTAACAACTCTTTGAGAGCCGCCGGGCTGATCGCTGAAACAGGTGGCATAACTCCGCCGTCACATGCATCCCGCCAGAAGGCGAGACCGGCCTGTGTAACCGGTATGGTGAGTTCTTCCACCGGAACCGGGCGTATGTCGGGGTCACTTATGTCTTTGTTCGCCACACTGGGATCCTGAAATTGTACCCAAAACAAACTGTACCGCAGAAGCAGGCACCTTAACGAATCAACTGTCGCACACTATATCCAGCGCTGAATATCCAGCGCTGGAAATGAATGGAGCCAATGCAGAACCATGCCCGATACGTCTCATCATAATAATTTCAGCGACTGGGAAACCTGGGCCTTTACTGATCCATTCGAAGATATGGCGGGTCCATTCTATTTCAAGCGGACGCCGGACGGGATTGTCTCAGGATTCGAGGTGACGAAAAAGCACCTGAATGGCGGTGGTGCCATTCATGGCGGCATGTTGATGACTTTTGCAGATTTCTCTCTGTTCTCGATTGCCAAGGATGAGCTCGGCGACGAGGGTGCTGTCACGATCGCACTGAATGGAGAGTTTGTGTCAGCGGGGCCGCCTTCGGGTAATGTCTACGCCACAGGCGAAGTGGTCCGCGCGACCGGCAGCATGGTGTTTGTGCGTGGTACGGTAACAGCGAATGATGCGACATTGCTCACTTTCAGCGGCATCCTGAAGAAGCTGAAGAAGAGAAACTGAGAAAGAGAGTTTGATGCAGCGCCCGCTCCTATCTGTCCTTGATCAATCCCCCATCCGGGCCGGCGGCACGGCCGGTCAGGCGCTCGAAAATACAATCGACCTTGCCCGGCAATGCGAGGCGCTGGGATACAAGCGGTATTGGGTGGCTGAGCATCACAATACGATGTCATTTGCAGGCTCGGCCCCTGAAGTCCTGATTGCGCGGCTGGCAGCGGAGACACGCACCATGCGCATCGGCTCCGGCGGTGTGATGATGCCGCACTACTCACCGCTGAAGGTGGCAGAAACATTCCGGCTTCTTGAAACCATGTACCCCGGCCGTATCGATCTGGGCATTGGCCGCGCAGCAGGCACAGACCCGCGCACCACGGCGGCCCTGATGCCAGGTCCCAATGCCTATTCGACGGAAGTCTTTCCGCAGGTTGTGGAAATGCTGACTCAGTTTCTTGAAGATGCCAACGGTCTTGAGGGCGATGACGGCGGCTTTCCGCTGGACCATCCCTATCGCGGCATTCATGCAGCTCCCATGGGGCCGGGCATGCCGGAAATGTGGATGCTCGGCTCCGGCGGCGACGGGGCCATGCATGCGGCTCATTTCGGCCTCAGCTATTGCTATGCGCATTTCATCAATCCGGATTCAACCACCCATGCGCTTGGCACCTACCGGCAACATTTCCGTCCGTCGCGCACCCTCAAAGCACCCCATGCAGCCATGGGTGTATCGGTCATGGTGGCCGAAACACCGGAAGAGGCCCGCCGCGTGGCGGCCAGCCGCAACCTTTGGGTGCTCTGGCTCATGCAGGGTCGGCACGAACCTTTCCCGTCCATCGAGGAGGCTCTGGCCTATCCATATTCGGATGAAGAAAAGGCCGTTCTGCAGGGCATAGAGGCGCGCGGCCTGACGGGCACACCTACACAGGTCCGCGACCAGCTTCTCAGCATGGCAGCAGACCATGACGTTGCCGAATTCGCGCTGGTCACCATCACCTACGACCATGCGGACCGGGTGCGCTCCTATGAGCTGCTGGCCGATGCCTTCGCCATGAAGAAGGCCGCCTAAGCTACCCGCGCCAGCCCGGCCACAACCGCGAATTACGCTATCAGACCGGCGATTACCGCTTTTCAGGCAAAATCCGGCGATTTTCGGTCAGCATCTGCACGAGACCTACAAATACCGTCACGCCATCAAATGATCGCTGACCGTCCTCCGAAGTACCCGGCGGCACATCCACGGCGCGACTTGTCCTATGCAGCAGCTTGACCGGACAAACGCGGGGATGCAAAACCTCACCAGCAATTTTGGTGTCCCTGCGGCAGCAGCGGACCCGCTTCTTCATCAGGCCACCATCCGGCCTTATTCCCTGCCCTTCCCGGCAGGCTCGACAAAACAAGGATCAACAGAACATGACGATTTCGTTCGACGGAAAAGTTGCAATCGTGACCGGCGCAGGCGGTGGCCTTGGGCGCTGCCATGCGCTGGAACTGGCGCGCCGTGGCGCCAAGGTGGTGGTGAATGATCTTGGCGGTTCAGTGGACGGCTCCGGCGGTTCTTCAGACGCCGCCGACAAGGTTGTGGCAGAGATCAAGGCACTTGGCGCAGAGGCCATTTCCAACGGCTCCAGCGTGACTGACGACGCCGGTGTTGCAAACCTCGTCAAGCAGACGATGGATGCCTTTGGCCGCATCGACATTCTCATCAACAATGCCGGCATCCTGCGCGACAAGAGCTTCGTCAAGATGGAACAGAAGGATTTCGACATCGTCGTGGATGTTCACCTGACCGGTTCCGCCAAGGCAACCAAGGCCGTGTGGCCGATCATGAAAGAGCAGCAGTACGGCCGCATCATGATGACCTCGTCATCCTCAGGCCTCTACGGCAACTTCGGTCAGGCCAATTACGGCGCCGCCAAGCTTGGCCTTGCAGGTCTCATGAACACGTTGAAGATCGAAGGTCAGAAGGACAATATCCGCGTCAACACGCTGGCACCGGTTGCCTTTACGCGGATGACCGAAAACCTGATGCCGCCCGAAGCAGAAGCCATGCTGAAGCCGGAATTCGTGTCGCCGGGTGTCATGATCCTGGTCAGCGAAGATGCCCCGACGGGCACCATCCTGTGCGCAGGCGCAGGTGTGTTTGCAGCGGCACAGATTGTTGAAGCTGACGGCGTCTTTGTCGGCCGCGATGATCTCACCGCTGAAAAGGTTCTGGAAGCCTGGGACAAGATCACCGACTTCTCAAACGCCAAGCCCTTCTTCATGGGTGGCGAGCAGACCGGCAAGTTCTTTGAAAAGGCATCAGGTAAGTAAGCCTGAACTCTCGATCAGACCAGACTGGCAGCCGCGGGCGTCTTATGCGCTCGCGGCTGTTTTATTTTGGCCCGCTCCCAGCCTGACGCGATCGATTTCGGCTTTCAGAGCCTGCGTATCGATGGGCTTTGATACATATCCGTCGAACCCCTGCAACAGATATTCCTCGCGCTGGCCGACCATGGCATTGGCGGTGATTGCCACTATCGGAATCTGCGCCCGTTCGCCGGGCAGCTTCCTGATTTCTGCTGCCGCAGCAATGCCGTCCATCTGGGGCATCTGCACATCCATGAGCACAATATCGAAGGTTCCATAGGCTACTGCATCCACTGCCTGACGGCCGTTCTCGACCACCTCACAGGTGTACCCGAACCGATCCACGTAGGCGCGCATCAGCTTTTGATTAATGGGGTGATCGTCGGCTACAAGAATGCGCAATGCGTCGTCGGCTTCCCCCAGCATCATCTCTGCATCCGGTGAGCGCTTAACCGGCTCCTCAGCAACAGCGCTTTCATAGAAGCGGCAGGGAATGTCGACGATGAAGCGTGCACCCTCACCTTCAGCACTTTCCACGGAAATGCTGCCGCCCATCAGTTCGACGAATTCCTTGCACAAGGTCAGGCCCAGGCCGGAACCGCCATATCGCCGTGTTGTAGAGGCGTCCGCCTGCGTGAATTTTTCGAAAATGCGTTTCTGGGCTTCCTCGGCAATACCCGGGCCGGTATCCACCACTTCAAAGCGCAGATGCCCGCGCTTGGGTACGCTCGCCCGCATGGAGATGGCACCCTGGCCTGTAAACTTCACAGCGTTGCCAACGAGATTGGACAAGAGCTGCTGCACTTTGCGCGCATCAATGTGAGCGCGTGCCGGCACGTCCGGAGAAATTTCCACGCTGAATTTGAGGCCTTCATCGCGCGCACGCGGACCCCATAAGGCTTCGATACCTTCAAAGATGCGCCGCGGGTCTTCCTCGTCCGCATCAAGACTCATCCGGCCGGATTCAATGCGTGACAGATCAAGCGTATCGTTCAGCAGCGCCAGCAGTGCTTCACCCGAATCAACAACAGTCTGTGCGTAGCCGTGCTGCTCTTCGGGCAGGTCGCCGCGCACAAGCATCTGCGCCATGCCCAACATGCCATTCATCGGCGTTCGGATCTCGTGGCTCATCATTGCCAGGAATTCAGATTTTGCACGATTGGCCTGATCGGCCCTGCGGCGGTCGGCTTCGGCGGCCTGCCGGGCGAACTGGAGCTCACCAATAAGCTCGTCCTTGTCGGCCTGCACTTCAAAGAGCTGCCGGTTAACCCGCAAATTAGCGATGGTGTTCCGCATCACCAGCAGCACCAACATCGAACAAAGACCGGCAAGTGCCACATCGGCCGGATATTCAGCATAGACCAAGGGTGTAATTGCGATCATCGCAGCAGGCACCGCGCTGCTGGTTATAGCAATGCGTGGAATGGTGTCGTTTTGATGCGACACGACAATCAGCGCGCCGGCCCATGAGAGCAGAACAAGCGTCGTCGCAACCGGGTCGCTGGTGCCGAAGCCAAAAAGCAGCCCGGGCACCCAGATACAAAGGGTAATGAAGGACGCGCCCTGCAGCATGCTCATGCGCGAATAGACATTGCGGGTGTTCGTGCGTGTTTTCGCCATATGCCACCGCAAGAGCGTAAACAGCGTCTCGGCGACCATCACGGCGGCTACCCAGATCATGGCCTGGGTACCCAGGCCGACCGACACGAAAGCAAGCGTCAGCAGGCCGGATATGGTTGCCGCATTGATGAGGTCCCAGCGGTGGACATCAAGATAATTTTCCACACCGGCGATCGACTCATCGAACTCCGCCTTGGTGCGTTGGCGACCCCAGAGGATCCGCGCAATGTACTGCAATCGTTTCATCGCAAAACCTTGCATCGATACCGGTTAAAAATTGATGAGCTGCGGCCAAAAACACGAAGCCGGGGCGCTTTTACGCCCCGGCTTTATGTCGTTAACAGCGAATTAACGGCCCCTAAAGACCAAGCACTGCCTTGGCCATGATATTGCGCTGGATCTCATTTGAACCCGCATAAATTGAGGCTTTTCTCAGGCTGAAATAGTAGGGCGCCGTTACCGGTGCATAGTCCGGGCCGACGACCTCTTCATTTTGCAGCGCAAACGTATCGCGGACGAAAGGCATGCTGTAGTAACCAACGCCTTCCAGTGCGAGTTCGGATATCGCCTGCTGCAGTTCCGTGCCACGGCATTTCAGCATGGATGATTCCGGACCGGGATTCTGACCATTCGACATGGCCGAGAAAATCCGCAGTTCGGTAAATTCCATCGCACGGACCTGAGTCTCTATGTCGTTGATCTTTGCCTGGAAGTGCGGCTGATCGGCCAACGTGCCCTCGCCAACACTTGTATCAGCAGCAATCTTGCGCACCTTGCCAAGCGACCGCATGAGACCGGGTGCATAGGCGTTGCCGCGCTCGAACTCGAGCAGATATTTGGCGTAGGTCCAGCCTTTGTTTTCTTCGCCAATCAGGTTTTCCTTGGGCACTTTCACGTCCTCGAAAAACACCTGATTGATTTCCTGCTTGCCTTCGGCTGGGCCGTCCAGTGTCACCAGAGGCTCAACCTTCACACCGGGCGTGTGCATGTCGATGAGCAGGAAGGAGATGCCGTCCTGACGCTTTTCCATCTTCTTGGTGCGCACAAGGCAGAAAATCATGTCTGCGTGCTGGGCCTGCGTGGTCCAGATTTTTGAGCCGTTGCATAGATAATGATCGCCCTTGTCCTCGGCCTTCATCTGCACGGAGGCAAGGTCCGAGCCTGAACCCGGCTCGGAATACCCCTGACACCACCACAGATTCGTCGCGAGAATGTCCGGCAGATATTTCGCCTTCTGCTCTTCGGTCCCGAATTTCATGATCACCGGTGCCACCATGCGAATGCCGAAGGGCACAGTCAGGGGCACACCGGCCGCGGACATTTCGCAATCGAAAATGTAGTGCTGGCTTGGGGTAAAGCCCGGGCCGCCATGCTCCTTGGGCCAATGGGTCGCAGCCCAGCCCTTGGCATGCAACCGCTTTTGCCAGGTGATGTGATCCTCTTTGTCGAGGTAACCGTTCTTTGTGCGCGCCATTTTACGGCGCAGATCATCGGTGAAGGCTTCGTCGATGAAAGCGCGCACTTCCTCGCGAAAGGCCGTGTCTTCTTCTGAAAAACTGAGATCCATTTTCTCGGCTCCCGCTCCGTATACTGATTATTTTATCAACCTGAAAAACCGCAAGCTACACGCGGGCATTTTTCGTTGCGGTGGCCATCGAACCTGAATCCGACGGCCACCAACAACGAGCATGCTAACTGTAGTCCCTAAGCGACCGGATCAAGATAATCCAACACCGGCGCACCACCCAGAACCGCGCCCAGCTTGGGGCCTGCAGCCTTGAAGTAGGCGGATTCGCCGTGCGCCTTGAGCGCTGCTTCGTCCGTGTAGCGCTCCATGATCACGTATTTGGTGCCATCGGCTTTGGACTTGTAGACATCATACATTTCGCAGCCTTTTTCATTGGCCAGAACCTGCGTGCGCAGTTCCTTGAAGACAGTTTCAAACTCGGCTTCCTTGCCTGCCTGAACGGTGAGTGTTGCGACGATGCCAACTGCGGCCATGATATTATTCTCCCTGAAATTTATTGTATTCGATGGACTGAATTTGGTGTCGCGGGGACTTTATGACCATGTGCGCGCTTGGGCAATTGCCCAAAGAGGCTTGTGCCGGTCAATTATCCCCAAACAGGCCGAAAGACGCCTAACGGCCGTGATATGTGGGTGGCCGCTTCTCAATGAAGGCTGCCACAGCTTCCGCGTGGTCATCCGTCTTATGGGCCAGCGCCTGCATATTGGCGGACATATCCATGATCTGGTCAAAGGTTGCGGTCATACCCTGCCGCATCAGGCGTTTGGTCATACGCAGTACATGCGGTGGTTGAGCGGCCATCTTATCTGCCAATGCACGGGCTTCTGCGATCAGGGTGTCATGCGGCACCACGCGGCTGACAAGGCCCCACTGGCAGGCGGTTTCCGCATCAATCACGTCACCGGTGAAAAATAGTTCTGCGGCCCGCGCAGTTCCGATGACACGCGGCAGCAACCACGAGCCGCCATCGCCAGGGACAAGGCCTATCTTCAGGAAGGTCGCACCAAAAATCGCCTTGTCCGATGCAATCCGCGTATCAGCAAGACACGCAACATCATTACCCAGGCCGATAGCTGGTCCGTTGACGGCGGCAATCATCGGCACTTCCAGCGACCAGAGCGACTTCACGATACGATGGATGCCTGTGTAGTAGCCCCGGGCAATATCAACGCCCGCCCCCCCAAAGCTGCCAGCCTTCTCATTCATCGCCTTGATATTCCCGCCAGCTGAGAAGGCCTTACCTGCGCCGGTGAGAATCACAGCGCGGATATTGATATCGGCATTGATCTGTTCAGCAGCCGCGGCAAACGCCGGTCCATCCTCGGCCTCACCCAAAGCGTTTCGCGAGTCCGGGCGATTAATCGTCAGGGTTGCAACATGGCCATCAATTTCAAGCAGCAACGGAGTTTCGGTCATTTTGGCGTCCTTGGTGTTTCCTATCGGCAGCTTTCTGACGCAAATTTCCTTTGCTTCAAAGCCTCCGGCGAAGCGGTTGGTTAACACATTCCGGGCATGCTGCAGAAGTGCCGGGGCCGGTTGGTCCCTCCACCCAATTTTTCCAGATGCCCGGAGCAAGCTTGTGATCTCGCTAGCGGACCATTTCCGAAGCAACGCTGCGCGTTCGCAGATGAACTATTTCGTCGGCAACATGGTGCCGTCGGTCGTCGTAGTGCCCCTGCTCATTATCGGCGTGGGCGGTGTTTTCATGTACTGGTTCGGCCCTGTCGGACCAAGCCTGTGGATTGCCGCATGCATTGCATTTTATCTGGCCTTCTACTACTTCGCCAAACAGACCACACCGAGGGATACATCCCACAAGGCATTCCAGCGCTGG